>NZ_JACSMY010000002.1:0-332666 GCF_018618875.1 Exiguobacterium sp. s46
CCGTTCCCATGCCGAACACGGAAGTTAAGCACTTGAACGCCGAAAGTAGTTGGGGGCTTCCCCCTGTGAGGATAGGACGTTGCCAGGCATTTAATTTATTCCGCAATAGCTCAGTGGTAGAGCAACCGGCTGTTAACCGGTAGGTCGTAGGTTCAAATCCTACTTGCGGAGCCAATGGCCCGTTGGTCAAGCGGTTAAGACACCGCCCTTTCACGGCGGTAACACGGGTTCGAATCCCGTACGGGTCACCATTATACTTTTTGTGCCGGTGTAGCTCAGCTGGTAGAGCAACTGACTTGTAATCAGTAGGTCGCGGGTTCGACTCCTGTTGCCGGCACTGTTTTTCTCAATTGTATAAGTTTCCTAGACAAACTGGGGGGGTAGCGAAGTGGCTAAACGCGGCGGACTGTAAATCCGCTCCCTCGGGTTCGGCGGTTCGAATCCGCCCCCCCCCACCATGTCGAGCCATTAGCTCAGTTGGTAGAGCATCTGACTTTTAATCAGAGGGTCGCAGGTTCGAATCCTGCATGGCTCATTTCTTGCGGAAGTAGTTCAGTGGTAGAATACGACCTTGCCAAGGTCGGGGTCGCGGGTTCGAATCCCGTCTTCCGCTTTTTCTTTTGGGGCCTTAGCTCAGCTGGGAGAGCGCCTGCCTTGCACGCAGGAGGTCAGCGGTTCGATCCCGCTAGGCTCCACCAATTTTATTTAAAGATCTTAAGCGAGTTTCGTTCGTCTTAAGTTTTTTTTATATGAAATGCCAAGCATAACCAGAGTACGTACGCAAGAACGCCGTGATTCCCTTCACGGTGTTTTTTTGTATATTCATGCGTTTTTTTGTTGAGTTGAACCACTTGTTTGTTACCGCTTACAATATGTGTAGAAGTGACTATGACATAGGGGGAATATCGTATGAACATTGCGTATATCAGCGTACCGTACCGTTATGGACAAGGAAAGCCGGGCACTGAACACGGACCTGCTGCTGTCGAAAAAGCGGGTCTACTCGCGACACTCGAAGCACGGGGACAAGAAGCAGTACGCTACGGGGAAGCGGCTGTCTTATCCGAGGATGCGGTTCGAGAAGAAGATCCGAAGCTGAAACGTCTTGAAGGCGTCGTCCATACGACGAATGACTTGCATCTAATTGTACGTGATGCGTTATCGGAGCAACGTTTTCCGTTATTAGTCGGTGGTGATCACAGCATGGCGATCGGAACGATTGCAGGGTTACGTCAGACTGTACCACGTCTTGGCGTCATCTGGTTCGATGCACACGGTGATTTGAATACACCGGAAACATCACCGTCTGGTAACATCCACGGTATGCCGCTCGCTGTAGCCCTTGGGGAAGGACATCAGCGTTTAACGGAAGTCGGAGGAACAGATATCAAGCTGCAACCGGAACACCTCGTCTTCATCGGATTACGTGACGTTGATCCAGGGGAACAAGAGCTGATCGATCGTCTTGGTATTCGTGTCTATGATATGGAAGCGATCCGAACTCGGGGAATGGACGCAATCATGGAAGAAGCGATTGCCTATTTGAAGGAAACGACGGATGCGTTCTATCTTAGCTTTGATATGGATGGTCTCGATCCATCGCTCGTCGTCGGTACAGGAACACGTGTCGCCGATGGCATTTTCTTAGACGATGCGAAGACGGTGCTCAAGCATTGCGCAACGGCAGAAGACTTCATTGCAGCTGAATTCGTTGAAGTGAATCCGTTGCTTGAAGAAGGAAACGGAACAGCAGAACTTGCGAATGAACTGATCGGAGATCTACTTTTGGCAATGGAAACACATCGCTTAGTAAAATAATGGTTGAACTACCTCCACCTGCGCTTTGCTTAGAGGTGGAGGATTCCTGGGTGATCCGACCTAACGGTCGAAACCTGATCAGGCTAACCCCGTCGTCCCGACGGTTGAAGAAGCTAAGAGGCGTTCGGCTTCTTGTTTGAGATTCAGTCCTGCATTCACATCACGGTCGTGGTGGATACCGCAACCCGGGCATGTCCATTCGCGCAAGCCAAGACGTTTCACGTCTTGGTGTTGATGACCGCAACTCGAGCACAGTTGGCTCGATGCGAAGGTCTTCCTGACCTTCACAATGGTCTTCCCGTACCAGTTTGCTTTGTACTCCAGCATGCGGAAGAACGCTGACCAGCTGACCTCGGAGATGGACTTGCTCAACCTGCGGTTCTTCTGCATGTTTTTCACCTGCAAGGTCTCGATGCCGATGACGTCGTGGTTTTTGACGATCTCGGCCGATACCTTGTGCAGGAAGTCGGTGCGTTTGTTGGCAATCTTTTCGTGGATGCGGGCGACCTTCCGCTTTTGCTTCTGATAGTTCCTCGCCTCGGACAGCTTGACTTTTTTATCCAAGGCTATGCGCTGACGTCGAGAGAGCTTGCGTTGCTCGCGCGCGAGCTTCTTCTCAAGCGTTCGGAAGTAACGGTCGTTTTGGTAGAGGGTGCCGTCTGACAGGACGGCGAAGTGCTTCAACCCGACATCGACACCGACCGATGAACCCGTCTTCGGCAGTTCGTGGATCTCCTGCTCGGCGAGAAGGGAGACGAAGTATTTGCCTGAAGCGGTACGTCGGATTGTCGCGTTCAAGATTCGTCCTGCTACCTGCCTCGAGTTCGCAAAACGTACCCACTTCAGCCTAGGCAGTTTGAGCTTGTTGCCGACGATTGACACTTCGGGAAGTTGGTTCTTTTTCTCGATATTGGTTTTGTAGGATTGGACGGGATGACGCTTCGATTTGAATCGGGGCCGTTCATTCTGCTTCTTGAAGAAGCGGTCAAACGCATCGGAAAGATGTTTGACACTCGATTGAAGCGAATGGCTATCGACTTCTCTCAGCCAGTCGAACTCTTGCTTCAGCATCGGGATTTCTTTTGAACAAGAACCGTATGACAGTCCTTTGCCTGTCGCTTTATACGTCTCCTCCCACTTCGCTAAGAAGTGGTTGAAGACGAAGCGCGAACAACCAATGGTCTTCGCAATCAGGATTTCCTGCTCTTTTGTCGGGTAGATCCTGAATTTGTAGGCCTTATGCTTCCACATATTTTTCACCTCCTAGAAAGGTTTATACCCGAAAGGGAGGGGCGATTCACCTCCCACTTTCACTTCGTTTAGAAGTGGGAGTGCTCTCGCCTAATTTAGATAGAACTTGAACTCTTTTCATCGGGGTTCAAGTTTTTTTGTTACAATTTAAAAGGAGATGAAACATTTATCGGTCGACTTCGTATAAGAGATTGACCGCATAGAGCGGGGGGTATTCAAAGTGGAAGAAACGACACTACGCTTAATTGAGCGAGTGAAACAGGGAGACCGTGATGCATTCGCGGCACTTGTTGATCTATATAAGGAAGGTGCCTTTCTTGTGGCTTTCCGTGTCTTGCGCGATCGAATGGAAGCGGAGGATGCGACACAAGAAGCCTTCATTCGTGTATTTACGAAAATTGATTCGTATAATGCACAATGGAAGTTCCGGACTTGGTTGTACCGAATCGTCACGAACGTATCGATTGACCGATTACGGAAAAAGAAACCTGATTATTCTCTTGATGCTGAGATGTCAGGTACTGAAGGACTGACATTGTATTCACAACTCGAGAGCAAGGACACCTTGCCGGAGGACCAAGTGGTCGATAACGAGCAACGAAACGAAGTCGGGGACGCGATTGCGGCTTTACCAGAAAAATACCGTGTCCCACTCGTCCTGAAATATGTAGAGGATCTTTCGCTAAAGGAAATCAGTGAAATGATCGAATTACCTGTCGCTACTGTCAAAACTAGAATTCATCGTGGACGAGAAGCGCTGAAGAAGCATTTTGCCAAACGATGAGAAGGAGGAACTCACCATGTCACGAGAGCATGTACATGAACGGATCCAGGATTATTTAGACCAAAACCAACCACCTGAGGAATTCGAGCGATTAGAAGCAGAGTTACGAGAAGTAGACGCGATGGACGAGTTCGAAGAGTATCGACTCCTTGATGCTCGACTGCGTCAACTTCCAGCGCCCAAATTATCGGCAGATTTTACATCCCGCGTGCTGGCACAATTGCCCGACCAGGTGGATACGCCAAGCGCTGCTTTGCTGCACCAACCGCAACCGTCTCGTTTTGGAGGTAAGATGAAGCAGTACCCATTGCTCGCGGCAGCGGCTGTTTTCTTACTCTTGTCGGTCGGTAGCCTAGGTGGTTATATGGCACAAGAAGAACATGACTTATCCTATACGAATGCACCAGGTATCGTCGCTCAAAATGGCGAGGTCGTCGTCCCGAAAGGCGTCACGGTCGATCAAGATCTATATGTTGAAGGCGGGAACGTTCGAATCGAAGGGAAAGTCAATGGCGATGTCATGACTGTTGACGGGAAAGCGTACACGGCGAGTGCTGGTAGCGTGACCGGAGAAATCAAGGAAATTGATCAATTATTCGAACGCGTTTGGTACGGAATCAAGCGTCTATTTCAATAATCAGCTGGGACGAGTCGAACTCGTCCCTTTGTGCTATAATGGAAACTGTTTAAATCAGATGAGTTAGGGGGCACGGTTGGTGAATTACTTCAGCTGGCAACCACTTCAATTTCAATTGTTGAAACTGGGAGAAAACGTACATTGGTACGATTATATTAATGACGTGATTGATATTGCGGTCGTGACGTTCGTCATTTACCGTCTCATGATCATCGTCAAAGGAACAAAAGCAGTCCAGCTCATTAAAGGGATCTCGGTCATTTTGATCAGTTGGTTCTTGAGTGGCTTTTTTGGACTCAAAACATTGCAATTCTTATTGAATCAAATCATCACCTACGGGTTACTGGGGATTATCATCATCTTCCAACCCGAACTAAGGCGTGGACTGGAACACTTAGGACGAACGAGTAAATTTTTCTCACGTAGTGCCATCAGTGATGAAGATGAACAAGTTCGAATCGTCGATGCACTCGTATCGTCTGCTCAGTACATGTCAAAACGGCGTATCGGAGCACTCGTGACGATTGAACGCGAGACAGGACTGAGTGAATACGTGGAGACGGGCATTCCGCTCGGTTCACAAATCACGAGTCAGTTGCTGATCAACTTGTTCATTCCGAATACACCCTTACATGATGGTGCCGTCATCGTCCAGCAAGGCAAGTTAGCAGCAGCTGCTTGTTACTTACCGCTGTCTGAGAGTGCACATATCTCAAAAGAGCTTGGAACACGTCACCGTGCTGCCATCGGTGTCAGTGAGGTGACGGATAGCGTCACGCTCGTCGTCTCGGAAGAAACGGGTGGTGTCTCACTCGCTATCAATGGACGTCTGTACCGGGAACTCGACGAAGAATCATTACGGACAAAGTTACTTGAGACGATCGTCAAGGCCGAACCGACGAATACTTCCTTCTTGAACTGGATGGGGGCGAAAAAATAATGTTCGAAAAGTGGTTCAATGAACGCTGGTTTTTACGCATCGTTGCCGTCGCCTTAGCCGTCATGTTGTATTTGATGGTCGCAGGTTCGAATACGACGGGAAAAAGTGATGCTGCTAGTCTATTACCGATCGCAGGACAAGGTTCGACGAAATTTGACGTGCCGGTCACGGTCCAGTATGATGAATCGCAGTGGGTCGCCTATAATATTCCAGATAGTATGGAAGTGACCGTCAAAGGTCCGTCGAGTAGCTTGACGATGCTCCGGCTCGTCCAAGATTTTGGATTATCGATTGATTTGAAAGGACTCGACCCTGGCTATCATCGTGTCCGTGTCACAGCAACTGGCTTCGGAAAAGATGTCGAGGTGACGCCAAAACAGGAAACGATTGAAGTCTTCCTCGATAAGAAGATTACAAAGGAAGTACCGGTACAAGTCGCTTTACTCAATAAAAACAAAATCGCTGAAGGATATGTCGCTGGGGAAGCGCAGCCGAACCAACAAACTGTTGAAGTCACAGGAGGCGCGGAGAAGTTACAGGCGATTTCAGCAATCCAAGTACCGATCGATGTGACCGGTCGGGCAGAGACGTTCAAAGAGACGTTCAATGCTAAAGCGACTGACACGAACGGGAATACGATCAGTGCATCTTATCAACCGGAACAATTAGAAATCACAGTACCGATCTATAAGGAAAGTAAGACGGTACCGATTAATGTGAAGACAAAAGACAACGTTAAAAAAGGGTATACTGTCGTCAAGATCGTTCCCGTCACAACGGAAGCTCGTCTATATGGAACAAAAGAAGAACTAGAGCGTATCGGTTCTGTTGATACAGAAGCGGTCTCGCTCAAAGGATTGACGAAGACGACGGAAAAAACCGTCAAACTCGTCGAACCGGAAAACGCGACAGCGATGGATCCGACACAGGTCACCGTCAATATCGTCGTCGAAAAAGAAAATGCCAATTCGACGACAGAAACCGTCGAGGATCGAGCGGAGAAAACGATTCCGGGTGTGACGGTCACGTTGAATGGATTCGATGAATCAAAGTATACGATTGATTATAATCAAACGATTGATGTCGTCGTCCGTGGGAAAGAATCTGATTTAGCATCGATTGATGCGACGGATATCAAAGCGGTCATCGACGTGACAGGATTAAAAGAAGGAACGCATGGATTGCCGATCTCGTATCAGACATCAAAAGCCTTTGATGTCCTGCGTCCGGATAATATGGATGTCACATTAAAAGCGATTCCCCGGACATCCATTCCGACCAATTAAAACAAATTAGTGAAATGAGGAAATAACACATGGGTAAGTATTTTGGAACTGACGGCGTACGCGGCGTCGCAAACGTAGAATTGACACCGGAACTTGCGTATCGCCTCGGTCGAACAGGTGGTTACGTGTTGACGAAACACGAAAGCACACGACCAAAAGTCTTGATTGGACGCGATACACGTGTATCTGGTCAAATGCTTGAGAATGCACTTATCGCGGGTCTGTTATCAATCGGTGCAGAAGTCATGCGTCTTGGTGTCATCTCGACACCAGGTGTCGCATACCTGACAAAAACGATGGATGCGACAGCCGGAGTCATGATCTCTGCATCGCACAATCCAGTGGAAGATAACGGGATTAAGTTCTTCGGTTCAGACGGCTTTAAGCTCGATGACGCAACAGAACTTGAAATCGAAGCATTACTCGATGAAGCAGAAGATACATTGCCACGCCCAGCCGGAAAAGAACTCGGCTTCGTTCATGATTACTATGAAGGGGCTCAGAAATATCTCCACATGCTTCGTCAGACATCGGATGAAGATTTCTCAGGCATCCATGTCGCGATCGACGGCGCACACGGGGCGACGTCAAGCCTCGCACCACGTCTATTCGGTGACTTGGAAGCAGAAGTATCGACGATCGGTACAACTCCGAACGGACTCAACATCAATGATGGTGTCGGTTCGACACACCCTGAACATCTCGCTGCCTTCGTTAAGGAAAAAGGCGCAGACGTTGGTTTATCGTTTGATGGAGACGGCGACCGCTTGATTGCAGTCGATGAGAACGGCGATATCGTCGATGGCGATAAAATCATGTTCATCTGCGGAAAATACTTGAACGAACTCGGTCGTCTGAAAGACAACACGATCGTCGCGACGGTCATGAGTAACCTTGGTTTCCATAAAACCGTCGAAGAAAATGGGATGACGGCGCTTCAGACAGCAGTCGGTGACCGTTATGTCGTCGAAGAGATGCGTAAGAACGACTACACACTCGGTGGCGAACAGTCGGGGCACATCATCTTCATGGACTACTCAACGACAGGGGACGGCATGTTGTCAGGCGTCCAGTTGTTGCAAATCATGAAAGCGACAGGGAAGAAGTTATCGGAACTTGCAGCTGAGATGCCGATCTTCCCACAACGTCTCGTAAACATCCGTGTTTCAGACAAAAATGGCGCAATGAGCGGTCCTGCCGTGCAAGCAATCATTGCCGAAGTCGAAGCGGAGATGGCGGGGAACGGACGGATCCTCGTTCGTGCGTCAGGAACAGAACCACTCGTTCGTGTCATGGCAGAAGCTCCGACACAAGAAGCATGTGATGCATACGTCGAGCGGATCGCGAACGTCGTTCGTGAGAACTACGCGTTACAAGAAAACTAAGCAGCCCGAAGCAGAGCGATTGCTCTGCTTCTTTTTTTACAATTATTTTAGAAAAACAGATTGATATTTTTACAAAATATAGGGATTATACGTATTGATTAGAAAAATATCGGGAATAGTTACAAATACGTTACCTTTCTTGCTTTTTCAGATTAAAGTTCGTATGATGGTGAAGTCGGACAGAAACGGGGTCAGACGGAAACAAGAAGCGCCAGGGCTTTCTTCGTAGGATGAAAGCTGACGAGGTGGAGGTTTATCGAATCATTCGGCGGATGCCTCCCGGTACCAGATCCATACCGTAAATCGTTCTGAAATCGTCCAAGTGATTGGACGGACAAACAGACCGATCGGGATCCTCTCAACAAGAGCCGTTTCCTCTTTAGGGAAATACTTGTAAATGGAGAGATGTAACATGTGCGGAATCGTAGGTATGATCGGACAAGTCAACACGAAGGAAATTTTATTAAAAGGTCTCGAGAAGCTCGAGTACCGCGGCTATGACTCGGCAGGTCTTGCGTTCGTCAACGACGGCGTCCAAGTCCATAAAGAAGTAGGCCGGATTGCTGCGCTACGCGAAGTCGTTCCTGCTGATGCAGACGGCACAGTCGGAATCGGACACACACGCTGGGCAACACACGGTGTTCCAAGCGTACCAAACGCGCACCCGCACCAAAGTGCGTCAGCACGTTTCACACTCGTGCACAACGGCGTCATCGAAAACGATGAGCAGCTAAAAGCAGAATTGAATGTCGATCTCCTCAGCGACACGGATACAGAAGTCATCGTTCAGATGATCGAAAAGAACTTCAACGAGACAGGTGACGTCGCGGAAGCATTCCGTCAAACACTCCGCGTCTTGCACGGTTCGTATGCCCTCGCATTGATCGATGCGGAAAATCCAGACGTCTTATACGTCGCAAAAAACAAATCACCACTTCTCGTTGGTCTCGGTGACGGTACGTTCAACGTCGTCGCGTCAGACGCAATGGCAATGTTACAAGTAACGGATCAATTCATCGAGTTGCATGATGGTGAGATGATCATTTTGACGCGTGATAGCGTCACAATCCAAGATCTCGATGGGAACGTCCAAGAGCGTGAAGCGTACACGGCTGAAATCGATGCATCAGATATCGAAAAAGGAACGTACGCGCACTACATGCTCAAAGAGATGGATGAGCAACCAGCGGTCATTCGTAACATCGTTCAAAAATATCAAAACGAAGCAGGCGACATCACACTCGACCAATCGGTCCGTGATCTCGTACTCGGTCGTGACCGTGTCTATATCATTGGTTGCGGAACAAGCTACCATGCTGGTTTGATCGGGAAACAGTTGATCGAACAAATCGCAGGCATCCCGACAGAAGTGCACATCTCTTCTGAGTTCGGATACAACATGCCATTATTGACAGAGAAACCGCTCTTCCTCTTCCTTTCACAATCAGGTGAAACAGCGGATAGCCGTGCTGTTCTCGTCGAAGCGAAGAAACTTGGTCACCCGGCACTGACGATCACGAACGTTCCAGGATCAACATTGTCACGTGAAGCAAACGCAACATTGTTGCTCCACGCGGGTCCAGAAATCGCCGTTGCTTCAACAAAAGCGTATACAGCTCAAATCGCTGTCCTTGCTGTCCTTGCGTTTGACCTTGCTCAAGCAAAAGGAGTTGCCGTCAACTTCGATCTCATGAAGGAACTCGGTAAAATCTCAAGTGCGATGGAATCGGTCATGTCTCAAAAAGATCGTTTCCAAGAAATCGCGACAGAGTACTTGTCTGAGTCACGTAACGCGTTCTTCATCGGTCGTGGACAAGATGCATACGTCGGGATGGAAGGTGCATTGAAACTCAAAGAGATCTCGTATATCCAAGCAGAAGGATACGCGGGTGGAGAGCTCAAGCACGGTCCGATCGCTTTGATCGAAGACAACACACCGGTCATCGCGCTCGTGACACAACCACACGTTCACCTCAACAACCGTGGGAACGTCAAGGAAGTCGTCGCACGTGGGGCAAACGCGTGTGTCATCGCAGCAGAAGGTCTTGAATTGCCAACAGATGCATTCGTCATCCCAGCAGTCGAGCCACTCTTGTCACCGCTCTTGTCTGTCTTGCCACTTCAATTGATCTCATACTACGCGGCACTCGGTCGCGACTGTGACGTCGATAAGCCACGTAACTTGGCGAAGTCGGTAACGGTTGAATAAGGAAACAAATCGACTCCAAATGACAGGCGTGTAAGCGTCTGCCGTTTGGAGTTTTTATATTAGGAGGAGAACGAGATGAACCGCTGGATCACCGCATTTCCTAAGAGATATGAACAGGACGTTCGGGTCGTTAAAGCGTGTTTACCATTTGCATGGACACGCTTATCACCAGGAACAATCAAAGTGAAAGTAGAGCAGGAACAGATACAGATTCCGATGCGTTTATACGTGTCAGAAATCGACTCGGAGCGGATCGAGGAACTGACGTCGACACAACAAACGATGTTATATTGTCTCTACACCCGTCACCATGATGGTCATGTTCGTGAGCATTATCTTCAGCAGTTACTTAAAAACCATCCACACGACGGATGGGTTCTTGCCTATATCATCGAACTTGCTAGTGAGTACGTCCGTGACATCGTCGACATCATCGTACCCGCAATCGAGCAATGGGATCCGGAAGTGAAGCGGCGGTTCGTCGAGGATGATCCGGCATACATGAAGCGAATCGAAGACCGGATGATCAGTTACTGGAATGCTTATTATCGGTCAAGTGGCGAACGACGATCCGAAGCGGACTACCCAGGCTTTCGGATTATAGAATCGTTACGGGAGGATGCTTCGGTAGAGGAAGTGTGAAGAGATGAAAAGGAGGGGCGAACTTGATTACAAAATCAAAGGATCTGTACTTAGAAGGACCCGGACCTGCTGTTTTGTTGTTACATAGTTTTACTGGAAGTGCGAATGAGATGCGGGGACTCGCTCGTTTTTTACATGCAGCCGGGTATACCTGTTACGCGCCCAATTACGCCGGGCACGGGGAATCGCCGGAGCGCTTGTTTGAGACGACGATCGAAGACGTCTGGCAGTCCGCGCAAGTCGGACTCGCGTTTTTACAAGATCGAGGACACAAAGACATCTTTTTGATCGGACAATCACTCGGTGGAGTGATGGCACTTCGACTAGCAGAACAGTCAGGATGTGCCGGACTCATCTTACTCTCGACGCCGATTCTTGAGCGGACGATTGCGGGACTCGAGCACCGCGTCCGTCGGTATACAGAACGGTATTTTCAATTTGACGATCGTTCACCGGAGTGGATCGTAGACTTTGTCGACCGTCATTTTCCACGCCCAGAAAAAGACTTACGGGCACTGCAACAGTTCATTCTCGACACAGGAGTCGTCTTGCCGAAAATCACGCAACCCATCGCCTTGTTCCTTGGTGCCTTAGATGATGCCGTCTATCATGCGAGTCTCAATCGAATCGAAACGACAGTGCCGAGCCGAGATCAGAAGAAGGTCCTTCTTCCGAACAGTAAACATTTACTAACGCTCGATCGGGATAAACAACGTTTATTCGAAGAAATCCTCGTCTTCTTGAAGACGCATCCGGTAGATTCCTTGAAACCATCAGCTGCTGTGCAGTAGGCTAGATAGGTAAGCTAGACGTGAAAGGGGAAGGGATCATGCGAATTTTAGTAGTAGGAGCAAGCGGAACGATTGGGCAGGCAGTCGTCGAACGGCTGAGTGAGCGGCATGACATCATTCGTGCCGGACGAAGCGGAGCGGATGTGCAAGTCGATATTACGTCAGAAGCAAGTATCCGAGCGATGTATGAAACAGTCGGTTCTGTTGATGCTGTTATCAGTGCCACAGGTGGCGCTCATTTTGGTCCATTGACGGACTTAACACCGGAGCTTAATCAAATTGGAATCGACAGTAAACTAAAAGGTCAGGTCAATCTGGTCCTACTTGGTTTACCGTCAGTACGAGACGGAGGAAGCTTTACGCTGACGACCGGCATCATGATGGACGATCCGATTCGCCAAGGCGCATCCGCAGCGCTTGCAAACGGTGGGGTTAAAGCGTTCGTTCATGCAGCAGCAATCGAGATGCCACGAGGTATTCGAATCAACAGCGTCAGTCCGAACGTACTGATTGAGTCGCTCGAGAAGTACGGACCCTTCTTCCGTGGTTTTGAAGCCGTTCCGGCGTCACGTGTCGCGACCGCGTTCGAAAAGAGTGTCGAAGGGGCGCAGACGGGGCAAAATTACGAAGTCTATTAACTAAAAAAAGCAGGTAGCGAAAATCGCTATCTGCTTTTTTAGAATTCGGATATGACATAACGTTCGATTCCGAATAGTAATAGAGTGATCCCGAGACAAATGAGTAAGTTGCGTACGAACCAGCGACGTGTCATCGTCCGGTTCATGATCAGTTTCTCCAGTGTCAGATTGACAAGAAGCACACATAAGAAGATGACGCCAAACCAAATCATCCAGACACATCCTTTCCTTCTTCTTAACGAATCCAACAGCTAAAAAGTTTCGCGTCTGTCAGGAGCAGGAAATCATTCAGATGAACGGGAAGGAAACAAGCAGTCGATTTTACAAGGAGGAACATGACGATGAAACAAGCGGTCCTAGTGATTGATTTTCAAAAGGAACTCGTCGACGGAAACACGGAAGAACGTCCGGTATACTTAAAAGAACAAGTCGCGCATGTCATCGAAGCAGTCGTACTTGAAGCAGACGAAAGGAACATCCCGATCGTCTTCATTCGTGATCTGGACGTCGCTGGTGGAATTGGACCTGGGTTTGCAGTTCATGACTCGATTCCCGTTCCAGCGTCGAGTGTTACTTTTGATAAAGCAGCAACGAATGCGTTTCATGGTACCCCCTTGCTCGATTATCTACGCCAAGCATCGATTGAACATCTGATCATCTTAGGCTGTAAGACGGAACACTGCATCGATACCGCGGTGCGCAGTGCGACGGTGCATGGCTTTGATGTCACACTCGTCGCCGATGGGCATACGACGAACGGGTCCGATGTCCTGACGCCGGAGCAAATGATCGCCCACCACAATCAAGTCTTGCACGGTCATTATAACGTCGAACATTTTGCGATCGTTCGTCCGTCGACGGAAGATGTCTTCACCCCAACCCACAATGACTACCGGACATGAAGAGGAGAATAAGATGATTGAATTACGAAAAATAACAGCGTCTGATTACGAACGCTACGCGACGCTCGTCCAAGACGAACGTGTCATGCGTTACATCACGGAACAGGCATTAACAGATACGGAAACGAAACAACGCTTTGAGCGAATCCTTGAACAACAGCAGCACGACCGACTCGGATCGTATCTGATTTATGCCGAAGAGACATGGATTGGAATCGGGCACATGACCCGGAGTCAAACGCAACCGTTCGAAGCAGAGCTCGGTTACATGCTGCTACCCGATCAGTGGGGACGCGGATACGGCACAGCGATTGCAGAGCGTCTCTTACAGTTAGCGATAGAAGAAGAGCTACAGGTCGTCACGGCAACGATTGATCCAGCGCATGAAGCATCGCGCCGTATTTTGATCGGATTAGGTTTTGAATCGACCTATGTTGGACCGATTGACGGTCTACCAGGTGAAACGCTACAGAAAATAGTGGGGACGACGGAATGACACGAGACGAATGGATTGAACATTTTCAACTCGACGTCGCAGCATGCACGACTGTCGACGAATCGTATAGTTCTGAAGTCGATCGTCTCGTCCTAACGGATGATCAGGTTGTTTTCTTGAAGCGCCCATATACGGCTGAAAAGTGGTACCGGGAGCGTGGCTGGATTCATGTACTAGAAGGGTTTGTACCCGTGCCGCACATCTTAGCTGAAGCAGCTCCTGGACAGACGACCGGGTCGTTCGTACTTGCTGCCTTACCGGGACAGGCACCGGTCACGATGACTAAAAAATTGGCGTCCGAAATTGGTCGAACGCTCGCAATGCTGCATACGTGTACAGGAGAAGCTTATGGCGAGTATACGGAAGATGGATTTTATGCCTATCCGGTTCAGGACTGGCGACGCTTCCGGAATGAAAAACTCGATGGATTCATGCCGTTCATCACGTCCGAACTCGACCCCGTTTTTTTAGAGAACATCCAAACAGAGTTAGTCAGACGAGAACAGTCGTTACCTGAGCCTTCACGTCCTGTTGCCACACATTGTGACTTCCGCCTAGCGAATTTACTGACGGTAGGTGATCAAGTCACAGGGGTGATCGATTTCGAGACGACCCGCTATGGGGCGATCGAGATGGACTTCACGAAGATCGTCCGTAATCTCAATACGTTCGATTCCATTTACGTAACGGCATTTCAAGAAGGATACGCGACGCTACACCCAGACGTGCCAATCGAGACGTATTTGGCATACTATCGTTTGTGGGAAGCACTCACGGCCGTCGGGTGGTGCATCAAACGTGGACTAGAAGAGCACCAGGCGTTCTTTGAGGAGAACATCGTGCTCATCAAGCAGGAATTACAGACGACGAGCATATCGGACGGGTATTGATTCACCCATGTCTTGGAAGAAACCTCTATACTTAGGGAAATGAGGAATATGAGGGGGAAGCAAGATGACAGGGAAACGAATCGGAATCATCGGCGGTGGACTCGCCGGGATTTTTGCGGCACGTCAATTGCAGGCAGCAGGACATGCTGTTGAAATCATCGAAAAAAGCCAGAGCGTCGGGGGGCGAATGGCGACTCGTCGGATTGATGAAGGAACAGCGGATCATGGTGCCGTCTTCTTCACGGTCCGGACGGAAGAGTTAGGACGCGAAGTCGACGAATGGCTTGAGAAGGGATGGGTTCGTAAGTGGTTCGGCACAGATTTTCCACGCTATGTCGCGACGAACGGCATGAATCAACTCGTACAAGCCATTGGTCGAGGGATTCCCGTCCAGTTGAATGAACAGGTCACGCATATTACGGCAACGGAGGGCGAACTCGTCACACAAGCGACAGATCATCAAGGTGCGTATGATGCGTTACTCGTGACGGCGCCTGTGCCGCAAGCATATGAACTGTTGCAGTCTTCTGATCTGGCGCTCGGAGATGACGATCATGAGCAGTTACGTCAAGTGACGTTCGAGCCGACATTCGTTGGTCTGTTTGAAATCGAAGAGCGACTCACGATCGGAGAAGTCGGTCTACAAGACGAACATCTCGTCGATGGGATGTTGAAGCTCGTTAATAATGCCGAGAAGAAGATTTCGAAGACGACACTCTTGAGCGTCTATATGACAGCCCGCTTCAGTGAAGACTGGTACACGCGCCCGGAAGAAGAGACACTCGCTGAAGTCGAGCGTCTGTTACAACAGCAACTCGGACCGGTGACGATTATCTCGCGTCAGCTCAAGCGTTGGCGTTACGCCCAGGCACGCGCGGTTTACCGGACACCGCATTTGAAACTGGCGGCACATCCGCTTTGGCTTGCTGGTGATGCGTTCCTTGAAGCCGATGATGCGTCAGGACGGACGCGCGTCGAGAGTGCTGTCATCTCCGGATTACGCGTCGCGGAGGCGATTGATACCCACTTACGTCAGACGGTGACAGCGACGGAATGAACGACAACATGCACTTCTTTTCTGAATCGAGAAGAAGCGCATGTTTTTTGTTACTCACGATCATTCCGCTTGGAAGTGTTGTTCACTCCAGGCTGCCATTTGATCAAGAATCGGTAAAAAACTATGTCCGGCATCCGTCAGGGAATATTCAACGCGAGGAGGAACTTCGCCAAAGACGTGCCGTTGAATCAAACCATCCGCCTCGAGCTCGCGAAGCTGACACGTCAATGTTCCTTTAGAGATACCTGTTAATTGTTGCAGTTCATGAAAACGATGTGTCCCGTGTGTCAGGTGCCACAGCAAGATGATCTTCCATTTGCCAGCGACCATCTGTTGCACCCGAGTGACTGGACAAGCCGTCCGTTGATTGGTCGTTGAATCGAATACAGCCACGTTCATCCTCTCCCATTGGTTCGTTTTGAGGGACCTAGTTTCAGATAAGTGCCTACTTTTTTTAGTGTATCACCTGGCGTATCATGAAGAACAACATCAAACTTAAAAGGAGTGGTTTCATCATGAAATGGTTAATTACAGGAGCAACCGGAAAATTAGGTGCACGGATCGTGCAACATCTCAGTGAAGAAGTCGGTAACGAACATGTAGCGGTTAGTGTCCGTGACGTTGAAAAAGCAGCGTCGCTTGCAGCGCAAGGAATCGACGTCCGGCATGGTGATTTCGATCAGCCAGAAACACTCGGACACGCGTTTCAAGGCATCGATCGTCTGCTGATCATCTCGACGGACGGTGAAGAAGCAACACGGATCCGGCAACATCAAGCCGCCGTAACGGCAGCAAAAGCGGCAGGCGTCAAGCTGATCGGCTATACGAGTATCGCCAATGCGGCACACAGCACAAACGGACTTGCGCGAACACATAGGGTCACAGAAGAAGCGATTCAAGCGACAGGTATCCCGTATGTCTTTTTCCGCAACAACTGGTATCTCGAAAATGAACTCGGAACGATTGAGGCTGTCGCACAAGGCGCAGACTGGTTAACGGCAGCAGGTGAAGGCAAAGTCGGATGGGCGTTACAAGATGAGTATGCGCTAGCGATTGCGACGGGACTGACACTTGAGCATCCAAAAGCGATCTATGAACTATCAGGTCCGTTGCATACACAAGCAGAACTCGCGACTGCAGTCGGAACAGTGCTTAACCGACCGGTCGCTTTAGATGAAGTAGATGGCGCGACCTATGGCGAGCGGATGCAAGCAGCCGGCTTACCTGACTTCTTGATTCCAATGCTGACTGGTATCCAGGCAGATATCGCAGCAGGGACTCTTGCAGTGGAAAGTACTGATTTTGAAGAATTACTCGGTCGTCCCGTGACGACGCTGGAAGAGGGAGTACGCCTCCTTTTTAAAAGATGAGTTCATCTGAACGTTTTTAGGATGAACGAGTAGGGTAAACCTCTTTTAGAAGCAATTGAAGGAGGAACCCTATCATGAAACTGTCATCCTATCGTGTTAAGGAAGGCGAGCAAGTCTCGTTTTCGAATTACCCGACATCAGAAAAACATGAGATTTCGGAAGCGGAATTGCGAGAGAAGCGGATTCCCAAAAGTGTCGAGACGTTACAAGAGTTACACTGGCGGTTGCATGCTGAAGAAAAGAACGGCGTCCTCGTCATCCTGCAAGCGATTGATGCAGCGGGGAAGGATGAGGCGATCAGCTACATCTTTTCCAACTTGAACGCACAAGGACTCCGGACGATTTCCGTTAAAAAACCGTCGGATACGGAGCAAAAACATGATTATCTATGGCGGATCCACGAAGGACTACCGGAAAAAGGGGAAGTCGGCATCTTGAACCGTTCCTATTATGAGGAAGTCATTGCGCCACGAATCCATGATTTGCTCGAGGAAGAAGAAAAGCCGGATGACGGAGATGTGTGGCAGATGCGCTATCGCCAAATCAATGACTTTGAACGCTATCTCGTCGAGAACGGCTTCCGGGTCGTCAAGTTTTTGTTCCATGTCTCAAAAGAGGAGCAACGGCAACGGTTGTTGACTCGTCTAAAGGATCCAACGAAAAACTTCGAATTCTCGTTCAGTGACATTGAGGAACGCAAGCACTGGGACGAATACCATGAAATTTTTGCTGAGCTCGTCTCAGCGACGTCGACATCGTATGCACCGTGGTACATCTTGCCAGCAGATGATGAATGGTATTCCCGCTATATCGTCACCGAAGTCATGAATGACGTCCTGAAGGAAATTGATCCGCAATATCCGAAGTTGTCGGAAGAGGATCAGGAACAACTAGATGAAGCGATTAAACGATTGGAAGAAGAAGCATAAATCACTTAAATACAGAAAAAAGCGATTGTTCTCTTGCTGAGAAGAATCGCTTTTTTGATACACTTGGCTTTGTATGAAATCTTTTTTAGCCATCATAAAGTATGAACTTCTTCATATCTTAGGACAAATGTCCTGTTCAAATCAGAAGGACTCTCGTTAAATGAAAGTATCATGGAACAGGAGAGGAGTATGCACATGCGTGGTGTCTTATTTGCGATTGCTGGTGGCTTTTTCTTGACGCTTCAAAGTGTCGCTAATGCTCGGATTAGTCAAACGATCGGTACGTGGCAAGCGGCGACGATTACCCAGATGACCGGGTTCATCGTTGCGATCCTCTTAGCGATCGTCTTACGGGATCGCAGTTTTTCAGCGATGCGACGTGTCAAACCGCTTTATCTGGCAGGCGGTGCCTTTGCAGCGATCATATTATTCAGCAACATGACGGCTGTCCACCGGATGGGCGTGACCTTGACGATTTCGCTCTTTTTGTTGGCGCAATTAGCGCTTGCACTCTGGATTGACGGAAGAGGCTGGTTCGGCGTCATGAAACGTCGACTGCGGGGACCGCAGATCATTGGCATCTTGATGATGGTCGCAGGCATCTTCATCTTAAAGAGTTAAGGAGGAGAAGAAGTGACGGACATTGTGACCTATTTGGAACGGTATCAGTTAACGCATGTCTTTGATGCATCGCTACGCAAGGCGATGCACATCCAGACGTTCGCACCGGGTGAGGCTTTATGCCGACAAGGCGATGTTGCGCATGAACTTTACCTGCTCGTCGAGGGGAAATTGAAGATCACACATATGTCGGCAACGGGGAAACGTCTCGTGTTGTCCTTCAAGCATCCGTTTGATCTCGTCGGCGATATTGAGTTCGTCCGAAAGATTGATTTGATGAACACGGTCGAGGCAGTGACACCAGTGACCGTCTTACGCATCGCCTATCCGGATTTGGAAGAGGCACGTGTACATCATTCTGCCTTTCTATTATTTTTACTCGAGACGATCACGAAAAAGTTTGAATTGAAATCGCATACGCTCAGCTTCAATCTGCTATACCCGGTCGAAGTCCGGCTAGCCAGTTATTTGCTGTCGATGACACCTAATACGGATGCTTTTGCAAGTAAGGAACTCGTTGATGCAGCAGATTTGATCGGGACGAGTTATCGTCACGTAAATCGTGTCTTACGCCAGTTCGTCGACGATGGGTTGATTCGCCGGACGCAGCATACGATTGAGATCATTGATCGAGACGGATTGATGGAGCGAGTCGGAGAAAGCATTTACGAATGAAGGAGGTGCGACATGGTTACGGGAATCATCCTTGCCCTTTGTGGGGGCATGCTCGTCTGTATTCAAAATACGTTTAACGCAAAAGTCAAAGAACACGTTGGTGCTTGGGCAACGACGACACTAGTCCTTGGACTCGGGTTCCTCGCTTCACTGACGATCGGTCTGATCGTCGAAGGATCACAACTATTTGCACTAAAAGAGGCGCAAACCTGGTTTTGGTTCAGCGGAATCATCGGTGTCGGTGTCGTCCTCTGTGTGACGCAAGGCGTTCAACAACTCGGGCCGAGTCGTGCGATTTCAATCGTCATGGTATCACAAATCCTGTTTGCCTTACTGTGGGATACGCTCGGTTGGTTCGGATTACAAGTCGTTCCGTTTACATGGACAAAAGCGCTCGGTGTCCTATTGATTGGTGGCGGCGTGCTGTTATTTCAACTGGGCGGGAAAACAACGACTGTACAACACGTACGAAAAGGAGCTTGAATATGTTTTACACGACGGTATTATTCGATATTGACCATACATTACTCGATTTTGAAGCAACGGAACGGATTGCCTTTCGCCGCCTGCTCGAGCAACAAGAGTTGCAGTGGACGCCGGAGCGAGAAGCGCGCTATAAAACACTCAATCAAGCACTTTGGAAAGCACTTGAACGAGGCGAGGTGACACGCGAGGAAGTCATTCACTCACGGTTCGTGACGTTCTTCGCGGAAGAAGGACGGACGGTCGACGGACGAGAAGTTGACGAAACGTATCGCGGCTATCTCGCACAAGGAACAGAATTGATTCCGGGTGCGACGGCGCTGCTTGAGCAGCTAGCCGGAAACGTCACGATGTACGTCGTCACGAACGGTATTTCGAAGACGCAACGCGCACGGCTCGAGGGCGCTGGATTAACGGATTTCTTTGAAGCGATTTTCGTTTCAGAAGAGACAGGTTTTCAAAAACCGATGGCAGGATTCTTCAACCACGTGTTTGCGCGGATTCCGCAATTCGACCCGGCGCGAACGATCATCGTCGGGGATTCCTTGTCAGCTGACATCGCAGGTGGCAATCAAGCCGGTATCGCAACGTGTTGGTTTAATCCGGAAGGAAAATCAGCGACGGATATCAAGCCGACATTTATGATTACGTCGTTAGCCGAACTTCCTGCGGTGCTTGAAAACGCAGCAGTTCTTCAACAATGAAGCGAGTCAGCCGATAGGAAAGAGAAGGAAAGGGGGCGATCACTGTGCAACGATGTGATCAACAGACGCTGGAGGGAACTCCTGTCTAACTAAAAGGGGAAATGAACATGATTCAACTTGTACCGGTAACAGCAGAGAACTGGGAAGCGTGTTGTGAGCTGACACTGACAGCAGAACAGCAAGACTTCATGGAAGCGAACGTCTACTCGATCGCGCAAGCGAAGTTCGAACCTAGCCTTGTCCTTCGGGCGATCATTGCAGATGAAGCCGTCGTTGGTTTTGTGATGTACAACACGGAACTAGAAGAACTCGATGGCTACTGGATTTACCGCATCATGATCAATCAAGCGCAGCAAGGGAACGGCATTGGACGATTAGCGATGCAAGCTGTGATTGACGAGATGCGCACGTTACCCGCAGCGAAACGAATCGTCGTCGGCTATCGACCGGATAATCAGGCGGCACACCGTCTGTATGCGAGTCTCGGCTTCATCGACCACGGGGACCGATTCGGGCGAGAAATGGCAGTACGATTAGACATTTGAAGGATGGAGGGACTCTTGAAACGCAAGAGTCCTTTTCTTTTGGATATTTTTTGAAACTTTTCTCGGCTCATCATGCTCTAATAAGTAAAGGGAGGGAACACGATGGACTTACGAAACGAGCACACGACACTCGTCCGCCGTGCGATGAAGCACGATGAAGCGGCGTTTGAGCAATTGGTGCTCCTACATAGCGAACAACTCTACCGAACAGCATATCTTTATGTGAAGAACGAACACGATGCCTTAGACGTCGTACAAGAGACAGTTTATAAAGCGTTCATCTCCATCGAACAAGTGAAGGAACCGAAACATTTCGTGACATGGCTCACGAAAATCCTCATTCGTAATTGTTATCGTGTGTTGGAAAAACAACAACCAATAGATGACATCTTACTTCATGTTCCGGTACAGGAAGACCAATCGCGAGACGAACATCTCGATCTCGTGCATGCTTTATCGCATTTGCGAAAAGAATATCGGGATGTCTTAGTTCTTTTCTATTTTCATGATATTCCGATGAAAGAGATCGCAAGCTTCATCGGCATTACCCTCAATACGGTCAAGACGTACTTAAAGCGAGGACGCGAAGAATTGAAGATACAGTTAGGAGGAATGGATTATGGCACAGCACGATCTACGAAATGACTATGAAAAAATTCCTGTTCCAACGAACGCCTTACAAGACCGGATTCGTCAAGGCATTACGCAAGGTGTAGCGGAACGACAACACGTACGTCCTCGTCGGAAACAGTACGTAGCCATTGCGGGTCTTGCCGCCTCGCTATTCGTGACGACGTTCATCGTTCCACCGTTCGCTTCCGCGATGTCGCATGTTCCATTGATTGGTGGACTGTATCGTCCCTTTATAGAACAGGGCACAGTCGGTACGGAAATCGAGAAGAAACAACTTGCAACAGCAATTGATCAGACGGTAACGGATCAAGGCATTACGATCAAGATCGTCGACGCCTACTATGATGGTACGACGATCGGGATGAACTTGACGGCAACTGGTGTACCAGACGTCAACGAAACGAAACGAGCTGCTTTTTATGAAGTGTTCAAAGGGGATAAACGATTCGAAGGTACTGAAAATCAAGAACTGGCATATTTCAAACAGGACGGTAAGGTTTGGAAAGCGCGAATCGAATATGATGTCGGCTTACAGAAATTAAGTGATTCCATGCAGGTGCCACTCGTGATTTCGGAAATGTTTGGTCTAGACGGGAACTGGCAATTCGAGGTTCCGGTCAAACGATTGCAAGCCATTGAACAGACGTTTAATACGACGGTGAAGAATCCTGATTATGCGGTCGATATCACGTTGAAACAAATGACAAAAGGACAGGCAAGTACGACGTTTGATTATACGGCAGTTTATCCGAAGGCGGATCAGTATTGGCTAGAACTGGCTCTATTTGATGATAAAGGGAAAGAAATCATCAAAAACTGGTCAGTCGGAACATCGTTAGTAAGTGGTACAGTTACCGGGTCGCAACGAACGGATGTCTCGCGGATTCGATTCGGAAATTATGTCATTCCATCCGGGTCCTATACGTTGCATCCTTCTTTGAGCCTTTCACCGAAGACACATTGGCTGTCACTAAAGAAGACATCCTTCCCTTATACGCAACAAGATGCGCATCATCCATTGAAGATGACGATTCAAAAGGTAGAGACGTCCGGTTCTCACGTACAAGTCGATTTCTTGACGAACTCGGATCAAAAAATTTCAGATATCAAGTTGGATGTTAAAAACAGTATGTTCCTGATTCAAGGAAACGAACCACCGGATGGTCGCGAAATCAAACCGACTGTTGAAGTCATCGATGCGAAACAAAAGCTACTACGGGCGACGTTCACGTTATCGGCGTCACAAATAGATGCAATCGATGACTTCTATCTACAAACCGGCTATTCCAACACTGTGACGAATACACCAATCGACTTGAAGCCGATTCCGTTCACCGTCGATTAAACAGGAGACTCCTGGCATGCTGTCGAACTAGAATCAACAGTGAGCAACAAAGGAGCCTGATGAGATGGAAGTACGTCAAATGACAGCGGACGATTACCCGGAAGTCGTTCGGATCTACGAACAAGGGATAAAGACGGAGAACGCGACGTTTCGCACGGAGGCATTACCGTACGAAGAATGGACGAGGCATCACCATGAACACAGTCGTCTCGTTGCGATTGAAGACGAGCAATTGCTCGGCTGGGTCGCGTTAAGTCCATTCTCTTCGATTCCGGCATACGCTGGTGTCGCTGAAATCAGCCTCTATATCGCGGAAGAAGCACGCGGTAAAGGTGTCGGCACACGCTTGATGGAAGACGTCATTAAAGCAAGTGAAGCAGCCGGGATCTGGACGTTGCAATCGCAAGTTTTTCCGGAAAATCAAGCGAGTCTGCGCCTTCATGAACGTTTTGATTTTCGGGAAGTCGGTCGCCGGGAGCGAATTGGTCGGCTCGGAGGCAGATGGCGCGATACGGTATTGCTCGAGCGACGCAGCACATATCTCTAAAATTAGGCAAGTGGACGCAATGTTCCCTTGCCTTCTTTGTGTTGAAAGCGAGGGATAACGGGAAAAGACAGACAGCAGAAGAAGGGGGAGGGATCACGATGGATGATTTTTTTGGTGAAGGACTCGAGACCAATCAACAAAAACGGAAACGCAAACTGGAGGAAATCTTTGATCAGTCGTTTGAATCGGAGCGACGGGATTTCAATCAATCGCTGGAGCAGGACGTGACGGTTGCTTTGATCGGAGACGTCAATGCGGGGAAATCCTCAACCTTGAACGCGATTCTTGGTCGCGAAGTCGCAACGGTCGGGGCGCGCCCGGGTGAAACGATTCGCATCGATCAAGTCCGGCAGCATCCGGAGGATAAAGTCATCTTCGTCGATACACCAGGATTGAATGATGCCAATACACAGAACTCGGAAGCGACGTGGACGTACTATCAAAGTGCCGATGTCATCCTTTATTTTTTAAATGCGGCAGGTACCGTTTTATCTGAGACGGAGACGAAAAACTTTCGAAAAATCTATCAACATAACCAAAATGTCTTGATCGTCGTGACGAAGATGGATGCGACGGATGATGTCGACACGATCGTCCACCATATTGCAGAAAAACTACCAGGACCCAAAATCATTCCCGTATCAGCACGAGAAGGAACGAACATTGATCGGCTCCGCCGGGAGGTCCTCGATATCTTAAAAAAGTTCGACAAGGATAATGTGTTCGTTCGCCAGATGGATCCAACCGTTCGCGGGAAAATCGCTAACAACTGGATCGTAGGTGCTGGAACAGCCGCAGGTGCGATTGGTGCCGTGCCGTTTCCAGGAGCTGATATCATTCCGCTGACTTCAATTCAAATCGGCTTGATGCTCAAGTTATCGAATCTGTACGAACGGCAGTTATCCAAAGAGAGTGCGAAGGAGTTACTTGTCGTGACGATCGTCGGAAACTCCGGAAAGACTGCTTTTCGGCAAATTGCGAAGCTCGTTCCGGGGTATGGTGCCGTCATTGCCGCGGGCGTTGCTTCGACCGCCACCCTTGCACTCGGATATGGAACAAAATATGTCTATGAGAATAAGCTCGAGCTGACACCGGAACAACTAATGGGGTTTGTGAAACGATTCCGGAAGAAGGCGGAGGAGTCGTCAGAAGAGACAAACGAGTAATCTCCCTGTTATTCTATACAGCAACAAAGGGGGAGAACATATGACACGATTACTCGAAGAAATCAAACAGTATCAATCGGAATTCCGACAAAAGGCACCTGCTGAGAAACAACGATTGATGGCGGAAGCGACAGCTGAGCTGGCTGCTTCTGGTATCGCAAAAGGTTTAGGTGTCGGTGATACGATTCCACACTTTACGTTACCCGATGTATCCGGCAAGCCTGTGGCGATCGAGACATTACTCGAGCAAGGTCCTGTCATCTTGACGTTCTACCGGGGTGGCTGGTGTCCATACTGCAATCTCGAGCTTCGCGCGTATGAACGGGAAATCGACCGTATTCGTGCTCAGGGAGCGACTGTCGTTGCAATCAGTCCGGAGACACCTGAATTTGCTGAGCAGACAGCAAACAAGAATGCGTTAAGTTTCCCTGTCTTAAGTGACGTTGATTTACATGTATCCCGTCAATTTGATCTCGTGTTTGACCTGCCAGATTATTTGATTGAGATTTACAAAGAATCGGGACTCGATGTAGCGAAGCACAATGGAAATGAGGATTGGCAGTTACCGAAACCGGCGACGTTCATCATTGATACGGATGGTGTGATTCGTTTCGCAGAAGTATCATCGGATTATACGAAACGCGTGGATCCGCAGACGATCATCGATTACCTCGAACAATAAAAGAGCTAGCAAACTGTACGAAAACCAACTCCTAGTGATGCACTAAGAGTTGGTTTTTTTATGATTCAATCTGTTTTATTTGGATAATATAGACATAAAAATGGGTATAAAGAGGTAACTAAACGTATAGATGGAGGTGAAGCGTCGCTCCTAGTCTATCAGGAGTCCGCGTCGATATGTATGCCATTCAACCGATTTTCAAAGAACGAATTTGGGGCGGTCGACGTTTAGAGGCGTTGTTTCAGTTTGAGTTACCAGAAGGACAAATTGGAGAATGTTGGACAGCATCTGCTCACGCGAGTGGGCGGACGTACTTCTTAGATGGACCTGATCAGGGGAAGACGCTAGATGAATTATGGCAAACGAAACGGACAGAATTATTCGGTGATTATCTGCTGGATGCCTTTCCGCTTCATGTAAAATTTCTGGACTCGTCCGCCTACTTATCCGTTCAAGTCCATCCGAACGATGAGGAGGCACGACGGCTAGAAGGAGAACCATACGGCAAGAATGAGTGCTGGTATATCTTAGAGGCTGCACCAGAGGCAGAAATCATTCTTGGTCACAATCTACAATCACGGGATGCCCTGTTTCGGTGCGCTCAAGAAAAGGACTGGGAGACGTCACTTCGGCATCAAAAAGTTAAACCTGGCGAATTCTATTACATTCCGAGTGGTACGATCCACGCTCTAGGACCAGGTATCGTTCTTCTTGAGATTCAACAGATGAGCGATCGAACGTATCGACTATATGATTACGACAGATTAGGAGATGACGGGAAACCGAGAGAATTGCACGTTGAGAAGGCAGTCGCTGTCACGACGATTCCAGATGAGCCGTGGACGAACCAACCAGAGACGATCATCAAGGAAGGGGGCATCATGACGAAGTTGCTTCAAGTACCTTCCTTTACGGTGATCCGTCATGAAGTGACCAGTCGATATACATTACAGGATCATCCAGTCTTTCGTTTATTGACTGTCATCGAAGGTAAAGGAGAAGCGCGGCAAGGGAATCGCGTGATTCCCTTACAGAAAGGAAAACAATTCTTTGTGCCGCGTCGAGCGGGAGATTACGAAATAGCGGGATCCGTCACATTCGTGACGAGTGAAGTGTTTTTAGATTAGAGCAGACGAAAGGGCACCGATAGGAGGTGCCCTTTCTAACATCATGGTTTGGAACGAATCGAGGTCGGGAGCGGATAGTTATCTTGCTCCGTCCAATCGATGGAATATTTAATTTCAATCATGATCAGATCCTCTAGTGTGGTCAGCGTATGCGGAATACCTTGTGGGATATGCACGACAGAAGTTGGTCCGAGTTGCTGTGACTGACCATCGATCAGTGCCTCAGCGCGACCTTGTAAGATACTCCACGTCGAATCCGTATGTGCATGATAATGGTGACTGATTTGTTGATGCGCCTTGATATGCAAACGTCGGGTCACGGCATAGCGTCCGTCCTCTAGTTGCTGTTGATGTAAGATCGTCGCATAGCCCCAGCGTTTCCATTCAAATTGTGGTGGCAAAGTGTCATCCGTCAAATATTCCTTTAAGGCAGGTGTTTCATCTTTCGAAGCAACGAGGACACCATCCGGACTCACGGATACGATCAAGTTATCGAGTCCGATTCCGAGGACGGGAACCTGTAACTCATTCACGATATGTGTGTTCGTCGAGTGGAGCATCCGGGCGTTTCCGTGAAGCGGATGCGGCATCTCTTCCGTTAATGTATTCCATGTTCCGAGATCTTTCCAGTAGCCTTCATACCGATGAACGAATAAAGAATCGGTCTTTTCAACGACCGCATAATCAAATGATGTTTTTTCTAGTGCCTCGTAGTTCGAACGGAGCGCCTCGAATGTCGTCGGCACATCTTGTTCTTCTAGACACTGCATTAAGAAGTCAAGGCGACAGGCAAAGACACCACAGTTCCATAGTGCACCTTGTTCGATTAAGTCACTCGCGACTTCAACAGTCGGTTTCTCCTGGAAGCGATCGACGATGGACATATTTTCGGAAGTCTGCGGAATGATATAGCCATATTTTGATGTCGGATGCAACGGTTCGACCCCCATTAAATGAAGCGCATCTGGATGTTCTTGAACGGCTTGGTCCAGTTGCTCAAAGCGTTCAAAGAACGATAGTTCAACGTAAGGATCGACCGGCATGATAATGACCGTCTCTTCTAAATCGATCCGTTCTGCGAGATAACTTGTCGCAAGCATGATGGCAGGGAACGTATCGCGACGTGAGGGTTCTTGAATGATGGAAGTACGGAAGCCTAGCTGATTTTCAATCGCATCGACTTGTGAACTCGTCGTCGTAATGACGGTCCGGTCGTCCAGACCGACTTCCTGAAGTTGTTGGAAGACCCGCTCCATCATCGATTGTTTATTACCATCGCGATCTTCTAGAATCTTTAAGAACTGTTTCGAGTTTAAATCGTTCGAGAGCGGCCAAAGCCGTTTTCCGGATCCACCTGATAGTAAAAGAATATACATTGACGACCATCCTTTCTTTTTAAAACGGAGGCGATAGCATATGGCACTTTATCTATTAGTTGACTCACATGAACCGACACGACGGATTTTACGCCGTAAACTACTGGCAGCGGGACAAGACGTACAGGAAGCACGATCAGGAGAAGAGGCTTTGGAACAACTCAGCAATTCCGACGTTGATGTCTTGCTGACGGAACTTCGACTTCCGGAAATGGATGGCGTCGAGCTGTTACGTGCTGCTAAACAACGGGCACCGTTAACGAAACAAATCGTCTTGACGGACTATATGCAAGTCCATACGTTGCTGGCGGCTGTGAACGCAGGAAACGTCAGTCGGATGATGACGAAACCATTGAAGATTGACGATCGGGTTCTTAGTATCATGACCCGCATCGGAGATGAGGTCGTGGAAACGAAACAACGTAAACGGAATCTGGGACAACATTTTACCGATGTGTTAATCAATTCAAATCGTCCGTATTGTCTCTTTTACGAAGATGGATCAATCATCAGTCAACGTGCCCTGACGATTGATCATCATGAACAGATTCTAGAAGACCAGAACGGTATTCACCGCTTCGAATTCCCTACACAGTTCGGAACGTACATCCTCTATCAATCGCTGACCGGCAGTCTTACGAAACCCGTTTGAAGAAGAGGGACTCTACACCAATGAAGCTAAGACGCAAGTACATGTAGATGACGCCAACGGTCAACAGCGGATGACGGCTGTATTTTCTTAAGTTAGCCTGATGATAGAGAACAGGACGGAAGAAATACCAACGTCGTAAGGCCTTCATGAAGCCACCCTGTTCCGCGTCGAGCGTCGCGGGCATGACATCAAAGTAATAGCGTTTCTTTCGAAGCAGGTCATTTAATTCGACCTGCTTTTCGTTGTGGTGTACGTAGGTGAACGTCGCACGGCGAATGATCCCGCCTTGTTCCAAATAACGGATTGTCGGCTGCGTCTCTTCGAAACTGATTTGCGTCGGATCAATCTCGCCAGAAGCGACGTACGCCTCGAGCCGCCAGAAGCGAGCAGCTTCCATCGTATGCGTGTCGAGTTGATCCGTCGGAACGTTGAACAGGTTACGCTCAAAGACCTTCACTTGACTGAAGTAATTATCATAATCACTGTACGCGCGTTCGGGAATGACGAGTGCTCCGACCTCTAAATGTGCCTCAAGATATAAGAGGCAGCTTTTTAATAACTGTTCTTCAAGTACCATATCGGAATCAATGATATAGAGGTATTCGACATCGTGTTGCTTTAAGCGATCAATGGCAGTCTTGCGAGCGATACCTCGTTCACCGTGCGGTAGCGCAAGCACTTCAAATCGCGTATCATTTGCGGTCAATCGACGCATCGTCGCGACAGTCGAATCGGTCGAACCATCATCCGCGATGACACAAAGGAAAGAAGCCTGTTGTGTCTGAAGTGAGCGGATCGTTTCCGTGATGATTGCTTCATTTTCGTATGTGGACATAGCGATTCCAATCATGAAAAATCCTCCTTCAGTGCGACGGGTATCAATTCGCGTTGCAACCAGTTGCGAAACGCTTGACCTGTATGATCCCAGTGCAAGGTCTGAGCGAAACGATGACCGGCTGCTTGAATCATTTCGTATTCTTCGGGGTCACGTAAGCAAGCCCGCATCTCGGCAGCGAGGGCGCCCGGGGTCTGACTTTTTGCCATGTAACCAGTCATACCATACTGGACGGCGTCACGCAGTCCAGGGGCGTCATAGACGATCGTTGGTGTACCGACAGCCGCCGCTTCACTGACCGTCAGACCCCAACCTTCTCGTTTAGAAGGAAACAGGAGCGCCGTCGCGCGACTCATCCGTTCGAGCTTTTCTTCCTCACTGACGAATCCAAAATAGGTGATGGCGTCACGCATCTCTTCCGGGACGATTGGATGAAGGTGCTCGGTGATATACGCCTCGTCTTTTTTTCCGATAACCCAGAAACGAGCGTCAGGATACTCCCGTTTAACGATGACGAAAGCTTGGAGTGCATCATTGATTCCTTTATAGGCCGACATCCGTCCAGCGTATAAAAAAGTCGGATGTGCTTCTTTCGGCTTCCAGTCTTCTTCGTTCCATGGGGTAAAGGAGAGACCTTCCGGTAGAATCGTCACGTCGTCCTTGGAGAAGCCGACAGCAAGTAGATCGTCTGCCGTGGACTGACTGACCGTCAACGCGCGACCGGTCCGGTACAGCTGCAGACGCGGTGTCTCCGTCCATTCGCCGACGTATGAAAACGGAGGACGAACATTGATTTGCCAGATTTCACGTGTCAGTTGATGAATGAAGAGGGCACGTTTCGCTAATGGAACATACAAGGGTGTGAAAAAGTGATGTGTGTTCATCTGATCGACGACTAAATCAATCGTCGCAGCATGCGACTGATAATAAGAAAAGGCGAGCGGAACGACGGAAAGCGCAGTACCTCTCCGGATATAAGTGATTCCATCCAAATACTCGACATCGTGTCCGCCTTCGAATGCGGGAGAAAAATGAGTGATTTCATACTCATCACTGACACGTCGGAGCATCTCGTGGGTGAACACTTCTGCGCCACCTGCTTTCGGGTGTTTGATATCGCGCCAAGATAAAAAAAGTAGATGGGGTTTCATGTTATGCCTCCTTCACGGGATGGGGTGTCGAGGTAAAGTGAAACGTAAAATCAGGGCGCCAAGTAAAAAGACACCTGCTTGTGCAAGCAACCAAATCTCGACGGTCGAGTGAAATGTCGTCAAGACAAGGACGAACAGAACCAGAATCAGCCAATAGCCTTTCAAGTAACCAGTTCGATGTAGGGAAAACTGAACAAGTGCTTCGTATTGAATCAATGTGATGCCGACATAAACGAAAACCATATATTTGATGTAATGAGTTGCCATGTCGTAGCCGCTCCCAAATAGAAGCGGAATCAGATAAGGGACGATCGTCCAGTACACCAAAACAGCAAGAGCCATTCCACCTAATAAGATGCGGTAAAAGCGACGCTCCCAAAGAAGAAAGGCTTCGTCCTGACTTTTTTGGCTTAAGCGTGGCAACAACAATTGGGCGAGTGATAACGCAACGAACAACAGGAGTTGACCAAACCGTAAGGCAACGGAATAATCTCCGGCTAATTGCGGGAAGTAACGGGTGACGAGAAGACTATCGAGAGTGAAAAATAGTGTCATGACGACCTGTGTATGGATCATATGGACGAGTCCGTTCGCATGAATACGCCCGCTACTAACCGGGAACGTGACTTGTATCAGGCTTAATAGATAGGACGCGATCATGCCAGCCAAAATGAATAACAATGCATAGCTGACATCCGTTTGTTGAATCAAAAGCCATGTGGCTAAAACTTTGACGACGGATTCGATGTAATAAGAAAGGTTCAGGGCATAGAAGCGTTTAGTCGCTTGTAAGACACCACGGCGAAAAGACAGAAGGATATGAAACACGATGATGAAATAAACAATTAGTAGGTTTATTTTGGTAAACGGCAGGAAATAAGGTAATGCATAAAGTAAAATAAGTAAGAAGAACCCTGTAACCACCAGTATACGAAAACGGAGCTTTTGATAATCATTTGTCTTCTGTTGACTGTAGTCACGTGTCACGGTCCATTGTAAGGCGCCACCAATGATGAGTAGGAGACCCAAGAAAGCCAAATAGGCATTTAGTAATCCATAAACAGCACTAGAAAGTTCGCGGGCTAACAACAAATGATAGGCATAGTTTACGAGGTTTAACGCTACATCGAGAATCGGAAAAATCAACAGGACGGCATGTCGCTGAATGAAGCTTGTCATGGAGCCATCTCCCATCAGTTAGAGCTGTTTTACGGAAAGGATGAGACTTATGAGTCAAGGGCATATTGCTGTTTTCACCGATCACTCTCGGCATATTCCATACGAATCATTGATTTCCTATTATCCAGTTTTGTTTTATACACAACCTGGTAGATGTCCTGCCTCGTTCGAACAAATCGCCAGCACTGAAATTCAAGAAGCTGAAGAACACGAGATTCTGTTGTACGTCGTCGACTATAAGACGCGTGAAGAGCAGATTAAAATTGCCAATCAAATTCGATCCGTACGGCCTCGCTCCAAAATTCTGTTGATCAAAGAAGCGATTCGCTTAAAAGGAGATTTCCCGTATCACAGGGTTCAAGGAGACGGGATGCTTCGTCTGTTTTCCTATCGCCCAGCATATCCAAATGAATTGTTTGCTGAAATCCAGCATATCATCCATCCTGAATATCCCATTTTAAAGGATACTATAGCCTTTATATTGCCAATATTTAACGAAGAGAAACGTTTTAATTATGTAAAAGATTTTTTAGAGTCGCTTGCGACCTTCATCAGCGAAGACTATATTCACGCTTCAATCAATTTCTTTGATGATGCTTCATCGGATCGATCGAAAGCACTCTTACAGGAGTATCGATCCATCGTCATGGAAGCGACCGATACGTTGTTCACGGTCGGGTATCTCGAAGTACATCAGGTCGAGCAAAATACACGGAAGGCCGGTCTGTTCATCGAGGGAATGAAAAACGTCTCGAGTGATTATTACGTCTTCGTCGATGCGGATAACTCGTTTCGAATCGAAGATATCGCACGGCTATTAACGATCGCTCAAGAAGGATACTATGACATCGTCGTCGGGACGAAAGATTTGACGATTGAAGACCGGGGAGCCGTTCGGCGTTTCATGAGCTTTGGAAAACGAAATCTGACACGGTTCTTCTTACCAAGAGGAGTGACTGATTCGCAGACCGGTCTGAAGATCATCAACCGACGGGTCGTCCATCGTCTGTTGCCTTATCTACACGTCGAGAGCGGTCTCGCGATTGATTTAGAGCTGATGTATGCAGCGAAAAAAGAACGCTTACGAGTCTATCAACAACCCGTGACCTGCATCGAGCGCGAAGGATCGCACGTCAATCTCGTCAAAGATTCCGTCGCTTTCTTGAAGACGATGGTCAGCCTATATCAGCGCCACCGAAAAGAGGAAGTACCGGTCAAATGAAAAGGACAATGGGGATCCGAGGGATCTCCATTGTCCTTTTTCGATACACTATTTTTGGTTTCGTTTCAGACGAGGAAGACGTTGCTTGAACACAGACGATAGGCGTTGTCGCATAGCCAGACCACGATTGCTCGTCATGAAATAAATTAACAAGATACTAAGTGGGAGTGCTAAGACGAGGATGGTCAGTCCGGCGTAATAAATCGGACGTAGTACGACGGTCACATGTGCCGTCTTTTCGTTCGAACGATACAACTGACTAACGCCGTTTAATGCCGTGTCACCACGCATCGTTTCCTGATCTGTCTGGAGCTTAAATAACGGTGTCGGAGAATCATTGACCGTGAAGCGACCGAGTGGCGCATCACTTTTTATATCCCGTCCCATCTGTGATGCATCGACATCAAGCGCACGGGCAGGTTCTGTTGCGAACAGCGTACCGCTTTGCTCGGAGAGAACGAGTTGATCGACTAGAATCAGTTGATCGTACGGTAGCACTTCTAAATTCTTCAGACGCAATTGCCCAGCCCTTTTCTCATTTCCGCGCGTCCAGATATGCAGTTGCATCCGGACGGTCTTCTTCGGTGGAATGACGATTTGTTCATAATGGTTCCACTGCTTCTTTTTCTTTTCTTCGACTTCATTGATGAAATCCGTACCGATGACCCGATCATCTTTATCCAGGTAATACACTTTAAGGTGTCGTTGACGGACGTTCTTGCTGACGGCGTCGAACTGGATCAAATATTCGTGATATGGTTTCACCTTCATTTTTTGCGAGGCATAAATATACCAATCACAGGAGCAGGTCGGCTCGTAATCAATCGTATAGCCGTCTTCGGTCTCACTCGCGTCGAACATATCATCCGTGATCGAGACGCACGTCGCACAATTCGCTGCTGCTTCCGGAGCGGCAAGGGCTTTATCGGTGACGATCTCGTTTGGGTCGAACTTGTGCAGATCCTTCCAATCGACGAGTGACGGTACCTTACTCGCATAGGACAGCTCTAGCTGATAGCGTCCCTTCGCAAGTGGGATATCGGACAACTTGACCTCGTATAACGTTTGGTAGACATCACTCAACTCTGTCATCCGGTACGGAAACGCTAAATGTAGCGGATCGTACGTCACCGTCTGATTCCCGATCTGCTGTTGATGTTTTTGACCATTTAGAATATCAGCACGAGACAAAGCGCGTTCGAAGACGACCTGCTTTCCGTCTCGGATTTTGACAGTGATTTGACCATCGTTTCCTGGCGGTGGAGTCAACATTAGTTGAAGCTGATAGTCGGTCGCTTCGCGAATATCGATCGAACGCTGTAAACGTCCCCGTTGCGCAGCGACTCCTTTCCCAAAGCTCAGTCCAGGATAGTTTCGTTCCGACTGCAAGTGACCGGTGTAATCGAATCCGGTCTCTGCCTCGAGTACCATCAAGGTCTTCGTGAAGGCGAGTGTATCATCGACGCGTTTTCGTAAAGCAGTCAGCCTTTCTTCCGGAATCAGAACGATGTTTTGGATGGCATTAAAGCCTTCCGTGTTCGTCACGCTGAGCGTCGCAGGACCGCTCGGCGTCGTGAACGAACCGATCGGAACCCAAGCGAGTTTAGCACCGGATCGTTGTCGAGTTGGAATCGTGACGCCTCGTTTATTGAAGGTTAAATCGAGTTGTCCACCTTTTTGGTTCAGCAGCACACGGGCAAACCCAGCGTAACGACCGGCTGGCAGGTCTTTCGTCATCGTAAACGTGTTCGGGATCATATAATCCTCATAGCTGAAGATTTTAATATCATGGACCCACCAATACGTTTTCCGCTCGGGGCGCTGGAAACTGAGTAGATCAATCCGCATCGTTTTTGCGTTTCGTGGTGTGACATATTCACCTTGCAAGTGAATCGCGTCGACATCACCGGAATCACGCGGAGCGACGACATACGTCTGATTCAGCTCGCGATCCTTCTCATCAAAGAACCGGACCTTGACGTGGAGCCGGTCGACCCCGCGACCGCTCGCTGTAATATCAAAGCGGTAGGCGTTATTCGGTCGTGCCGGTAGCTTATCGGATTTCGCGACTTGCCAGATGTATTTTGGGTCGCCTTCCGCGACTTCCGCATGAAGGACAGGCAGGTTATTATCTTTTGACATCGGATTCGGAGACAAGTCGACGATGTCCGGGTTATCGGCTTTAAAGAACGTCTCATCCTCAAGCATCGAATTAAAGGAGGCGACCTGCTTCGCCTTTAATCCGTCTAATTTGTAGACCGGCGCGTCAATCCGGGCGGAAGCAAACGAGAGACCGATCCCGTCTCCAAAATCGAGGTCAAACGACGGGTTCGTCATACCTTGCGTCCGTAAATACCAGCGCCAATCATTATTGGCGAGAAACGTCTTACCCCAGTTCAGGAAAGCATTGGCTGAATCAATCGCATCGAACGGTTTCCAGTAGTATTCGTCCGGCACTTGGCTGAGAACAAGGTCGTTTTCCTCGATCATCTCGACGATATCCCCCTTTTTCATCCAGGAGAGGCTATCCTGATGTGCTTGTGTCGCATACAAAATCGATTGACGACCGAGATCGTAGCCATCCAGTGTCGGATAACTGATTGACCGTTCGAGTCCATAAGGGGTCAAAATCAATTGTGGAACGGTTCGGGTATCGAGCGGTGCAATCAAGTCGAATAAGGTGAACAAGCCGACTTGTTTCGTTTGTACGAGATCACGTTGTTCCTGTAGAACCTTTAGATTGAAGTCTTGTCGGTCCTTCATCCCCGTGTACTCATCCCGGTAGGCGAATTGTTTCAGTCCGAATGCTTTTGCGATCTGTCCGGCTTGTTCCGACCGACCGGTGTCGAGTAGATATTGCATGAACGTCATCATGTAACCAATCGTCGGCGACGCCCCTTCATGATGAAAGACGGTATCGTGTGCCGACGTGTAGACTTGCACGTCACCCGTAGCCTTGATCTCGCCACCTTTTCGTGGATTTTGATTCCAGCGTGGAGTCGCGATGCCGGTACTCGGTTGTGTCATCTCGTCCGCAATCGGGAATTGCAACCATTTCCCATCGACTTCTTTTTGGATAGCTGTGTACTCCTTAGGCATTTTGACTGGATGATAAAAACCTTCCATATAGACAGTCCGGTAAGGGAGGAAAAAGCAGGCGACGACGATCAGTGTTCCGACGATCGAGACGACCCGGTACAACTTCAGTGGAATCGTCCGGGACGCACGGATAAAGACGGCATTCAATCCGACGGCGAGCAACAAGCTGTAACTGACCATCAAGAGACCAACTAGCTTATTCGGATCGCGGAACATCGCGCCGATCAACGGTGTCTTCGTCACGAACAGGACGAAAGCATCGGCAACTTGTTCATGGGTACCGGTCGCAAAGACGATCAGCGGAATCGCAAGCAGACTAAAGAATAGATGGATCGGTTGCCGATACGCGACGACGGCTCCTAGCAAGATGAGTAAAAGTGTAATCGCGCCAGCAATCCAAAACGTCAGCGGTAACGTCGTCAAATCAAACATCGGCCACCAGTAGCTCGTTAAAAATAAAACGTTCGCCCAGCTCGAGTGTCGGCTGAACAACATCAATGTATCAGAGACATTGATATTGTGTTGTGAAGCTTGTGAGCCAGTCAGAATCGAGCCGACGTACATCAAGAACCAATATCCATTGAATAGTAGAAAAACGAGACCAAACGCACAAGTCGCCCGAACATAAAACCACAGTAACGGTGACCAAATCCGTTCTTTGCGACGGGTCCAACTCGTCTTTAGGAAAATGAGTCCGACCATGATTCCCATGTAGATCAGCGAGAAGAAGAAATAATGGATCCCCGCCGCCATGAAGGCGAAGACGATCGATAGTCCGGTAATATCAATCCATGTCCGTCGGCTCAACCGATCAGACAAACGAAAACCAGGATCGAGTTGTTCCCGAAACTTCGGGTCGAAGATGTTGAAGAACAACATCAAAGCGTAAGGGAAGACGGAATAACCACATAGTAAATAGATATGTTGAATCCGCGTAATCACCCATGGGTTCAAGGCATAAAACAACGCGGCAATCGCAAAGGCAATCAGTGAGAGATAAGAAAAGTGCTTCGAGACATAAACCGAATGGAGCCGTTTCGTAAAAGCGAACATCGATAAAGCAGAGATCGTCAACAGTCCGATGATGAATGACTTGATCAAGACGGGACCGGATGAGCCAAACAATAGACTGAGTACATAAAACGGTAGGATGTAGAGCAATCGTGCGACATTCAGAAGCGTCGTCGTGCTCCAGCGATTGTTCCAGGCACCGTAGATTTCTTCTAAATAGCGATGTGAGGACAGTCCGAAGGATAGATCGCTGAACGTCACCATACCGGAACGAAACAACGGGAAGCTATAAATTAGGATGAATACAAACATACCAGATAGGACAAGGATGTCCTTACGGTACGTATGCATGAAGTTCTTGAGGTGTTGACGGAACGAGTGCATCGGACAACTCCTTTCTACGAAAATCCGTGCTGAACTTCTTCTCTACAGGAGGGCGATATTCCTAGAAATGGATGTACTTATTTTAGCAATGAATACGAGAAGGAACGTCCATCCTAAGACGGAGCGTTACGGACGAATGCTTTCGGGTAAAGACCTACAACGAAACGAGTAGGAGGAAAGCGCATGAAATGGAAGGGAAGAGAACGGAGTTCGAACGTTGAGGATCGACGAGGAATGGGAGGGAAAGGAATCGCCGGTATCGGTGGTGGTGTTGGGATCATCCTGCTGATCGTCATCACCTTGATGGGCGGTAATCCAGCTGAATTACTCGGAGACTTAACCGGTGGGGATCAGCAAAATACGACGTACGAAGAAACAGCACAGGAAAAAGAAGCAGCGGATTTCGTCTCTGTCGTCTTAGCGGATACGGAACGGGTCTGGACGAAGGAATTTAAAGAAGATGGCAAAACATATAAAAAACCAAAGCTCGTCTTATATACGGATCAAGTCAGTTCGGCTTGCGGACAAGCAGGGAAGTCCGTCGGTCCCTTTTATTGTCCCGGTGATCAGAAATTATACATTGATTTAAGCTTTTATGATGAACTGCAGACGAAGTACGGGGCCCCGGGCGATTTTGCGATGGCTTATGTCATTGCGCACGAAGTCGGACACCATGTCCAGACGTTACTTGGAAAGTCGGACGAGATCATGCCACTTCGAGAGCAAATGAGTGAGGAGAAGTTCAACAAGTACCTCGTTCGATTCGAGCTACAGGCCGATTATTATGCCGGCGTCTGGGCGCATCATGCGCAAGGCGAAAACTTGCTCGAAGAAGGCGATCTTGAAGAAGCGTTGACGGCAGCGAATGCTGTCGGGGATGATACGTTACAAGAGAAGGGACAAGGATATGTTGTACCGGAAAGTTTCACCCACGGCACATCGGCGCAACGAGAACGTTGGTTCCAAAAAGGCTTTGATAACGGCACGATCGAAGGTGGAGACACATTCAAAGCGAAGAACCTATAAGAATACCAAAAAACCTGTGTTCTGCTTTCGCGGAACACAGGTTTTCGTTATTTAAAAGTAATCTTATGAACGGAACATCGTCGGATCATCTGGAACGTTCTCCAGGTAAGCGATCCGTCCGTTTTCATCGAGACGTGCGATATCTTTTCCGTCTTGCGTGAAGACACTACCGTCTGCCCGTTTTCCGCAAACTGCCCAGCGTGTTTCATACGTTCCTGGTGTTGTTTCTTCCCAGCCCGCATACATATGCTTAATATCCTGATTCGCCGTGAACACATGACGGACGAACTGTTTCCAGGCGTCAATGCCGTGCTTTGGTTGTCCGTTCAGAACGAACGTGATGTCTGTCGTGAATAAGGAAACGAGATCCTCAAAAGCTTGTGCGTCCGTGCGTGACGCGTCGAATAAGTCAAAATAACGATTCAATACCATGGTAAAAACCTCTTTCTGTTCATTAAAGTGTCATCATCCGGTCTGTGATTATCGTATGCAACCGTTCTAAATGTTCCGGTGGACAGGAGGCATCGATTGCTTGACGGATCGAGCCGATCGACTCGCGCTTCAACGTCGATTGCCACGCGTCTTCCGCCTCTGTCATCAGATTCGAGAGTAGACCGATTTCCTGTTCCTGAATTCCCATCAAATCCTCGAAGACACCGCTTGACGCATACAACGTCTGTTTGCCCTCGATCGCTTGATAGACGTCAAAGATTTGAATTTCGTCTGCTGGACGCCGTAAGCGAAAGCCGCCTTTGACACCCGGTACGGAATACAACAGATCCGCCTGAACGAGTTTTCGTAAGAGTTTTTGAAAATAGGTTGGCGAGGCACCGAGTTGCTGGCTGATGAATTCACCGGGCAACACAGCGCGATCCGGAAGGAAGGTCAAGAGCAACATCGCGTAGACGGATTGCTCGACTCCGGTTTTCATTTGCATGAGAAGTCTCCTTTTGTTAAACGTGGATAATGTATATCCATAATAGTTTCATTCGAAAGAATTGTCGAATCATATGCTCTCACAAAACCGTCACACCTTTTCGACAGCATCTGCATGGCATCCCCGTTCCGGATTCGGTATACTAAATGTACGATATGTGAAAATATTCACTAAAAGTCGTTCACACTTTGTGAAAGGACGTTTGTATATGAATCCATTAAAAGGAATCGTCCAGATTCCACGCAGTATTCTCATTCAATTCATTATTGCAGCTTTCCTGATGGGGGTTGCGGTCGTCGGTCAATCGTATGGTATCGTGTTGACGGTCGATCGGATTTTCTTGAAAGAACAACCGTTTGAAGCCGTCATTCCGTTACTACTCGTCGTCCTCGGGATGCTGTTGCTCCGAGTCGCCGTGACGTATTGGAACGGTCGTCTCGGTACGACGTTATCTGCACACATGAAGCAGGCGCTTCGGGAAGCACTCGTCGCGAAATACACAGGTCGTTCGGTCGAGATGATGCTACAAGGGCAAGCGGGACAGAAGGTCAGTGTCTTGCTCGACGCTGTAGACGAGATGGACAGCTACTACAGTCAGTACTTGCCGAAAGTCGTCCAGACGACGATCGTTCCCTTGATGGTCTTGATCGCGGCATTCAGCTATGACTGGATCACCGGTCTCGTCATGATGATCACGGCACCATTCATTCCGTTGTTCTACATCATCATCGGCATCATGACGCAAAAGCGGGCCGATGCTCAACTCGAAAAGATGACGGCATTCTCGGGAACATTCCTTGATACGTTGCAGGGATTGACGACCTTGAAGTTATTTGGTCGTGCGAAACGACAACGTGACGTCATCGAAAAAAGTAGTCTTGATTTCCGGGATGCGACGTTAACGGTCTTGAAGCTCGCCTTCTTGTCGTCGTTGATGCTTGAGTTCATCTCGATGCTCAGCATGGGAATGATTGCACTTGAAGTCAGTCTGCGCTTGATTTTGTTCCAAAGCATTACCTTCGTCCCGGCGTTCTTGATGCTCGTGTTGGCACCAGAATACTATCTTGCCTTAAAAGAGATGGGAGCTGCCTTCCATACGGGACGAGGTAGTGTCGCGGCAGCGAAACAGATCGCAGCCGAACTAACAGCAGACGATCGTCCTGTCGCCTTCGGTCAATCAGAACTTTCGATGAACCGTCCACCACGAATCGTCTTGGATGAAGTTGATTTTACGTATCAAGAAGGACGTTTTGCCTTACAAGACGTGACACTTGCGATTGAACCGTATCAAAAGGTGGCATTGATCGGTCGCAGTGGTGCCGGTAAGTCGACTGTCTTACAGTTGATTGCCGGACTCGCGGATCCAAAAGAAGGACGGATTCTGCTTGACGGGATCGAGCGCAGTCAGGTGGAGGAAGCGAGCTGGTTCCGTCAGTTGAGCTACATCTCGCAGCATCCGTATCTGTATGCCGGAACGCTGGCAGAAAACATCGCAATCGGTGAACTCCGTCAAGCGACGCCGGAAGAGATTTTTGAGGCGGCGCAGGCGGCAGGACTCGAGGAGTTGATTGCGACGTTACCTGAAGGGATTGACACAGTAATTGGAGAAGGCGGACGTGGTCTATCAGGTGGCGAGAAACAGCGCGTTGCGTTGGCACGAGCGTTCTTGAAACGACCGAACGTCATCGTCTTTGATGAACCGACGACAGGACTCGACGTCAAAACGGAGCGACTGCTTCAACAAGCGATCGAACAGCTTGGACAAGCAGCGACAGTCATCACTGTCGCACACCGCCTGCATACGATCGAGCGCTCAGATCAAATCGTCGTCCTCGATGGCGGACGAATCGTCGATTGTGGCACTCACGATGAACTGCTTGGACGTGATTCGGAATATGCTCGGATGCGTAGCGTCCAGAGAGGGGAGGAAACACGATGAAGGAACTACTAGGAGTCTTTCGATTGATGGTGCATCAAAAACGCGATATCGCCTGGTCGATCTTCTTCGGTGTCCTCGCCGGAGTGACAGCGGTCGGTTTATTCGCAGCAAGTGGTTACCTGATTTCAAAGGCAGCCTTATTGCCACCGATCCAGACGCTTGCCGTCTTGATTGCGCTACAAAAAGTGTCGAGTCTGACGCGCGCCGTCAGTCGATATGCGGAACGTTATTATTCGCACCGGGCGACGTTTACGATCCTCAGTGATATCCGGACGTCGTTCTACCGGAGACTCGAGCCGCTCGCGCCAGGAATTTTCGGCAAATACCGGAGTGGGGATTTACTTGCCCGGATTGTCGGGGACGTCGAGAGTCTGCAAAATACGTTTTTACGTGTCCTTTATCCACCGATCGTGTTGCTGCTTGTCTTCTTCTGTACGATCTTTTTCGTCAGTTTCTTCTCGTGGACGATTGCCGGACTGTTATTGCTTGGTCTGATTCTGACCGGTTTCTTGATTCCGGGTTGGTTCGCGTACCGCGAACAACGTTTCGCACGTTCAGTTCGTGTCCGCCGTGGTGATCTGTCGACAGAAGTGACAGAGTTGTTCCAAGGCTATCGGGATTTAAAGATTTATCAGCAACTTGATCAAAAAGAACAGGACTTGAATGCCGTCGCAAAACGGTATGTCGAAGAAGAAAAACGTAATGGTTTACATGCTGTTTCGAACTTGGCCTTGAATACGATGGTGACGCTGATCATCTCTTGGCTCGTTCTTGGTGTCGGTGCCTATCTTGTCGCGAGCGGACAGCTCGAAGGGGTCTTCCTCGCTTTACTCGTCATGACATCGCTGACCGTTTTTGAAAACGCCGCACCGATGGCGATTTTACCGGGCTTTTTCGAAGATAGCCGGCATGCTGCGAAACGACTTGATGAAGTCGTGACCGAGCAAGAAGAGCCAACTTATGACACGTTTGTTCTCGATCAGGCACCATCCTTTGAAACGAACGCGTTGACGTTCACTTTCCCTGATGCACCGCGTCCGGTCTTACGTGACATCACCGTCTCAATTCCTGCCGGCAAGAAGACGGCAATCGTCGGGGCGAGTGGTTCCGGGAAATCCACGTTACTTCAATTGATGTTACGGATGTATCCGAGAGACGGATTAACGATTGCTGGTCAAGAGAGTCAGACGGTTGATCCGGAAGGACTGTGGCAACACGCAAATGTCGTCCTGCAACAGAATCATTACTTTTATGGAACGCTTCGCGATAATCTATTGCTTGCGAACGAAGCAGCAACGGACGAGGCGATGCGTCAAGCACTCGATGATGTTGGGTTAACGACGTTCGAATTAAACGATCGTGTATTTGAAAAAGGCGAGAACTTGTCTGGAGGAGAAAAACAACGCTTAGCGATTGCTCGTGTGCTCTTACGGGAAGCGTCGCTCTACTTGCTTGACGAACCGACGTCTTCCGTTGATGCTTTGACAGAACAGATGATTCTCGATCGATTGTTCACGCGAGCGGAGAACGCGACACTTGTCCTCGTCAGCCACCGATTAGCGGGTCTTGAAGCGATGGATCAAATCATCGTCATGGATCAAGGTCACGTCATCGAAGTCGGAACATATACCGAATTGATGGCGCGACAAGGACCGTTCTATGAATTAAAACAAGTCGAACAGTCCGTGTTTGCTCCGATTGGATAAAGATATAGGATTGGCGATGACCCAATTTGGTACATCGCCTTTTTTAGTTTATAAGGGAGAACCGAAAAAGACATGACAGTCTACCTTTGAAATGGTAAAGTCTAGAAAAAGTGTGGAGGGATTTCATGCATATCGAACAATCATCCATCGTCGTCGATCAGACAACCGTTTCATATGATCATTTTCAAATGGGATCCAAACAGGTTTGCTTCTTGATTTCGGGAGCATCGTACCTTTACGACCATCCTTACTTCTACTACAGCCGGATGGCACTACTAGCTCGAGACATCGATGTCATCTGTATTCATTATGTGACAGAAGAGCTCTTTTCGATGACAGACGCAGAATCGAATGTCTGCATGACGCAACGGGTCGACGCCGTCGTCTCAGAAGTGCTTGCGACACATACATATGAAAACGTTCAGTTCATCGCAAAGTCGTTAGGAACAATTCCGCTAGCGGCATTGCTCGCTAAGCCGAATCTACAGACAGCACGTTTCGTCTTCTTAACACCCGTTCTTGAAGCCGAAGTAGTCGAACAAATCGCCACCTCGTCGCAAGCTGGACTCCTTGTCATCGGAACAGCCGATAAGTTTTATGATGAAGCGGCACTTGAAACGTGTCGCACCTCACAACTGACGATTGATGTTATTGAAGGAGCAAATCATTCTCTGGATCAAGGATTTGAGGTTGATCCATCGCTTGCAGTCCTTGGGCATGTCGTTCGTCAAATCGAAGCTAGTTTGTTCGAACCACTACCTAAGTAACAAAAAATCCGTCCAGCAGAGAGCCTGCTGGACGGATTTTTTAGTATGGACGAAGTAAGGCACGAACGGGACTACCGTCGCCGTCGACGAGCGGAAGTGGAACAGCGTTGAGGTGGTAATCACCAGGCGTGATCGCATCAAGGACGAGTCCTTCAAGGATATGGACTCCATGCTGCGCCAGTGCGTGATGGGCCGCCATTTCCTTACTATCGATCGCATCGACGCTTGGTAAGTCGAGACCAATCAGCGAAATCCCGAGTTCTCCGAGACGCTCAGCAAGACTTGGCGTCAAGACGGGAATCGTTTCTGGGAAAGTTGATTTGTCGATCCAACCATCCGTTTTGATGATCAAGCGCTGGACGTCATTTAGCTCAAAGCCATCTAAATCAGCGGCTGTGATTTCTGTACGACCTGGTAAGTAAATGACACGCGCATGTCCGATGTAGAGATCCAGATCAAGGTCGATGATTTTTTGTCCAGCATCGTCAAAATGAAACGGCGCGTCGACATGAGTGCCAGTATGCAGACTCATCGTTACCTTTCCGACGTTAACGGAACCGGTGTCTGCCTTATTCCATGTCAATGTCGCTTCAAAAGGTGTATCTCCCGGCCACGTCGTGACGTGGCGATCAAGTGGTTGTGAAACATCAATCCATCGTGTCATCGCTTCATCCTCCTCATAATGTCGTGCGGACTGACCACAGTTCCGGGAAGAATCGGTGGTCGAGCACACGTCGTAGATAACTGACGCCAGAAGAACCGCCCGTTCCTGGCTTTTGTCCGATGATCCGTTCGACGGTACTCATATGGTTAAAGCGCCACATCTGCTGCTGGCTCCCGATATCAAGTAGTTTTTCACCGAGCTCATACAGATCCCAGTATTGTTCGACATCCCGATAGACGGTCGCCCAAGCTGCTTCGACACTTGCATTCGGCGTCCAGTCTTGCGTGACATCACGATCAAGGACGGATTGGTCGATCGGTAGCCCATGGCGCGCCATCGCCCGGATCGTTTCGTCGTAGATGCTTGGTGTCTTCAAGTCTTCGAGCATCATCGGATAGAGTGTTTCGTCATGCGCATACACTTTTAGCATCTGCTCATTCTTGAAGCCGAGCGCGAATTCGATTTGACGGTTTTGATACGATTGAAAACCGGATGAGTGACCAAGCGCATCACGGAATTCCAGATATTCGGCAGGGGTCAAGGTCGACAAGACATTCCACGACTGAATCAACTGGTGTTGAATCTTTGAGATACGTGCGAGCATCTTAAACGATGATTCGAGATCATCGTTTGCGACCGCTTGCGTCGCTGCTCGCATCTCATGCAGGATCAGCTTCATCCAGAGTTCGCTCGTTTGATGAATGATGATGAACAGCATCTCGTCATGATGCCCCGATAAGCGATGTTGACTCGTAAGCAATGGATCTAGTTGCAAATAATCCCCGTAGGACATATCTTTCTTAAAATCCGTTTGAATCGATGCTTCAATAGACGTAGGATCTGTCTTTGTCATTCCCGTTCATCCCCTTTATCGAATTAATTTAGTTTTCGTTTTTCAGCGGTCTGTGGTTGTTCCGGATGCGCCCGTTTCCAGAAGAAATAGGCGATCGATAAGAACACTAACCACGGTACACCAAACTTCAAGACGATTTGGAAATCCGTGAACCATGTCGTTAGGACGAGTGCGAATAACAACAATGCACCGAGGGCAGTCAGATACGGATAGCCCATCATCCGAACCGGTAACGTCCGTCCACCTTCACGTTCCCAGGCTTTACGGAAGTACAGATGGGAGATGAAAATCATGAACCATGTGAAAATCGCCCCGAACATCGAAATCCCCATCATGAATGGATAAGAAACGCTCGATTGACTGCTGATGATCGCTGCGAGAAAAATGCCGAGTGTCGATAAGGCGAGTGCGAAGAGTGGTACACCTTTTCGATTCAAGCGTCCAAATACTTTTGGCGCATACGTTGCCTTCGATAACGAATACATCATCCGTGTCGAAGCGTACAGTTGACTGTTCATCGCAGACAGCGCCGCTGTCAGGATGATGAAGTTCATGATACCGCCTGCATATGGAATCGATAGCATCTCCATTACTTTAACGAACGGACTTTGATCGACACCGCCTGCTTGTTGCCATGGGACGATCATCAACATCAAAGCAATCGTGACGACATAAAACGTCGAGAGACGGAAGACCGTCGCTTTTAATGCTTTCGGTACGGCGACATCTGGGTCCTTCGCTTCACCAGCAGTGACAGCAATCAATTCCGTTCCGAGGAAGCTGAACAGGGAGATGAAGATTGCGATCCAGAGACCTGAGAAGCCGAACGGCATGAAACCACCGTCGTTCGTGAAGTTTTGTGGACCAATCTCAGGACTTGGACTACCGATAACCAAGTAGGCACCAAGCAAAATGAATAGCAAGATGGCACTGATTTTAATGACTGAGAACCAGTATTCGAAGGTCGCGAACGTATTGACTGTCGTGGCATTGATGTAAATCAACGCGGCAGCGAATACGAGAATCCAGACGACCCCGGGAACGTCGGGGAACCAGTATTTCATATAGATCGCAATCGCACTGACTTCGACACCGATCGCGAGAACGTTTGCGATCCAGTATGAATAGCGGACGAGAAAACCCGCATATGGACTAATGTATCGTTCGGCAATCGTACCGAACGAGCCAGATGTTGGATGAGCGACCGTCATTTCAGCGAGACAGCCCATTAAAAGTAGGACGATGAAGGCGCCGACTGCGTAACTGATCAAAACGCTCGGTCCGGCAAGCCCGATCGCAAGTCCACTTCCGAGGAAAAGACCGGTTCCGATCGCACAGCCCATCGCAATCATCGTGAGTTGGCGTGTCTTGAGTTCACGCCGTAGTTCAGTAGGTTGTTCCATGGTGTACTCCTTAAGCAACGACTTCGCGTTCATTCGCGAAACGTTCGTATTCTTTATCTTTCATGATTCGTTTGAGTGTCGCGACGACGTCATAGACATCGGTAAACGTATTATAGAGAGCGACGGGTGCTAGACGGACGATGTTCGGCGCCCGAAAATCGGGAATGATCCGATTTTCCTTGAGTGCTTTACAAATCCGTGCTGCTTCCGGGTGCTCGAGGCTGAGATGCGCCCCACGGCGTTTATCATCGACCGGATTTCCGATGACGAAACCGTACGGTGTGAGTTCCTGCTCGACGAGTTCCATCATGTACTGCGTCAACGCGAGTGATTTTGTCCGAACGGCTTCGATACCGACTTCGTCAAACATCTCTAATGCACCGATTTGTGGAGCAAGACTTAAGACGTGTGGTGTCCCGATCTGGAAGGCACCGGCATGCGCCGCCGGTGTCATCGTATGATCCATATCGAACTGCTTATCCTTACGCGAACCAAACCAGCCCGTCAGACCAGGCAACGTTCCGAAATGACGTTCGTGAACGAATAATCCACCAACCGTTCCAGGACCACCGTTCAAGTGTTTGTAATTACACCAGTAGGCAAAGTCGACGCCCCAGTCATGGAACGCGTGGGGAACGGCTCCGACGGAATGACAACCATCAAAACCGATCAGGATGCCACGGTCGTGTGCCGCCTTCGTCAAACGCTCCATATCGAGAATTTGTCCACTTCGGTAAAGTACCGCCGGCAAGACGATCAACGCGATATCATCCGTCATCGCGGCGATGATATCATCTTCTTCTAAAAAGCGACCATCCCGACTCGGAACTTGGACGAGGTGTGTCTCCGGATCCAGGCCACGTAAACGAAGTTGGCTTTGGAGGGCATAGATATCCGACGGGAACGTCAGCGCATCCGCTAAAATCTTATCTCGTCCTTCTGTTGGTTGGAAGAATGTCGCGACGAGTTGATGGAGATTGACGGTCGTCGAACCGGTGACCATGACTTCTTCAGCTTGTGCGCCGACGAGCGGAGCGTTGAGAGCAGCGAGACGTTCCGATAATTCGAACCAAGGATGACGTCCTTTCATCCAGCCATCGATTCCGAGTTCTTTCCAGTCTGATAGCGACTCGAGCAACGTCTTCTCGGCACGCTTCGATAATAAACCGAGCGAGTTTCCGTCCATATAGATACTACCCGGTTGCAGATAAAACTCATCACGATAGGCAGCGAGTGCATCTTGCTCGTCCAGAGCAACAGCATCGCTCCGTTTTGCTTGCAGTGTCATACGTCATCCTCCTCAAATGAATGCTCAATCAATTTTGACAAAAGCGTAGCAAACAAATTGACATTGTGTCAATATTATCGAATAGAGAAAACAAAAGGAGTGAAGGACATGTCATCTTCTCAACCAGAAAAAATCGATAAACGTCATCTGCGCACGGTGCGGACACGCGAGAAACTGTTGAGTGCGGCACGTGACGTCTTCTTAGAACAAGGATTTCAAACGGCAACGATTTCACAAGTGATTAAACAAGCTGGCGTCGGTTACGGAACGGCTTATGTCCATTTTGAAGGAAAAGATGAGCTGCTCGTCGTCCTGATGGAAGATGTCATGAGCCGCTTCCACGCAATCGCGGAACGAACATTCGAACCGACTACGTCGATGGAGGCAAAGGAACGCATCGTGACGCAAGCGACGGATTTCTTACGTCTCGCGGAAGAAGAACGAGCGATACTACGGATTGTCGAGCAAGCGATCGGCGTGTCTTACATCGTCCGTGCAAAATGGAAAGCGATTCGGGAACGCTTTATTGATCGGATCAGTCAGGATATCCAGTATGCGCAGGAGACAGGACTCGCACGGCAAGATGTCGATCCAAAACTCGTCGCCCGTGGCTGGTTCTTCGCGAATGAGATGTATTTATTCGAAGTCGTCCGCGAAGAGGCGACAGCGACGATTGAAGAGATCGCGCACGTCTTAGCGACGATTTATACGCAGGGACTCTACCGAATCGAGGATTGATGAACGGACGGGAAGGGAACGTTTCGAAGTAGAAGGGAGCGTGGCCGGGATGCCGTTTGATTACGATCTCGATTTCAAGACGACGGATTTTCGTAAGGAGCCGGAAAAGTACCGGGTTGGACGTGGGGAGCAAGGGGTCTTACTCGTCGAACCTTATAAAAGTGAGATTTTGCCGCATTGGCGTTTTAAGACGCCGGACATCGCGAAGGAATCGTCTGAGAAAATTTATAAGATGTATTTAGCTTATAAAGAAGACGGGGACTTCGTCGGCATGGATATGGCGCGGAAGTTCATTCAGATGGGACATACGCGCGCACGACGTTACGCGAACTACAAGGGTGGACGCAAATATAAAGATAAAGAGACTAAAGAATTGCACACGCGCGAGATTGACGAAGAAAAAGCAAAATCTGCGGCCATCTTTCAAGAAAAATGGGATTTGATCCGGGCGGATGAAGAATACCTTGAACTTAAACGTGCGCATCAAAAGCAGTACGGATAAGTGATTTCAAAATAAAGGGAATCAATTCAAATCATGCGATACTGAAAAGAAAATGGGAGGTATCGGTATGAACCGTTGGTGGGTTCCACTATATCCGATTGGTCTGTTTTTACTGGTCGATCACTTTTTCTATAATATTTCGGTGACATGGCTTATCGTGCTTGGTGTCGTGAGCATCCTTTTGAGTGTCCGTTCGAAGCGACCATCCTTTTCTTCGTATCGTCCGTTAATGATTGGGACACTTTTAATCGGCTGCGGTCTGATGCCGTGGTTGACGCTAGATTTTACAGGAATCGTCTTCGTCTTCTTGTTAACAGAAATCGTTGCGAAACTGCTTGTGTCAAGAACAGAGGAACAATCCGTATAACGGGCGAATATCGTTAAACGAAATAGCCTCGACTGCTCTGTCCGATGGGATGGAGCAATCGAGGCTATTTTTGATGCGTTTAAGAACTCTGTTCGACCTTGGCAATTAATCGTGCTTGACGTTTTTGCCAGATGAATGATCCGATGAACGTCACGACGAGGAAAATCAGACCGAGTGCGAACGGATAGAGAATGTTGACGTCATACAGGACACCCGCAAGCGTCGGTCCGAGCACGTTCCCGATGCTCATGTAGGCGTTGTTCATTCCCATAGCAAAGCCTTGCTCATTACCAGCGAGCTTTGAAATCATCGTATTCAAGACGGGACGTAAAATTGACGTCGCGAGGAAGATGACGAGGGTGATCGCAAAGAATCCACCGTAACTTGATGTCAATAATGACAACAGGAAGCCGAGCGCTGCGATGAACAGGAATAGGTTCAAGACCTTTCCTTCTCCGAGACTACGTGACAACTTATCAACGATGAAGATTTGAGCAATGACGCTGATGATACCGGTCGACGTCACCATGATCGCGATGTCTTTCGGTGAAGCACCGAATTGGTCATCGACGAATAGACCAAGTACTGATTCGTATGCCATGAGACCGAAGCTCATGACGAGTGTTATGACGAGCGGTACGAAGTACGGTTTCTTAAACGACGTTCCCAGTTTCTTGAGCATCGAACCTTCGTCTGGTGCCATCGCTGTCGCATCGTGTGTTTCGCTTTCTTGAAGTAACAGGACGCTGAACAAGACGGCTGCCCCTGAGACGATTGCTGAGACGAGTAGTGGCAATTTTAAGTCATACTCGGCAAGGAAACCACCGATTCCAGGACCGATGACGATTCCGAGTGACATCGCAGCTGAGACGTAACTGTTTCCTTTTGCGCGTTGATCCATCGTCGTGATGTCCGCGACGTAAGCAAAAATTGCTGGAATCAGAAGTGCAGCACCGGCACCGCCGATTGCGCGCGAGATGTAGAGGACCGTGACGGAATTCGAGAAGTAGAAGACAAACATCGAGAGCGTCAAGCCGATCAATCCATAGATGATCATCTTGCGACGACCGTATTGGTCCGCCCATTTTCCGGCAATCGGTGACATGACGAGCTGTGCTCCGGCAAAGATGGCGATCATTAATCCGGCAGCCGTTCCACCTTGTCCAATCGAAGCTAAGTAAGCGGGTAGAATCGGAATGATGATCCCGAAGCTCCCGACCGCAATGAACATATTGATCATGAGGACCGTTAATTTTTTTCGTTGATCCGCGTGCAAGGGGACCCCTTCTTTCGACCCGCTTTCTGTAAGCGGTTATTTGTTTCACCTTCATTATCTTAGATTCAAGCTAAAGCGCCTGTCAACGCAGACGAGTCGAGGATTCGAAAAAGGGGCTGACTCAAAAAAAGAATGACGCGTCTTTTCACGCCCTTTCCTCAGGCGAGACACAAGCCAGTTTTCCTGCTTCATTTAAGCAGGAAAGCGGGTCTTGTTCGTCTCTGACAGCGCATAAATGCGCTTTTCCTGTAGGAGTGGCGTGTGACGCACCATTTTTTGTGTTACGAGATAAGGGTTTCAGATTTTTATTCTGCCACCCTTATCTTTGTAGAGACTGACTTTTGAGTCAGCCTCGGTTCAGATTTATTGGTCTTTTTTTAATAACCATTTGATGTTCGGTGACAGCAACGGTCGGAAGATTGTCACGACGAGTCGACTCGAGAGCAACCAGACGAATCCGGTAGCGAGCAAGAACGACAGTCCGATCAGTAACAGTGGCGACTCCGTAATGGCTGGTGGAACCGAATCACGGAACAAACGGACGATGAACGAGTGAATCAAGTAGATCGCAAGTGTCTGGATGCCGATCTGGTCGAATCGATCTCCGAATGACCGATGCGGCACGAGCAACAAGACCGAGAAGATCATGATCGTACTGACGGCATAGAGGAACAATTGAATCGCTGCTCCCTTCAGAAGCGAGACTTCAAATTCCCCGTAGGTGTCGCGGTAGAAGAGCCAGACCGTATCAAATCCGTTTTTCGTCCAGACAATCATGAAGACGGCAATCAAGATTGAGACGATTAGTCCAATCAGTCGACCGATTGGTGCCGTCATCTGCTTTCGCCAGCCGGCGTCAGTCAGCCAACCGCGCTCTTTGACGAGGTAACCCATCAAAAAGAACGGATAAAAACTGACGACTTTTTGTAACGACAGGAAGTTCGTGATTGAATCTGGGTTGGCATTGATCAATAACGCAAATAAGATACTGACGATCAGCGGGAAACGCATCACCTGGAATGCCGGTGTGACGGTTTGCCAAATGATGATCCCAAGCAGATACCAAAGCGTCCAATTCGGAACGAGCGGATGGAGTAACCCATCGAGCATCTCACGTAAGGAATCATCCTGCGTGTAGGACAAATAGATTTCGTGAATCGATTGCCAGATGAAATATAGGGCAACGAAGGCGAGGATGCGTTGAGGTCGAACTTGTTTGAAAAAGTAGCCGCTCATGAAAATGAAGGCGGGCATGTGCAACAAGTAAATGACGTTATACGCCATCCTCACACTATCGTTTCCCGGTAAATCACGGAACGTCTCGATCAAATGACCGAAGACGACCATGAAGATGAGTAAGACCTTATAGTTCCCAAGCCAATGATCGTACGCTGGTGTGGTCACTGGTTTGATGGAGCGATTCATTTTTTCTCACCCAGCAGGATTTGATCAACGAACCGGGCGCTCGATTTCCCGTCTTGATGTTCAAAGAAATACTCTGCGAATGCTTTGACGTTATGCATTTCGAAGTCTTTGTTTTTAATCCGTTCAATCAATTCGTCCGATGTCTTGACGATTGGACCCGGAACGAATTCTTCGAAGTCGTAATAGAAATCACGTTTTGAGATGTAGTCCTCAAGGTCATACGCGAAGAACAACATCGGTCGATTCAATAGGGAGAACTCGAAACACGTTGATGAGTAATCCGTAATCAAGATATCTGAGACGAACAGCAACTCATTGATTTCACGATGATCCGTCAAATCGAGGAAGAAGTCAGCGTAGACTTCTGGAATCTCCATCCGGCGGCGGATGAATGGATGCAGTTTAAGGACGAAGACGTACTCCTCATGAAGTGCTTCGTACAGCGCATCGAGATCGAGTTGATCAAAATCATAATAGGCACTCTTCGCACCATTTCCTCGGAACGTCGGCGCGAACATAATGACTTTCTTTTGTTTGAAGATGGGATATTCCTCATAGATACGTGCTTTTGCTTCCTCGATGAACGGTTGATCGAAGAACATATCCGTCCGTGGAATACCGGTCGCGATGACTTGATCTTCCCGTAATCCGAAGCCTTCTGCATAATGACGGGCGACATTATGGGAGCTGACGATGGCTTTCGTGTAGTTTCGATGACTGAGCGAGTTTGCGCTTGGACCACCTGGTTTTCCGAGACGGCTGTACCCGAATGTCTTGAAGGCGCCAACGGCATGCCAGACTTGAACCAAATCACTGCCTTTACGAATATTCAACGGATAGATCATCGGATAGAAGTCATCGACAAGAATCGTCTTTGCTGTCGCTAAATGGTATGGCAAGGTAAACTTGTCACGCCAATCACGACGAGACTGGAGATTCGGTTTGAAGAAGGTCTTCACATCGAGATCAAGATCGCGACGCTTGACTTCATCTAAGATATAAGCAAAGTTCCCACTGATATCACTCCGTGAATCCGAAGCGAGGATGACTTTGTTCTCTTGGATCGGTTGCGTCCATTTCGTGACGTTATAAATCGCCTTAAATGTGAAACGGCGGAACTTGAACGCGCGCTTCTTCATGTTCTTCTTCCACTTCTTATAGCGATCGATGACTTGGATTAGACGTTTCGATTCGCCTTTCTTCAGGGAATGGAAACCTAAAGAGTTGCTGTATTCCGAATACTGCACGACAAGTTCATATTCGAGTAAGATCAAGGCGTTACTATGTTTTGTATCGACGCGGTAAGCGACTGGGATTAACGAACGCGTATCACCAAAAGGCGCTTCATGTAAGATCGTCTTTCCTTGGACGATGGCGAAGAACGCATCAAAATAGCCCATCGGCAATGGACGACCGGTCGGCGTGATATGATTCAGGTTCAATTCGCCTGTAAAGGCTTCTTCCGTCCAGTCACCTTCGAACGGAAAGCGACAAATGAACGTCCGTTTGTTTCGTTTATTACGGAAGACAATGGCACGTTCAAGCGGTATCAATGCTTCGGCAGGTTCAGACTGAATATACTCATCGTCATGTTCCTCAAGTTCAGGTTGCTGTTGCGATGTAGGATTTTCAAATAACGTTTGTTCGGCACGCAAAAAATCAGCCAATCCACTTAAACGTGCTTCGAAACGAAACGTCGTTCCAGCTAATTCCAAGTAGGTGACCTCAGCATGTAAAGTAGGGGTTAGTGTCTCTTCGATCAAAACCATCTCTCCTCGCTCGAATAATTACAATGCATTTACACAATCATGATAGATTTTTAAATTTTACGTGAACATAGTATAGTGAAACTAGAAATCACCACTCATTATATCGTGAGACATTAAAATTAATAGGGATTTCTTTATTTTTTTGTGTTTTTGTAAAATAACACTTCAACACAGACTGCACCATTACACATACCCTGAACGCTAGGGAAAGAAAACCGAAATTCGATTATTTCATAAGGGAGGGAAGCAGGTCGTCTCGTTTGGAAGAGTCAACGAGACACTGCGCCAGAAGATGATTTATGCAGCCATTTTAGCTGGAGGAAAAGGAACACGGATGGGGAATGTCGATCGACCGAAACAATTCTTATCGATCGGAGAACGTCCAATCATCGTCCATACAGTAGAGAAATTCCTATTACATGAGGATTTTGACCGCATCATCATCGTCACACCGACTGCTTGGATTAACTATACGCGCGATATTTTGGAGAAATACATTGGAAAAGATGAACGCCTCGTCATTACACCGGGTGGACAGGATCGAAATGAATCGATCATGGCAGCGGTGAACTGGATCGAAGAGAAAAACGGTCTGTCTGAGGAAGATATCATCGTCACACACGACGCTGTCCGTCCGTTCTTGACGCACCGCATCATTAAAGAAAACATTGAAGCAGCACAAGAATTCGGTTCATGCGACACAGTCATTTCAGCAATCGATACGATCGTCGCGTCAACGAACGGTAAAACGATCACAGATATTCCGGTTCGTGATCAAATGTATCAAGGGCAGACACCACAAAGTTTCCAGATCACGAAGTTGAAATCGCATTATGAGTCGCTTTCGACGGAAGAACGAGCGATTTTGACGGATGCTTGTAAGATTCTTTTACTTAAAGGAGAAGATGTGGCGCTCGTCACGGGTGAACTGTTCAATATTAAAGTGACGACACCATACGACCTACGGATTGCGAATGCTATCTTGAAGGAGCGGATTCATCAATGATTAACCAAGTCTATCAACTCGTCGCCCCGCGTCAAATCGAAGTGACATATGATGAACGGTCATTGAATACCGATCGTGTTGTCGTGCGTCCAACGTATTTATCGATTTGTCACGCGGATCAACGCTACTTCACGGGGAGCCGTAGTGCGGAAGTATTGGCGAAAAAATTACCGATGGCGATGATTCATGAAGGCATCGGAAAAGTCGTACATGATCCGAGTGGAACATTCAAGAAGGGAACACTCGTCGCGATGGTTCCGAATACACCGACGGAAGAAGATGACATCATCGGTGAAAACTATTTGCGAACGAGTCGTTTCCGTTCGAGTGGATATGATGGCTATATGCAAGACTATGTGTTCTTAAAAGCAGATCGTCTTGTCGAGGTACCGGCTGATCTTGACCCTGAAGTCGCGGCATTCACTGAGCTCGTCAGTGTATCGGTCCATGCCTTGACTCGTTTCGAAAAGATTGCCCATCCGCGTCGGGAGACGTTCGGAGTGTGGGGTGACGGGAACCTTGGCTTCATCACAGCACTCTTGCTACGTAAGTTGTATCCAGAAGCGAAATTACTCGTCTTTGGTAAAACACAGTCGAAGCTTGACTATTTCTCGTTTGCAGACGAGACATACCACATCGATCAGATTCCAGCCGATGTCTCCTTCAACCACGGTTTCGAATGTGTCGGGGGAATTGGCAGTCAATATGCGATCAATCAGATGATTGACTATATCATTCCGGAAGGCACGATGGCGTTACTTGGCGTATCAGAAGATGCCGTTGCGATCAACACGCGGATGATTCTTGAAAAAGGACTTCGTGTCTACGGTTCAAGTCGGAGTACACCGGCTGATTTCGCACGGACGATGGAATTGTATCAAGCACATCCTGATATTCCAGCTTATTTATCGAACCTGGTTTCAGGCGTATTCCAAATTCGACAAATCGAAGATATTCATAAAGCGTTTGAAAACGATTTGACGAACCGGTTCGGAAAGACGGTCATGGAATGGTGCATGTAACGATGTGCATTGAAAAAGAGGAGAATCGTCTATGAAACAAAAAATTCGGTTATTGCAACGACGGACGGTCCACTATCTGCTTGCTATGACGTACTGGTTGACGAAACGGTTACCGATTCAACCGAAAAAAGTCGTCTTTGCGACGTATCGTTCCGATCGTCTTGTCGATAACTTTCGTGCCGTCTACGATGAACTCGAACGACGCGACTTAGGGTATGAATACGTTTTTTTGTTAAAGCGATTCCCTCAATCGTTGGCGGGACAAATTCAATACGTCTTTCATATGATGCGAGCGACGTACGAGTTAGCGACTGCTCGTTACTTCATCATTGATGATTATTATTACCCTGTATATGTGTCGTCCTTACGGGAAGGGACAGAAGTCATTCAGCTATGGCATGCTTGTGGAGCCTTTAAAAAGTTCGGCTATAGTGTGCTTGATAAATCCTATTCACCGGATGATGATTATTTGAAGATGGTCCAGATTCACCGGAACTATAGCAAGGTCTATGTTTCCGGTGAAGCATGTATCGCACCATATGCGGATGCTTTCGGAATGGAGCAGAAACGGATCTATCCATTAGGAGTTCCACGGACGGATCAGCTACTGAACACAGCACGCCAAGCCCGTGTTCGAGAAAAGTTGTATGACCGATATCCAGAATGGCGCAAAAAACGAATCATCTTACTCGCGCCGACGTTCCGAGGAAATGGACAGACAACGGCACATTACGATCAAGAGCTCGATTTTGAGAAGTTCCGTCGTGAGCTTGGACCGGATACAGTGCTCTTGCTTCGCATGCACCCGTTTGTTCTCAATCCACCAGTCGTACCAGACGCGTATGCGGATCAAATCATTAACATGACAGACTATCCGGACATCAATGATTTGATGCAGATTGCGGATATTCTGATTACGGATTATTCGTCTGTCATCTTCGAGTTTGCCTTGTTGCAAAAGCCGATGATTTTCCTCGTCAACGATCTGCAGTCGTATAAAGCAGAACGCGATTTCTATTTCCCATATGAAACTTTTGTACCTGGACCAATCGTGTCGACGTTCGAAGACGTCATTGCTTGGATTAAACGTGGGCAATTCGATACACATAAAATTGAGACATTCGCGAATCAGTTCTTTACGTATCAGGACGGAGAAGCGACCAAACGAATCGTCGATCATATGTTATATGACACGATTCCAGAGGCGCCTGTCTATACGAAAACATCAGTGTGAATACAGAAAAACGTTCCGATTGCGTCTCCGTTTGGGGAGAGAGACGTCATCGGAACGTTTTTATTTTTGAATTGGGGCTTGATTGGCGCGAGCAGGGGTAGCTCGCAGAATGCGCACCTCTTAAAAGTGCGTCAACTTGTCCTTTGCGGACGTTCTAGGTTTGACAGGTGGAACGATGGCAGGCCAGCCGATTTGAATGACGCCGAGAACGCGTTCGTTTTCAGAAGCGTCAACGAGTGAGGCATACTCTGGTGTGAACCAGTGTTTCCCGCTCTTCCAACAACACCCAAGACCTCGTTCTGTTGCTACCAACTGCAGGTTTTGAATCATCGCAGCTGTTGCAAGTGTATCTTCTAGCTGTTGATCCGGTGTCCCTTGTACCTGACAAAGTACCGTTAAATAAACCGGGACTTCCCGTAATTTTTGTTCAGCCTGTTGACGTTGTTCAGACGTTTTCGTCTCGAATTGACCACGCGCTGTCAGCAATTCCATCAAGGCATCGACATACCGTGTTTGTCCGTCTTCGATTGCGAGAACAAAGCGCCAAGGCTCTCGTAATTTATGATTCGGGGCATAAATCGCCGTGTCGAGTAATGCTTCTACCAATTCGACTGGAACGGGTTGTTCCGTATAGGACCGGATCGACCGGCGTGTTTCAATCACTTGTTGGGCATGCATCCGTTTCATCTCCTCACTGAGTACTTTTTCACTATAAATGATAACGATTATCATTGTCAACGTTATTTGTCAGAAAACAAAAAAGACGATTCCCGAGAGGAAATCATCTTTCGTTGCATTCGGATTAAGAGGCTTTTCGTTTCTCGTCTTGATCTTGAGCAACAGTCGTTAGCTTCTTTTTCATAAGACGAATCCGGTATAGGGCAAATAGATAATGGGCGAAATAGATCGTAAAACCAAGGAAAATCGTTAACGCTACATGAATTTGAACGCCGGGAACAGCATGAAGCTGAATGAAGAGAAAGACAGCCATTGCCATCGTATAAAGCACCATTTCCACCGATTGTGGCATGACGCGTTGACGTTTTAAGAAAAAGGAACGCATGAGTGGCAGGACGACGAGACTGACGAGACGATCAACCAGTCCGATGACGAGCACGCTGATCACCATTGCTAAACCATTTTCAAAAGCGATTAACCGTGGGAAGACAAGATAGGTGACGAGTAATAGTGGTCCAACTAATAAAAAGATTGAAATCGAGGCACGTGCGAATACGAAGAGCCCGTTGACACTTGTTAAAAAGGCACGAACGATCTTTTGTGACCAAGGGGATGGTCGACCAACTTGCCAAGCAAAACAACAAGCAAAGATGAACGCATAAAATTGCAGAAAGGCAACCATAAAGCATCTCCTTTAGATATGAAACTCATTGTCCCTAGTGTATCGATTTTAAGGCTGAAGTGCAAAGAAGAACTTTTCGTAAAGTATAAGAAAAGACCAGCTGATAGGACATCAACTGGTCTGTCGTCAATCAATCCAGATTCGGTTCTTTTTTTCCGTGCAAGAAGAAGGACAGAATCAGTGCAAGCGCAGATAAGACGGTTGCAATCCAGAACGCATCGGTGATCCCTTGGATCGTTGCTTGTTTCGTCAGCATCGTAAACCAACTCGTCGAAGCGGCTTGTGAGCTACCCAGCTGTTGTCCAAGGTCATTTAAATGTTGCGAAAGCGTCGGGTCGAGCGTCGTGAACTGATTCGCGTCGTCTGCCAAGTGAGCCGTCGTTTGACGGGTCATGACGGTGACGAGAATTGCCGTTCCGATGGAGCCGGCGACTTGACGAAGTGTGTTTTGGGTCGCGTTTCCGTGCGGGATCATCTTCATCGGTAAAGCGTTCATACCGGCAGTCATGATCGGCATCATGATGAATGCCATACCGAATGACCGAAGCATGTAGATGCCCATGATGGAATAATACGACGTATCCATGTTCAATTGCGTCAATTCCCATGTCCCGTACGTCATCAACGTCAAACCGAAGATAGCGAGCGGTCGAATACCGAAGCGGTCAAATAAACGACCGGCAATCGGTCCGGTGATACCCATGATCAGTGATCCGGGCAAAAGGAGAAGACCTGAATCGACCGGTGAAAAACCGCGAATGCTTTGAAGGTAAATCGGTAAAAGTAACATCCCACCGAACAAGGCCATCGTAACGATGACATTGATGAAGAGGGTGAACGAAAATTCCGGTACTTTCAACACGCGAATGTTCAACATCGGATCTTCCATCGATAGCTCACGCATCGCAAAAGCAGCAATTCCAATTAAGCCGATGACGATCGTGCTGATGACGATCGGGCTATCCCAGCCGTCATTCCCGGCTTCACTGAATCCGTAAAGGAGACTCCCGAATCCGATCGTACTGAATAACACACCAAGTGCATCAAAAGAAGGTTTCGAGAGTGGCTGCGTCAGGCGGAACCAAGCCGTACCGAGTAACAACGTCACTAATCCAAAGAACGACATCGCGTAAAACATGACGTGCCAGTCATAGTTTTGAATGACATATCCCGTGATCGTAGGTCCGACAGCTGGAGCGAGAATCATCGCGATTCCGAGCATTCCCATGGCAGCACCGCGCTTATGCGGTGGGAACAATGTCATGAAGACGTTCGATCCGAGTGGCATCAAGATACCAGCCCCCGCTGCCTGAACGACACGACCGATCATCATGACCGGGAAGTTCATCGCCATCGAACAGATGACCGATCCGAAGAAAAATAGTGTCATCGAAGCGAGGAACAATTGGCGGAACGTGTAGCTTCGCATCAAAAAGGCGCTGATCGGAATCAAAATCCCATTGACAAGCATGAAGCCCGTCGTCAACCACTGGGCAGTGGACGTCGACACGTTGAAGTCATTGATCAGAACCGGTAACGCGACATTAATCAACGTTTGGTTCAAAATAGCAATGAACATACCGATTAGTAAGACCGTCAGTACTTTCGGAATACTGACGTTTTCAGTCGATATCTGTTTTGAAGGTGTTGCGACTGGTGGTGTAACGGTCATCGTCGGTTCCGTCTCGAGGGATTCCTCAAGAGTCGGTCCATCAGTCGCCAGTGCCATGTCGGATGAGCGACTTCGACGGGCGATCCAGTTGACGCCGATGATGATCAGAATCGTGAACGCACTGTATCCGAACAAGAAGGTAGTAGACATGAACGTCCCTCCTTAATCCTTATGAATGCGGACGGTCACATTCATACCAGGTCGAATGTCGAGTGATTTTTCTTGCGAGAGTGATACTTTAACCGGAATGACTTGTGCGACTTTCGTGTAGTTCGCGTTTCCGTTTGAAGAAGGCATCATTGAGAACGTGGAAGCCGTCGTCATACCGATTTGCTCGACTTCACCAGAAAGTGTCGTGTCCGGATAGCTGTCGACATAGACATCCACTGTTTGTCCGACTTTGATTTCATCGATTTCTGTTTCTTCGATGTTCGCTGTGACCCAAAGGTCGTTTAAGTCAAAACCATAGGCGAGAGGTGTACCTGCTGCGACGAAGCCGTTCTTTGTCGCCATCGACTGAACGATCGTTGCTTTTGAGGGCATTGAAACCGAGAGATCCATCGGTTTTTGTCCGGCTTGTGCCGTCATGACGTGTCCGACTGTTGCGCCACTGGCAAGTGATTCGCCTGTTTTCGCAGACCAGTCTGTTAATTTACCAGCGCTTGGACTCGCAACTGTTATCATCTTACCGTCGATTTTCGCATTGTCTGTTTTGACATAGCTCGTTGCTTGATCGTAATAGTAGTATCCGACAACACCACCACCGATTAAAACGATGAGTGTCACGATATTGATGATCAATAATTTTTTCATACTCATGGGTGTGTTAGCATCCTTTCTTGTGTACAATCGATTCAAAAAAAGTACTCCTCTGGGGGGAGGAGTAATTAATATAGTTAATTATATGGATCGTTAGCTAACAAACAACCGACAATTTCCGACAAAATGTTGGAAAAATAGATGATAACGGATTCATTAATGAAAAGATGATGAAAAAGGAGTGAAATATGGATGAATGAGAGCCGTGATCCCCGACCAAAACGGTCACGTGACCGTATTACAATGGAATTATTTCGTTTACTGAAGACGCACAGCTTCTCGAGTATTACTGTCAAAATGCTGACGGATGGAGCGGGTGTGAATCGTTCAACCTTCTACGCACACTATACGGATAAGTATGATTTACTCGACCAAATCGTTGAGGAGCAAATGAAGGCACTTGAACAAGCGATTCGGATCACGGGTACAGGAACTGTCTTTCCGACAGTCGAGCAGGTGAGTCGCTATTTTGCTCGTTTGTTCATTCATATCGAAGAAAATGAATTATTCTATCAGACGATGCTCGTTCAAGGACCGATCAAAACGTTCATCTCTCGTTTTCTCGATACATTGAAAGAGAATTATCGAATTGTGTTTCGACCACAAATCACAGAAGAAGCTACGTTCGTCGATCGGGACTTATTATTGAACTATGTCATTGGTGGACAGTTGGGATTGTTGATTTCTTGGTTACGAAACGGTCGACCGTATTCATCAGAGTATATGGCAGAACAATTAAGTCGGATGATCGTCTTTGGAACGGTTGAAAGCATCGGTTTTCCTAAAGAGACGGAATGAAGACGTAAAAAAAGACACTCCCCTACGGAAGTGTCCAATCAGTTTAAGCTTGTCGGAATTCAAGTTCTTTCGTATAGATCGTACTCCGATTCCGTCCGCTTTCTTTTGAGTAATACAACGCTTTGTCTGCCTGTTGTAATGCTTCGAGTGACGTATGCGAACCACTGGAATGTGAAATCCCAAGTGAGATCGTGATTTGCAGATCAGGTACATCTGCTGTTGGGAACAGGTTACGTGCGACCGTCAGCCGAGCTAGTTCTGCTATTTTTTGCGCTTCTTTCGCCGAAGTACTTGGTAAGATGATTAAAAATTCTTCACCACCGTACCGTCCGACGAGGTCGTCTGGACGGGTCAAGGAAGCGAGAGTCATGCCGAGTTGGCGTAACACATCATCGCCCGCATCATGACCATATGTATCATTGACATGCTTGAAGAAATCGATATCGATGAGTACAAGCGAATAGCCTTGGTCAGTCGAACCGACAAGCGAAAGCGAGTCATCCAGACGACGACGATTGGCGAGCCCTGTCAAAGCATCCGTCATGGCGAGTTTCTGCTGATACTGGATGTTTTCGAAGTGACGGCGTAATTCCGTTAGCAATCGAAAAGCGACAAAGCCAGCTAATAAATTAAAGAAGACGTACGCAATCGAGATTTTAAAGAATGTCGACCAGCTGTGCGTCAGGACGTAGATGGCGGGTAACGAATAGAGAATACCGACCAACACCATAAGCTGAAAATGACGCATCGAGACATGGACGAATCGACGAATGATCCCGATCGTCGTGATGAACAAGACGATGATCAGTGTCGATAAATAAAAGCCTTCCATTTGATCAACTGGTGTTAAAAAGTAACGTGTCCCGATGATCATTGCACCAGCAACGATGGCGCTTGGGAAACCACCGAACAGCATGGCGATCGCGACGGGAACGATACGTAAATCCACACGGGCGACATCGATTTGGATCCCATTGAACATCAATAAAACCGCAATCAGACCAGAGACTGCTCCGAGTATAAGTCGAATGCTCCATTTGGAGTTCAATGAAATACGCGGTCGATTCCGAAACGGTAAGAACAAGAGAGTAATCGTTGTAAACAGTAGACAAAAGTTAATGATGAATTGATTCATGATGGACAACAAATCCTCCCAACTCCCCCAGCTAACAGATTTCCATATATATACTTCCAGTATACTCAAGTAGATAACGGTTAGACAGAGGGAAATCTTTAGACAAAAATAGAAAAAACGGTAGAAAATCTACCGTTTTTAAGAAGATGAAGTAAGAGTATCCTCATCCATCGTCTGTAAAATTTTATCAAAGACACGAATCATCGTTTCGAGCTCTTCTTCCGTCAATGTGCCGAAGCGATCTTGTAAATAGTTTTTCCGGACGATTTCGAGATCCCGAAATGCACGTTCTCCGTCCTCCGTCAATGCGAGGACGATTGAACGACGATCTTCCGTTGAACGTGTCCGTGTGACATATCCTTGTTTATACAGCTTATCCGTCAAAGCAGTGACTTGACTCGTCGCGAGCTCAAATTGTTCCGCAAGAAGCGTCGGGCGCTGAGGACCATTTTCAGAAAGGCTTCGTAAGATGAAAAATTCACTCCGAGTCGCGGTTCCTTCAAATAGCCGGTTAAGTTCACGTCGCAGGGTACGAAGAATGACACGCATTTGTTCTTCGAGTCGATAAGTTAGCAAATCACGTTCCTGTGGCATGCAAGCAGCATCCTTTCTCTCAGTGGACTTCTACCATTTAGTGTACTAAACATATCGGATTTTTACCATCGACTACCCGATATTCGAAAAAGGCAATTGACAATTCCGTGGCGATTTGTGTAATATGGCGTAGTAATAACTAACTTAATTCAGTTCTCACTCAACCAGTGGGATGGAGGTTGCAGTTCTTAAGAGTACGGTTACGGATGTCGTCAAGCGACAGATGAGGTGGCCTGAAAGGAAGAATTGCCGAAATCAATCATCGCTTTGAAGATGATCGATTGGGATTAGATCAAATAGGTCTAATACTGTCACAAGTCGGGTATCACCTACTTGTGGAGAGCTATCTTTCACGACGGTAGAATGAGGCGCATCCATTTTATTATGTTGCGTTCTCATCTTCCATCTGGAAGATGAGGGCGCTTTTTGTTTTTTCATTCAAAAAGTGTCCTCTCAAAAAATTTATTAAAGAGAGAAGCGAACGAAATGAACAATCTAGATGTGAAACAAACAACAGATTCGACAGCAGAAGGATTAAAACGTGGATTACAAGCCCGTCATATGTCGATGATCGCCATCGGTGGGGCAATCGGAACAGGACTCTTCATTGCGTCCGGTGCTTCCGTCGCAGCAGCAGGACCAGGTGGGGCGCTCCTATCATACGCAATCGTTGGTCTGATGGTCTATTTCCTCATGACAAGTCTTGGTGAAATGGCAGCGTATATGCCAGTCGCTGGATCCTTCTCGACATATGGAACGAAATTCGTCGATCCATCATTCGGCTTTGCCCTCGGCTGGAACTACTGGTACAACTGGGCAGTTACGATCGCAGTCGAGCTAGTCGCAGCACAAATCGTCATGACGTACTGGTTCCCGGACGTTCCTGGGTTTTACTTCAGTGCCTTGTTCCTCTTACTCATGATTGGCTTGAACTACTTCTCTGTTAAAGGATTTGGGGAAGCCGAGTATTGGTTCGCGATGATTAAAGTCATTACCGTCATCGTTTTCTTAGTCGTCGGTGTTGCGATGATTTTCGGTATCTTTACATCAGAGCCACCGGTTGGCTTTAAAAACTTTGCTCTTGGCGATGCACCGTTCGTCGGTGGGATTCCTGCCGTCATCGGTATCATTCTCGTTGCCGGATTCAGTTTCCAAGGTACAGAACTGGTCGGGATTGCCGCGGGTGAATCGGAAGATCCGAAAAAGAATGTTCCAAAAGCAGTCAAACAAGTCTTCTGGCGCATCTTGCTTTTCTACGTCTTCGCGATTTTCGTCATCGGAATGCTCATTCCGTATACGAGTCCGAACTTGGTTTCCAATGACATTACGGACGTAGCGGTTAGTCCGTTTACGCTCGTCTTTGAAAAAGCGGGTCTTGCCTTCTCAGCAGCACTCATGAACGCCGTTATCTTGACGTCTGTTCTATCTGCCGGCAACTCAGGTATGTATGCTTCGACTCGGATGCTTTATACGCTTGCTCGCCAAGGGGATGCACCAAAGTTGTTCGCGAAAGTATCGAAAAACGGTGTACCGCGTAACGCCTTGCTCGCAACAGGAGCAATCGGTGCACTCTGTTTCTTGACGTCGATGTTTGGTGGACAAGTCTACTTGTGGTTACTCAATGCTTCGGGGATGACTGGATTCATCGCATGGCTCGGGATCGCGATCAGTCACTATCGTTTCCGTAAAGGGTTCCTTGCACAAGGTCACTCGTTGAAAGACTTACCATATGTTGCACCAGCGTTCCCATTCGGTCCGCTGTTCGCATTCGGTCTTTGTTTCCTTGTCATCATCGGTCAAAACTATGCCGCATTCCTCGCAGATCAAATTGATTGGGTCGGAATTGCCGCAACGTATGTTGGTATTCCATTATTCCTTGCCTTCTGGTTAGGACATAAATTCAAAAACCGGACGTCAATCGTTCGTTATGACGAGATGGACTTCCCGGAACATCCACGTCAATCATAATATGTGAACCACCTTCTAGAATGAAGGTGGTTTTTTATTCTCTTAAATGAAAACGTTTTCTAAAATATAGTTTTGAAAAAGTATAAAAAAGGAATCAATGAATACATATTCAAAAATAGAAAATATGAATAAAGAATAGGGGGGAGACGCATGACTACATCTGATTTATTTTTTACATTAGGTTCTGCAGCGTTTTTCATGTTGCTCGTTGCCTACATATCCTACCGATTGACGCGTGGGAAAACACAAGGCGTCGATGAATACTTCTTAGCAGGTCGAGGGCTAAGTGGCGTTTTCATTGCCGGATCACTACTACTGACGAATTTGTCGGCAGAACAGTTGATTGGACTAAACGGACAATCTTTCATGGGAAACATGTCGAGTATGGCGTGGGAAGTCACGGCGGGATTTGCTGCGATCATCATGGCCATCTATCTGCTTCCGAAATTTCTCGGGCTTGGGATCTCGACATTACCGGAATACTTAAGTCACCGGTATGACGAGACGGTTCGTCGGATGACAGTCTTACTCTTTTTGCTCGGATATATGTGCGTCACGATTCCTTCGATGCTTTATTCAGGTGGGATTGCTGTCTTGCAGCTATTCGATGTTCCGGAACTCTTTGGTCTCAGTTATACGCAATCCCTTTGGTTAGTCGTCTGGGTCGTCGGGATCATCGGAGCAATTTATGCGATTTTTGGAGGGCTACGTGCGGTGGCTGTCTCGGATACCTTGAACGGGATCGGGCTTGTCTTCGTCGGATTCTTAGTTCCGGTGCTTGGCTTTATTGCACTGGGTGACGGGAATTTACTTCAAGGGATGAAGACGATTGCGACTGTGCAACCGGAGAAGCTGAACGCAATCGGAAGCTCAACCGATGCCGTTCCGTTCTTCTCGATTTTCACGGGTATCCTATTTGCGAACTTATTTTATTGGTCACTCAATCAATATGTCATTCAACGTGTGCTCGGGGCAAAAGATTTGAAGGAAGGACAGAAGGGCGTCCTCATGACAGGATTCTTGAAGTTATTAGTTCCGATCTTCATGCTGATTCCTGGGATCATTGCCTATCACTTGTATGGGAACACACTAACGAGCGGTGATTTATCATATCCTCGACTCATTACGGAGTTACTGCCTGTCTCGCTGATGGGATTTTTCTTAGCTGTCTTACTCGGAGCCGTCTTTAGTTCGTTTAACTCGTTGCTAAATAGTATTGCGACACTTTTCGTCCTCGATATCTATCAGCCGGTGTTTGCGAAAGAGGCGAGTGATGAACATTTGATTCGTGTCAGTAAATGGTTCGGAACGATCGTTGCCTTAATCTCTTTCGTTATCGCTCCATTCTTGATGTACGCGCCGGACGGCTTATGGAGTTTGATCCGGCAATTCACAGGATTTTTCAATATTCCGATTCTCGTCATCGTATTAATGGGGATTTTCATGAAACGAATTCCGGCAATTGCAGCGAAAATCGTCATTGTCTTTCACGTATTCGCGTATTACTTATTCGTCTTCGGTTTTAAACAACTGTTCGGCTGGGATCATGGCATTAGCTACATTCATGGGTACGGTATTCTACTTGTGATTGAAGTGCTGTTCATGGTATTCATGGGGTATCGTTACCCGGCCGTCCAGTCAAGAAAAATCAATCGACGACAATCTGTCGAGCTCACTCCATGGAAATTTGCGATTCCAGTCTCGATCTTATTATGTACATCCATCATTTGGACGTACGTCTTGTTTTCAAAAATCGGACTGGCTTCGACAGCAGGAATCGTATCGATTTGGTTCTGGCCGGTCACGTTAGGACTTGTCATTGCAACGATCGCATTATGGCGTGTGTCGCTAAACGCTTGGGAAGCGAAGTACCGGACCTATCTCGAAGAAGAGTACCGTCAAGCCGAATAATCCTCTCGCAGAAGGCATGACATATCGGGTAAGATGAAAGAAAAACAGGAGGCGATCTTCGTGAATTACTGGTACCACTTCAAGCGTGCCTTCTTACCGATCGCATTATTGCTTGTGACGCTTGCCTTGTACCAAATGATTTATCGTTTGAATAACATCTGGTATTCGCTTGGAGGACTTCTTCTTGTCTTTGCAGCGATTTACTTCGTCATGCGTCGTCTAAAAGCGAATCCAGAGGATTGAATGAGCAGGAAAGTCGAGTCCATTCTCTGAACGCGGTAAAATAGACACATACAGAGGAGGGGAAGATAGATGGCAAAAGCAATATTTGCAGGTGGTTGTTTCTGGTGCATGGTCAAGCCATTCCATAAATATGATGGTGTAGAGCAGGTCATTTCAGGATATACCGGTGGTCATACAGAGAACCCGACTTATAAAGAGGTCTGTTCGGAAACGACAGGTCACTTGGAGGCGGTTGAAGTCACGTACGATCCGTCCGTCATTACGTACGAAGAATTACTCGAGATCTTCTGGCGTCAAATCGACCCGACAGATGGTGGAGGTCAATTCAATGACCGTGGTGAATCGTACCAACCGGCTATCTTTTATGTCGATGAAGCACAGCGTGAAGCAGCTGAACGTTCGAAAGCAGCGCTTGACGCATCAGGACGCTTCTCGCGTCCGATCGCGGTAGAGATTCGTCCAGAAAAGCCGTTTTGGCCAGCCGAAGAATATCACCAAGATTATTATAAAAAGAATCCGTTCCGTTATCAGATGTATAGTGTCGGCTCAGGTCGCGCGAAATTCATCAAGGAAGCGTGGAAGGACCACGGTAAGGAAAAAGAACTGAAAGAGCGTCTGACACCAATTCAGTATAAAGTCACACAAGAGAACGGGACAGAACCCGCTTTCCGTAACGAATACTGGGATGAAGAACGTCCAGGACTGTACGTCGATATCGTCGATGGTACACCACTCTTCACATCAAAAGATAAATTCCAGTCAAACTGTGGTTGGCCGAGTTTCGCTAAACCGATCTCAGAAGACAAGATGGAAGTCGAACTCGATACGAGTCACGGGATGACGCGGACGGAAGTGCGTTCTGCGAATGCGGATAGTCACCTCGGTCATATCTTCGATGATGGTCCGACAGAACTTGGTGGTCTTCGCTATTGTATCAACTCAGCAGCATTACGATTTATTCCGCTTGAAGAGCTTGATTCGGCAGGATATGGGGAATATAAAAAACATTTCGAGTAACACGTAAGGAGCAGTCAAACGATTTCGTTTTGACTGCTCTTTTTTCAAATGGGAGGGAGAGAATCGAATGTTTCGACCCGTATATGAAGAGATTCGACAAATGACGATTGCGAAGGTGCTTGATTTCTACGATCACGAAATCCGTCAGCTCGATGAGCAAGCACGTCAGGAAAAGTACGACAAGATGAGCTTGAGTCCGTTTCGCTTTTTCCGTGGGAGTTCGCATCTGTTTTATTATGACGTGACGCGAATCCCCCTTGGTTTTGATACGCCTCGTGATAAACCGACGTGGATTCAGGGAGATCTTCATTTTGAAAACTTCGGTGTCCATGGCAATGCGAAGGGAGAGATCATCTACGACGTCAATGACTTTGATGAAGGGTACTTAGGATCTTATCTATACGATTTGATTCGCATGGCGGTCTCCGTCCGGTTGTTCGCTGAAGAGGCAGGATACGATCCGGCTCCTGCGATTCGAAATTATGTCCTGGAATACTTACACGATTTAAAAAAGTACGCTCTCGGAAAAGATCCGAGTGATGTCTGCTTTACGCGGGATAATACGAAAGGACCAATCAAGAAGTTGATCAAAAAAGCAGAAAAGAAACGTGAGGAATTAATGGGAGAGCGGACGAAACTGGTGGGTGGCGTGAGACGTTTTTGTACATTACCGGATATGCAAGCGATAGATGATCCGACGCGAATAGCGATTGAGTCTGCTTGGTCCTCCTATATCGAGACGATTGACGCAGAGGATCGTCGTGACGAAGCGTTCTATACAATCAAGGATATCGTCCGGAAACTAGACAGTGGAACGGCATCGATTGGTCTTGAACGCTATTACATCTTGATTGAGGGGGAGGGAGGGGAAGAAGATTTGATTCTAGAGATGAAACAAGCTCAGACTTCTGTCCCTTCGTTGTTCCTTCCCGTCTATCGTCCAGAAGCAGAAACAGTTCATCAAGGACGCCGGATCATCACGTCCCAAAAAGCGATGCAGGCACATGAGGATCCATATCTTGGCTACCTGACGATTGGGAAAAAGGAATATTATGTACGTGAGCGCTCGCCATATAAGAAAAAACTAAAAGCAAAGCATATCAAAAGTCAGGAAGACCTTGAGAACGTGTTGTGTATTCAAGGTCAAATTACCGCGAAAATCCATGCGCGGGCAGATCAGGACGCCGGGATTAAAGAAAAAATTTTGACACATCATGCGGATGTTGAAATCATCCAAGCCATTGGTGTTTCGGACACTGCTTTTTTAGAGCAAATCGAGCGTTGGTCAGAAGCCTACGTGACACGAACAAAGCTGGATTACCAAGTGTTTTTAGAGTGGATGAAGACCCGAAAAACAATTTGAAAATTTAACAAACTAAGGCTCGTTAGATGGGTGTGTAACATGTGTTACATATCCATCTTTTTTGTACAGATTTTTTTGTTTAACGAATGAAAGCGTTCAACAAAATAGAAATAGGTATAATGACCTATATCAATTTATCAGAAAACTTCGTAAATTTTTGATTAAGTTCTTACGGACGACTCGCTCCGTAGGACAAATCAAAAGAGACATAGGGGGAAGTACATCATGAGCTTGACGCGGAAAAAAGATGTTTCCGCTATGATTGCTGCAAGTAAACGAAACAGTGGACTTGCTCGAAATCTTGGCGCGATGGATTTAACGTTTTTAGGAATTGGCGCCATCATCGGAACCGGAATCTTCGTTTTGACAGGAACAGGAGCATTGACTGCAGGACCAGGACTTATCGTATCATTCATTCTATCTGCCATCGCCTGTGGTCTAGCTGCTCTTGCTTACGCTGAATTCGCATCAACGATTCCGGTCAGTGGATCCGTCTATACGTACACGTACGCAACGATGGGAGAGATCTTCGCTTGGATCATCGGTTGGAACTTGATCCTCGAATATGGACTCGCCTCCAGTGCCGTTGCAGCCGGTTGGTCTGGGTACTTCCAGTCCTTACTTGCAGGATTCAACATCCATGTGCCAACAGCCTTATCAGCAGCTCCTGGAGCAGTCGAAGGAGCCAAGACATACTTCAACCTTCCAGCATTCTTAATCCTCTTTGCCATTACGGCATTGTTGTCGATGGGAATCAAGGAAACGAAACGTGTCAACAACATCATGGTCGTCATCAAGGTCGCAGTCGTCATTCTCTTCATCGTTGTTGGTGTCGGCTACGTTGAGCCATCGAACTGGACACCGTTCACACCATTTGGTTGGGGAGGCGTCTTCTCGGGTGCCGCAATCGTCTTCTTCGCGTACATCGGCTTTGATGCCGTCACATCAGCAGCTGAAGAAGTCCGCGATCCGCAAAAAAACTTGCCACGCGGGATCATCGGTTCACTCGCTGTTTGTACAGTCCTTTACGTCATCGTCGCAGCCATCATGACGGGTATCGTACCGTACCAACAGTTCGCTGGTGTCGATCATCCAGTCTCACTTGCGATTCAAATGGCCGGTCAAAGCTGGGTAGCTGGATTCATCGATCTCGGTGCGATCCTCGGAATCACAACAGTCATTCTCGTCATGACTTACGGAATGGTGCGTCTTGCGTTCGCCATCTCGCGTGACGGAATGTTCCCGAAAGTGTTCTCTGAAGTGCATCCGAAGTACCAAACACCATTCAAGGCGACTTGGATGATCGGACTGGGTAGCTCACTCGTTGCTGGATTCGTTCCGCTCGATGTCATCGCAAACCTCGTCAACATGGGTACACTCGCAGCATTCGTCTTGATCTCTGTTGCTGTCTTGATTCTTCGCAAGACACAGCCAGATCTTCCGCGTGCTTTCAAATGTCCGGGTATGCCATACGTGCCAATCGCAGCAATCGCTGCATGTCTTTTCTTGATGTTCAACTTGAAACTCGAGACATGGATTGCTTTTGGAATCTGGCTTGCTATCGGTTTAGTTCTTTACTTTACGTTTGCACGTAAGAGTTCGAATTTACACCCAGGCAACATGCCAGCAGCGGAACTCGCTGCTTCGAAAGAAGAACAGTAACACACAAGAAGACCCGATCGCCTGAAGGCGATCGGGTCTTTTGATGTTAGGAAAGTGGAACAGATCCTTTGACGCGGACCGCATCAAATTCACGACGAATACTTTCATTGGCTCTCGCTTCATCTTCTGCCGACCAGCCGAGTTCGCTACGCATCAAGGCGAGAACACCATCTGCGTACTGTTCAGCGTGAGGGAAATCAAAGAAGACGGCCGAAGCACGACGGTTCAAGAAGTCGCCAGGTTGCATGACGAGCTCAGCTTCTAATCCATATAGAAGGGCGCCGAACCAGTGTAACGGTAATTGATAACGAGCCGCCTCGTCACCACGTGTCCGAATCAACTCGTAGACACGTTCGACGTTCGTACCGTAACGTTGGATGAGCCATGTCGCCTCATTCGGTGACAATCCGAGTGCTTCTCCTTTTGGTTGTTGTTCCTTCAAGTAGCGGGCAAATCCTTTACTTCCTTGTGGATGACCACCACCAAGCAAGATATCGTGCGTACGGGAAGCGAGGTAAATCCGATTTTCTTCTGTCTTGAATTGGTCTGCGACCATATCGATGATGCGTTCTGCCATCTTCCGGTACCCGGTCAACTTCCCACCAGCAATTGACATCAGCCCGGATTTCGAGACGAAGATCTCATCTTTTCGGGACAGTTCACTTGGGTCCTTTCCATCTTCATGAATGAGTGGACGCAATCCGGACCATGTCGATTCGACGTGTTCAGGTCGTAACTCGACGTTGAACATTTGATTTGTCGCCTCTAGGATATAGTCCTGATCCTCAACGGTGACACCCGGTTCAAGAATATCTCCTTTATAGTTCGTGTCAGTCGTTCCGACATAGGTTTTCCCTTCGCGTGGAATCGCAAAGATCATCCGACCATCTGGAACGTCGAAATAAACAGCCTGTTGGAGTGGGAAATGCGCTTGATCGATGACGAGATGAATCCCTTTCGTCAGGTGGAGCGATTTTCCAGCTTTCGAACCATCTTTTTCACGTAGTTCGTCGACCCACGGACCGGTTGCATTGATGATTTTCTTCGCCCGAATCGTATACGTTTTGTCACTTAAGACGTCACGGACTTCGACACCGACAACTTTTCCATTGTAGTAGACGAGCGATTCAGCCTTCGTATAGTTGACGGCACGTCCACCGTAACCAACGGCTGCCTTTAAGACTTCGACTGTCAATCGGGCATCATCCGTTTTATATTCGACATAACGACCACCACCGACTAAGTGTTCCGAACGTAATAGTGGCTCGTAACGTAATGTTTCTTCTTTACTGAGCATCGTCCGGCGTTCATGGCGTTTGACGCCTGCGAGCTGGTCATAGACGCGTAAGCCGATCGATGTCGAGAAGCTGCCGAACGTTCCGCCTTCGACGAGTGGAAGCATCATCCACTCCGGCGTCGTCACGTGTGGGGCGTTCTCATACACGATGGCACGTTCTTTTCCGACTTCGGCAACAAGTTTGATTTCGAACTGCTTTAGATAACGCAATCCACCATGGACGAGTTTCGTCGATCGGCTCGATGTCCCTTCGGCGAAGTCCTGCATCTCAATCAATCCTGTCCGCATGCCTCGACTTTGTGCGTCAAGCAAAATACCGGCTCCCGTGATACCGCCCCCGATGACGAGTACGTCTAAAAGTTCTTGTCCCATTTCTTCTAACCAAGCTGTCCGTTCCGTACTTGAAAACATCTTGTCTTCCCCCTGTTCGTCTGAATGGATAGTTAGTCTACTTCTATCCATGTACCCGATTTTGCACTTTTTTGAGCACGATCAATGATTTTCATGACGAGTTCAGCCTGTTTCGGAGAGACAGGTGGGGTTGTTCGCTGTCGAATGGCTGGGGCGAGGTCTGTATAATAATCCCCAAATTGCCCGGAGACAAAAGGAAAGTCTTCAAGGGGACCGTTTGCTTCAGCCAATTGATACGTCGCGCGTTTCGTATCGACTTCATCGACGAAATAGCTAGCCTTTGTCCCATGTACCATAAGCGAAGGACCAACAGCCGGAACGATGGAACCGATGTGCAAAATAGCGCGTCGTGTACCGAATGCTAAAATCAGATGTGTATAGTCATCAACGATCCCGCCTTGCCGTTGGATCGTTTGGTCACAAAAGACGCGATCCGGAATTTCATCGAAGGCGACGAGTGCTTGATCGATCAAGTGTGATCCAAGATCGTACAAGAGACCAGCACCGGGTACGTCCTGTTCGCGCCAACGATTTTCAACGTCTGGACGATAGCGATCATAATGCGCTTCGAACGTTTGTATCGTGCCGAGACGTCCGGATTCGAGTAAGGTCATCAGCGTTCGAAAGTCCTTCGTATACCGACGATTATGATAAACTGTCAGTAACCGATCGTGTACACGTGCTAGTTCTGTCAACGTTTCGGCTTCTTCGAGCGTGACAGTGAACGGTTTCTCGACGAGTACATCACAGCCCGATAGCAAAGCGAGACGCGCAAGTGGATAATGTCGTTCATTTGCTGTCGCGATGACGATTAAATCGATTCGTTCTTTAGCGAGCAGGGCTTCAAGTGTCGAATAAACAGGTAGCGTCGCGTCATAAGCAGCGACTGCTTCCGGACGACTCGACTGAACAGCGACTAACTGATAATCAGGTGCGTGTAAATAAGGAGCATGTAAATGTTCACCGGCAATACCAAAACCAACTAAAGCGGTACGAATCATGGAAAACACATCCTTTTCAAGTTCATACCCTCAATCTACCATAAGGAGGAATACAAGATGATTACGGAACAACACATTATCGAAAAGATGCGTCAAGCGATGCAACGCATTGAGCAAACGACAGGAGCCGCGCAGAAAGAGCAGATTGCAGCAATGAAAACGTACTGTGAACTATTACTTGAATCTGAGGCGACATCAAGTTCAACGATATCGTTACCTACGTCAACACCTCAGGCAACACCAACAGTCGATCCGATGTTAGCGCGTTTCATGGGTGTTTCGCAGGAGAAAGAAGAAAAAGGCACTTCATTGCTCGATTTTTGAATGAAATGACGCGATTCAGGGAATAACCATCACAGTTGAAATGAGAAGGGGAGATACGTCATGAAAACAGTAATCGTCATCGGAGCAGGACCAGGAAACGGATATGAAATCAGTAAACGATTTGGACAAGAAGGCTTTCAAGTCGTTTGTGCGGCGCGGACGCAAGAAACACTTGCAGCCGTTATCACGGAACTAAAAGAAGCGGGCGTGGAAGCGGTCGGAGTGGAATGTGATGCTTCACGAAAAGCTGATATCGCATCCCTCATCGAATGGACAGAGGAGCAATACGGGCAAGTCGATGTCTTAGTCTACAATGCTTCGATTTTACATCAAGCGTCTGTCCTCGAAGTCTCGGCAGAACAGATTACGAAAGAGTTCGAAATCGACGTGCTCGGTGCACTGCATGCCGCACAACTCGTTGCTCCGTCGATGCAAGAACGGAAAGACGGCGCTATCCTGATTACTGGAGGCGGCGCTGCGATGCAAGCAATCAAATCGTTACCAGGGCTTTCAATCGGGAAGGCAGGCGTTCGCCAAGTGACGCATATGTTACACGATACGTTGAAGGAAGACGGTGTCTACGTCGGAACCGTCACGATTGCCGGGGAAGTGAAGCGTGGAACGGCACTTGATCCGAAAAATGTAGCGGAAGCGTTCTATCAACTTTATACGAACCGAAATGAAGTCGAAACGGTTCTTTCAGCAGACTAACGAATAAACAAGATAGCGTATGCGGGTTCGGGCTTTGACCGAATCCGTATTTTCATGGAAAGGAGCGAAACAGAAGTGAGACGATACGCAATGATGAGTCTACTTTTTCTATTCGTTCTCATCGGTTGTGCACCAGAGAAGACAGACTTGCTTGGCATCAAGCAACCGGATGACGAGAAGGTTACAAAGGCGACGGTCGAGCGCGTCATTGATGGGGATACGTTAAAAGTAAAGTTGGCGGATGGGAAAACGGAGGACGTTCGTTTACTGCTCGTTGATACACCGGAAACCGTCAAACCGGATACACCGATTCAACCATATGGAACGGAAGCTTCAGCATTTACGAAAGAGACCTTACCGAGCGGGACAGCGATTCGGTTGGAGCGTGATCATTCCCGGAGCGATCGATACGGAAGATTACTCGCATACGTCTGGTACGGCGATAAGATGTTGAATCAGGAGTTACTTCGAAAAGGACTCGCACGTGTAGCGTTCGTCTATGAGCCGGACACACGTTATGTCGATATGTTCGAACAGATTGAACAGGAAGCCAAGCAGGCGAAGAAAAAGATTTGGGAGCACGATGGCTACGTCACGAATCGTGGCTTCGACGCTCAAGCGATTACAGAAACGAAATCCTGCGACATCAAAGGCAACATCAACCGGTCAGGTAAAAAAATCTACCATGTACCGGGAGGTCAGTCCTACGATGAAGTGAAGCCAGAGCAACGGTTCTGTACGGAAAAAGAAGCAGAAGAAGCTGGATTCGTCCGCGCTGCACGCTAATGAATGCAAACAAAAAGCCATCGAAATCGATGGCTTTTTGTTTATTCTACAGGTGGTGAGGGGGATTGATACTGCTGTACTTTATCATCTTCATCAAAGGAAATCGTGACATCGGTGATTCCTTTAAGAATTCGGATTTGAAGTTCAAGCCGGTCCTTGATGTCGTCCGCTTGGGCAATCGTTAAGTTAGGATCCACTTCAATCTCTGTCTCGACATGGAAGTGATCCCCTTCCTTAATGACTTCAAGCTTTTCAATATCACGAACCGCTTCATCACGTAATAGGATTTCACCGATTTTAGCAGTCAGTACTTCATCAATCTCACCGAGCGCACCGGCAGCATTTTGAATAAAGACATTATAGACGACGTAGAACATCATCAGACCAATCAAAATCGATGCAATGCCCTCTGCTTGATAAAACGATGTGTAATGCGAAATCAGAACGGCAATGATCGCGATGATACCACCGAGAGTCGCAACAAGATCTTCCATGAAGACAAGACGTGTAGCTGGTTTTGCCTGCCCAAGATGAGTGAAGCTTTGTCCGACAAGCGTCAATCCTCGGGATTTGAGCCCGGTTTCATGAGCAATCTCGATCATTGCTTTATAAAAGACGCCGACTTCGAGGACAACACCAATTCCAAGTGCCGTCAAAATGATCCAAAGCCCAGTCGTCTCTTCGCCAGGACCGTGTGCGATATGCAAGATGCCTTCACGAATCGTCTCATACGCAAGGAGTGCGACGACGATGATTGCAGCAAGTAACACGAGGTTAACAAGCCGACCGAATCCGTTCGGGAATCGTTTCGTTGGTGCTTTTTTACTGAGAGCAGAACCGATATAGACGAAAAACTGATTCGCCGCGTCACCGATCGTATGCATCATTTCAGCGAACATTGCAACGTTCCCAGTCAAGATATAAGCGACGAACTTGATGATAGCAATGATCGTGTTGACGACAGCAGCAGCAAGTGCTGACTTATTGCCGCGACGGATCAATGAGAAAAAAGTGGCCATGAGCGGTTCTCTCCTTGTCTATTCAAAATAGGTTAACCGCGTCCTGCTTGGAACGATGGATAAAGTGTCATTCCGCCGTCCGCAAAGAGTGTGATACCAGTGACATAACTCGCTTCGTCCGACGCAAGCCATGCGGCAACGGCTGAAATTTCCTCAGGTTTTCCGATATTGCCCATTGGAATCATACTCTCGACTTCTTTTCGTTGTTCCGGATCTTCGAATTTTTCAGCGTTGATCGGTGTATTAATCGCACCAGGTCCAATCGCATTGACCCGAATTCCTTTTGGTGCATATTCCATCGCAAGGGTTTGTGTCATTAATTTAACGCCACCTTTACTTGCAGCGTAGTGGACGAACGTTGGCCATGGAATGATTTCATGAACACTCGACATGTTGATGATGCTACCTTTGACATCATGTTCGACGAAGTACTTCAGTGCTTCACGCGCACCGAGGAATGCCCCTGTTAAGTTGACGTCGATGACTTTTTGCCAGTCTTCGAGTGACATTTCATGAGATGCTGACGGCATCTCGATTCCTGCGTTATTGACGAAAACATCCAACTGACCAAAGTGAGCGACAGTCTCTTTGACGAGATTGATCATATCGTCTTCTTTCGAGACATCTCCTTGAATCGTGATGGCTTCGCCGCCTTTATCTTGAATCGATTTCGCAATTTTCTTCGCTTCTTCCGGATGACTGCGATAGTTGATGACGACACGCATACCTTCCTCTGCATAACGGCGGACGATGGCTTCACCGATTCCCATTGATCCACCTGTCACGATGGCTACTTTTCCCTTTAAACTTTCATACATGATGCTTCACTCCTTCATTATTGTTTCGTAAATCCAATCATGATCCCACCAGCAACGACTAAAATACAACCGATGATGACGAAGGTCATTTCTTTCTTTGTCTTCGTTTCTTTTAGTAAGAGGACACCGCCAATCGTTGAGATGACGACTCCTGTTTGAGATAAGGAGAAGCTCGTTGCGACTCCGACTTTTGCTGTGGCAAAAAGTAAAGCGACGTTCCCGACAGCCCACATGAGTCCACCGACTGTATTGCCGGCTGTTTTCTTCGTGAAGAGATCTCCTTCTCGTAAAGAAAGGAGAATCGCACTCACGACCATCCCGACAGCTTGTGGTAAGACTGCTTCCCATCCATTGATATCGAACCAACGGGCAATGACGACGTAGCCGACATACCCGACAGTCGAGATGAGAAGAAGCGTCAGTCCTTTTCCGATATTCTCATCTTCTTTACTCTTATCTTCCTTGTAAGACGTGAAAGCTGCTCCGGCAATGATCAATACAAGGGCACTGATTCCGAGAATCAACGCAGTTGTCGTTGACCACTCTCCAAAAGCGAGAACACCAAACAACGATGTTCCGACGAGTTGCATCCCTGTTGAGATTGGCATCGTCTTTGAGACACCCATTTGACGGAATGCGGCAAACTGATTTTTTTGACCGAGCGCCCAGAAGGCACCAGAAAAGAATCCGGCGACCCAAGCAGTCGTCGACAGCTCTGGGCTGACAAAAAAGAAGGTGACGATCGCGAAAAGCAACGCACCCAGAGTCGTACCGATAATTTGTTGCGCCGTTGAACCTCCGATTTTTGAGACGACGAGCGGCAACGATCCCCACATTAATGCAGGAACGATGGCAATTAAAATATCAATCAAGTGTTTCACCTCTCCTTACTGTTATCTCTCTACTTGAAGCTGTACCCCGCGAGACGCGAGGAAAAACCTCGAAGCGTGAAGAAGAATTATTCTGAAATAAAAAAACGCCCATCGAAATGGACGTTTACTGATATTTCGTTTATCGGAACGGTTCGTCAGCAATCCGGACGATTTGTCGTCCGATTCGTCGACCATTCCATAATGCGATGACGGCGATTGTCAAAGAAATGCCCATGACGTCATACTGCGTAAAATAATAGCCGAGATAGCTAAAGGGAAGACTGATGATCCCGACGAGTGAACTCGTCCACTGCCGGATTTTAAGTGATTCGATGTTCGCGACACGAGAGAACTTTTGTTGCTCCATGATCCGCCAACGCGTCGGTTCGCTGAGAGCGTCGTTGACAAGACGCGGGAAGGCGAGCAATCGCGCACCGTACGATCCAGCGATTTGCAGATAACGATTTTGGTTTTTTCCTTCATCATCGAGCCAACGCCGAACCATTGGTTTGGCTAACTCGAGTAGGTTGATTTGCGGTGAAAGAATCTGAAGAATCCCAAGAATCGTCGAGGCAGCACGACCGAAGAACGCAAACTCGGCAGGGAGCTGGATCGGTTCGTTTCGGACGAGCAATTCGATATCGGATAAGACCTTCTCAATCAGTTTCGTATCGACGTTTTCCATATCACTCTCGAGATAGAACGTGACCGCTTTTTCAATTGCTTGTCGGATATTTTGCTTATTCGCATTCGGCAACAGGAATCGTAAATCTTCGAGACCATCGACGATCGCATCATAATCTAGTGTGACGAAGGATTGGAGGATTCGTTGAATCGCTCGCATGTCATCAGGCGTTGTCGCTCCAATCATCCCAAAATCAAGCAAGACGATTTTGCCGTCGGACTGGACGAGGACGTTGCCCGGGTGTGGGTCAGCGTGAAATTTCCCGCCGAACAGTAATTGCTCACCAGCGTTCAAGAAGAGATTACGCGCTAGTTCGTCACGATCAATCTGATGTTCCGCTAAATAATCGAGATCGGTGATACGTGTTCCGTCAATCCATTCCATGACGAGCACACGATTCGTACAATGTTCTTCATAATAACTCGGAATATAGATGACAGGATTCGTCTCATACATTTTTTTAAAGTAGAGACCGTTTTTTAATTCAGTTCGGTAATTCAATTCATCACCGATGACGAAGACCATTTGGCGATACAGACTTTGTAAATCAGTCGATTTGTTTAATGAAGTCCGGCGTAACATGGCAATGACGATGCGCATGGCACGGAAATCGGTTTTGATGATTTGTTCGATGTTCGGTCGCTGAACTTTGATCGCAACTTTTTTACCATTTGATTTTAAGATTCCGCTGTACACCTCACCAATCGAGGCAGAAGCGACAGGACGGGAACTGATATCCGAGATGATCTCTTCGATCGGCATACCCCAATCCTCTTCGATGATCTTACGTGACTCTCCAAGTTTACTTGAAGGAACTTTATCGACGAGTTCGGTCAGTTCCATCAAGACGGACGGAGGAAATAGATCGGCTCGAATCGACAAGAACTGACCGAGCTTGATCAGTAACCCTTCTAACCGTAATGCTTTTTTCTTATAGTCACGCGCAATCCGGATCATGATGCGCTCAAACTCTTCGTTGTTCGTACCTGGCCGGTTTTTCCGGGTGAATCGATAGATCGTAAAGATGTAACGTGCGAACATCGTCACGATGACGATGATGCGATAAAGCGCCCAACGTTTCATACGGTCACCTAGCTTCCTGTACAGTTTGTTTCAGTATAGGTTACTTTACCTAAAAACGTCACTCGCAAACGGTCGAAACGGTGACAGAAAATTAATGCTTTACGGAAACTAAAAAGAGAGTATAGTAAGTATTGGAATTTCTTTGTAGAAAGGTGAAATGTGCGCATGTCCTGGGACTTATTGAATATCATCGGCACGGTCGCTTTTGCGATGAGTGGTGCGATTGTTGCGATGGAAGAAAAATATGATTTATTCGGTGTCTGGTTACTTGCTTTGATCACAGCATTCGGCGGGGGTGCCATTCGTAATTTACTGATTGGTGTACCGGTATCCGCTCTCTGGTCGCAAGGTGGTCTCTTTTTAGTCGCGATTCTCGTTGCGTTGTTGATCTTCATGTTACCCCAGTTGTTCTTGCCGCACTGGACACGTTGGGGCGTCCTCGCGGATGCGCTCGGATTGTCTGCGTTTGCGATTCAAGGTGCTTTGATGGCGACAGCAAAAGGACTGCCATTGTCAGCAACGATTTCAGCTGCTGTGCTGACTGGTGTTGGTGGTGGAGTGATTCGCGATTTACTCGCTGGTCGGAAACCACTCGTCTTGCATAAAGAGATTTATGCGATGTGGGCCGTCATGGCAGCACTTGTGATTGATCGTTTCCAATTGACGAATCCTCTACATTTGTTCACATTGCTCGGACTCATCACTGTTTTACGTATGCTATCGTATTATTATGAATGGAATTTACCAGCACGACGGTTAGGGGGAGAATAAGCATGAAAGTTTTCATTATGATTGGCGCGATCTCGATGATGTTATCGGTCGCACTAGGTGCATTCGGTGCACACGCCTTAAAAGATATGTTGACGGAACGGATGCTCGCGAACTGGCAGACAGGCGTTCTTTACCAGATGGTACACTCGCTCGGTATCCTAGCACTCGGGGGACTCTTATTAAAAGCATCGATTCCACAATGGTCGTTGGCTGCATGGCTGATGCTCGCCGGAATCGTCTTCTTCTCCGGTAGTCTGTACGTCATGGCATTGACGAACGTAACAAAACTGGGTGCTATCACACCGATCGGTGGCGTTTTGTTCATCGCAGCATGGATCTTTGTCGCGATTGGTGCCTACAAAGGATTATGAGGATTGACCGTTTTTCTTCCGTTATGAAGAAGAACGGTCTTTTTTGTATGAAAAACGCCTACTCGCGATGGAGTAGGCGTAGGTATCAAAACGAATTCATCGTTTTGTCGTTTGAGTTTTGTTTAGCTTCGATAATGCTTGCTCATAGCGATCCAGTACGCGATCTGCAACCGGTTTCAGCTCTTTTGAAAGCACAGCGAATTGCAATTCACGCGATCGTGTCGATCGGTTCATAGCATTCCCCATGGTAATTCCTCCTTACGTAATCAACCTACTATTTTATAGCCTGTTTTGTAGCCGCAAGGAGTATATTCCCATGAGATATTTCAATCAAACGTCATTCAACACATTAAAGTGCAAAATGAGTATTTAATTGTTCACTTTCGAGACGGTTCCCGATGAAGAACTCACCAAACTCACCGTACTTCGCGCTGACTTCGTCAAAACGCATTTCATAGACGATTTTCTTGAACTGAAGAATGTCGTCTGAGAAGAGCGTAACGCCCCATTCCCAATCGTCAAATCCAGTTGATCCACCGATGATTTGCTGAATTTTCCCAGCATAACTCCGACCAATCATACCGTGACGATACATGAGCTCTTTTCGTTTCTCCATTGAAAGCGTGTACCAGTTGTCGCCATCGCGACGTGACTTGCTCATCGGATAGAAGCAGATGTGCTTCGCTTGCGGCAAGATTGGATAGAGACGATCACGCACGTAAGGGTTCTCGTATGGGTTTCCTTCGCCTGAACCACGGTACGTACCGAGTTCGACGACAGAAACGTAAGAATACGTCGGGATCAAGTAATCATAGAGATCGAGTTTCTGCATTTTGACTTCGACGTCTTGAATTTGTTCCATCGTTGGACGAAGAACCATCAAGACGAGATCGGCTTTTTGACCGATGATTGTATAAAGTGCGTGGCTTCCGTCTTTTGCCGCTTCGACACCAGAAAGCTCTGAGAGGAAGGATTGGAATTCTTCAATCATGCGCGCACGGTCTGTCGCGTCGACTTGTTTCAAGCGTGACCAATCGATCCGGCGGAAATCATGTAATGTATACCAGCCGTCGAGTGTTTCAGCGGCTTGTTGCGTAGCAGTCGGTTCAGATGTTTGGTGTTGCATGGGATGACCTCCTGAGTCTGAAATAAATTGTCTTTTTCCATATCCTATCTTATCACATTCTATTGAAACGCTTCGCCCGAAAAGTTCTTTGTCCATGAGATCGTAACACATGAAAAAAGCAGAGAGTGGGTAAAAGGGGAAGTGGAGATTACTTTGCTTGGAAATAGTCTCTGTACCATTCTTAAAAATGACTGTAATAGTCAGTGAATATGGCTTCAGTGCTTTTGTTAGATAACTTTTTTGCAAATTGTTTTAACAACGATTGAGAACTGTGTATAATAAACGATGGAAAAGAAAATCGATCAAATCGACGACGTCGTGTTTACCTAAAAGGAGAGAAACTCATGCAATTATTCGATATGTTAGAACAAAAGATTAAAGCGCACCAACCGAAAATCGTCTTCCCAGAAGGCATTGACGCGCGTGTTCTTGGCGCAGCTGTCCGTTTGAAGAAAGACGGTCTCGTCACACCGATCGTCATCGGACCACGTGTACAAATCGAAGAAACAGCAGCAGCGAACGGAATCGATGTCACGGGACTTGATACGATCGATCCTGCTTCTTACGCTGGAATCGATGAGCTCGTCGCATCGTTCGTTGAGCGTCGTAAAGGGAAAGCAACAGAAGAGCAAGCACGTGCTGTCATCTTAAAAGACGTGAACACGTTCGGTACGATGCTCGTTCACACAGGACAAGCAGAAGGTCTTGTATCGGGTGCGATGCACGCAACAGGCGATACAGTTCGTCCAGCACTTCAAATCATCAAAATGCAAGAAGGCTATAAAAAAACATCAGGCGTCTTCATCATGGTACGTGACGATGAGCAATACGTCTTCGCAGACTGCGCAATCAACATCGCACCAGATGCGAACGATCTAGCAGAGAACGCAATTGCGTCTGCAAAAACAGCGAAAACATTCGGGATCGATCCAAAAGTAGCATTGCTCAGCTTCTCAACAAAAGGTTCAGCAAAATCACCAGAGACAGAGCGTGTCGTTGAAGCAACTCGCATTGCTAAAGAACGTGCACCAGAGCTTGCGATCGATGGCGAACTCCAATTCGATGCAGCATTCGTTCCAAGCGTCGCGAAATCAAAAGCACCAGAATCAGATGTCGCCGGTCAAGCGAACGTCTTCATCTTCCCAAGTCTTGAAGCTGGAAACATTGGCTACAAAATCGCACAACGTCTTGGTGGATTCGAAGCAATCGGTCCGATCCTGCAAGGGTTGAACAAACCGGTCAACGATCTTTCACGCGGTTGTAACGAAGAGGATGTTTACAAACTCGCGATCATCACGGCAGCGCAAGCAGTCGAAGAACGCCAAGCCTAAGCACGGTGTGAAAAAGTCTTTACTTTTTCGCTAAACCCCGTACAATGGTACACATCACGAAAATCACGAAACGTAAACGTATAGCAACGCTCGTATAATAGTGGGAATTGGCCCACGAGTCTCTACCGGATCGCCGTAACGGTCCGACTACGGGTGGTGAGTTACTGCTCTCTTTTTTGGCGTACAGTGGCTGCCCCCGGGTAGCGGCTGTACGTTTTTTCGTTTTTAAAGAGGAGAATGCATGTATGAAACGTCTACACGACATGATTAATCAAGAAGGAATCGTCTTATCGGATCAAGTATTGAAAGTGGATGCCTTTTTAAACCACCAGGTCGACCCGACCTTGATGTGGGAAATCGCCTATGAGTTCATGGACCGCTTCCAAGATGCCGGTATCACACGGATTTTGACGATCGAAGCAGGTGGTATTGCCCCGGCAATGATGACGGCGCTCCGTTTAGGGGTACCAATGGTCTATGCTCGTAAGACGAAATCCGTCACCTTGAATGAAGGAACGATTTCAGCTGAAGTCTTTTCGTTTACGAAACAACAGACGAGTACGATTACGGTTGCAGAAAAATACCTACAACCGGGGGAACGTGTCTTGATCATCGACGATTTCCTCGCGAACGGGGAAGCGGCATTTGGTCTTGCTCGCCTTGTTGAGCAAGCAGGTGCGGAAGTTGCCGGTTTTGGGATCGTCATTGAAAAGTCGTTCCAACCGGGACGTCAAAAGTTAATCGAAGCCGGGTTCCGCGTCGAGTCACTCGCTCGTGTGGAGTCGTTGAAGGACGGAAAAGCGACGTTCGTTGACTCGGTGACCGTATGAGACTATCGAACTTCAAAGCCGCTAGTCTCGGACTTCAGCATGTGCTTGCGATGTACACAGGAGCAGCTGTCGTTCCGCTGATCGTCGGGAGTGCAATTGGATTGTCGGGAGAAGAACTCGCTTATTTAGTGGCGATTGATCTCTTCATGTGTGGCGTAGCGACCTTACTACAAGTGCTCGTCACGAAATATACAGGCGTTGGTCTTCCGGTCGTCCTCGGTTGTACCTTCACTGCAGTCGGTCCGATGATCGCGATCGGTAGTCTTCAAGGGATCACGGCGATTTATGGTGCTTTGATTGCGAGTGGGTTGATCATTCTCGTCATCTCAGGCTGGTTTAGTAAGATCGCCGTCCTGTTCCCGCCAGTCGTCCTCGGTTCTGTCGTGACGATCATTGGGATTTCCTTGATTCCGGCTGCAATCAACGATATCGGGGGCGGACAAGGGGTGAAGGACTTTGGTGACGCACGTTATCTTGGACTCGCCGGACTAACGATCGTCTTGATTTTAATCTTGAATCGCTACGGCACGGTCTTTTCAAAAGCAGCAGCCGTCTTGATTGCTGTAATGATCAGTACACTCGTCGCGTTTGGCATGGGGATGATCGACTTCAGTCCGGTGGCGGAAGCGTCATGGTTCCAAATGGTGACGCCATTCTACTTCGGTGTTCCGACATTCAATGCGACGGCGATCTTGACGATGACGCTCGTTGGTCTCGTCTCAATGGTCGAATCGACAGGTGTGTTCTTGACACTTGGTGAGATCACGGATCGCCGTTTGACGGATAAAGACCTAGCACGTGGCTACCGGGCAGAGGGTGTCGCGACGATTGTTGGCGGTATCTTCAACAGTTTCCCGTATACGACATACAGCCAAAACGTCGGTCTCGTTCAATTGACTGGCGTGAAGACACGTAAAGTCATTTTATTTGCGGGTGGATTTTTAATCTTGCTCGGTTTCTTACCAAAAGTGGCGACGTTCACGACGTTGATTCCAAAACCTGTGCTAGGTGGGGCAATGTTGATCATGTTTGGAACGGTCGCAGCGAGCGGGATTCGTATTCTGTCGCGGGTCGATTTTTCGAAGAACGAACACGTCATCACGGTGGCACTCGCGCTCGGAATTGGTTTAGGAATCAGTATGAATCCTGAGATCGTAGCCGGTCTCCCGTCACAAATCCGTGTCTTGACGGACAGCCCAATCGTCGCAGGATCGCTAACGGCATTATTGCTAAATGGAATCTTCCGATTGACGAGTAAGTCGGAGTCAGTAGACGCGCCACTTGCTAAAGTTGATTAACAATTGTAACTTTCCGAAAGGAGCCGTCCTGTATACTACTTAGTAGCAGGAGGTTCCTTTTTTTATAATGCTAACGTAATCAGAATATTCCGAGTATGTGATTTTGGTAAGAAATATCATATGAAAACGTTTACAAAATCGACACATCTTCTTTATACTGACAACGTAGCGGTACGGGGAACTGCTAAGAAACAAACAGAGACGGGAAGGACGTCGTAAAAATGAAACAACAGACAGAGTTGAATCGGGGACTGGAAGAACGTCACATTACACTGATGTCGCTGGGGGCGGCAATCGGTGTCGGACTCTTCCTAGGGTCAGCAAAAGCGATCCAATTAGCAGGACCAGGGATTTTACTTGGTTATCTGATTGGTGGTGTCATCATTTTCATTATCATGCGAGCACTTGGGGAGCTTGCAGTGCGGGAGCCGGTGGCTGGTAGTTTTGCGGAGTATGCCCGGAAGTATGTCAGTCCACTAGCTGGCTTTTTAACAGGTTGGAATTATTGGTTACTCTGGATTTTTACGTGTATGGCGGAAATCACAGCAGTCGGTATTTACATGAAAGTATGGTTCCCGGATTCTCAGGGGTGGGTATGGGCACTAGCAGCACTTGTCTTGATGACGAGCATCAACTTCATTGCTGTTAAATTTTATGGTGAATTCGAATTTTGGTTTGCGTTGATTAAAATCGTCGCGATCGTCGCCATGATCATCTTAGGGACCTTGACGATTGTCATTGGTCTTGGAAACGGCGGCACACCGGTTGGAATTTCAAACCTGTGGTCACATGGTGGATTCCTGCCGAACGGATTCGGTGGAGTACTCCTTGCCATGCAGATGGTCATGTTTGCGTTCTTAGGAATTGAAGTGATTGGGGTCACAGCAGGGGAAGCGAAGAACCCGAAGAAAACGATTCGAAAAGCCGTCAATAACGTCTTCCTTCGGATTTTAGTATTCTACATCGGTGCGCTCTTCGTCATTTTATCGATTTATCCGTGGGATCAAGTCGGAGCGAACAATAGTAGTCCGTTCGTATTATTATTTGATTCACTTGGTATTCCAGCAGCAGCCGGCATCATCAACTTCGTTGTCTTAACGGCAGCACTCTCGTCATGTAACTCCGGTATCTTCTCGACAGCCCGGATGATGATGAACTTATCCGAGAACAGTGAAGCACCACGTCGTTTCTCGAAAATCTCGAAAAACGGTGTCCCGGCACTGGCGACGATTCTTTCAGGTGTCGCGTTGCTCGTTGGTGTCGCTTTGAACTACTTCTTACCGGAAGATGTCTTTGCGATCGTTACGAGTATTGCGACGTTCGGAGCCGTCTGGACGTGGGCAATGATTCTGATCGCCCAGATGCGGGCGCGGAAGGTACATGGTTCAGCAGAATTCGCTGTTCCATTCTTCCCGGTCGCGAACTACATTGCCCTCGCGGCACTTGCTGGTGTCATCGTCTTGATGGCATTTGACGCAAGTACACGCATCGCTTTGGTCGTTGGACCACTATGGTACGCGATTCTGATTGCTGTCTATTATGCACGGGGAATGCATAAGGAGACACGTCAGTCGACGCGTCGAGCATCAGGAGAATAATGAGATGGGCGGATCCGCAAACGGGTCCGCTTTTTCATCACTTCGTATCAAACGGTTTCGTTTTGTTTTGATGATGAATTTGCTACACTTACGGCAGAACCATACAGGAGGTCATACGAAATGAAAACGATTCATGTAGATGAGTTACAAGAGCGATTAGAGGCAGGCGAGGCGTTACACGTCGTTGACGTCCGGGAGCAGGATGAATACGATGCAGGACATATTCCGAACGTCCGCTTCCTTCCGATGTCTGAAATCGGTGAACGCTATACGGAGCTGCAAGAAGGTGAAACCTACTACTTAATCTGTAAAGCGGGCGCGCGAAGCGAAAACGTCGGTCGTTTCCTCGAGCAGTATGGATATGATATCGTCAACGTCGAAGGCGGCATGATGAACTGGAAGGGCGATCAAGAAGCATAAGGGTAAGCGTTACCAAGGAAGACGACTCCATACGGGTCGTCTTTTTTTCATGTGAATCAATGAACGATTATTATTTTTACTATGAATATTCTTCGCTATTCTTCCGATAAAGAAGGTAGAATAGCGAGTCCTTGCACTCGGGAATGGAGTGACACATGGAACAAAAGATGAAACGCACGATGAGCATCAAACAAAAATTAATTCTGACATCGATTCTATTATTAGTAATTCCAGCGCTCGTGATTGGATTTGTTGCCTACAATCAGGCGAAACAAACGATGACGGAGCAAATTCTACAATCGGCACATGGTGGAGTCGATCGAATGAACGATGAGATTCAGAATATCATTGATCCGATGCGACGCGATGTCGCCTTTTTTGCGGACCGAATTGACGGGACGCTCTATCAAAAAGGAAAACAAAATGCAGCGTTGAAGGAAAAAATGACGGAATATCTCGACATGCATCCGCAAGCGGCGAACATCTATTTCGCGACGACAGAAGGGGATATGAACATTTTCCCGGAACAAGTCATGCCCGAGGATTATGACCCACGTGAGCGCTCGTGGTACCAATCGGCTGAAGCAGCCGGTGGAAAAGTCGTCATAACGGATCCATACGTCGATGCTGCCTCGAACAAGATGATGGTGACATTGTCACAAACGACCGGAAACGGAAGAGGTGTCGTGGCGATTGATGTCGATGTCGACCGCATCGCGGAAATCGCGAAAAAGATTAAAATTGGTAAAGAGGGTTATGTGACGATTCTCGATTCGAATAAGAAGTTCGTTACGCACCCGACGCTAAAACCAGGTGAAAAGGCAACAGGGAACTGGGTTGCGCCACTCTACGATGACCCAGCCGGACAATTTTCGTATGAATTCGAAAATGAAGGTAAACAGATGGACTTCATGACGAACGATTTAACGAAGTGGAAGGTTGCCGGAACCCTGTACGATCATGAAATCACCGATGCGACGTCGAGTATTCTGTGGACAACGCTTGCTGTCATCGGCGGAATGTTACTCGTCGCAGCCGTCTTCATTTACTTCATCCTTCGCTCGATCTTACGCCCACTCGGTCATTTGACACGTGGGGCAGAACGGATTCAATCTGGTGATTTGACGGAACCCGTCATCGTTGAATCAAACGATGAGGTCGGACAGGTCGCGCAAAGCTTTAACGTCATGGTCGATTCACTCCGCTCGATCATCATCAATCTCGACCAGTCGATCACACAAGTGGCCGGCTCGTCGCAGGAATTAATGGCGAACTCTGCCCAGACGACGTCCGCATCGGAACAGATCGCGGGATCGATTCAACAGGTCGCAGCAGGGGCGGATCAATCGAAACGTCAACTCGATGCGAATGCCGTTTCGCTCCAGTCGATTACAGCGGGCATCATGCGAATTGCTGAGAGCTCAACCGATGTGTCAGAGCTATCACGTTCAACGGCAACAGAAGCCGAGAACGGAACGGTTGCTGTACTACAGAACGTCCAGCAGATGAAAGAAATCGATGCCTCCGTTCAAAACTTCGGTGGTGTCATCAGCTCACTCGCACATCGTTCGAATGAAATCGGGAAAATCGTCGATGTCATCAACGGCATTGCCGAACAAACGAATTTATTGGCACTGAACGCGGCGATTGAAGCAGCACGGGCAGGCGAAAACGGAAAAGGGTTCGCCGTCGTCGCAAGTGAAGTGCGTAAACTAGCAGAGCAGTCACAGGACTCAACGAAGCAGATTGCGCAACTCATTCAAAACATCAAGCAGGAGACGGATCAATCAGTCACGATGATGAAGGAAGTCTCAGGACAGACGAAAGCTGGCTTGTCGACGACAGAAGCATCAGCAGAACGATTCCAGAAGATTCTCGAACGGACACAAGAGATGACACCACGAATCGAAGACGTGACGGCAACTGTCGAGGAAATCGCAGCGAACGTTCAAGAAGTGTCAGCGTCTGCGACAGAAATCGCTCATATCGCGCAAGAGAATTCATCGGCGTCGAAACAAGTGGCGGCAACGACGGAAGAGCAGTTGAGTGCGATGGAAGAGATTTCGCAATCCGCTAAAGCATTATCCGATATGGCAGAAGAGCTACAGGTACTCGTTGCTCGTTTCCGTGTTTAACCTATCGATTATACAAAGCAAGGAAGCTAGTCTTCCTTGCTTTTTTTCGTCTGTCACTATTCTGTGACGAACTGAACAAATAGCTTGGAATCCTTGTGAATCCGGGCTTGAGATGGTACTAAATCGGGAAAATAATAAGTATCTAACACTTCGAAGGAGGTGGGTACGGTGAAGCAGTTACGCAAGATACGTGAGTGGCAGGATGCGGGTCTGTTGGATGAATCAACCGTCGAACGAATCATGAACTACGAAAAGCAACATTCAACGAAACAACGCCTCCCGCTCTTGTTGATTGTAGGGGGTACGTTCGTCGTATTGGCTGTGTTCAGCTTTTTAGCTGCCAACTGGCAAGTCATGCCGATCGGATGGAAAATCGGACTTGTCGTAGCACTCATGTGGAGCTGTTACGTCATGGCGGATCTTTCGGAACGTCGGAGTATGTTGCATCCGATTGTCTTCCGAATCGGTGGAATCCTAGCGTTTGGCGCCTCGATTCTCGTCGTTGTTCAAAGTTTCCACTTGCCGATGGAAGGATCATTACTCGGATGGTGTGTGTTTGTCGCCGCGTTAGCGCATTATGTGCTTTGGCGTCATGAAGCATACGGTGTCGTCGCCTTCCTTTCCGGATGGACGATCTTCACGAGTCTCAGTGGTTTTGGTCAAGAACAGGCGAGTTATCTCGACTGGACATCGTTCGGTCTGATGGTCGTGCTGTCGTTCAGTTGGTTTTACTTCAGTCAACGTCTGCCATCGCTTTTGTTTAGCTGGCTGTTTCTCTTCTTCAGTGGTCTCTCCTTGTTTCTCCTTGTATCATATGACGGATTCCTGTGGCCGGTCTGGACGCTATTTTTACTCGTTCCAGTTCTCTGGCTTGTTCGTGAGGAGTCCAATCGCCGGATCGTCGAAATGGTCTATCTGGTCGTTGCTGCCATCAGTTCGATCGTCTATCTGTCTGTACGTGCGGAATCAAATGCCGCATTACCATCTATGACAGAAGCGATTCTGCTAGCTATCGTATCCATCGGATTAGGAATTTTCCTCTATCAAAAACGTCGCTCCTTATTGTTTATCGTTCCGCTTGGATTCGTCGGAGTCCTGTGGCTCGATGAACAGGCAATTCTACTCGCCATCCTTTTTGAAATATCGGCGCTAGTCTATTTGTTGTATCAAGAACGCCGTCATGCGGTCGTCTGGCCAGCCTTTCTCTATTTCATTCTCGTTCAAATCGCGATATACGTCATCTATGCGTGGGATCGGTTGAACATGTCCTTATTTTTCCTCATCGGTGCGCTACTCATCTTCCTATTATCCGGTATCTTATGGTGGTTACGCCGTAGAGGAGGTGTGGCGTCATGAAACGCTATCTCATGCCCGTATTGCAGACGTGCGTCGTCGGTCTGTTGATTGTCAGCTTTTTTGCAACCTCCTGGTTCGGAACATCGTACCGTTTTCGGGCAGAACCGTTTGATCCGTTTGATCCCGTTTACGGTGAATATGTGATGCTGCAGTATCCGGATTTAAAACCAGGTCCGACGATTCAAAACGGGCGTGTTTATGTCAGCTTCAAGACAGATGCTTCTGGTTATGCTCAAATCGATCGGATTTCGAATGAACGATTCTTCGGAAGTGTTGCTGGCGACTATTACGATCAATACGTGTCGATTCCACAGTTGACGCAGTATTATGTCGAACAGGGAAGCGGAAAACAATACGAGAAAGCAAAAGCACTGGAAGTCCGTGCGGATGTGTCACCATGGGGAACGATCCGGACAACGAATTTAAAAATTTCTGAGTAAAAAACCTTGCGTCAGGAATGAAACGGTTGTACTATTAATTTAAATTTTCAGACAACTAAATCTGCATGCGTAGACGGGAAGAGTAAAGTGATCAGAAATCGATAGAGAGTCTCTGTTGCTGGAAATGAGACGATTTCGTCATTTGAAGATGGTCCCGGAGCAGTCGGAAGAACGTGAACCGTGTTCATCAGTAGAACCGACCGGTAGGACGGATACCGTTAGCATTCCATGGAGTCTCGTACTCCTAGAGGTGGCTGAACGTGAGTTGAGCCATGAACGAAGGTGGTACCACGTGATCAGACATCACGTCCTGAGAGATGAGGGCGTGGTGTCTTTTTTGTGGGGACGTTTGCGCAGGAGGAGGATGACGAGATGGCAGAAGCATTGGTATTGCAATCAGACTTTGGCGTGAGTGACGGGGCAGTGAGTGCAATGTATGGAGTTGCCCACAGCATCAATCCGGAGATTCGGATTTTTGATTTGACGCACGACATTCCGCCCTTCCACATTTGGGAAGCGTCCTATCGGTTACTGCAGACGGTGCCGTACTGGACGGAGCAAACGGTGTTCGTTTCTGTCGTTGATCCAGGAGTCGGATCAAGTCGAAAGAGTGTCGTCGCGCGGACGCATGCGAATCAATATATCATCACACCGGATAACGGAACGTTGACGCATCTTTGGCAAGCCGGATACATTGCTGAAGTGAGGCAACTCGATGATCGACGGCATCGCTTACCGCGGATGGGTGAATCGTATACGTTTCACGGACGAGATATCTTTGCCTTCACGGGTGCTCGGTTATCGAGCCATGTCATCACATTCGAGGAAGTAGGACCCGTTTTACCTGCTTCGGACATCGTCTTGCTCGACCGGACACTTGCCTCGTCGTCGGATACCGGTGTTACCGGTATCGTCGAAATTCTCGATGTTCGCTTCGGAAATGTCTGGACGAATATTCCGGTCGCTCTCGTCCGTCAGGCGGGTCTCGACATCGGTAGCCACGTCAAGGTAACGATTTCGTACCGAGAACGGATTGTTTACGAACAAACACTGCTATTTGGTTACTCGTTCGCCGATGTGCCGGTTGGTTCAGGCGTCGTCTACATCAACTCGTTGGATCAGATTGCTCTTGCCTTGAATCAAGGTTCGTTTGCGCATGCATTTGAGGTTGGGATCGGAAATGATTGGAGTGTTAACGTACAACAAATCAAAGGAGGAGATCGAACATGAAAGGATTTACGACAAAACAGATCGTCGCAACCGGGATCGGAGCAGCAGTATTCATCATTTTAAGTCGATTCGCTGTGATTCCGACAGGCGTACCGAACACGTCAATTGAGACATCCTATGCATTTCTCGCATTCATGGCAGTTTTGTTCGGACCAGTCACAGCCGGTTTGATCGGTCTGATCGGTCATGGATTAAAAGATGCGATTTTATATGGGTCCCCGTGGTGGAGCTGGGTCATCGTATCCGGGTTCGTCGGCTTTGGCATCGGATTGATCGCTAACCGGATTCGTCTAGAAGAAGGCGGATTGACGACACGTAAAATCGTCTTATTCAATGTCACACAAGCCATCGTGCAAGCGATCGGTTGGATCATCATTGCACCGGTACTCGATATCTTAATTTACACGGAGCCAGCGAACAAAGTCTTCGTCCAAGGGGCTGTCGCTGCGACATCGAACATCTTGACAGTCGGTGTCATTGGAACGTTGTTGCTCGTCACCTATGCGAAAACAAGAAGTAAAGCAGGCAGCTTGAAACGCGAAGCTTGACCGAATGAGCTATGATCCTGTGCGAAGAGACGGCAGGATCATAGCTCATTTAGCTTGGGGGGGAGAAGGACATGACAAACGTAATCGAATTTCAGGATTTTTCATTTACATATCGGAGTCAGTCGGAACCGACACTCCGACAGATTCAGTTAACGATTCAAGCAGACGAACGCATCTTAATCGTTGGACCGTCGGGTTCAGGAAAAAGTACGCTCGCCCAGTGCATCAATGGGTTGATTCCGTTCTCGTACCCTGGAACGTGGGAAGGACAGGTCCTGATCAAAGGGCAGGATGCCCGGGAGTTATCGTTATTTGATCGTTCGCTGCATATTGGAACGGTGTTACAGGATCCAGATGCGCAGTTCGTTGGTTTATCGGTTGGCGAAGACATCGCCTTTGCGCTCGAAAATAAACAGACTGGGCGACCGGAAATGCAGGAGATCGTCGAACGCGTCGCACGGATGACGGATGTCGAGATGCTCTTGCAAGCACGATTGAATGATCTATCAGGAGGACAACGACAACGGGCGGCATTAGCCGGAGTCCTCGTCGAAGATGCGGACATCTTACTGTTTGATGAGCCGCTCGCGAATCTCGATCCGGTAGCGGGACAAGAAGCGATGGCGCTTATGGATCGACTGCAACGTGATACGAACCGCACACTGATCGTCGTCGAACATCGAATCGAGGATGTACTCGTCATTCCGTTTGACCGCATCATCGTCATGGTCGATGGGGAAATCATTGCCGATGACCATCCGGATGTCATCTTAAGCAATGGCGTGCTTCAACAAGCGATTTTACGTGAACCTCTCTATGTCAGTGCCGCACGCTGGGCTGGGCTTGCCGTTCAACCTTCAGACCAGCCTAGCCGCATCGATCCCTTTTTAAAGCGATTCAACCAGACGAACGTGTTAGAGCGTTTAGAGAAAGCTGCTCAAAAAGAGACTGAAACCTCTACTGCATGGCTCGAACTTGAGCAGTTGGCGTTTCATTATCGCCAAGGAACACCGGTGCTTGAGAATGTGACAGCCTCTTTTCAAAAGGGAACGCTGACGACGATCGTCGGTCAGAATGGTGCCGGAAAATCCACGCTTGCGAAAGTGTTGAGTGGTTATCAACGGACGACAGGCGGTCGGATCCTGCTTGACGGAATCGACATCACGAACCAATCGATCGCAGAGCGAGCGGGAACGATCGGATTCGTCCTGCAAAACCCGAATCATATGATTTCAAAACACCTCGTGCAGGAAGAAATTCGCTACGGGATGCAGGCTCTCGGATTGAGTGAGGCGGAAGAAAACGAGCGTCTCGAGCAGACGTTACGTCGCTGTGGATTGTATCCGTTTCGCAATTGGCCGATTCAGGCACTGAGTTTTGGTCAGAAGAAACGGGTGACGATCGCTTCGATTCTCGTTCGACGACCGGATATTCTGATTCTCGATGAACCAACAGCCGGTCAAGATTATCGACATTATTCGGATATGATGGACTTTTTAGAAGGATTGAAGCAGGACGGGATGACGTTGCTCATCATCACGCACGACATGCACCTCGTCTTAGAATACAGCGATCAAGTCTGCCTCGTGCAAGCTGGGCGTATCCGTTATGCTGGGACATCATTTGGACTGCTGAATCAAGAACAATTACTGCATCACGCCCATTTAAAACAAACATCACTCTTTACGATAGCGCAACACCTTGAAGTCGATCCGGAACGTTTCGTCGAGTCCGTGATTACGGCGGAGCGGAAGGAGCGGGAACAATGGCTGTAGAAATGCTTGGTTATATTGAAAAAACGTCACCGATTCATCGCTTGACGGGAACGACGAAACTGATCGGATTCTTGTTATTTACGACAGCAACGATGTTCACCTATGATACACGCGTCCTACTTGTAATGGGGTTAGTCAGTATCGTGTTATTCCGCTTGTCGCGTATCCAGTTTCGGGAAGTCCGGTTCGTCTTGATCTTTACAGCGATATTCGTCCTGATCAATGCGCTTGCCGTTTATTTGTTCGAACCGGAGCAAGGCGTTGGAATCTACGGATCCCGTCACGTGTTACTTGAGGGTATTGGACGATTTACGGTAACAGCAGAACAAGTGTTTTATCTGTTTAATCTCATCTTAAAATACAGTGTGATCGTTCCGATTGCTGTGTTGTTTCTCGTGACGACCCATCCGACGGAGTTCGCTTCTTCGTTGAATCGGATTGGTGTTCCGTATAAGATTGCCTTTGCGGTCTCCTTAGCGCTCCGTTATATTCCGGATGTACAAGCGGATTTTCGGACGATTGCGAACGCTCAAGAAGCACGAGGGATTGCTGTCTCACACGGCTCCCTTTGGCAACGGGCACGCAATAGCATCCAGATTTTACTTCCGTTGCTATTTACGAGTCTCGAGCGGATTGAGACCGTCAGTAATGCGATGGATCTCCGTGGATTCGGTGCCGGACGAAAGCGGACGTGGTACAACCAGCAGACGATGACACGGATTGATTATGTCGCCATCAGTTGCGTAGTACTATTAACGGTTTTCTCCTTCGTTGTCACTTTCTATGATGGCAATCGCTTTTATAATCCGTTTTAAAAATGAAATACGAAAAAGGCAGTGGATGCGTCCACTGCCTTTTGTCATATGACCAATCCGCTTACGCAGATCGTTTTTGATTTTCCCAACGTGGTGAATTCAACAGTTCAATCCATTTCTTGACGGCTGAGATCGTGATGACGATCGCGAGCAGTCCCATCGTTACAGACAAGACCGTATTCAAGATGCTGAAACCTGGAGAATCCGGGTTTGCATAGACGTTTGCGACCATCCAGATATCCGCGAACGTTACCGTGATCAGAAGATAGACGAGCGGGATAAACGTCGTCAGGGCATAGATTTTTTTGTCGGCGATTTTCAAGATGATCGTCGTTCCGATGATCAAGCCAATCGACGCCATCAGCTGATTCGATACCCCGAATAATGCCCAAATTGAACCAATGTCACCCGAGAACAGGAGATAGCCCCAGAAGAACGTCCCGAGTGCCGAAGCGAAGATGGCACCTGGAATCCAGTCGACACGTTTGAGTGGTTTGTAGAACTCCCCGAAGAAATCTTGAATCAAGTAACGGGCGACGCGTGTTCCTGCATCGATTGCTGTTAGGATGAAGACCGCTTCGAACAAAATGACGAATTGGAAGAAGAAACCGGCAATCTCTTTGAACCATGGGATGGCGCGGAAGATGAACGTCATACCGACAGCGAGTGAGACGGCACCACCTGTTCGACCTGCCAGATCGAGACCGATTTCACGGGATAGATCATCGAGATAGACTGTGCTCATGCCGAGTGTCGCGAATACTTCAGGAGTTGAGTTGATGGCGAAGTAGTCACCGACTTCAAGCGATGTCGCAGCGATCAATGCCATGACGGCAACGAGACATTCGACAAGCATGGCACCGAAGGCAACGGGTTTGATGTCGCTCCAGCGATTGATCATCTTCGGTGTCGTACCAGAACCGACGAAAGCGTGGAAACCAGAAATCGCACCACAGGCAATCGTGATCGAGATGAATGGCCAGACTGGACCAGCAATGATTGGACCACCGCCATCAACGAACTTCGTGAACGCTGGGAAACGAATATCTGGGTTGATGATGAAGACACCAACGATCAAGGCAAGAAAGACACCGATTTTCATAAAACTCGATAAATAGTCGCGAGGTGCGAGTAAGAGCCACACTGGCAGTGCAGCGGCAAAGAACGCATAAATCGGTAAAGCAATCGCGAGTTGACGGGATGAAAGGTCGAACCAGTCACCGATGAATGTTTCCGTTAACTGAGGACCAAAACCAATTGCCGCTAAAATCAGTAAGAAACCAACCGTTGAAGCAAGTGCTAGATTGCCACCTTTACGTAAGTAAATCCCAACGAACATCGCGATCGGAATCGTCGAGAAGACAGCGAATGTACCCCATGGGTTATGTTCAAGTGCGTGCAAGACGACCATCGATAGACCGGCCATCGTGATCGTGATGATGAAGAGCATCGCCAGACCGGCACAAAAACCAGCGACTGGTCCCAGCTCTTTTTTAGCGACTTCAGACAGCGACTGACCGTCTTGGCGCATCGAGGCAAAAAGAACAACCATATCATGGACCGCTCCACCGATGACGGCACCGATTAAGAGCCACAGTAAGCCGGGGAGATATCCGAACTGAGCAGCAAGGACAGGTCCGACGAGTGGACCGGCAGCAGCGATTGCCGCAAAATGGTGTCCGAACGAGACCCATTTGTTCGTTGGGACGTAATCTTTTCCATCCGCTAATTTATGAGCGGGCGTTTCGCGATCATCTTTGATTTTTAAGACTTTCGCAGCCATGAACGTGCCGTAGAGACGATACGCGATTAATAAGATACAGATGACAGCAATAACGATTGGAGTAGCGCTCATCTAAAATTCCTCCTCTTGAATGAACTATGATGGATTTAGTATACAAGTTATGGAAGCGCTTTCTTTGATTTTTAGATGAGTTGTCGGTTTCGTTCGATGAAAGGTTGAAAATGGACCTTGAATCACAAAAAAGAAGCGCTCAAATACCGAGCGCTTCTTTCAGTAGTTTGACATACGTCCGACTGACTGGCACATCAATCTGATGAATTTTTAAATTATAGGCTCCGTTGAACCAAGGTTCGATTGCATCGATTGCTGATAAGTTGACGAGATACGAGCGGTGAACCCGTAAAAAGCGATGATCTTGAAGCTTTCGTTCGAGTTCGAGTAAGGTCTCGTTCGATGGATACGCCTCATGTTCCGTGACGATCTTCGTCTTCCCGTTCTCAGCGACGATGTAATCGATATCTTGAGGAGACAATAATTTCAGTTGTTCGCCCGTCTCGACGGCTAAACGTTCAAGTCGAGGTGCTTTTTTCGGAAGCGGTCGCGCAACTTTTTCAATCGCACGGACAATCCGAGCCGGATCATACGGTTTCAAGATGTAGTCATAGGCATTGAGCTCAAACGCTTCAAGCGCATGAGCATCATATGCCGTCACAAACAAAAGAGCCGGAGGACGTGGCATCGATTTCAAGCGTTTGGCGACTTCAAGACCACTTCCGTCCGTTAGCTCGATATCGAGAAAGACTAAGTCGGGTTGAAGGGAGCGAACGAGTCGTTCGGCTTCCTCGACACTGCCGGTTTCCCCGACGACTTCAAGACCGGCTGCAGTGACGTGATAACGGAGCTCGTCACGTGCGAGCGGTTCATCTTCAATCAACAAGGTGCGCATGCTGGATCTCCTTTCTGACTTCAATCGGGAGACGAATCGCGATCGTCGTGCCGTTTTGACCGTCACTCGTGATCGTAAACTGTCCCTTTTCACCATATAAACTTCGAATCCGTTCTGCCGTATTGAATAATGCGGTACCGGTGCCTGAGGACGGAACGACTTCTCGACCGAGACGAGCAAGGCGCGAGGCGTCAATCCCGCGTCCGTTATCGACGACTTCGAGACACAGCTGGTCTGCCTCACACCATGCCGTCACCCCGACATATCCTGTCTGTTCAGAAGAAAACGCGTGAAGGAATGCATTTTCGATCAACGGTTGTAAGATGAACGGTGGAACGAGTAAAGAAGTCGTCTCGTCTGCTAAATCAATGTCGAGAAACGGACGATTCGGAAAACGAGCGGCTTCAAGCGATGTGTATGCTTCGATGTGCTCGAGTTCCTTTTGGAGCGGAATTTTCGTCGATCGTGCGCCTTGGAGGTTACTACGGAAGAACGTCGACAATTCAAGCAACAACGTGCGTGCCTGTTCGACATCCGTCCGGCACAGTGCATAAATCGTATTGATCGCATTAAACAGGAAGTGGGGATGAATTTGTGCTTCAAGTGCCCGAATTTCGGCATCCTTGAGTAAACCGGCTTGACGCTCTGCGTTCCCGAGTGCCAGTTGTGTCGAGAACAATTTCGCTAACCCTTCAATGAGTTCGACTTCGACGGCGTCGAGCAATTCGGCATGCGGATAATAGACTTTCAACGTCCCAATCGTCGTTTCCCCAACGATGAGCGGAGCGATGATGCCGGCTTGAAGGGGACAATCCGTTACAGGACAGCCGATATCGAGTCGTTCCGTCACAAGACGAACTTGTCCGTCCTGCAAGACATGCTCAGTCGGTTTCGTCGTCCAGTGACTGCCAGCTTGATGGTGGTCGCTCCCGATACCGATATGGGCCAGGATGACGGAACGATCCGTCAGTGAGACGGCTTCGGCTCGCGTTTGCTGCAACAGAATTTCCGCGACAGCTTCTGCCGTATGAATATGTAGACCACGCGTCAGATGCGGAAGCGTCAAATCGGCGATATGCAACGACCGTTCGGCTTCTCGTGCCCGAACCGTTTCCTCTTCTCGCGCAGCAAGGCGGATGATCGATAAGAACAACCAGACACCGAGGACGTTGATCAGTGTCATCGGTACGAAGATGAACTGGACGAGTTCGACTGCCGCATCAAAGGGGCGGGCGAATAGTAAAATCAACGACATTTCAAACAGCATTAAAAAAGCAGTCAAACACACGGGCAATAACGCTTGGCTACTGAGGCGGTCGCGCCAATAGGAGCGTAAGAGACCGCTGACACCGCCGGCGATGACGGTCGAAAGCGCACAAGCGAACGCTGTGAATCCGCCGAGGGAATACCGGTGAACCCCGACGATGAGTCCGGTCATCAAGCCACCGAGCGGACCAGCGAGCAATCCGCTGATGACGACGATCATCGTTCGTGTGTTTGCAATCGCTGATGTCCCGTCGACTTCTTCGAGCCAAGCATGAGGTAAGAATTCAGCTAAGTCGACTTTGACCCCTGTATAGTTACTTAAAATACCGTACGTCGCAAAAAACAGGACGAGGACACGAAATTGCCAGCCCGCTTCCGGTTGACGCAGCAGCCGTCGTGTCGGTCCCCACTGGGCGAGGATGAACGCTAAGATGATCATGATACCGAGTCGTTCGAGTAAAAAAGGAATCAGTTCCAACATGTGCATTCCTCCATTCGAGTTAAGTGTAAACGCTCGCAAAAGGGAGAGCAATGCCGGCACACAAAAAAGCCGTACTCGCTCGGTTTAAGAGGGAGTACGGCAGACTTACTTATTGTGCGTCTTTATCGAACGTGATCCGTGCGATCGCGTCATGTTGGTGAATCGTTTCTTCGTTACGGCATTCGACGTAGAACGAAGCAATTGGGTCCATTTCGTACAAGTCAGCAGCAATCAAGCGAACCATGTCTTCTACGAAACGTGGGTTTTCGTATGCCATCTCTGTCACGCGTTTTTCATCCGGACGTTTGAGTACTGGGTGAAGTGGCGCTGAGGCATTGGATTCAGCTGCATCAAGCAATGATTGTTTCCAGTCAAAGTCTTCTGCTTCATCACGTAACGATGCTTCCATCGTGACGTAACCACGTTGGTTGTGAGCACTGTATTCGCTAATTTCTTTTGAACATGGGCAAAGTGTCGTGACGTTGATCGTCAAGCCGACAGACAACGTCGCTTCGTCCGTTTCCGTGTTGACGCTGACCGTTTGCCATACTTCAGCATTCATCAAGCCGCTAAGACCTGTTGCAGGTGCTTTACGTGTGAAGAACCATGGGTAACGGATCGTCAATTGACCTTCCGTTTGTTCCATGCGGTCTGCTAAATCACGCGCGAATTGAATGAGTGACTCGTTCGTGACCGTCCAACCTTCGTTGTGGTATTGATCGAGTTGTTCCGTTAAACGGCTCATGTTGATCCCTTTACGATCTTGTACGAGTGATGTCGACAATTCGAATGTCGCCACAGTCGCTTGTGTGTTGTCTCCGTCTTGGATGACGACAGGATGTTTGACGTTCGAGATTCCGACAGCGTCTAGTGCGAACAAGAAGTTCTTCGGTGTATTTTGCAAGTCGACCATCTTATCTTTTTCAGTCGGTTTTGTTCCTTTGATTGGTGGTACCGAACCGAACAGCTTATGGCGCTCTTCTTTTGTTGGTAACGTAATCGGGTAGGTAGACATATTCATTGGCCCCTTTGTCCTTTTGTAGTGTTTCAATAGTAATAACATGACAGGAATGCTAGAGACGAGCAAGTCTGATGATTCCGCAAATGTGTTTCATCTTTTCATCGCTAGAAGTATTGTCTTGAATTTTATCATGAACGTTCAATAAACGAAACTCGCACGACTCAAAATCAACAGTTTCCATATTTGCAGGAATAACTTGCTTGCAATCGGGTATATTATCCTATAGTATATGTTCAGGTGAACGTGTAATCATTGTTTTTTTGTCATGGTCAATAATTGAAGTTTTTTTATTTTACAGGTAGTAAGAGAAAGGGATGACAGAGATGGATTGGCAGTTACTATTACAGTATGCCTGGGTCGTACTCGTCTTGATCGCGCTTGAAGGATTACTTTCAGCGGATAATGCACTCGTACTCGCGGTCATGGTCAAGCACTTACCAGGAGAACAACAAAAGAAAGCACTTTTTTATGGACTAGCTGGAGCGTTCGTCTTACGATTCGCGGCATTGTTCGCGATTTCGTTCCTCGTCGATATTTGGCAAATCCAAGCACTTGGAGCGGCGTACTTGCTCATCATGGGACTACGGCATATTTATAAGACCGTTAAAGCCAGAAAGCTCGGTGAGAACCATGGGGCTGAAAATGAGCTAGATGAAGAACCGAAGTCGGAAGAGCCAGTTTCAAAAGGTGAATTCTGGCGGACAGTCGCGAAAATCGAATTCGCAGACTTAGCGTTTGCTGTCGATTCGATTCTTGCAGCAGTAGCACTTGCCGTTGCCCTTCCAAACTGGGGATCAGGCGAAATCGGTGGTTTGAACACAGGTCACTTCATCGTCATCTTAACAGGTGGTTTGATGGGTGTCGTCTTGATGCGTTTCGCAGCACGTGTCTTTGTTAAATTGCTCGCAGAGCGTCCAGGTCTTGAGACAGCAGCGTTTGCGATTGTTGCCTGGGTTGGTGTGAAGCTAGCCGTTCTTGCGCTCGAACACCCGAAATACCACGCATCAATCGAAGGAACAATCTTTGAAGCCTTAAAACTTCCTGAAGGATTTGCCCACAGTACACCGTGGCAGGCTTTCTTCTGGACAGTCATGGTCGGTCTTGCTCTTTGGGGTTGGTTCTCTTCACCAAAAACGAAACCAAATCCAGATGCTGAAAAGAAAGTTGATCAAAACTTATAAGAAATGGAAACGATCCGTCGATGACGGGTCGTTTTTTTGTGTTAGGTTTTCTTAAACAATGGGAATAAAACACAAGGTTAAGTACTTGAGTCGAGCTTTCATCTTTTTCTTTCCGATCGACCGGCATATAATAAATAGACTGAACAATAAAGGGGATTCGTTAGTATGGATATTGGATTAATTACACAGTATGCGACCGTCGGGCTCGTACTGATCATTTTGCAAGGATTACTATCCGCCGACAATGCGATGGTCATGGCGGTCCTCGTCCGACCGTTACCAGACGATCAACGTAAAAAGGCGCTTTTCTATGGTCTCGTCGGAGCACTCGTCTTACGTTTCGTGGCAATCTTCTTTGCTTCGTACTTAGCGACGATTTGGGAACTTCAAGCACTCGGGGCGATTTATCTCTTTTATGTCGCGTTTAAAGGAATCGTCGAGGCACGATCGAATAAACACCAAGTACCGGACACGATTGCCTCACAAAAAGCCTCACCGAACTTTTGGTGGACGGTCGTGAAAGTTGAGTTCTCTGATTTAGCGTTTGCGGTCGATTCAACGCTTGCTGCTGTCGCCATGGCAACGACATTACCGATGATTGGTGGAACAATCGGTGGTCTGAATACAGGACAATTCTGGGTCGTCTTCTTCAGTGGGATCATTGGTCTCGTCATCATGCGTTACTTCGCGAGCTGGTTCGTCGTCTTGCTCCAAAAGCGACCAGGCATCGAAGAAGCTGCCTTTTGGCTCGTCGCATGGGTTGGTGTAAAACTGGTCGTCATGACACTCGCGCATCCGTCGATTGACGTCTTGTCGCATGAGTTTCCAGAGAGTACACTATGGCAAACGATCTTCTGGGTCGTACTTGCTCTGATATTAATCATTGGTTGGTTCCGTAGCGGAAGTAGTTCAACCAAATCAGCAAAATAATACAATGGCGGGCAGGGTACTCTCTGTCCGTCTTTCGTTAGGAGAGATTTCATGCAAAACGGTAATTTCATTCGAATGCTGACGCGGATGCAAAACGTTCCACGGTGGGATGAATATGCACCACGTTTTCCGGATAACGCAGCTAGTCACAGCTTTCGTGTTGCCTTATTCAGTTTGATGGCAAGCTATTTAGAAGAAGCAGACGGGCAAACACCAGTCGACCGCCAGACATTGCTCGGAAAAGCTCTATTCCATGATATGAATGAAGTCATCACTGGACCCATTAAACACCGGACAAAAAAAGAGCCAACGTTACATGCACACATTCAGGCAATGGAACAACAAGCAAGTGAACAGCTCGTTGCCTTACTCTCAAAGTCGCTTCAACCAGCGTTCACGACATACCTCGTACATGCAGAAGATGAATCACCGGAAGGACGGATCGTCGAAGCCATCGATACGTTCGATGCGATGTTGTACGCACGAAGGGAAGCACGGATGACAGAGTCCGTCTTTTTCGAACAAAAGGCAGCGGAATTACAGGCTGTTCTGGAACGACATCCACTCGTTTCGATCCGTCGCTTGACACAGTCGGTCATGGAAGAGGACGAGATGTCTCATTTCATTGAAAACGTCTTGATGATGGATACGATTCGGCGCTGGAAAGGACGTTTCAACACGATTGATGATAACGACGCGACACATGCGTTTCGAGCAGCCTCGCTTGGTATCTTCAATGGTCTGATTGAATCAGAGAAGTACGGCGTCACGATCGACATCGAAGAAGTCGTCTCGCGTCTCTTGTGTCATGATCTCGTTGAAGGAACGACAGGAGATGTTCTTGGACCTGTCAAACATGCGACACCGGTCACAGCAGCAGCCTTCGAAGCTTACGAACGGGCAGAAGGAGAGACGTTGATTAATAATCTACCGAAAGAAATCCGAGCACCGTTCCGTCGGTTCGTCGTGGAAGCAAAAGACGAGACATACGAAGGACAGATGGTCGATGTGATCGATAAACTCGACGCATTGATTAAAATGAATATGGAACGGAAGTTGAACGGGGTCGAGTATGAGACCGGTTACCGCGCACAACTCAAAAAGGTTCAGATGACATATGAAAATCCATCGGTCGTCTTTTTCCTCGCTTATGTCCTGCATGATTTGGATTACGTGACGTCATGACGAAAGAAACCATGACCCCACGTCGCTTAACGTTGATCTTGATCCTCGGTTCACTCGCTGCACTTGGACCGCTCTCGATCGACATGTATCTACCTGCTTTTCCGGATATGTCACGCTCATTTGATGCGAGTGCATCACTAATCCAATTGAGTTTGACCGCTTGTATGCTTGGGATGGCACTCGGACAGTTGATTGTTGGTCCGCTGAGTGACGTTCGCGGTCGTAAACGACCGTTGATGGTTGCTCTGCTCGCATATCTGCTCGCGTCTCTCGCCTGTGCGATGGCACCGACAATCGAAGTGTTGATCGCGCTTCGATTCATCCAAGGGGCAGCTGGAGCGTCAGGAATCGTCATTTCCCGGGCAATCGTTCGTGACTTGTTTGACGGACCTGAATTGACGCGGTTTTTTGCTGCCTTGTCACTCGTCAACGGAACAGCACCAATTCTCGCACCCGTCATCGGGGGACAGTTGCTTCGGTTCGGTGACTGGCATTTCGTCTTCTACTTGCTTGCGATTTTAAGCACGATGATGTTACTTGCTGTCGCACTCCGTTTACCGGAAACACTTCCGCTTGATAGACGTGTTGAAGGAAACCTGACGACGACGTTGAAGACGTTCGGACGTTTGTTGACGGATCGCGTCTTCATTGGCTATGCGTTCGCGCAAGCATTCGTCATGGGCGCGATGTTCGCCTACATATCCGGTTCACCGTTCGTCTTACAAAATATTTATGGCGCTTCGCCGCAACAGTTCAGTTTTTTGTTCGGTTTAAACGGAATCGGAATTATCTTAGCAGCACAGATTGCTGGTCGCCTTGCGGGTCGTGTCGATTCAGAGCGGCTGATGCGAATCAGTTTGACGATCGTTGCGAGTGCGAGCATCTTATTGTTCCTCGCCTTGACGTTAACGAATCAGCTGATCTTCGTCATGATTCCACTGTTTTTCGTCGTTTCAAGCGTCGGTTTGATCTCGACGCTCGGTTTTACCTTAGCGATGCAAAATTACGGAGCAACGGCAGGCAGTGCCTCGGCTCTTTTAGGGCTCTTGCCCATGCTCGTCGGCTCGCTCGTATCACCACTCGTCGGAATCATGGGAGAGCAATCGGCTGTTCCGATGGGGTTGATCATCATGACCTTAGATTGCCTAGCGCTTATCCTCTATTATGGTCTGATTGTTCGTCGACCAAATCGTTCATAAACGCTAATTATTCAAAAACGTTTGTCCTCTGTATGGACGAACGTTTTTTTCTTTTAATGAAAGGAAAATAAATGGAATTCATTTTGAAACATTTTCTAAAAAATAAGCGTAGAAGAGAAAGAAAGCCAGTACTTCAGAAAGGAGTGGAGCGATGAAACAGGAGTTGCAGCGTGAACGAGAACCGTCGATTGAGGCAAGATTAGCACGTCATTTTGCCGCACAGAAAAAATACTTACGCCGTCAAGAAGAGGCAATCGATCAACGAGACAAAGAATTGGCTCGTTTATTGTTTGAGGAAAACCGGACTGCTTATCAAAGGGCTTACCACGAACTGTATGGCTCACATCCTTACATCGAGGTGAACGAAGATGGACGTTAGTACACTTTATTTATATGCGTTAGCGGCCGCTGCTTGTGGTGTGTTTGTGTCCATCCTATTCTCAGACGTCATTCCAGGCGCCGACCAAATCTTTCATCCCACGTTGATCTTATCTTTTGTCATCATCACGTCAGCGATCGGATTCGGACTCGAACAGCTCAGTCCGCTTCGTTCGATGTTGATTTTAATCATCAGCAGTGTGATTGCGTTATTAGTGACGACGCTGATGCATATCTTTTTATTCGTTCCGATGGCACAAGCCGAACAGTCGCTTGGATTTTCGGAACAGATGCTAGAAGGACGCAGCGCAACCGTCATCGTGCCGATTCCGACTGAAGGATATGGTGAAATCTTACTTGATGACGTCTCAGGACGCGTATCAAAGTCAGCCGTTCTGTTTGAAGGACATGCCTTACCACAAGGCACGAAGGTGCTCATCATCGAGATCAAACAAGGCGTCGCGTCTGTCGTGACGTACCCCCAACAATGGAAAAAGGAGATGTTTACATGAATCCAGTGTTAATCGTATCGATCGTCGCGGTCGCGTTGATCGTTGCATTGATCGTCCTATTCATTACGAAGTACCGAACAGTTGGTCCGGAAGAAGCGTTGATCGTATCGGGTAGTTATCTCGGAGGACGCAACGTCAATACCGATGAGTCCGGCAACCGAGTGAAGATTATTCGCGGCGGCGGAACATTCGTGTTACCTGTCTTCCAACAAGCGACACCACTGAGCTTGTTATCGAGTAAACTCGAAGTCACGACACCCGAAGTTTATACGGAGCAAGGTGTACCGGTCATGGCAGACGGTACAGCGATCATCAAGATCGGTAGCTCGATTTCTGAGATTGCAACGGCAGCGGAGCAGTTCCTCGGGAAATCAAAGGAAGAGCGGGAAGGGGAAGCGCGTGAAGTTCTTGAAGGACACTTGCGTTCGATTCTCGGGTCGATGACCGTCGAAGAAATTTATAAGAACCGTGATAAGTTCTCACAAGAAGTCCAGCGGGTCGCATCTCAAGACCTGGCGAAGATGGGACTCGTCATCGTTTCGTTTACGATCAAAGACGTCCGTGACAAGAACGGATACTTAGAATCACTCGGGAAACCGCGGATTGCACAGGTTCGTCGTGATGCGGATATCGCAACGGCAGACGCGGAAAAAGAGACACGCATCAAACGGGCAGAAGCTTCAAAAGATGCGAAAAAAGCAGAACTCGAACGCGCAACAGAAATCGCTGAAGCGGAAAAAGAAAATCAGTTGAAGATGGCAGACTACCGCCGCGAACAAGATATCGCGAAGGCGAAAGCCGACCAAGCGTATGATCTTGAGAATGCACGCGCGCAACAAGAAGTTACGGAGCAACAGATGCAAATCAAAATCATCGAGCGTCAAAAACAAATCGAGCTCGAAGAACGTGAAATTCTCCGTCGTGAGAAACAATACGACGCGGAAGTCAAAAAACGCGCTGATGCTGATCGTTACTCGATTGAGCAAGCTGCCCAAGCCGACCGTGCGAAGCAATATGCGGAAGCAGATGCAACGAAATACCGGATCGAGGCATCGGCAAAAGCGGATGCAGAACGAATTCGTTTGGATGGTCTTGCGAAAGCGGACGCTGAGCGGGCACAGGGGGAAACAGAAGCGGAGATCATTCGTCTGAAGGGTCTTGCCGAAGCAGAAGCGAAAGAAAAAATCGCGCAGGCGTTCGAGCAATTCGGACAAGCGGCGATTCTCGACATGGTCATTCGGATGATGCCAGAGTACGCGAAAGAGATTGCAGCACCACTCGGCAACATCGATAAAATCACAGTCGTTGATACAGGTAGTGGTGAAGGTGGCGGTGCAAACCGTGTCACCGGTTACGCGACAGATTTGATGGCATCACTGCAAGAGACATTAAAGGCGTCGTCAGGATTAGATGTCAAAGAGTTGATCGAGAACTTCTCCGGTAAAGGAACAGCAAAACCGTTGACGGTCAACTTGAATTCCCATGATGCGGTGGCAGCGTCGAAAACAGAAGACTGATGGCAATCCGTGTCTTATTGATTGTGTTCGCACTCCTACTTTTTCATGTCGCTTGGCCACTTCCATGGTATGCACTAGCGGTACTAGGCGGCGTCATTGGAATCATCAAAGGGTACACATCGGATGACGGAATCGCGAATATATTCAATATAAAGAAGGTATCTTACTCACTTTACGATCGACAAACACGTCAGGAAGCCGTTCTCGCTTTGATGTGCAGTTTGTTGACGGTCGACTTCCCGTACTGGTTCGCCGGAGTGACGACAGGAATCACGTGGCGTGATGTCGGATATGTTGGTTTCGAAGTAGTATCGACACTTCTGTTCGCTTATGTCTTATTCCGTTTCTTATGTCTGGATCTATTCCGAGCATTCTTGGATTCTGAAAGAAGGGAGCAAAGAAATGGATAGTTTATTTTTACTGCAAGAACGTTGGATGCTGTTGCTTCCGTTCCTCGTCGTCCTCTTGATCAACGTCGGGTTATTAACTGCCCTTCTGAAGAAGCGACGTGATTTACCGAAGCTGTTAGTTTTCGGAATGGGTGGGATGGCGATCGTGTTCATCGTCTCTTCGCTTGGATTAAGCATGGCATTGCTGTTCTTCGGATACAATTCATAAAAAAACGGGGCAGGCTCTAAACAGAGTCTGTCCCATTTTGTCGTACTATAAGATAAAAATGAGTGCCGTTAACGTGGAAGGTCATACCCAATGACGACAAGTCCCGGTCCGGTATGTGAACCGATCGCTGCGCCGGCGATCGTCAAGATGACTTCGCTTGGTGAAAACTGTGCTTCAATCAATTGTTTTAATTGTTCTGCGCGTTCGATCGAATCCCCATGACCAATCATGATTCGATGTCCGTCAATTGCGGGACGTGCTTCTTCCATCCACTCGACGATCCGGTTCATGACTTTTTTCTGACCACGGATCTTCTCTTTTGGAATCAACTTCCCGTCTTCGACTGTCAATAGTGGCAAGATCGATAAGAGGCCACCAATGAAGGCGCTAGCTCGCGAAACGCGTCCACCGCGCATCAAATATTCGAGTGATTCGACTGTAAACAGATGACGAATCGTATTTACCTTGGCTTCAGCATAAGCCACTGTTTCTTCAAACGAATGCGTTTGTGCGTATTCTGCGACGTCGAGAACGAACAATCCTTGTCCTGTCGAAGCGGTTTTCGTATCGAGTACGAGATAAGGAACGTTCGGATACTTTTCGGCGAGTTCCTCTGCTAGCATCTTCGCGGTTTGATATGTTCCCGATAATTCGCTCGAGAAGGCGAGGTAGAGGAAGGGATCCCCTTGTTCGAAGTGACGCGTGAACACCTCGACCATCCGGCTGACTTCTGCTTGGAATGTCTTTGGTGCTGCACCGTCACGCATCTTATCATACAGTTGTTTTGGAGATATCGATTCTCCATCGAAGAACGTGTCTTCGTCGATCAATACGCCGAATGGCATGACCGTAAAATCATAAGCATCTAACATGGCTTTTGGTGCATCAGCACCACTATCTGTGATCAATCGGATCATCACGTTCTCTCCTTTCTTAACCTAGGGCTTTTTCGTTTCGATCAAGCATCCGACTCAAGTTGACGCCGAAACGCTCATTCTCGAGTTCCGTCAAAGTTGCGGGCGTCAAATCAGCGCCGAGCGCAAGTAACGCTTCATATGCACGACGTAAGCACTCCTCGACTGTCAATGCAGTACCAAGCAGTTCCTCGAGTGACGCCATCGTTTCCGGCACGACGGTCGGATAAACGAATTTCGTCGTTTCACCTTGAAGCGCTGCCGCGTAAAAGTCACGGACTAAAGCGGCGCGTTGACTTCCACTTCCGTTGACACAAAGATAGATTTGAACGGCAACTCCGCCACGGACACGACGCTGGGAGATACCAGCGAATTTTTTACCCGCAATCGATAAGTCATAAGAACCGGGACAATACGATCCGACGACTTCACCAGCGACGATCGCGTCCGTTTCTTGTGCGAACATACGGCGGACGAGCGCAAGCATCGCTTCGTAACCACTGTCGATATCGATGCCGCCGCGTTCCGGTAGGACAAGTGAAATATTCAAGACACCGGCGTCGAGGACGACGGCAAGACCACCTGAGTTACGGACGACGGGCGAGAAACCATGTTCATGCAGAACGGCTACACCGTCAGTAAGATGAGGAAGACGGGCATCCTGGATGCCGAGGACGACGGTTTCGTGGTGAATCCAAGAGCGAAGTGCGGCTCCTTCTGTTGCAACAGAGGCACATAATGTGTCGTCCATCGCAAACGATTGTGTCGCATGGAAAGCAGTTCCGAGTGACGTTTGATCAAAAATACGATAATGTTCTTGTTTTAAGAGTTCGATTCCCATAGGCTCGTTCCTTTATTGTAGATTTGCGACATCATTATAGCACAGGGTGTGTAAAGTTTCTGTGCGAAGCGCCGCGGGAGACAGGAATCCTTGGAAACAAAACCGAACAACAACGACATAGACACGATTTAAAGGAGAGAAACATATGTATCAATCATTAGGACAATTAAAGGAAACGAAGGTCTTCAAGGATCCGGTTCATCGCTATATCTATGTCAGTGATCAGTTGATTTGGCAACTGATCGGTACACGTGAATTTCAGCGACTACGCCGGATCAAGCAACTGGGAACATCATTTTTGACGTTTCATGGAGCAGAGCACACACGGTTCCATCATTCGCTCGGTGTCTATGAAATCACGCGCCAACTGATCGATGTATTCAACGGTCGTGCCGATTGGGACGATCAGTACCGGGAGTTGACGCTGGCTGCGGCACTCTTACACGATGTCGGACACGGTCCGTTTTCGCACGCATTCGAGAACGTCTTCGGTGTTAACCACGAGACGTGGACAGAGCGGATCATCCTCGGGGATACGGAAATCAAGAAAGTCCTCGACCAAGTCGGAGACGGATTTGCGGAAGAAGTAGCGTCTATCATCAACAAGACGCATCCGAATCAACTGCTCGTCACGATGATCAGCTCACAACTTGACGTCGACCGGATGGATTACTTATTACGCGATGCGCACTTTGCCGGTGTCAGCTACGGAAAATTCGATCTCGAGCGGATGCTTCGAGTATTGCGTCCAGCCCATAATCAGATGGTCGTCAAACAATCCGGAATGCATTCGATCGAAGACTACATCATGCGGCGGTATCAGATGTATTGGCAAGTCTACCTGCATCCGGTGACACGATCGAGTGATTACCTATTAAAAGCCATTCTCGAACGGGCGCAGGAGTTGTACCTGTCCGCATATCCGTTTGCGATTGCACCAATCCATTTGATGCCGCTATTTGATCAGAAGATGGAGTTGCGTGATTTCCTTGGGCTGGATGAGACAATCGTCTACTTCTATTTTCAGCAGTGGGCGAATGAACAGGATCCAATCCTTGCAGATCTATCGGGGCGATTCGTTGACCGGAAGTTGTTCAAGTATGTCGATTATCCGGCTGAAAAACGTGAACTCGTCCACGATAAACTGTGTGAGTTGTTTGAAGCAATCGGCTTGAATCCGACCTATTATCTGCTTGAAGATAAACTCAGTCGTCTTCCTTACGATTTATATGGAGACAACGGGGAAATCAGCAAACAACCGATCATGTTACAGATGAAGGATGGACAGATGAAAGAAATTTCGCAAGTTTCACCGCTCGTTCAAGCCATTGCGACGTCACGCCAGACTGATGAGAAGCTGTTCTTCCCGCAAGAAATTTTGCATGACTTGCGCGAACATGCGAATGAGAAGATGCAAATCGACCAGTTATTGATTGGCAGCGTGACATCATGATATCGTCCGCTGTCCTTACGAAAATCTTGCAACAGCTTGGACAGGAGGGAGGAGAGGTCGAAGTCTTAAAAGGCGCGACATCCTCCCTTGTTTTTCGAGTCGGTGAGGGAATTCTTCGCGTCCATACGAATCAAGACTGGCTACATGAGGAGCCGGATCTTGTCTTGCATGAAATGTTTGCGTTACAAGCAGCAGGTGACTTAGCACCAGATGTGTTGGACTATCAAACCGATGTTAGAGACGAAGTCCCGCCGTGGTTATATATGACCCGCTCACCGGGAGAGATCCGGCTTGATCAGGTGGATGAGCAATATGTCGATCGACTGGCACAAATGCTTGCTGCGATCCATGCGCTACCGGTACCAGAATCTCGGTATGTCTATCAGCCGTATGCGACGGAACGTCACGTTCCGACGTGGACGCAGCATCCGGAGAGATGGCGTCAGCTACTGGCGGTCGAACCGGACGAAAGTCAAACGATCCGATTCATTCATCGGGATTTTCATCCGGTCAATGTGTTATACGAAATGAATGGAACGTGCCATACGATTGATTGGATTAATGCGTGTGTAGGTCCCATTGAAGTCGACCTTGCGCATTGTCGTTTGAATCTTGCCTTGCTTGAATCCATTGAGATGGCGGATCATTTTTTAAAAAGTTACCTCAAACAGACGAAACGTTCTTACGATCACGCGTGGGATATTCGGGCTGTTTTTGATTTTGGACCTGAAACGATCGACGTCTATCCGGGGTGGAAAGCATATGGAAGGCAAAACCTTAGTCAGGACAATGTTCGGGAACGCTTGGAAAAGTTTGTCTTGAAAGTCTATGAAAATAACGAAAGCGGTTACTAAATGAACTTTTCCTCTTGTAGTTCTTCGAAATATTGATTATTCTATTACTTGGAAAGAGATTAAACGTCAGACATCGTACGAATGTACAACTGATAAACAACTAATAGATAGAGGGGTACTTCATGAAATATCTTATCGCACTACTCGGACTGGCTATCGTTTTCGGCTTGGCACTCCTTGTCAGCAGTAACCGTAAAGGCATCAAATTGAAACCGCTTGCGGTCATGCTAGTTCTTCAGCTCGTACTTGGGTTCATTTTACTCAATACATCGTTCGGATATATCGTCATTCGTGGCGTCGCGAAAGTCTTTGAAAAACTGCTTAGTTATGCGGCAATCGGAATTGATTTCGTCTTCGGTGGTTTAGCGAATGAAGGCGCACAACCATTCTTCATCAATGTTTTGCTCCCGATCGTCTTCATCTCTGCTTTGATCGGGATTCTACAATTCACGAAGATTTTACCACTCTTAATGCGCGGTATCGGTTTCGTCCTATCAAAAGTCAACGGTATGGGACGTCTTGAGTCTTACAACGCGGTTGCTTCAGCTGCGATCGGACAATCAGAAGTATTCATCACAGTCAAAAAACAAATCGGTCAATTACCAGCAAACCGCCTCTACACATTGTGTGCGTCAGCGATGTCGACGGTTTCGATGTCGATCGTCGGTGCATACATGACGATGGTCGAACCGAAATATGTCGTTACAGCAATCGTCTTGAACTTGTTCGGTGGTTTCATGATCGTCTCGATCATCAACCCATACACGGTTGATCCGGAAGAAGATATTCTTGAAATCGTCGAAGAAAAACAAACGTTCTTCGAGATGCTCGGCGAATACATCATGGATGGATTCAAAGTCGCAATCATCGTCGGTGCGATGTTGATTGGTTACAACGCCTTGATCGGAATGGTCAACGATATCTTCTTGATGGTTCTAAACATCTCGTTCCAAGAAATCCTCGGATACATCTTTGCACCGTTCGCTTTCATCATGGGTATTCCATGGGCGGAAGCTGTCAGTGCCGGTAGTGTCATGGCAACGAAATTGATCACGAACGAATTCGTTGCGATGTTGAGCCTTCCAGAATACTCAAAAGAATTCTCGGAACGCACACTCGGAATCGTGTCTGTCTTCTTGATCTCGTTTGCGAACTTCTCGTCGATCGGAATCATCGCTGGTGCGGTTAAAGGATTGAACGACCGCCAAGGAAGCGTTGCGGCTAGTTTTGGTCTGAAGTTACTCTACGGCGCAACACTCGTTAGTGTCTTGACGGCAATCGTCGTCAGTGTCTTGCTGTAATCGTTACACATATGAAAGAGCAATGGATCAGCAGATCCATTGCTCTTTTTGTTTTTCATTCAGTTGATCCATGCGAAGCAATCCCGACACGGACGCGATGATGGGTTCCGTCACGATAAACTTCAAAGGCGAACTGCGCGACGTTTTCCCGGGGAATCGGTCCTGTCGGTGCAGTGAAGCGTGTCGTCTCGATCAACAGGTCGTCAGCAGCAAGTGCTTTGTCTTCCGTCAGTTGTGTTGGGCAGATGACGGTGAAGTCGACGTCTGCATCCTTTAAGGTCAAATAAGCTTTCAAGTGATCCTCTGCCGCAATCGTCGAGCGTCGACGGGACTCACTTGATTGGAAACGATACTTTCCTGGTTCTTCTGATGCATCGAGAATGCCTGCTGTACCGATGAAGACGATCCGTTCGATACCTACTTCCTTCATCTTCGTGACGAGATGTGGAATCGCTGTCGAGAGTACCTGCTGTTGATCGGTACCGAGACAACTGAAGACAGCAGTACTTCCTGCGAGTGCTTGTTCGAGATCATCTGGATTTGTCGCATCTCCCGTCAGGATATGAAGGCGATCATGGACGGGTAAGCCCGGTGACGTGGAACGGACGAGTGCACGAACGTCGTAGCCGTCTTCTAATAACCGATCAATCAAAGGTCGACCCGTTCGACCGGTCGCACCAAGTACAGTAACAGTAGTCATAAGTTTTCCTCCTTAGAGATCAAGTAGATGGGAAAAAGAGACGTACGGTAACGACCGGACGTCTCTTGTTGTTTATTTATCCGCGAACATGACGCCAGCTTGACCGTAATCTGTTTTTTCCATCTCTTCGATGAAGACCGTGATGTTTTCTTTAGGAGCATTCGTCGTTTCCGACACCGCTTCCGTGACTTTTTCAATCAAAGCGCGTTTTTGTTCGACTGTACGACCCGATAACATTTTAACCGTAACATATGGCATGACTTCATTTCCCCCTCTAACATGATGACGATACGCCATCAGTATAGCGCATTCGATAGGGGATTCGTCAATTCGAACATCGTTTTCGAAAAAGAAGGGTATAAGGTAGGAGCTATTATTGTCGGAAGCGAAGGTAGTCATACACATACGGCAGAAAAGGAGAGACATATGGACGCAATCATACGGAAGAAGATTCATACGTTACTGATTTTTGATCGGGCGTTACCGGAAGATACGAATTATCCGTTGTCTGGTGCAAAAGGACTCGAAGTCTCAGATATCGTTTTTGAACAGAACATTCCATTCGGACGACTCGTAACGGATAAAGAACTCGCTCAACTGCTGAATCAAAAAGAAGCAAAGCGATACGGGATGTTGACGTTGCTTGAAGACGATGTACGTTTCAAACCGTTGTTTCAAAATCGAAAACCGACAGCTGACATGGAAGAAGAGGTCGAGGCGAAGGTACGAGAACTCGCGCATCAGTTGCGTGCGATTCGGTCGCGGTGTTCTTCGCTGGAACGTCTCTTCTTGTTCGGTCGTGCGGCGCAAACCCTGTTTGACCGCGCTTTGCTTCATCTTGAAGAGGTCAATCCTCCGGCACATGAGGAAATTGCGTCCATGACGTGTTATCGTCTCCCGACGATTCGCCGAGCATCAGAGGAACAATTACAGTTACTTCGTTATGAGTGACTGGTTGCAGACACCTCGGAATACGGTATGATAGAAGCAACAGGATTAAAAGGGGACAAAACACGATGGAAAAAAAGATTAACTTCAATATCATTTCAGATAACTCAACAGACGGTCATGGTGGATTTGGTGTCGGGACACTTAGCTTAAATAGTATGTCACCCGTCATCATTTCTCCGGAAGACGGCGAAGCTTACATCGATATGGGCGCGATGCACGCGAAAGCAGCAATCGAGAAACGCGTCAAGTTCACGACGGACAAAGCAGATACGCCAAACGGTAAACTGTACTGGATCGTCTGGGTGACGGTCGGTCGTAAGCCAGAAGGATTCTATTACGGCGGTGTGGCTGCGTGCGATCTGCTAGTCGATGCGGAAGCGCGTCGCGGATTCAAGATTCTTGCTGATCACGTCAATAAGATGGATAAATCTCTTAAAGGACGGATTGTCGTCGATCATATGGATGAGCGTTCAAAAGAATTGTTACGTGATTTCTTGCAGACACACAAACCTGAGATGTGGGAAAATGCTGACGCTGCTTTACATGAAGCGTTGGTCTAAACAAAAGAACGTGTGCCGCGGCACACGTTCTTTTTTCATGGTCGTTTCAGCGTCAAGACGACGAGTTCTGGATGATTGAACAGACGAAACGGAAACAGGCTGTTTCCGAGACCACGACTGACGATCAGTTCGGTCTGCTGTTCCTGATAGCGACCTGCCGTCACGGTTGGAAAGAATCCTTGACCAGGCGCATACAGACCTTCCGTAAACGGCAGGCGGATCTGTCCGCCGTGGGCGTGACCGGATAAGACAAGATCAACGGAACGCTCGGCATACAAGGATTTATATTCCGGACGATGTGCAAGCAAAAGTCGAAACGCATCAGGTGATACGTCTTGCAATGCTTGATCGAGACTTTGACGAATGCCATCCGGTTCTGATAGCCCTTCGCGCCACCGTGTCGTCGTCGGGTCATCGATACCAATCAGCGAAATTGATTGACCTTGGTATTCGATGACACGTGATTGATTTCGGAGAACGGTGACACCCAGTTGCTCAAGCTTTGGCAAAATCGTTAGATTGAGCCGAACCTCATGATTCCCGGTGACGAAGTAGACCGGGTATCGATCAACGAGCGCTTTCATGAGTGTAAGGGCAGCTTCTTCACCGTTTCGCCTCGAGTCAATCAAATCGCCAGTCATGACGACGAGATCCGGCTTTTCGCGATCAATTTTCTTCAGTAGTCGTTCTTGTTCATTCCCGAACGCCTTGCCATGTAAATCTGCTACTTGGACGACACGATAACCATCAAATGCTTCCGGTAAGCGATTTGACGTAACCGTCACCTGTGAGACATCAATGATGTTATTTTCACGATATAAAAACCAGCTTCCTAATGCGAGGACGCTGAGGGATACTAACCAGCGTGTACGTTTTCGCATGAGCCACCTCATTTCTTTCTACTTCGCATAATTCAGGATAACAAAAAAGACCTCCTTCCGTATGCGACGGAAGGAGGAATTCAAAACGAGTTAGGCATCTTGTTTTAAGTCTGTGACTTCTTTTTGCGCATCGGGTTCTTCCGATAAATCTTTGAACAGAGCGATGACCATCATTCCGACGACGAAGATGAACGGGAAGGCGGCTAGAACAGCTGCTGCCTGTAGGGCACTCAATCCTCCGGCATAAAGTAAGACGGCGGCGATTGAAGACTGGATGATACCCCAAGCAAGCTTGATGCGTAAGCTTGGCATGAGACTACCACCAGACGATAGCATACCGAGAACATATGTCGCGGAGTCAGCCGAAGTAATGAAGAACGTCGTAATCAAGAAGACAGCGACGATGCTAAGGAACGTGCCTAAGCCACCGAATGTTTCAAACAGAGCAAACATACCGGTTTCGACTCCTTTATCGTTGACCGTCGAGATCAGATCGACATTTTGGAACAATTCGTTCCAAATCGCTGATCCACCGAAGACAGAGAACCAAAGGAGACCAAAGATCGTTGGGACGAGCATAATCCCGATGACGAACTCACGAATCGTCCGTCCTTTCGAGACACGGGCGATGAACGTACCGACGAATGGTGACCAGGAAATCCACCATGCCCAGTAGAAGATCGTCCAATCGTTGATCCAGCCTCGTTCGTCTGGATTAAAGGCAGATGCCCGGAAACTCATGACCGGTAAGTTTTGCAAATAAGCACCTGTTGTTTGCACGAAGAGGTCCATGATGAAACTGAACGGTCCGAGGAACAGGACGCCAATCATCAATAGAACAGCGAGAACGATGTTGGCATTACTGAGACGAACGATTCCTTTATCGAGTCCTGATGCCGCACTTATCATGTAAAGGACTGACACAACGACAATGATGATCATTTGTGTCAGGAAGGAGTTGGGAATACTACTCGTTAGGAAGTTCAGTCCACCTGAGATTTGTTGTGCACCGAGACCGAGCGACGTCGCGACACCAAATGCCGTTGCGACGATAGCGAGTACTTCGACGGTACCTTTACCGGCAGAAGCATACCGTGGCTTCATCAATGAAGCGACAGTGTCACCAATCGTAGCCGGACGTCCTTTTCGGAACGTCGAGTAAGCGATAGCAAGCGCGACGATCGCGTATAATGCCCAAGGATGTAATCCCCAGTGGAAGAATGAATAGCGCATCGCGAGGCGTGCTGCTTCCGTTGGATCATCTGTTGCGACTGGCGGTGTATGGAAGTGCGTCAATGGCTCTGAGACACCCCAGAAGACAAGCCCGATTCCCATACCAGCACTGAAGAGCATCGCAAACCAAGAAATGAGACCATATTCAGGACGGTCCGAATCCTTACCGAGTCGGATTGAACCAAAGCGGGAAAAGATTAAAAAGATAGCAATGATTAAAAAAGCACTCATGCCGAGAAGATAAAGCCAGCCAAATCCGTTAGAGACAAAGGATTGTGCTTGAGCTGTGACATTTCCGAGACTAGCTGCACCGATTAGGGATTCCGGTAAGATTCCCCATATGGTAAAGAGCACACAGAAAATGACGGATACCATAAAGACTTTTGTGATCTTACTTTTTCGATTATTTTCCATCGTGTTCAACACCTTCTTTCGAATTTTACATAGTTGTTCTGTATCAAATGATGGCAACGACATTATCATTACCCCATCGTTCCGATAACAAAACCTAATCACGCAGGGTACTACCGTAACAAACATTTGTGTGGAAAAGCAAATCGACCGGGAAATGAGAATAAAGAAATCAATGTTTTTCAAGGAAGGTTAAGCAAAAAAGATTGCAATCAAGCGTTTTTAAAATAATGTGGAAATAAAGAAAAAGAAAACGTTAATACTATTATTTCCCGTTTCGTCTTAAAACTAACGTAAAGCTTGATATGAGCAAATCAGAGGCGGTCTAAAATCAGATTTGATATAACAAAAGCAGTCATCATTTTGAAGGAGGCATTTCTCATGAAAAAACAACAACAAAAACAAACAATTCTTGAAGCATTTCAATCTCGTCATGCGACAAAGGCATTTAATGGTCAAATGATCCCAGAAGACGATTTCCGGTTCATTTTAGAAACGGCGCGTCTGTCACCGAGCTCGTTCGGATATGAGCCATGGAACATGCTCGTTATTCAAAATCCAGAAATCCGAGAAGCCTTAAAAGAAATTTCTTGGGGCGCACAAGGACAATTACCGACAGCGAGTCACTTCGTCTTGTTCCTTGCCCGTACCGGAGAACAAATGCAGGCAGATGGTCCGCATGTCACGCAGATGATGGATTTCCTTGGTCTATCCGAAGAAGCGAAAGCCGGACGGACGAAGCGTTACGGTCTGTTTTTAGAGGAGGATTTTGCGATTGGTGATAACCCAAAAGCGATGGAAGACTGGGCAGCTAAACAAGCCTATATCGCACTTGGGAACATGATGTCGACGGCAGCACAAATCGGTGTCGATTCATGCCCAATCGAAGGATTCGACCAGCAAGCTGTCGAGCAATTACTCGTCGATCGTGGACTGCTCGATCGTTCTGTTTTCACGGTGCCGGTCATGGTCGCATTCGGTTACCGGGCAGAAGAACCAAAACGTGAGAAGCAACGTCGTCCGCTTGAGGAAATCGTGACGTTCGTCGAGTAAAGACGGAAGACAAAAATTTTCGAATTATATAGAAGTTTCTTTCGAAATTCGGTATACTCGCATTTGTATGATTAAGAAGCGCCGTAAACGCCACTCGCATACGAACAACTTTTGTCTTGATGAAAGAAAGGGGTTCTATCGCAAATGGAACAAAAATTAAAGTTATGGTTCACGGAACACCAAACGGAAGATTACGGTATCACATTCCGTGTCAACCACGTTTATGAGAGCGAACAAACGGAGTTTCAACGCCTAGAGATGGTTGAAACGGACGAGTTCGGTACGATGTTGTTACTTGACGGAATGGTCATGACGACAGATAAGGACGAGTTCGTTTACCACGAGATGGTCGCGCACGTCCCGTTGTTCACACACCCGAATCCAAAATCGGTTCTGGTCGTTGGTGGAGGAGACGGCGGAGTCATCCGTGAAGTCTTGAAACACCCGTCCGTCGAAAAAGCTGTTTTAGTTGAAATCGACGGAAAAGTCATCGAGTATTCGAAAAAATACCTCCCGAACATTGCAGGTGGATTGGACGATGCACGCGTCGAAGTCATCGTTGGGGATGGATTCATGCATATCGCAGAAGCAGAAAACGAGTATGATGTCATCATGGTCGACTCGACAGAACCAGTTGGTCCAGCGGTCAACTTGTTCACGAAAGGCTTCTACTCTGGTATTTCAAAAGCATTAAAAGAAGACGGCATTTTCGTCGCACAATCGGATAACCCATGGTTCACACCAGACTTGATCCGTGATGTTCAACGCGACGTCAAAGAAATCTTCCCGATCACGAAGCTCTATATCGCAAACGTTCCGACATACCCAAGTGGTCTTTGGACGTTCACGATCGGATCAAAGAAACACGATCCGCTTGCTGTTGCACCAGAGCGTTTCCACGAGATCGACACGAAGTATTACACGCCTGAGCTTCACACGGCAGCTTTCGCGCTTCCGAAGTTCGTTAAAGATTTGACGAACGGCTGAGTTCAGTCACTATAGCACACATGAACAGAGCGGTTTCGATCTTCGAAATCGCTCTGTTGTCAGGTAAAGAGGCGTTTGCATCAGCAAACGGCAAATGAACAGGAGGAATGGATCATGCGTTTTGATGAAGCATATTCAGGAAAAGTCTTTATCGCGAGTCAACCGACTCACGAAGATGCAAAAGGAATTTTATACGGCATGCCGATGGACTGGACGGTCAGTTTCCGTCCGGGTTCACGATTCGGTCCGGCACGTATCCGTGAAGTCTCACTTGGTTTAGAAGAATATAGCCCGTACTTAGATGGTGACATCGCTGACGCGAAATTGTTTGACGCGGGAGATATCCCGTTACCATTCGGGAATGCTCAAAAATCACTTGATATGATTGAAGAATACGTCGATTCGTTACTGACAGCAGGCAAGTTCCCGCTCGGTATGGGTGGCGAACATTTAGTCACATGGCCGGTCGTCAAAGCGTTCGATAAACACTACGATGATTTCGTCGTGCTTCACTTTGATGCGCATACAGACTTACGCGATGAGTATGAAGGAGAGCCATTGTCGCACTCGACGCCACTTAAGAAAATCGCAAACTTGATCGGACCAGAGAACTGCTATTCATTCGGAATTCGTTCAGGTATGAAAGAAGAGTTCGAATGGGCGAAGACGTCAGGCTACAACCTCTTCAAATACGAGATCGTCGAGCCGCTTCGTCAAGTTCTTCCAACACTTGCCGGTAAAAAAGTCTACGTCACGATCGATATCGATGTTCTCGATCCGTCAGCAGCACCAGGAACAGGGACGCAAGAAATCGGTGGAGTGACGACGAAGGAATTACTTGAAGTCGTTCACATGATCGCACGAGCAGACGTTGACGTCATCGGCGCGGATTTGGTAGAAGTATGCCCAGCGTACGATCAATCCGATATGACAGCGATCGCGGCAGCAAAAGTATTACGCGAAATGATGATTGGATTCATTAAATGAAAAAGCAAAAGAGACCGGACGTGATGTCGGTCTCTTTTGTTTTGCTCAGAAGAAGAACTGAATGACCCCGAATGCACCGAATCCGATGATTAGACTGGCAGACGTCCACTGAATGATACGTAAAGTGGGTATCGCAAGCTGGTGCTTGAGCAGGTGCGTGATGTTCGCTAGAATGACCCACCAGGCGGCAGAACCGAGAAAAATACCGATTAGAAACAAAAACGCATCCTGTCCGTTCGTCATCGTTAACTCAAAACGTGCAAACAACGCCAGGAACAGTGTGATCGTCATCGGATTTAAAAACGTCAGGAGTAAGACGGAAAGATAGGCACTTAACCGTGACGTGGCCGTATCAGAAATCGAGGCGTTCGAAGAAGCTTGAAACATCGACCAGCCGATGTAACACAAAAATAGACTGCCAATCAATTGCATCCAAGATGCTTGGGTGAGTAAAGATTGCACGAGTGAAAAACCAGATAACGCGAGTATCCCGTAAGTGAAGTCTGCCGTAGCGGCTCCGAGTCCGGAAACGATGCCAGAAACTCTTCCATGTCGAAGAGTTCGTTGCATGCATAAGAGACCGATCGGACCGACGGGGGCGGCTAAGGCAAAACCGATACCAAAACCAGTCGTAAACATCAGTCGACCTCGGGTAACGGAAAATGGAGCGATTCCTTTTCCGTCCGCATGATGATTGTCGTTTTCGTCCGTAGGATACCTGCTAATTCTTTGATGTGGTAGGTGATGATTTCATCAAGCTGTTCCGTGTCCCGACAGCGTATTTTGAGTAAATAGTCATCGTCCCCGGCGACGTGATGGCATTCCAGTACATACTCAAGTTCTTGAACTCGTTTTAGAAACGGTGCCCGATGTTCCGGTCGCTCGAGTGAAACAGCGACGAATGCAGCAAGGCGATAGTCAAAGGAGGAAGGGTCTAGCACCGTCGTCAACTGACAGATGATACCTTGCTCTTGTAAGCGGGCGACACGTTCTGCAACAGCCGGTGCCGATAAGCCGATGTGCTGTGCAAGTGTTGACCATTTCATCCGGGCATCTTGTCTTAATAAATAGATAATATTTAAATCGTAAGAATCTATCATAATCAACCTTCTTTTCAACGGATTTACTACATATTTTATTTTGAAAATAAAGATAAAGTCAATGTGTTTTCAAAACAAGTTCATAGCACACTGAAATCTTTACACATATACGGAAGTATCTTAAGTTTAAGATGTCACCACGAAGGAAATGTTCAGAAGTGTAAGAACATTGGTTTGAGAGCGATGTACATTTGACAATCAGAAAGGTGGAAAAAAGATGAAGAAACTCTTATCGTTTGTGACCGCTACGTTACTGTTTGCACTATTCGTGCTACCAGTAGGCGCAGCAGATGACGCAATGGTTCGTGTCATTCATGCTTCACCAGATGCTCCGGCAGTCGATATCGCGGTCGATGGCAAAAAAGCGGTATCAGGAGCAAAATTCAAAGATGTCACAGATTATCTCACACTACCAGCTGGCGAACATAAAGTAGAAGTATTCGCTGCAGGAACTACGAAAGATCCTGTGCTCTCTCAAACACTCAACGTAGAAGCTGGTAAATTCTATTCGGTCGCAGCAATCGGCAAACTAGCTGATATCAAACTTGCGGTCATGGAAGACAACGGTAAAGGCGAAGATGGAAAATCAATGGTTCGTGTCGCACACTTTGCACCAGATGCACCAGCTGTTGATGTCGCACCAAAAGGTGGAGACCCACTCTTCAGTAACCTTGAATTCTCGAAAGTCTCTGACTACGGTACACTCGATGCAGGTACGTATGACCTTGAAGTCCGTCCTGCAGGCGCAACGGATGTCGTCAAAGCACTGGATGGCGTCAAACTCGACAGTGGCAAAAACTATACAGCACTCGCAATCGGCTTACTTGAAGGCGAACCGGCATTTGAAGTCCTCTTGATCCCAGACGGTGGTGAAATGGCATCAATGCCAGAAACAGGACTTGGTGGTTCATCTGATACGGCTTCTGCTACACCATGGGCAGTCGCAGCAGCAGCTGCCTTGTTAGTAGGAACAGCGTATGTCGTCCGTCGTAAACAAAACGCTTAAGAGTAGTCTTCTTCTCTTACTCGTATTAGCCGGATGTCAATCGGGATCACCTCCAGATGCTACAAAGCCGGAAAAACCAAAACAAACCGAAACAACGACGTCTTCTTCGTCCACTCCATCTGAAAAGGTGGATGAAGAGGCGTTCATACCAACGCGTATTACAATTCCGACGCTCGATGTGAAAGCGAACATCGAAGTCGTCGGGAAGGATAAACAAGGACGGATGGATGTTCCGAAACAGACTGATCAGGTTGCTTGGTACAAGTACGGAGCAAAAGCCGGGCAAACCGGAAATGTCGTACTAGCCGGGCACTTGGATGATCAAGAAGGTCCCGCTGTGTTTTATGATTTAGCCAAGATGAAAAAAGGGCAACGGATTGAAGTGACGGGAAAAGCAGGACAACAGGTATCGTACGTGGTGACGAACGTCATGTCCTATCCTGTCGATGAAGCACCTGTCGGATCAATCTTCGGTGCGACCGTCATGAATAAACTGACACTCATTTCATGTATAGGTACGTTTTCAGAGTCAAAAGGATACGATCAGCGTCTTGTCGTCACAGCAGAACAAGACGAGTAAAGTAAAATAGGCAATTCTTATTTCGGTTAAAACCGAGAATAAGAATTGCCTATTTTTTAATGTGTTTCGGAAGCAGCGACAAGATCCGTCGTCAGTGTCGTCAATCCTTGTGTCGTCTTACTGAGACCTTGGATCGTCTCGACGATTTGTCCGAGGTTTTCCTTGTTTCGTCCAAATAAGGTGAGAGAGTTTTCCATCTCACTCTTGACGGTTTGGATTCCTTGTTTGACTTGTTGCAGTTCTTGCTGAGATGCGGTGTTGGCGCGTGTGATGTCTTCCATCTGAGAAACGAGTTGTGTGATATTACCATTGTTCTTTTGAATAAGACCATTGATACTGCTACTTAATGACTTGGCATTTTCAGCAAGGTTCCGAACTTCGGTCGCGACGACAGCAAAACCTTTACCGTGTTCACCGGCACGTGCTGCTTCAATCGAAGCATTCAACGCGAGTAAGTTCGTCTGATTGGCGATTGCTTCGATGCTTTGCGTCATCTGGACGATGTCATCCGACGTCGTCTTCAATTCATGGATGCTTTCAAGCGAAGTACCGACTTGTTGTGTCGATTGAGCGAATTGTTGCTCCATCTGTTGCATCTGTCGTTCGTTGGCAATCGTCATTTGGACGAGCTGCTGACTCGTCTGCTCTGTCTGAGCTGTTTCTGCTAATACTTGTGAGGCGCGACGGCTCGTCTCAATGATGGCATGATCCGTGTGCTCGACCGAACTGGCAACTTCTTGACTGACACGAACGACGTCTGTCAAAAGTTGTCGACGCGACTCGTTCGCTGCTGTCACTTCATGAAGACGAGAATCGACATACTGGCTCGTCACGATTTGAGCATCTAAGTTCATCGCATGTGTCAAAGCGAGTACGGCTGTCGTCAGTTGCGCTGGGTCATGCTGATAATGTTCGACGATTTTTGGAATCAACAACGTCTGAAACGCAGCATACGAGGCGATGAACCAAGTGACAGGAACGAAGTTATGTTTATGCGTCTGTCCCATCCGTGTCCGCATCGCGAGGAACGACTCGTCCATGTTTCCTGTCAGTAGACTCGTGAAGTAGTCGGCGAAGACTTTCTTCAGTCGTTCGCGTGTCGATGATTGTTTCGCAATCGTTGCCATCTCTGGATTTAAGAGAAGGTGATCGAGAACTTGTTCAAGGACCTCATCTAAAATCCCTTGAACGACAGGTGCCATCGATTTGAGCGTCTGTAGCTGTTCTTCTGTATATCCCATGTATACGAGACGGGATGTGAGATCAGGATCTGCCGTCTTTGTGATGAGACGGGAATCAGGAAAGCCGATGGTAGCTTGATAAGCCGCAGTAGTCTTACTTTTAAAAGGGTTACGCACGTAGTTGCCTCCAATACTCAAGATGTGAATAAAATGATGTCTGTCTTTTATCGGTTCATCTTGACGAAGCGATACTGATTTTCGAAAAAAAGACGAGAATATTGAAAAACATTGACCGGAAACAAAAAAACTCATGGCAAGCGCCATGAGGAGAATAGAAAAAGAACAGGATTAGACTGGTTGGTCTTCCTGAAATGCTTTTTTGGCGTCCACGATGGAGCGCATTCGTTGAACGCAAGCTTGAACGAATTGAATGTCAATGGAGGTGAAACGGGTGACAGGTCCACGAGCTGACTCGGCACTGAATGTGAAGGTTCCGAGATTCCAAAGTTCGATTTTAAATCGTTTTCCTTTGTTGTCGTCGAAGTGTTCTACGAATTCGATTTTCGGTACCATACGAACCCCTCCTTACTCCGTACATTCCCGCTTTTCAAAAAATAAAAAAGCCAAACTGCGTGTTAGAAGCAGTTTGGCATGAAAATTTAAGCAGTCGGTACATCGTAGCCAATCTCTTCGATCGCATCGACGAGACGTTCACGAGGTACATCCTCGTGCTGGACTGTAACCTGGTTTTGTTCGAGTGAGACAGTTGCCTGTTGCACACCTTCGACTTCAGATAGAGCGGATTCGACACTCGCTTTACAGTGATTGCATGTCATGCCGATAACAGATAATGTTGTTTCTTTCATGATGATGTTCCTCCTTCAGATAGTGGGGTACGTTTTAATCGTAACGCATTCGTCACGACAGAGACAGAGCTGAATGCCATCGCGGCACCCGCAAGCCATGGGGCAAGCAGACCGAGAAAAGCGACCGGAATGCCAATCGTATTGTAGCCAAGTGCGAAGACGAGATTTTGACGAATGTTTTTCATCGTCTGCTCACTCAGCTCGATCGCAAGTAAAACTTGTTTCAAATCGTGTCCAAGCAACGTCACGTCGGCTGCTTCAAGAGCGACATCCGTTCCGCTACCGAGCGCGATGCCGACATCCGCTGTTACGAGAGCAGGGGCATCATTGATACCGTCTCCGACCATCGCGACACGTTTCGTTTGTTGAAGTGACTGAATGACATCTGCCTTTTCAATCGGCAAAACGTCAGCAAAGACGAACGCTGGATCCAGTCCCAGTTCTGTTGCTAAATGATTGGCGACTTCCCGGCGGTCACCGGTCAAGAGATATACTTCTTTTGTCTGGCGCAAACGCTGGATCGTTTCTTTCGCTGAATCTTTTAGCGCGTCACGGATGGCGTATCCGGCCGCGACTTCTCCATCAACAGCGACGTATACGAGAGTCGCTCCAGGTGATGTCCAATCAGGAAGAACGATGTTTCGTTCCTGCATCATTCGCGCCGATCCGACGATGAGATCATGTCCCATGATTTGTCCCGTGATCCCACGTCCTGATTCGACGTGGAACCGTTCGATATCAAAGACGACATCCCGTTCTGCTGTGATGGCGCGAGCAAGAGGGTGTTCCGATTGTCGTTCAAGCGCAGCAGCGAAATCGAGCGCTGTCTCCGTACCGAACGTTTCGACGACGACAGGGCGACCGACTGTCAGTGTTCCGGTCTTATCAAAGACGACAGCATCGACATGTTGGAGATTTTCGAGTTGAGCGCCTCCTTTAAAGAGAATCCCTCGTTCTGCCCCTTTTCCGGTTCCGACCATGATCGAAGTCGGTGTCGCAAGTCCGAGTGCACATGGACAAGCGATGACGAGCACCGCGATGGCAGGACGAATCGCTTCCGCAAAGGATCCACTGATCATCCACCAAGCGGCTAATGTCAGAAGCGCGATGGCGACGACAATCGGCACGAACACACCAGAAATCCGATCGGCTTGTCGTTGAATCGGTGCTTTTTCAGTCTGAGCTTGTTCGACGACACGAATGATTTGTGAAAGAACCGTCGCTTGTCCGATCTTTGTCGCTTCGACTTGTAAAGATCCGTTCGTATTCAGCGTACCACCAATGACGGATGCCCCAACCGTTTTATGAACAGGCGCAGATTCACCGGTTAACATCGATTCATCGAGATACGCGTCGCCTGAACGAATGACACCATCTGTCGGAATTTTGTTCCCAGGTTTTACGAGTAAGATCATCCCGGTTTGAATTGCATCGATGGAGACAGTTCGTTCCTGTCCGTCCTCTAAGATGACGGCTTCCTTTGCTTGTAGGGAGAGCAGGCTTTTAATTGCTCCCGTCGTCTGTTGTTTCGCACGGTCTTCAAGGACCTTGCCGAGCAAGACGAGTGTAATCAGAATCGCACTCGTCTCAAAGTAGAGATGCGGCATATCAGAGACGAGTAGCATTTCAGCAACGGAATAGAAGTAGGCTGCCGATGTTCCGAGTGCAACGAGAACGTCCATATTTGCGCTACCGCTCCGTAAACTTTTATAGGCCCCACTATAGAAGGGCGCTCCGATGATGAATTGAACCGGTGTCGCTAAAGCAAACTGTAGCCACGGATTCATCAAGAATGGAAGGTGGAACGGACTGTTTGGAATATGCGTCAGCATGCTCGCGAGCAACGGTAACGATAGAATGGCCGCGATCATAAAGCGATACAGCATCCGGCGATTCGATTTTGTTGCGTGTGGTGCTTGTTTGACCGTTGCCCCGTAGCCGATTTTTCGGATTTTTTCGATGATCGCTTGATCGTCATAGGCATCAGAAATCGAAACACGAGCGGTTTCAAGCGGCAAGTTGACCGTTGCTTCAACCCCGTCCATCCGGTTGAGGACTTTTTCAATCCGGGCGGAGCAGGCGGCACACGTCATGCCTTCAATATCAAATTCAATCGTTTTTGACATCAGAAAACCCTCCTTACTTTTTCAATCGAGCGATGACCGACATCAATTCATCGACGTAAGCGTCCGTACTATCTTGACGGGTGGCGACTTCATGCATGCACATCTTGACATGGCGTTCGATGATTTGTAGTTCGACTTGTCTTAGTGCTGCTTGGATTGATGCCGTTTGCGTCAAAATGTCGATACAATACCGATCTTCAGCGACCATATTAGCAATCCCGCGGACTTGTCCTTCGATGCGCTTCAATCGCTTCATCAACGCATCTTGTTCTTCATTCGTTCGTGGAACGACAGGGTGATCGTGTGTCATAGTCGTGCCTCCTTTGATGATCTTGTTGTTATCTTTACTCTAACATATAGGTATGGGGGGTACCAGTATATAGCTTAAGAAATAAAAAAAGCAGTCGCGAGAGGCGACTGCTTTTGCACTTATTGATTGGAAACTTGTGGTTTGACGATCGTTTCGTTCAATGAGCGTTGATCGCTGATGATATCTTCGGCTTGTGTCGCCCGTTTAATGAAGAAGGCAAGGACGAATGCTAGACCAGCGATGAACGTCGAGATGAAGAACGCATAGTTGATTCCGTCAAGCGTCGCTTGCATCGTGATCTGCTGTTTCAGAGCAGCAGCCGCTTCAGCTGTCGGTTGACTCGTCATGTTCTTCGCCGCTTCAGCCGCGAGTTCTGTCCCACGCGTCTTGGCATGCGTCGACATGATCGTTACGAGCAAGGCGGTTCCGATCGCACCGGATACTTGTTGCAACGTATTGTTCATCGCTGTTCCGTGTGGATAGTAGCGCGTTGGTAACTGGTTTAAACCATTCGTCGATACTGGCATCATGACCATTGACATCCCGAACATCCGTAACGAATACAGGACGATCAGATGTGTATACGTCGTATCCATCTCAAGCTGACTGAAGTAGTAACTGGTAACGACTGTGATGAACAAACCAGTCAACGCAAGAGGACGTCCACCGATCTTATCAAACAGTTTCCCGTTGATTGGTGACATGACGGCCATCAAGATGGCACCCGGTAATAGCATGAGACCCGCATCGAGTGGTGAAATACCGCGAATCGTCTGGACATAGATCGGAAGCAATAACATGCCCGAGAACATCGCCATCGTGACGACCATCGAGATGGCAGAAGATAAGGCGAACATCGGGTAACGGTAAATCTTGAAGTTGAGCATCGGACGTTCCATATGGAGCTGACGATAAATGAATGTTACGAGTGCGATGACTCCGACAATCAGCGCTCCATAGACGTGGAAGCTGTCCCAACCTTTAGAGCCGGCAGAACTGAAACCGTACAATAAGCCACCGAAACCAAGTGACGAAAGTGCCACGGAAGCGAGATCGATCCGAGCGGCAGACCGTTCCTTGACGTCACGAAGTAAGAAGAAACCAGCGACGAGCACGATCAAGGCGATTGGTGTGATGAAGTGGAATAACATCCGCCAATCGTAGTGCTCGATGATCCAACCAGACAACGTCGGTCCGATCGCTGGGGCACCCATCATGATTAATCCGAAGAATCCCATTGCGGTTCCGCGTTTTTCAATCGGGAAACTAACAAGCATGACGTTCATCAGTAACGGCATCATGATTGCAGAACCGGATGCTTGAATCATCCGTCCTGCGAGTAACACAGGGAAGACTTCTGCGAAGCCGGCAAGAATCGTTCCGGCCGAGAAGAGGGTCATCGCGAGTAAGAAGAGGCGACGAACCGAATATTTTTGAATCAAGAACGCAGATGTCGGAATCAAGACACCGTTGACGAGCATGAAACCAGTCGAAAGCCATTGAGCAGTTGATGGTTCGATCGCTAGATCCTTCATGATGGAAGGCAGGGCGATGTTGAGCAAAGTATTATTTAAGAAAGCAATGAATGCCCCGATCATCAAAACGGCGAGAATGCCGTAAGGAGCTCGAGCTGTGTGAGTTACACTTTGTTGCATGAATATCCTCCTAACTAAACTAACGGTACATATTTCTATACGGTCGTTCTATCTGTAGTTTATCTTAATCCGATTTAGTTCGAATTACAAATAATAATAGCTAAGAAAGATAATTTTATTTTTTATGTAAGATTGAAAGCGTTTTTCTAGTAGGCTAAACGAGGAGAGAAGCATTTTGTACACTCGAAATCGCTTCCTAGGATAACGATTCGTGGTAAACAAAAAAAGCACAATCCTTCTCGTTAAAGAAAAATTGCGCTTTGTCTTCAGTTTGAAACAGCCGGAGGCTTGTTTCATAGCTAGCATTACTGGACGTTCGTTTCGAGTGCATCTTTCGTGATGTCGTAATGAGAGGCTGTCCAGACCGATTTACCGTCTTGAATGAACAACACTTGTGGTGACTCGTGTCGAACGCTGTAATGTTCGGCGATGTGATTCGATAACGTCCGAGCTTCTTGGACGAAAAGATACGCCGTTGGAACAGACGTTTCATCCGCGAACTTCGTATACTCCGAGAATCCTGCGGCACTGATCGGGCATGTCGTGCTGTGTTTGCAAATCACGAACGCGGTATGTTCGGACGCAAATTGATCAAAATCAGAAATAGATTGCAGTTTACGTGGTTGTGTCATGTATATCACCCTCCATACGTCCGGAGACGTTCACTTAACTTTAGATTTTCCCGGTAATCGACCGGACAGTCAATTAAAACGGGTCCATCACTTGCAAATGCTTGGTCAAGACAATGTGCGAGGGAACCGTGTTTACCGACACGGAGACCGAGTGCGCCGAAAGCATGAGCCAGTTGAACGAGGTCTGGATTGTCAAACGTGATGTAAGACGAACGCCCAAACGCTTGTTGTTGTTTCCATTCAATCAGTCCATAGGTACCGTCACGCCAAATCAATACGACGAGCGGCAACTTCAGACGAACGGCGGTTTCAAGATCTTGTCCATTCATCAAAAAGGCACCATCTCCAGCGGCACAGACGATTCGCCGGTCCGGATATAACAGCTTGGCTGCGAGCGCACTCGATAAACCATAGCCCATCGAAGCAAATCCGTTGGAAATGAATAACTGATCCGGACGTGTCGTTTGATAATGGCGTGCGAGCCAGACTTTGTGTGCACCAACGTCCGAGAAGACCATGCCATCCTCCCCGACAGTTCGTTCGAGTTCACGAACGATACTTTGAGGATGTAAAGGCAAGGCAAGCGAGTACGTTTCTTGAATCTCGTCGCGTAACTTATCGCGATCTTGTTGCCAGTCGTTCCAAGCACGCTCGGGCAGTAAAGGAGTCAATACAGTCAGCATATCGACGAGTGGCCCGACTACGTTCGCGACAACCGGATAATAAGCATCGATTTCGTGAGGATTCGTATCCAAATGGACGATCGGTGTCTTTTTCGGATTCCATTTTTGCGGAGGTAACTCCGTAATATCGTAGCCCACCGTAATGATGAGGTCACTCGCATCGAGAATCCGCTGGTTATAATCGACGTCTGGTAAACCGATCGTGTGTGCAGCAAGCGGATGGTGTGAAGAAATCGCTCCTTTTCCCATCATCGTCTCGACGACGGGAGCTTGGAGCTTTTCGACGAATGCTCGAAACGCATCAAGTGCTTGTTGCCGATGAATGCCAAATCCAGCAATGATGACCGGACGTTTTGCTCGTTCGATTAGACGTAAGGCATCGGGATCATCAATCGTCAAGGAATGGAGATGCGTTGGTGTACTGTCCTGCTGTAGAGGAATCGCTGCTTGATCACGTTCTTGTGTTGCGATGTCTTCTGGAAAAGAGATATGGGTTGCCCCTGGTTTTTCACTTTTTGCTGTCGCGAAGGCACGTCGCACGATTTCCGGAATGACCTCCGCCGACAGAACGGATGTACTAGACTTCGTGACCGGACGATAGAGGTCTACGAGATCAAACATTTGATGCGATGCTTTGTGTTGCCGTGCTGTCGCGCCTTGACCTGTGATCGCGACGACAGGGGAGTGATCCATCGTCGCACTTGCAATACCGGTCATCATATTGGTCGCACCGGGACCCAGTGTCGACAGGCAGACACCCGGTCGTCCACTCAGGCGACCGAACATCGCTGCCATGAATGCAGCGTTCGTTTCGTGACGCGTCGTGATGAACGTGATCGACGAACGACTGAGTGATTCGAGCAATGTGATGTTTTCCTCACCGGGAACACCAAAGATATGCGTGACGCCCTCTGCCTCTAAACATTGGACGAACCAATCCGCGGCGTTCACGCTAGTCCACCGATGGAAATGTACTTCGTCTCAAGATACGCTTCGAGTCCTTCACTACCACCTTCGCGTCCGAGACCGGATTGTTTCATTCCACCAAATGGTGCTTGCGCAGCAGAAGGAACACCATCATTCCAGCCGACGATTCCGTAATCAAGCCCCTCGATTGCACGAATCGCACGCGCGTAATCCTTCGTAAAGACGTACGAAGCGAGACCGAATGGTGTTTGGTTGGCGTAACGAACCGCTTCCTCATCAGAACTGACACGCTGGACGGGAGCGACAGGTCCGAACGTCTCCTCGTTCATGATCAGCATGCCGGGTTTTACGTCCGCGAGAACGGTTGCTTCATAATAATAGACATCGTTCTCCTCATTCGTCGTTCCTGTTCCGCCCGTGACGACTCGCGCACCAGCGGATGTCGCATCATCGACATGTTTTTTAACTTTATCGTAACCCGCTTTATTGATCATCGGTCCAATCTTCGTTTCAGCATCCAAACCATTTCCGGTCTTCAGCTTCGCTGTCTCTTGCCCGAGTTTTTCAACGAACGCGTCATAGATCGAGTCGGATACGTAAATCCGGTTTCCGCAGACACAGGTCTGTCCGCCATTACGGAATTTCGACTTAATCGTCTCAGCAACAGCTAAATCAAGGTCACAGTCATCAAAGACGAGAATCGGTGCATGTCCGCCGAGTTCGAGCGACATCGCCTTGATCGTCTCTGCTCCTTGAGCCATCAGCGTCCGTCCGACTTCGGTTGAACCAGTGAAGGTGATCTTATCGACATGTGGATGTGTCGCAAGTGATTCACCGAGTGCTTTCCCGCTACCTGTAACGGCATTAACGACGCCTTCTGGAATCCCGACTTCCTGACAGAGTTCAAGAAGACGAAGCGCGGTAAGCGGAGTCGCTGTTGGTGGTTTGATGACAAACGTACATCCGGCGACGAGTGCCGGAGCAAGCTTTCGGGTAATCATGGCAGCCGGGAAGTTCCATGGTGTGATCGCAGCAACGACACCAACCGGCTGTTTGATGACTTGAAGTCGTTTAGAAGCATCATGTGTCGGAATGACACGTCCATAAGCGCGTTTTCCTTCCTCTGCAAACCATTTGACGAAGTTTGCGGCATACTGCACTTCACCTTCTGATTCAGCGAGCGGTTTCCCCATTTCAAGCGTCATCAGGCGAGCCAGTTCATCTTTTTTCTCAATCATCTTCGCATATAACTTCTCGAGCAGTTCGGCACGTTCGTAGACTGTCCGTTTCGACCAATCAGGAAATGCCTTCCGTGCTGCTTCTACTGCGTCGTTGACGTCTGATTTTGTTCCGTTTGGTACACTACCGACGACTTCTCCAGTTGCTGGATTCGTAACATCCGTCCGTTCTCGTCCGTGATCTAGCCATTGTCCACCAATAAAGAATTGTCCCTTCATCCTGAAAATCCCCCTTTTTTACATGCATTGGTAAGGGTATACCCGAACGAAGAAAAAAAGATTCACTTTCGGAAGGAAAGGTTATGCAAAAGGGTAGAAATCGACCGATAAACAGTGTAGGATAATTCAGTAAATGTAATGTAAAACGATCTGAAATATTCAGTGTGAACGAAGAGTGACAACCGTTGATGTGAAATGGTGGAATCACCCCCGAAACATTGACTTTAAAAGTGGATTTGATAAGATGAAGGTAGAGGAATTGCGCAATCGGTTGCGCTATGTGTATAGAAGTTCAATAACTGATGAAAACAACACCCCAAAGACTGACCTACGAGAGGATTCACGACACATGACACAAATGATACCGCGCCCTGAAACGGCCCAACAAACAATTACACGAGCTTGGTGGAAAGAAGCAGTTGCTTACCAAATCTATCCACGCAGCTTTTACGATGCAAACAACGATGGAATCGGCGATATTCCGGGTATCATCGCAAAATTGGATTATTTGAAGGATCTTGGCGTCGACGTTCTTTGGATTTGCCCGATGTTCAAGTCACCAAACGACGATAACGGATATGACATTAGTGATTATGAAGACATCATGGATGAGTTCGGTACGATGACGGACTTCGATCTCTTAATGGAAGAAGCGCATAAGCGCGACATCAAGGTCTTGCTTGATCTCGTCGTTAACCACACATCGGATGAACACCCGTGGTTCCTTGAATCACGTTCGTCGAAAGACAATGAGAAACGCGATTGGTACATCTGGAAAGATGCCGTTAATGGTGGAGAACCGAACAACTGGGAAAGTATTTTCGGTGGATCAGCATGGGAATATGATGAAAAGACAGAGCAGTACTTCCTGCACGTCTTCTCTCGTCGTCAACCAGACTTGAACTGGCAAAACCGCGACATGCGTCAAGCTGTCTATACGATGATCAACTGGTGGCTCGATAAAGGCATCGATGGTTTCCGAATCGATGCAATTAGTCATATCAACAAGGATCAATCATTCGCTGATCTCCCGAATCCGCTCGGTATGCCGTATGTCCCTTCATTCGATATGCATATGAACGTCGAAGGCATCCATGCGTATCTCGAAGAGTTGAAAGATGAGACGTTCTCGAAATACGATATCATGACAGTCGGAGAAGCAAACGGCGTCACACCGGAAGAAGCGGATCTATGGGTCGGAGAAGAGAATGGCAAGATGAACATGGTCTTCCAGTTCGAGCACATGGATCTCTGGCGTGCAGATGCGGAAAAAGGCGTCGACGTCGTCAAACTGAAACAAGTGCTGACGAAATGGCAAAAAGGACTTGAAGCAACAGGTTGGAATGCGTTGTACCTCGAAAACCACGATAAGGTTCGTTCGGTCTCCCTTTGGGGTGACGAGGAACAGTACTGGAAAGAGAGCGCGAAGTCGCTTGCGATGATGTATTTCTTCATGCAAGGCACACCGTTCATCTATCAAGGACAAGAGATCGGGATGACGAACGTTCAATTCCCGGACATCTCGGATTATGATGATGTTGCGACAAAAAACATGTACGAGATGCAACTCGCTTCCGGGAAGACACATGAGGAAATCATGGAAGTCATCTGGAACTCGTCTCGTGATAACTCACGCACACCAATGCAATGGACGAACGAGCAAAACGGTGGCTTCTCAAATCAATCTCCATGGTTCGGTGTCAACCCGAACTACGCGGACATCAACGTCGCGTCGCAAGAACAAGATGAAGATTCGATCTTGAACTTCTACAAACGAATGATCCAAATCCGTAAGATGGAAGAGACGTTGATTTACGGAGCGTACGATCTCATCTTACCGGAAGATACGAAAGTCTACGCGTATACACGGACGCTTGGTGACGAACAGTTCTTGATCGTTACGAACTTAAAAGGCGAAACAGCAGAAATCGATACGGACATCATCTTGCACTCGGACAATATGTTGCTTGGCAACTATCCGACGATGCACCATGAAGGAACAGAGCTGGAACTTCGTCCATTCGAAGCTCGTCTGTACCGTGTGCGCTAATATGTTTTGAACGGATTCGAAGTACATCGAATCCGTTTGAGACTGAAGATAAGTGCAATTGTTCTCTAACGAGAAGGATTGCGCTTTTTTTGTTCGTCTCGCATCGTTTTCCTGGGACAAGCATCGCGCCGCTTCGCTTCGCTGCAGGGTCGCTCTTGCTTGTTTTTCCCTAGGAAGCGATGTCGAGTGAACAAAACGCTTCTCTGATTGTTCTTTCGATGTAAAAAAATGATACGTTACACGCCACTCCTACAGGAAAAAGCGCAATTTTGCGCTGTCAGAGACAAACAAGACCCGTTTTCCTGCTCGAATGGAGCGGGAAAACTGGCTTGTGTCTCGCCTGAGGAAAGGGCGTGAAAAGGTGCGTCATTTTTTGAGTCAGTCCATTTGTCTACAATCTGGAATGGATTCGAAGTACATCGAATCCGTTTTTTCTTGCATGTAAGCAGAAGGTGCATCAGACGAAAAAATCGTGTACGCTAAACGATGAGGTGATAGAAGTGAAACCAGTAAAGTACCCGGTGTCATTACGACAGGTGACGACGATCGAAGATGGTCCGATGCGTGAATCGGTCGAACTTGAGGCGGACGGCACGTTGTTCGAAACAAAAGACGGTTTTGCCGTGAAGTTCGTTCAGCCAGATGAACAACCGATCGATACGACGATCAAATGGTCAAAAGACCAGATTGCTTTGAATCGTAAAGGTCCTGTTGCGATGCATCATGTCTTCATTTTAGGAGAGACGACCAAAAGCCAGTATGGCAGTCAATTCGGTCAGATGTTGATGGAAACGGACACGGAGACGATTGAGATGAAACGGCAGCAGATGCAGTTTCGTTATACATTAAAAATGAATGGACAAGCAGTCGGTACGTATACGATTGATTTAACTTGGGAACGGAGTGAGACGAATGGCATTTGAACAAACAGTACGTCAAATGGAGCAGATGTTGGAAGAGGAATGGTTTGAATGGCTCGAGAACGATGAGCCGCGTTACAACGAATGGCGCGATCAACTCGAAGGACTCGCAGAACAGGTCATCACGGAATACAATCCGAAGGTCGACCCGGAGTCCATCGATACGCTACTCTTAATCAATGAAGAACTACCCGTCTTATACGGCGAAGATACCGTCATGCTGTATACAGCGCTTTTGAAAGCACGTCAGGAAGACGATCAAGTATACGAGCGTTACTTGACGATCCTTGGTGCGTTCGCGGACGAACAGCATCCAGCAATCCGTGAAGTCGAAAAGTTAGTCGCGAAAAAGGATTATAAAAATGCCTTCGCACGTGCAGTTCGTCTGCCACAGTCGCTCGGTTTAGAATAAACATTCAGTGGACCATCTTGTTTTTAGGCAAGGTGGTCTTTTTAGGAGGAAGCGTCATGTATCCACTCTATCGAATCATCGTCGCGATCATCAGCAAGGGCGATCAACTGCTCATCGTCAATAATCAATCGGGTCAGGAGAAGCGCTGGAGCTTACCTGGTGGACAGATTGAATCTGGAGAGACACTCGAGCAAGCACTTCGTCGCGAGGTGGAAGAAGAAACCGGCTTGACGGTCACATCGTCGTCGTTTGCTTTCTTAACGGAGAACTTCATGCCGACCTATCAAGCGCACAGCCTCGTGACTTATTTTGATTGCGAAGTGAGTGGTGTACTTGATCCAAATGATCCCGATGAAGAAATCATTGAGACGAAGTGGATCGATCAAACGGAGTTAGCGGAGTACATCACGAGTGAAGACGTCCGTCTTCCGTTATCGGCATATTTAGAAGAACAGCACAAAGGCTATTACATGTTTGAAGAGATGAAGTGGTAACTCGGCTGTCATCGTTTCTTTACATTCCTTAAAGCAGTCTCCATCGTTCATTTACATTCGCTCGGTATGATGAAACCATCATCGGGAACAGGGAGGAAACACAAATGAACAAGAAATGGATGGCGACAGGTATTCTCGGTACAGTGCTTATGACGGGAGTTGCGGGCTATACATATGAATCGGCTCAGCCAGTCGAGGCAAAACAAAACACGAAACAAGCGAAGGTTAAAAATGTCATCTTCATGATTCCAGATGGTTATTCGGCTGCCTATGCAACGAATTATCGCTGGTATCAAGGAGGCGAGGAGACGGAACTCGACGGTCACTTAAAAGGAATGATGCGGACGTATTCGGCAAACACGAAAGTGACCGATTCAGCAGCTGCCGGAACGGCGATGGCAACAGGAACAAAAACGAACAACGGAACAATCGGTATGGATCCAAGTGGAAAAGAAGTAGCGTCTATTCTTGATCGAGCGGATCAGGCCGGCAAAGCAACAGGACTTGTCTCGACATCAGCCATCACCCATGCGACACCAGCTGTTTTTGCATCGCACGTCGCAACGCGTGCGAACGAAGCGGACATCGCGAAACAATACATGGATGAAATGAAAGTCGACGTCTTACTTGGTGGCGGTCAGAAGTTCTTTTTTGATCAAAAGAATGGCGGCGTGCAAGAGGCTGGTAATCTAGTGAAGAAAGCAGAACGAGCAGGATACCAGTATGCGGATTCACTCGAAAGTCTGAATGAGACGGATGGTCGTAAAGTTCTTGGATTGTTTGCAGAAGAAGGAATGGCACCAGAACTGGACCGGGAAAACACGAATCAACCGAGTCTTGCGACGATGACGTCGAAAGCCTTGCAAACATTGAAGAAAGACCGCGATGGCTTCTTCTTGATGGTAGAAGGAAGTCAGATCGACTGGGCGGGTCATGCGCATGATGCTGCTTGGGCGATGAAGGATGCAGAAGCGTTCCACCAGGCAGTCGAAAAAGTGCTTCGTTTTGCAGCAAAAGATAAACACACATTGGTCGTCGTCGCCGGTGACCATGATACAGGTGGTATGTCCGTCGGTGGATACGATGAGTACGTAGCGAAACCAGAAGTCTTGAAAAACGTCAAGGCGACGGGGGATGAGATGGTTCGTCAGTTTAACGACGACTTATCGAACATCGCATCTGTCGTCAAACGAGAAACGACGTTTGATTTGACGGCTGAAGAAATTCAGACGTTGCAAAAAGTAGATGCAAAGAAACGCGTCATGACATTGAATGAGATGATCAGTAAACGAGCGTATGTCGGCTGGACGACTGCCGTGCATACAGGTGTAGACGTTCCGCTCTACGCTTACGGTCCACAAAGCGAACAGTTCAGTGGGTTGCATGAAAATACGGACATCCCTGGTCTGATGGCCAATGCAATGAAATTAAAAAAATGACGTATTGGACGTGATTAAATCAAGCGGTGGATCACCCACCGCTTGATTTTTTTGAGTACTTATCTGCTTGTGTGACGCAGTAAAAACTAAATGAAAAAAATGAATGAATAGCCATTCATTATATGCTATACTCATTTCAACACAACTGCTTTAGGGGGAAAGGGGTTTGTTCGAACATGAATACGTTTTTACTCATTAACTGGATTGCCTTCCTACTCGTCATCGGCTATGCAGGCTATCTGTTCACGTCACTCGTCAAAAGTCGTTATGCCGCCATTAAACGGGGGAAAAAGGCGGAATGGACACTGACGAACAAAGAACGACTAGACGCGGTCTTAGTCAATGTCTTCGGTCAAAAGAAATTATTAAAGGATAAGAAAAGTGGCGCCATCCACGTCATGATGTTCTATGGCTTCTTACTCGTTCAATTCGGAGCGATCGATTTTATCTGGAAAGGACTCGCCGTCGGTCAGCGTTTCCCGCACGTCCCACTCGGTCCGCTCTATCCGATTTTTACATTCTTCCAAGAAATCGTCATGCTCGTCATCTTGATTGCCGTCGTTTGGGGATTTTATCGCCGGTACGTCGAAAAACTCGTTCGTTTGAAACGAAACTTCATGGCAGGTCTTGCGTTGATCTTCATCGGTGGTTTGATGGTCGCCGTCCTGTTCGGAAACGGATTCTTCCTTGTTTATGAGAATCATTCGACGCTCGGTGAACCGGTTGCTTCAAGCATCGCGTTCTTATTCAGTTGGGTGCCGGAATCAGTTGCGTTCGGATTATTCGTTTTCTTCTGGTGGGCGCACTTACTGTTCTTACTTAGCTTCATGGTCTATATCCCGCAAGGTAAACATGCACACTTGATTGCCGGTACAGCAAACGTCTGGCTCGGTCGAACGTCGAAAGTCGGGCGTTTGGCACCGATCGATCTATCGGTCATGGAAGAGGCAGAAGACGACGAAGCGGAATTCAGCTTCGGAGTCAACCGAATCGAAGATTTCAATCAGAAACAGCTCGTTGATCTATATGCTTGCGTCGAGTGTGGACGCTGTACGAATATGTGCCCAGCGAGTGGAACGGGGAAGATGTTGTCGCCGATGGATTTGATCGTTAAATTACGGGACCATCTCAACATGAAAACGGCAGCCATCACACAGCGCTCGCCATGGGCACCTGCCTTTGCGTTTGAAGGATCGCAAGGCAATCAGATCGCTTCACTGGCAGCAGCCGGGCAGATGGATATCGTTCCGGATTCATTGATTGGGAACGTCATTACGGAAGAAGAGATCTGGGCGTGTACGACATGCCGGAACTGTGAAGATCAGTGTCCGGTCATGAACGAACATGTCGATAAGATCATCGACCTCCGTCGTCATCTCGTCATGATGGAAGGCAAGATGGATCCAGAGATGCAACGGACGATGGCGAACATCGAACGTCAAGGTAATCCATGGGGGATGAACCGGAAAGAACGCGAAAACTGGCGGAAAAACCGTGATGAACTCGTCGTTCCGACAGCAAAGGAGAAGAAAAAAGCGGGCGAAGACTTCGAGTATCTGTTCTGGGTTGGCGCGATGGGATCGTACGATAACCGAAGTCAAAAAATCGCGATGGCGTTTGCACGTATTCTAAATGAGGCAGACATCTCGTTTGCGATTCTCGGAAACGATGAGAAAAACTCAGGTGATACACCGCGCCGGATCGGGAACGAAGTCTTGTTCCAGGAACTCGCGGAAGCCAACATCAAATCATTTGAGAAATATGGTGTCAAAAAGATCGTCACGATTGATCCGCACGCCTACAATACATTTAAAAACGAGTATCCAGACTTCGGACTGAGTCCGGACGTTGAAGTCTATCACCATACGGAATTGCTCGCACGACTGATTGACGAAAAACGGATCACACCGCTCCATAAAGTCAAGGAGCGTGTCGTCTATCACGATTCGTGTTATCTTGGTCGTTACAATGATATTTACGACGCACCACGTTATATTCTCGAGAAGATTCCAGGCATCACGCTCGTCGAGACGGAACGCAACCGGGAAAAAGGGATGTGTTGCGGTGCTGGTGGCGGCATGATGTGGCAAGAAGAAAAAGTCGGCGCACGCGTCAACGTCGCACGGACGGAACAATTGTTGACGGTCCAACCGTCTGTCATTGGGTCAGCATGTCCGTACTGTCTGACGATGCTCAGTGACGGCACGAAGGCGAAGGAAGTCGACGAGGCGGTTGCTACGTACGATGTCGTTGAATTACTAGAACGCTCAATCGTCGGTATACCAGTCGAAGAACCTGTCGTAACTGTATAAAAAAGTAGGATGAAACGATTATTCTCGTGCAAACGGGAGTAGTCGTTTTTTTCTCTGAAAAAGCGCGACGTTTTACTGTATGGTTTTGACGTGATAAGATAAAAGAACTAGCTATGGAAAGGAGGTGAGAATCTTTTGGGAAGGCGTTACTTCGAATCGGTCAGGTCGCGGAGACCACCGGCTTATCAAAACGAACGATCGATTACTACACATCACTCGGTCTGTTAATACCAGAGCGTACCGCGTCTGGCTACCGTCTGTATGACGAATCGGTCATTCATCAAATCGAAAAGATTGAATATTTGAAGTCTCAACGGCTTTCCCTGCAAGAGATTCTTGCTTCTTTTACGGAACGGGAACAAAAAACAGGGGAGACGATTTATCAGGAAGTGAAACAACTTCAGGCGACGGTTGAAGGACTCGAGCAGCGTTTGTTGTATTCGACGGACGTCGAAAAACAAGCGATTCGCTTAGAACTGTCCCGGCGTCTAACATTGATTGCTTCCTTGATTGCACAGCTTTAATACAAAACAATGGAGGTGACCCCTGTTTAGGGGATTTTGGATACTATATTATTCATCAATTTATTTTTAGTGGTCTTGTTGATTGCGTTGACGGCGTTTTTCGTCGGATCGGAATTTGCTGTCGTTAAGGTTCGGATGTCGCGTTTGGATCAAATGATTCAAGAAGGGAACAAAAGTGCCGTCCTTGCGAAAAAAATCGCAGGCGATCTCGATTACTACTTGTCTGCCTGTCAGCTTGGTATCACGGTCACGGCACTTGGTCTTGGGGCACTTGGTGAACCAACCGTTGAAAAGATCTTGCATCCTGTTTTCGACGACTTCGGAATCTCTGCTGCTGTTTCGACACTCTTGTCGTTTGGTATCGCATTCGTATCCGTAACGTTCTTACACGTCGTCATCGGTGAACTCGCTCCGAAGACGCTTGCGATTCAGTATGCAGAACGCATGACATTGTTGTTTGCCCGTCCACTTTATGTGTTCGGTAAAATCATGTATCCATTCATTTGGTTACTCAACGGTTCAGCGCGCTTATTCCTCGGTCTGTTCGGTGTCAAACCAGCAGGGCACGAACAAGCCCACTCGGAAGATGAATTGAAAATCATCATGGCGCAAAGTTTCCAAAGTGGTGAAATCAACCAAACGGAACTTGCCCTCATGCAAAACGTCTTTGCGTTTGATGAGCACATCGTCAAAGATTTGATGGTGCCGCGGATGCGGATGGAGACGATCTCGGAACGTTTGACGAAAGATGAACTGATGGAAATCTTCATGGATAATCCGTACACGCGTTACCCGGTCACAGAAGAAAACGATAAAGACCGGATTCTCGGATACGTCAACGTCAAGGAAGTCTTGACGGATTATGCGAACGGGAATGAGCATCCGGTGACGCATTATATCAAGGATTTACCGGTTGTTTCGGAAGTGACGTCGCTTCAAGAGACACTTCGCAAGATGAAACGGACCCGGACCCATCTCGTTCTCGTCGTCGACGAATACGGTGGAACGGCAGGTCTCGTCTCGATGGAAGACTTACTCGAAGAAATCGTCGGTGAAATCCGTGATGAATTCGACGCAGATGAAGTCGAAGAAATCGAACAGGTCAAATCGGACGAGTTCCTACTCGACGGTACAGTCTTGCTCGCTGACTTGGAAGAACGTTTCAACATTCGCTTTACGAATGTCGAAGATGTCGATACGATCGGTGGCTGGATTCAGATGCATAACATCGATCTTCAGCCAGGTGAGCATATCGACACACCAGACTTCTCCGTCGAAGTGATGGAAATGGAAAACTATCAAATCAACCGCGTCAAGATTTGGTTGCATCCAGCTGAACAAGCAGAAGCATAAGATGGTCGGTTCCTCATGGAGGAACCGGCTTTTTTTTCATCGCATCAGTCAAAAAATCAAGAATGGACGGATTGTGCGAACTTTCGGCAGGCATGATAGGAGAATGCAGAGAGGAGCGGGAATGTAATCTACAGCTACTTTATTGTTAAATCGCGTCCTATGAAACGAGGAGGTATTCCGTGCTCGAGCAGATTCCATTCTTACTGAGTCGTTTAGGTATGTTAGCACTGTTAGCCTTTTTATTGTCCCAGTGGCGCATTTCCCGATACATATTCAAGATGGACCGCGGAATGAATCTTCCACTGCTCTTCGCATTCGTGTCATCCGGTATTTTAATGAACTACGCAGGAATTGAACTTTCGCAAGATACGACGATTGATCCGTTACTCGGATTAGCCGTCGAAAAGGATGCCCTATTGCTCGATACCCGACTCGCTGTCATCGTGACGAGCGGATTGATTGGTGGACCAGTGATCGGCGGCATCACGGGATGTTTGGTTGGTCTACACCGCTACGTACTCGGTTCGTTAGGGGCAGAAGCAGGTTGGATCATCGCCATGCTTGCTGGACTTGCGAGCGGCTGGTATCGAAAACGCTGGCGTTTGCATGATAGTTATGCGCTCGTTCCACCAATCGGGATCGTATTGACGGCATTATTGTTCGAAAGTGGGATTACGTTATTACTTGCCCCCGATACAGCAGAAGCACTGGATTTGATGAGTCGTGCCGCTTTTCCGTTACTGTTCGCAAATATATGTGGGGTCGTACTGTTCATCATGATTTTACGGACACAACTTCGACTCGAAGGCGATCTCTTCGTCCGCCAGACCGAGCGTTCCGATCGTCTACTGCAAGCATTACAACCCTTACGAAAGCAGGGATTGACTTCGGAAGTCGCACGGCAGATTGGAGCGACGTTATTGAAGGAGACAAAGATGCAACGGATCGTCGTGCTCGGGGCGACAGAGGTCGTCATCGATATGACGGACCAGCAACCAGCAGTCTGTGGCGAGCAACCGAGACGTGAGGAACAACGATGGATCGAAGCAGAAGAACCCGTCCGACAGGAAGACGAGCAGACGGGACAAATTCTAAGTTTTCATCCGATGCGCATTAACGGTCAAAAAGCAGGTGTCATCTGTTACTTTTCGAAAGACTTATTTGACGACACCGTCGAGCGAATGACGGAACAACTCGTCCGTTTATTAGCACGAGAGCTGCATATGCATCGAGAAGATCAGTTGCTCCGGTTAAGCGGAAGAAAGATGAAACCGATGTTACACGTCAGCTATCTAAAAGGGATCATCGAGGAAATCCAGCGGACAGCTGATCCGGGAACTCCTGTGAAACATCAATTGAATGCGCTGCTTCAACTGTTGACGGCAGCGACGCGTCATGATGAACATCCACTACGCGAGGAACTGGCGACCCTGAAGGCCTATTTATCACTAGAAGGAACACGGCGTCGCCCGAATCAACTGACCTCCACTGATATCACGGTTGATCTTGATATCGAGACCGCTGTTGAAGAATACTTCGTCTTTCCATTCCTTGTGACGCAGCTTGTCGATAATGCACTGCGTCATGCGTTCGTAAAGGCAGGACGCCATCACCGGATTGATGTCCGCGCCTTCAAGGCGACGACGGATTGGGTCATCGAAGTCACGGATAATGGACAGGGGATGCCGCTTGCCGTGATGCAACAACTGAATCAACAGGAGGCGGGGGATTCGAATCTGTTCCTGATTCGACGCGCATTAGACGTGACATACGGTCCGACTGCAACATTACACGTCCACTCGATCATCCATCAAGGGACTCGGATCGAAGTGCGATTACCACTTCCGTCTCTGTAACAACAATGGTCTTTTGCCATTGTTGTTTTTTTGTCTCGTTCCGAGGGTAAATACGAAAACAGGAAAACGTATCGTACAGGAGGAAGCAAATGATGATTACGACAACAGAAGTAGGGCAACTAGGAGATCAGTCCTTGTTACGATTCACGTTACAGAATGTGCATGGGCATAGTATCGATATCTTGAACCGAGGCGCAAAAATTCTTGCCATCCGGGTTCCGGATCAGCATGGAATGATCGAAAATGTCGTACTCGCGTTTGACGACCTATCAGAATACCAAGATGATCCGCATCACTTAGGCGCCACGATCGGACGCGTCGGAGGACGAATTGCGAATGGTGCGTTTGCGCTAGAAGGAATGACGTATGTACTCGAACAAAATGAAGGTGAACATCACCTCCATGGAGGAAGCGAAAATTGGGCGAACCGAATGTTCACGCACGAAATCAACGACGACAAACTTGTTCTACGTTTAGATAGTCCGAGTGGGGAGAACGGCTATCCGGGGCACTTGTCGTTCACGCTGACGTTCGAATGGACGGACGAGAACGTCCTGCATATCCATTATGAAGCGGAGACGACAGCTTCGACACCATTCAGTCCGACGAATCATACGTACTTTAACTTGACGGGTGAGGCGAAGACGACGATTGAACAGCATCTGTTACGAATGGATGCACCTTTTTATGTTCCGTTGACGAAAGATGCGGTACCGACCGGTGATATTCTCCCGGTGACAGACACCGTCTTTGATTTTCTCGATACCCGTCCCCTGCATGAAGTGACACATGCATCAGACGAACAACTGCGCCAAGCAGGTAGTGGGGTTGATCATCCCTTCCTGCTTAGAGAGGGTGGGGAAATCGTTCTCGATGAACCAATCAGCGGGCGGCGATTGCGCGTCGTGACGGATCAACCGGGAGTCGTCGTCTACACTGCTAATCATTTGTCGGGCGAGTTTACGATTTGTGGAAGACGAGCAACCCCATACCTCGGAATCTGTTTTGAGACACAAGGGTTGCCGGATGCGATCAACCAACCGAATTTTCCTTCCGTCGTCTTGCATGCCGATGAGCACTATCATAAGCGTACATCGTTTCATTTTCAGATGATGTCATGACGTTTCTTGCGATTTCCACTTCTGTATATGGTAGGATAAAGCGAGAAGAATCTAACGGAGGCTAAGGAAAATGACTAAAATAGCATGGGTGACCGATAGTATGGCCTATTTCACGAAGGAAGAGGCAGAAGCGATCGGCGTCAATGTCGTACCGATTCAAATCTTACTCGGTGATACGGCGTATCAAGAGAATGCGATCACGGTCGAACGACTGTTCCGTGCCCTAGATGCGGACAAAAAGCTGATTGCCAAAACATCACAACCAATCTTTGGAGAGTTCGTCGGAACATACGAACGCTTGAAAGAAGAAGGTTATGACTGTGCGATTGCAGTGCACTGTACGAATGGATTATCGAGTACCGTCCAAAGTTCAGCATCAGCAGCAGAAGCAGCCAGCTTCCCGGTTCACATCATCGACTCTCATACGGCGTTTGAGAACCAACAGGAATTCATTCGTTACGGGATGGAGCTCGCGGCACAGGGGAAATCCGTCGAGGAAATCGTCGCTGCCTTACAAGCGTTGACGAAAAAGACCCACTTCTATATGATCGTCGGTAATATGGAGACGATGCGTCGGGGTGGACGTGTCTCATCAGGAGATCTGTTCCTGGCGAACCTACTCAGCATCAAGCCGATCATCACGACGGATGAAGCAGGAAAAATCGTACCATTTAAAAAAGCACGTTCTTTAAAGAAAGCTTACATCGAAATGGTTAAACAAATCGACGAATCGATGCGTCAGCACACGTTCTACAAGAACCGGATTTATGTCGCGACGACGATGGCACCGGAAATGGCAACGGAACTGCGGCAACAAGTCGCAGCGAAGTTCCCGGATTTGACGATTCTCGAAGGCACGTTCGGACCAGCAATCGGGACGCATGCCGGAGCAGAGACGGTTGGTCTATTCTGGATGAATGATTAAATTAAGACGGATACGACAAGAGGCGACGGATTTTTCCGTCGCCTCTTGTTTTGTTCAAGCTGTAAGTGTGATTCCAAGGAAAGCTGCAAGAATTCCGAAACCGTAGCTCGATATGAGATAGAGAGTAAGTACTTTACGATTTCCGTCCTGAAATAACTGTAATGTCTCGATTTTGAACGTCGAGAACGTCGTGAACGATCCAAGGAAACCGGTACCTAAGAGTAACGTCCAGGTCGTATCGAGATGCGCACCGATGACAAGACCAAGCAAAAACGAACCGAGTACATTAATCAGGAACGTCGCCAGAGGAAATTCGCGTTTCCAAAACGTCTTCATCCATTGACTGACGGCAAACCGACTGATAGCACCACAAAAAGCACCGATGGCAAGGGCGAGTAATTCCATTCACTCACGTCCTTTCGTCACGTGCCGCAGTCGTCGTGTCCCAAGCGCGTAACCAAGATAAGACAGGAACAGACCGCCGAATAGGCTGACGAGCATATAGAGAAACGCGTCCGCTAAATGATGTTCGTTGAGTAAGGTCACGGTCTCGACGCTAAATGTCGAAAACGTCGTAAATGAGCCGATGAAACCCGTGCCGATGGCTGTGATCGCATATTGATGTAAGAGTTTCGTTCGAAATAAAAAATGTGTCGCGTAGCCAAGGAGAAAGCTCCCGATCAAGTTGATGACAAGCGTCGGCCACGGGAACGGACCAGTCGTCAAGTCGCCAATCAGCAGTCCGAGTCCATACCGTGCGGAGGCACCGAGAACACCTGCGAGACCTACGAGTACATACAGCATAGAAATCCTCTTTTCTGAAAAAGTCTACGTTAACCGTACTCCCGCTTTCAAGAAAGCGTCAAGAAAAAAAGTCACGCGAGGGACTTAAAGAATGAATTCTTTCTGCCGATGAACAACTGTATGACTTTAATAAGGTGAAGGAGTTTGAACAAGATGGTATCTGCCCTCGAGCAACAAAGTACAAAGATTTTGTCCCGCCTGATTGCAACGTTAATTACGATTGCGCATCCATTGATTTTCTTATTTGCGCAAATGAATTACGTCCCAATCAGTGTGTTTTATCAGTTTTTAGTCGGTGGTTTGATCTTGACGGTCGCGTTGCTGGTGGGCAACCGCCTACTTGGACATCGTCCGAGCGGGAAGTACGTCCAAGTGACGTTAACGTATTTCGTCCTCGCTCTCGTTTTGATGACCTTGCCGTCTCCGAGCATTTGGACGATCGCCTATCTCTACTTGACGATTTCAATCGTCTATTTGATTCCACGTTTGGTCATTCTCGCCGGAATCCTTGGACTCGTTGAGATGGCAGTATTCACAATGCTAGGAAAGATTGTCTTTACGAATACATTCGATTTGATCGTCGCCTATGTCATCTATTTGATGATTTTCTCAGCGGCTGTTTTTGTCGCCGTCTTTGGACGAAACGTCATGTTAGCCGTCCGCCAAGAACAAGAACGGTCGGAAGCCTACGCGGCAACGTCGCAAATTGCCCTCGAGCAGACGGCAGCAACCGCAACGGAAGTAACGACGTTCACGGAAGAGATGAGTGAAACAGTCGATGCGGCGAAGGATTCCTTCAGTCAGGTTGATCTAGCGATGCAACAGCTAGCACATGATGCAGCAGGAAGCGTTCAAGCGATTCGTGAAATTCGTCAATTGAATGATCAGCAAGTCAACCGGATGGAGGATGTGACCGTTTCGGTCGATCACGCACTCGAGCGCAGTTCGTCCTCGCGAACGACAGCCGAAAAGAGCAGACAGACGATTGGTCTTGCCGGACAATCCTTACAACAATTGACGACGAGCATGGATGATTCGGTCACGTCGTTCGGACAACTTGCTGGACGGTTCCAGGAAATCGTCGCCATCACGTCGAGCATCAATGCGATTGCGGCGCAAACGAACCTGCTTAGTCTTAACGCATCGATCGAAGCGGCTCGTGCGGGCGAGTTCGGAAAAGGCTTTACGGTCGTTGCGCAAGAAATTCGTAATCTATCAGCACAGACGGCAGAAGCGTCGAAGGAAATCAATGCGATCATCGAACGTGTTGATCAGGACGTTACGCAAACGGGGAACTCCATTCATGCCAGTACGACATTGCTACGTGAGCAGGAAGAACGAATGGCCGAGAGTCAGTTAGCGCTACAGACGATTGAGATGGATGCAACGGAAGTCGTCGGTTCGATCCAGTCGGCGCAGACCCAGTTCGCGACGATGACGAGTAGTCTTACTGCTATCACGACAGCAACCGGTCAACTCGACACGTTCATGAATGCCTTGCTTTCACAAAGTGAGTCATTGTCCGGTTTGACGCGTCATCAAGTTGGTCAGGTCATGGAACTGCAGCAGGCGATTCATGCCTTGAATGAGACGGCATCAACCCTTCAACAAACGAATGCTTAACGAAACAGCTCCTCACCGTTGGATGGGGAGCTGTCGTGTATCTTCAGACTGTTTGTCGTTGTTACGGACGGGGAAGAAGATAGGGAACGATTATCGAAGGAGGAGTCAACGGATGAAGGCAGCTTACATCGAACAGTATGGTGGATCGGAACAATTTAAGGTCGGAGAACTGGACAAGCCAGTCATTGGACCAGATGATGTTTTAATCGAAGTCTATGCCGCGAGTGTGAACCCGGTCGATTGGAAACTACGCGAAGGCTATTTGCGTCAGATGTTGAGCTATGAGATGCCGCTCGTCATCGGTTGGGACGTTGCCGGTGTGATTCAGGAAGTCGGAGAAAACGTCTCGGATCTTCAAGTCGGGGACGCCGTTTTCAGTCGCCCGGAAATTGCTCGTCAAGGAACATATGCAGAGTATGTCGCAGTCGATGCGCACCTCGTCGTCAAAAAACCAGAATCGCTTAGTTTTGCTGAAGCAGCGTCTCTTCCACTCGTTTCGCATACAGCATGGCAAGTCATGTTCGAAGTGATGGATGCGAAGCCGGGTGACCGGATCTTTATTGGTGCCGGATCAGGGGGCGTCGGAACGGTTGCGATTCAACTCGCAAAAGCAAACGGTTTGCACGTTATCACGTCAACAAGTACGAAAAACGTCGACTGGGTAAAAGCGCTTGGAGCCGACGAAGTCATCGACTACAAACAGGAAAATCCGGCCGATCGTGTTCGGGATATCGATTTTGTATTCGATACGATGGGTGGCGACAAGCAAGGGGAGCTGTATCAGATGCTGAAGCCGAACGGAATGCTCGTCTCAATTTCTACACCACCGGATGAAGAACAAGCGAAGCAACATAATGCACGTTCTGCGTATGTCTTCATGCAACCGACGGGTGAACGTTTGCGACATATCGCTAAAGCTGTCGAGCGAGGCGAATTACAGCCCGTCGTCGACCGAATCTTTGATCTGGATCAAATTAAGGAAGCACATGATTATGGCGAAGAAGGGCACGCAAAAGGAAAAATCGTCATCCGGGTCAAAGGAGAATAAGGAGAGGAGGACGCTGAAATTAGCGTTCTCTTTTATTTTTGTCAATCTTTTTATCGGACCTTAAACAAAAAATAACCTGGTTAAAAAAGTGTAAAGGATAAGGGGTTGCTTCTTTCTATACTAGGGCTATCAGACGTGAGTCAGCCAAATTAAAAGGAGGAAGTAACATGAAAAAAGGATTGAAGTGGGCAGGAATCATCGTGATCGGCGCAGTCATTTTAGGAAACCTAGGAGATGACGAAGAACAAGCAGCCCCGGAGAAAAAAGTAGAAGTCGAACAAGAAGCAGTCAAATCAGAAGCAAAACCAGTGAAAGCAAAAGCAGCCGCGAAGCCGGTCAAGAAAACGTACGGGGTGAATGATCAGGTAAAGGTTGGGAAACTGACGTACGTCGTCAACGACGTCAAGATGGTCGATTCGTTGTCGAACGTCCTCGGCGAAAAGAAAACATCAGGACAATTCTTAGTCATCGGTCTGACGATTTTAAACGGAGATAAGGAAGAGCGATTCGTCGACAGCAACATGTTTAAAGTCAATGTCGGTGATACGGAATACTCAGCCGATACGGAACTCGATCTTTATGCAAATGAAGACGGGATGGGCTTCTTCTTAGAGACGATCAACCCGAATATCGAGAAAACCGGCAACATCGTCTTCGAATTACCGAAACAGGTGAAAAATCCGAAGCTTGAAGTCTCATCTGGCTTTGGCTGGGCAGGTGGACAATCAAAAGAGATTCAATTGACACGTTAATTAGCGAGCATAGAAGGAGCTGACTCCCAAAAAGTCAGTCTCTACAAAGATAAGGGTGGCAGAATGATGATCTGCCACCCTTATCTCGTAAAAAAGAATGACGCGTCACACGCCACTCCTACAGGAAAAAGCGCATTATGCGCTGTCAGAGACAAACAAGACCTGCTTTCCTGCTTGAATGAAGCCGGAAAACTGGCTTGTGTCTCGCCTGAGAAAAGGGCGTGGAAAGACAAGTCATTCTTTTTTTGAGTCAGCCCCTTATTGTTACCGTCCTGATTGTTGGATCGAGAGTTCAGGCGTTAATCGATCGAGTAAAGCGAGCGTCTCCGGATGAGAGGCAAGCGTCTGGTCGAGGGCGCTTCGTTCGGTCTCTAAACAAGCCAAATAACGTTGAACCGCTTCAGCGTGCGTTGCGGGTGTCAGGACGTCGTAGATTGCTTCAAGAGCAAGGCGTGGATGGTCTGGCAATGTCGTCGGAATCGTCTTTAATCCGAGTTGTGCTCGTTCAGGAGCATGATGATGGAGTAATACTTTTGCGAACTTGATCAAGGCGCTACGGAGCATCTCGACTGCCCATAAGTCATTTCCCCGTGCTGCTGCTTTTTTATATTGGAACAAGAACCAGACTGCATCGATCGCTTCATCGGTCGCTTCTTGAGCAGAAAGCGCTAAGTCGCAAGTATCGGTAAAGTCCGTCAACTGTTCTTGTGGATCATACAAGACACGCAATTGATCCTTATGGTTCAGCGAGTCAAGCGTCACCGTAAACAAATCGATATGTAGCAGATCATCATAGACGACGATCATCTGCGGCGCGATGATGTCGATCTCATCTTTCCAGATGATCGAACGATAAGCAGAAAGGTGGGACAAGCGACGTGATAAGAATTTTGATTGACGTTCTTCCGATACGAGACAGTATAGATCGATGTCTGAATGAACATCTTCTTCTCCCCGTCCAAAAGATCCTTTCAAGAAGATGGCTTCGACTGCGGGATCTTGTTTGAGTCGAGCAACCAGTTGCTCGATCGCATGAAGTTGATGCATGAGGACTCATTCCTTTCTAAAAACAGAAGTCTATTACGTCAGTATACGGGAAAATAGACAGTTTATTCCATAAAAAATGAGAAATCACATCGAAGTGGATTTCTCATTGGGAAGCAGAAGCGAGTTTTTTTTATGTTCGAGATGAAGGACGTGTTGTTCCCCCCATGCATTGATCGCGTCAAGGACTGGAATGAGCGTCCGACCATAATCCGTCAGCGAGTACTCGACGCGGGGTGGGACTTCTTGATAAATCTCGCGATGGACGATATCGTTCAGTTCGAGCTCACGCAGTTGAGCCGTCAGCATCTTTTGCGTAATGTTCGGCAATTGTCGTTTCAATTCACTGAAGCGGAGCGTTCCGTGTGTGATCAAGACGAGTAAAATCGACGGCTTCCATTTTCCGGTCAAGATTTCGAGCGCTGTCTCGACCCGACAGCTTGGTGTCTCTTCCATCTGTCTTCCTCCTTCATGGTATCGTTTAGGATACTATACCACTTATTCGTGCCTACTTCCGCTTCGATCGCTTCCGCGTAATAATAGGGATACGAGCTATTTCATTGAAGGAGGAAACAAGATGTCCATTCATCCACAAATCACACTCGGTCCTGTTCGCTTGCGTATCACGGACCTCGACCGTTCGATTTCATTTTATACAACGTCACTCGGATTACGCGTGCTAACGCAAACGGATCAGTTGACGGTGCTCGGCGCACAAGATACACCACTCGTTGAACTTGAAGTTCATCCGAATGCCCGCCGTTTTCCACCGAACTCGGTGGCCGGATTATATCATTTTGCGATTTTGCTACCGAACCGAAAAGAACTTGGTTTCGTCATCCGGAATTTAATTGCACAAGGGATCGAGATTGGTCAAGGCGACCATCTTGTCAGTGAAGCCTTTTATCTATCGGATCCAGACGGGAACGGGATCGAGATTTATGCCGATCGTCCACGTGAGACATGGACGTATGAAGCTAATGGTGATGTCAAGATGACGACGGATCCCGTCGATTGGCAAAGTATGCTCGTCGAAGCTGGAGAAGAAGATTGGTATGGCATGCCGAGCGAGACGGTCATGGGACATGTCCATTTCCACGTCAAGACACTCGAAGCAGCACGGTCATTTTATGTCGAGACGCTCGGCTTTGAAGTTGCCGCTGACGCTTCGCGGATGCGTGCATTGTTCGTTGCTGCCGGTGGCTATCACCATCACATCGGTCTGAACGTCTGGTCTGGTGTCAACGCACCGACGAATCCGGAAGATGCGGTCGGACTCGTCTACTGGACACTACGTTATCCGGATCAAGCGACGCTCCAAGCAGCGATCGAGGCGTTGAAGTCTTCCGCTTATACCGTTACCGATCAAGCAGGCGATTTCTATGTCACCGATGATGCCGGAATTACCGCTCGATTGACAACGTAACCGAAAAAAATCCCCTTACAGTGAAAACACTGTAAGGGGATTTTTGGTTTACCGTGAAGACGACGTTGCGTTACCGTCGTACCGACTGATCAGTTCATACGGTCTGACTTTATATAAGGCATGCGGGAAGTAATGGGGATCCATCGCATCAAGCGTCCGCAACTGGAAGTGTTCCCGTTTGATATACTCACTCAGCGAGTCACGTGTCAGTGGGAAGAAGCCGACATCCGTCGTTTCGCCTTCTTGTGTCGCGAGTTCACCACCAACGGCTTTCCCACGGAAGCAGACACACAGGACGTGACTTGAGACATTTTGATAGATACCGGTGATGCCATCGATTGTGACATCAACACCGGTTTCTTCTTTGACTTCCCGTTTAATGGCGTCAAGAATCGACTCGTGATTTTCGACTTGTCCACCCGGCATCTCATACGTATCACCCCGGTGGAGGTTGCGGACGAGCAGGACTTCACCGGCATCGTTCGTGATGTACGCGGTCACGCTGACGATCGCGCGAGGGGGAGCATACGTACCGGTCGCTGTCATGAAATCTTCATAGGATTTGATATAGAGGTTTTTGCCGAGACGCGCGCGCTTCTTCATCGCTTCGCGACGTAAAGCACTGTTGCGGACATCACGATCGACTTGTTCGTAATGTTCACGGTCGCGATATTCCCAAATGGCGATGACTTCATCTTCTGCCTCGGTCACCCAGCGACCAACAAGACGGGCACCATGGCTGACTTGGAGCGGGTACAAATAGGTATGGAAAAACTCAGTGAATTCTTCTAGGCGTTCGGGACGAATCGTATAGGTCTTCCGGCGATGTAACATGGAAATTCCTCCTATCAGATGAGCGTTCAGATGTACGTTGTACCCCTTCTCGAACGGACGGATGAAACCCTTTTTCTCGATGTGGGAAAAGGATTTTTTATTGAACGGTTGCGTATACATGTCTTACGGTCTACGTGACTTTAAATCATCGATGATGATCTCTTTTGATCGGAAAAGTATAACTAAAGAAGAACTTAAGAAATGGATAGGGCTCAACTTCAGAAAAATCGGGGATACTGAAAGTAGAGAGAAACAGAAAGAAGGGATACGTGATGGATATCATGGCACTCGTCCGCCTGGCTGGCGGAATCATGTTCACCCCATTGTCGGACGATGTCTTGATGATGAGTTTTGCAGCACTTCGATTACGAGAGGGGATGTACCCGGTCGTCATCTGGTTGACCGCATGGCCGGTCTTCTTCATCGCCTTTACGTGGTTTTATCTACTTGCTCGGTTCTTCCGTGAGATTCCGCTCATCAAACGCTGGATGAAATCACGTTTCTTAGAACGAGCAGAAACGATCATTGAACGACGGGGATTATGGGCAATCGGACTATCGTTCTTCTTACCCGGCGTCAGACACCCGATTCATTATGTCGCCGGACTCCTCGGTTATCCGTTACCACGCTATTTAGTAATGACATTCTTAGCAGCAGGCGTGTATACAGGACTCTGGACCTTTTTGATCGTCCGGATCGGAGAAGCCGTGACGTGGTCGGAATTGTGGAACTGGCTCCAAGTAAATCCAGGAATCGTCGGCTCTGTCGTGATCATCGTGATCGGGATTGCAGTCATCGGTATCGTGCATCATCGTCGTCAAAAGGATTCCGTCGAGGAAAGTTCTTCAATATAAAAACATCACACGAGCAAGCGAATCCAGATCAGGGTTCGCTTTTTTTTAGATGAAGTTTGGTTTTATGAATAAGAATAGTTTTTTGAAATAAGAAGTAATCTACAAGAAAAGTGAAATCATTGTCAAAAAAAGACGTTTTTCACTTCTTAAAAGCTACCTGATTTACACACTGTATTGGCAATTTATCGTCACAAGCAAGTGGCTGAAATTGGATTGTAAACGCTTATACTAAGAGGTGTTCACAGAGTGGACATATTTATTGCCAGAGGAGGATACATATGAATCTCATGCAGACGGAAGAGACGGTCAAAAAAGCACCGACTTCTTCTGCTTACCGGACGATTTGGCGGTGGCACTTTTATGCTGGTATCATTTTTGCACCGTTCCTAGTCATGCTTGCTGTGACAGGATCCATTTATCTTTTTAAGCCACAAATCGAAAACGTCCTGTATCAATCGTATTATGAAGTTACACCACAAGCAGATCGCATCACTGCGACGGAACAGATTGATCGCGTCAAAGCGAAGTATCCCGATGCACTTGTCACGTCGTACCGACCGGGTGAATCCGACGATCGATCCAGTGAAGTGAAGGTCTCGTCACCAGACATGTCGGCGACGGTCTTCGTCAATCCGTATTCTGGTAAGATCATCGGAACATTATCTGACGATGACCGGATCATGAATAAAATCGAAGAGATCCACGGGGAACTGATGGCGGGAACGACTGGCGATCGGATCGTTGAACTCGTCGCCTGTTGGGCAATCGTCTTGATCGTGACGGGACTGTTCCTATGGTTCCCGCGTAAGCAAAAGGGACTGTCAGGTGTCTTGTTCCCACGTCTTCGTCAAGGCAAGAAGTTATTCCGTCGTGATCTCCACGCTGTTCCAGCATTCTGGATGACAGCAGGGATGCTGTTCCTGATCTTGACTGGCTTACCGTGGTCCGGTTTCTGGGGAACGAACTTCCAGTCCCTTGTCACGAACCAAGGGCTTGGTTATCCACCGTCCATCTGGGGTGGGGAGGCACCGACGTCAACACTTCAAACGAAGGATATCGCGGAAGTCCCGTGGGCTGCCGAAACACTTGATGTCCCGCAATCAAAAGTCGAAGGTGCTGTTCCAGCTTCGATCGATGACATCGTTGCAATCGGCAAACAACAAGGGATGGATCCAAGCTTTAAGATCAGTATTCCAAGTGACCCGAGCGGTGTCTATACGCTGTCTGCATATCCAGCGAAAGCACAGAATGAAGCGACGATCCATCTCGATCAATATTCCGGTGCCGTGCTCGCTGATTATCGTTATGACAACTATGGTGTCGTCGGAAAGATCGTCGCGACCGGGATCACACTCCACAAGGGAACGGAATTCGGCTGGTTCAATCAGTTAATTAGTCTGTTGATTTGTCTCGGAATCATTCTCGTGGCAGTCAGTGGTTTCTATCTCTGGGTGAAGCGAAAACCAAGTAAAGGGATGGGGGCGCCGAAAGGACCGAAAGCATTCATGTTGAAAGGATTCCTCGCTGTGCTTGTCGTGCTGGGAATCGTCTTCCCGCTCGTCGGTCTATCGTTGCTCGTCGTCTGGCTGGTCGATTTCCTCGTCATCCGTCGTATTCCGAGTGTAAGGAGGTTCTTCAATGCGTAAATCGATACAAACACTCATGCTCGGCGGACTGCTCGTCACGACGACGAGTCTTGCTGGCTGTGCGGTCGATTCCGATGCAGCAGAACAGTATGCCGTAGCTAAGCCGTTATCGATCAAAATGAATATCCCAAAGGACTTACAACCGGATGCCAAGAAAAAGCAGACGTTTGAAGCAACAGTCTGGCGTGAAGCCAAACCGGTTCAAAAAGTCGATTATGTACATTTCGAAATCTGGAAAGCGGATGGAACAGTACGCTATAGTATGGAACCGGCAGAGGAGACAAAGCCAGGTGTCTATACGATTGCGAAGGCACTACCGAAATCCGGCTTGTATTATGTCAAAGCGCATGCAAGCAGTGAAGGTGCGATGATCATGCCAACACGGCAGTTCATCGTCGGTGAGTTATCGAAAGAAGATTTAAAAATCTTAAAAGGTGGAGCAAAACCAGCTGGCGGAAGTAGCGGTCACCATCATTGAAGAATAATGAAATACAAAATGAGAGGGCGGAATACTATTCTGTCCTCTCATTTTTCGTATAGACGATTAATCGTCATCACCATGATCTCCGTGATCATCCCCGTCATCGTCTCCATGATCGTCTGAATCATCATCTTGATCATCATCTTCTGAGTCATCCGAAGAATCATCGTCATCCGAGTGCTCATCTTCTGATTCGAGTTCCTGTCCATTATAGAACTTGATCTGGACGTGTAACGTTTTGATGTTTGGTAATTGAAGCGCCTGTGCGACTAACGTTAATAATTCTTCTTCCGTCATCGATGGTGTGACGAGAAGACGATCTTTTAACGTCGCAACGTCAGTAATACCGATCTCGTCTTTAAAGCGCAATTCTTTCCGTTGATGTTCATTACTGTAACGCCACTCGAACTTTTTCTTATTCGTATTCGTCACTTTGATCATGATCCGTTTGAGTTCTTGGTCATTCTGAACTCCGTCTTGATCCGTATCTTCCTGATCATCTCGAGTCCCGTCATGATCGCTGTCTGCTTTGGTTGGATCAGAACCAAGTTCGAATTCGTCTTCATTCAGAAGCGTATCTTGATCGCGGTCCTCTTCGTTATCTTTGATGCCGTCACGATCTGAATCATTTTTCAGTGGCTGCGTACCCACGATGAATTCTTCTCGTGTCGTCAATCGATCCTGATCTTGATCTTCTTTATCATCAGAAATACCATCTTGATCGGAATCCTTCTTCAATGGATTTAGATGCGCTGTGTATTCTTGTTGATTCGTAAGTAAGTCGCGGTCCGAATCCTCTTTCCCATCCTTGATTCCGTCGCGGTCCGAATCCGATTTAGTGGGGTTGAGACGAAGTTGATACTCTTGTACATTCATCAAACCGTCGCGATCGTGATCTTTTGTTGCGACTTGTTTTCCATATCCCAAATGATATTGTTTTTGCCAAGCATCTGGAATTCCATTTTTGTCTCGATCGACTTGCACGACAGGTTTCTTCTTCGCTTTACTTTTTGCTTCGACAGGTCCAACTGCTTGCGAGACGACGAGCGAAGCAAGTACTGCGCCAATGACAATCCGTTTCATAAGTCCACTCCTGTTCTATAAAAGATAAAAGATGAGGTTATAAGAAGATTCTAATGAAATGATTAGAAAATAAGTTGGCTGTTTCGCGAAATGAGTAAATAAAAACTAAAAAATAATGAAAGTGCTGCATAAGTTTATTTCGTCAGAAAAAATATTTTAAATAAAAAATGTAAAAAGATAAAACCATTCGTGAACTCCTTACGTTATCTATGTGAAGTCCAAAAAATTAAAGGGGTGTTCATAAGATGAAGATGAAAAAGTCGTATCTCGCTGTTCCGCTTAGTGCCGCATTGTTGATTCCAGCAGCAGGTGTTAGTGCACATGGTCATGAGGACCATAGTAAGATGTCTCACAGTTCAGGAAAAGTCTCCCTCGATGTCTCATCTCCAGCATCGGATTTACGAGCGACACTCGATCAAATTCTATCTGAACACGCGTATCTCGCAGTCGTTGCGATGCAAAAAGGAATTGATGGTAAAGAAGATTTTGAGCAGGCAGCCGGTGCCTTGAATCAAAACACGGATGATTTATCGGCAGCTGTTGGTTCCGTCTACGGGGAAGAAGCAGGCGCTGCCTTCAAAGAAATCTGGGCGAGCCATATCGGTTACTTCGTCGATTACGTCAAAGCAACTGGTGCCAAGGACGAAGATGCGAAGCAAAAAGCATTGAAAGAGCTTGATGAGTATCGTGTCGAACAGGCTGCATTCCTTGATAAGGCAACGGAAGGACGTCTGAAGGCAGCGGATCTCGAAGCAGGACTAAAAGTCCATATCACGCAACTGTTAACATCGTTTGATAGCTACGTTGCTGGTGATTATGATGCTGCCTACAGTAATCTACGTAAAGCAATCGAGCATATGTATATGGTGGGAGAAGGGTTATCTGGTGCGATCGTCGATCAGTACCCAGATAAATTCAAAAATACGAAAGTTGATACACCAGCAGCTGATCTTCGTGCCGGACTGAACCGAAACTTCTCTGAACACGCGGCGCTTGCAGTGCTCGCGATGCAAAAAGGAATTGACGGAGCAAAAGACTTTGACGCTGCGGCTGGTGCCTTGAATCAAAATACGGATGACCTGACAGCTTCGATTGGCTCTGTTTATGGTAGTGAAGCAGCGCAACAATTCAAGAAGATTTGGTCGAGCCACATCGGCTACTTCGTTGACTATGTCAAAGCAACAGGTGCGAAAGATGATCAAGCACGCGACATGGCTGTGAAGGAACTCGATGAGTACCGTGTCGAACAGGCAGCATTCCTTGATGCAGCAACAGAAGGACGTTTAAAAGCGAAAGATTTGGAAGAAGGATTGAAGGTTCACATTGACCAACTCTTACTTGCCTTCAATAGCTACAATGAAAAAGATTACGACAAAACGTACCCAGCAATTCGCGAAGCGTACGCGCATATGTACGGCGTAGGGGAAGGAACTGCGACAGCAATCGTCGATCAGTTCCCAGATAAATTCAAAGGTGCGCCTGGAATGCCAAACACAGGTCTCGGTGGTATGCAAGAAGAAGCATCGACGACAGGTATCGTCTGGTCATTGCTTGGTATCGCAGCAGCATCGATCCTTGGATTCTTCGCACTCCGTCGTCGCCCGCAACAATAAAGGACGACCCGCTGGCAACAGCGGGTTTTCTTTTACACATCAAGCAGAAAGGAGGTAAACGACATGCGCATCATCCGATTTGTACTCCTATTCCTCGTTTGTCTGTTGCCCATATCGGTCGAAGCACATACGAGTTTAAAAAGCTCGAATCCGGCAGAGGGATCGGCATTATCTGAACCCGTCGATCGAATCCGCTTGACGTTCAGTGAGGCTGTTGAAAAAACAAGCACCTTACGTGTAGTAGACGCGAATGGCGTCGAACAGTCTCTCGCAAAACCGCTCATCATCGGAAATGAACTGAGTGCTGTCGTCTCAGAGCCTTTAACGGAAGGAAAATATACGATCAAGTGGGCATCGATTTCAGATGATGGTCATCCCGTTAAAGGAACGATTCGTTTTACGGTACTAGGTGAGGAAAAAGCTGAAACAAGCACCGTAGAAAAGGCTGAGCCGATGGAAACAAAAGCAGCAGTCGTTCCTGAAGCGGAGCCAGTTTCAAAAGGACTCGTTCCGACACTGCTCCCATGGATCGTCGGGGGACTGTTAATCAGTATCGTCATCCTTCTCTTGTTACGTCGTCGCACGACATGAGTGCGTTTCTAGGAGAACTACTCGTCTACATGGGTGGAGCGCTTTGGATGGGCTATTTGGTATTATGCTTCATCCCAAGGAAACGGAAACCGCCATTAATGGACGGTACGTCGTGGGCGGTAGCGGGACTCGGGATGCTCGTTCTTGGAACGAGCATCCCGGTCTTTGGTGCCGTTCGTTTTCTACTTTCGACGCAAACGATGACAGAAGCTCTACGAACGGGGTTACTGGAGTTGCATATCGGTCGGATGTTTCTTGTCGTTTACTTCTCTGCTTTACTCCTGTTGATTATATTCGCATGGCAAAAGCAACGGTCCATCCTGCTCGCACTCTTGACGATCCCATTATGGATTGGTATCGCAGGAACGAGTCATGCGGCGGCCAAATACGGTGCGCTCGGGTGGACGCTTCAATTTAGTCACTTTTTATGTGTGACAGCTTGGATCGGTGTCGTGTTTTGGATAGCCATCGGTGCCTGCTCGACCGCTCATTGGTCTGCCTTTTTAAGTTGGTTCAGTCCGTTTGCCCGGATCGCCTTTACGGGTGTCATCCTGTCGGGTCTGTTACTGATGCAACTGGCGATTCCACTTGAACGTTATACGAATCTCTGGGGTGTGCCATACGGTCAAGCGTTGTTGCTGAAGCACCTCTTGCTGTTGCCACTTTTATTCTACGCCTTCTGTAATGGAACGCTCGTCCGGCGCCGGTTGCGTTTCGACTCAACGTACGATCCGCGTCCACTACTCCGGATGGAAAGTATCATTTTAGTATTGCTGTTCATGGCGAGCGCTTCACTCAGTCGTCTGGAACAACCGACGCTAGGGCAACTACCGGTCAGTGGTCCAGCAGGGGACGGATGGGTCTTGATGATTGGCATCGCCACGCTACCATTGCTTTTACTCGGATATCGTCGGCATGCAGTGGGTGTCTTGCTGAGTTTATTCAGCGTCAGTTTGATCTATCTTGGGCTGCTGGCGACAGGGTGAGTACAAAAAAACAAGGTAGCGGATCGTTCCGCTACCTTGTTTGACGTGGTCTTATTTCGTTGAAACAGCACAATTCGTCGCTTTCGCAAGAATCTTCGAATAGGCACGTGCTCCCTTGATATTCAAATGGACACCATCTGCTTCGAAGTAAGATGGATGTTTGATGGCAACGGCATGCCAGTCGATCAGTTCGACACGCTTCCGCTTCGATGCCTCCCGTAACATCTGATTGACTTCTGTTTCCCACGGACGCGGGACGCGTGCAGTGACCAGATAGACATGATCGGCATTTGCGAATTGATCGAGCAAACTATTCAATTGATCCTTACGGAAGCTACCGTTCGTTCCGAGGTGAATAATGACTTGGCGTCCGTGCTGATTGTACGCCGCATACTGCTCACTCAGCGGAATCGCTTCTCGCAGCTGACGACCGAGTTTCGCATCAATCGTCAATTGCTTGAGTGTACTGCCGAGGTAATCTTCGACACCGAGTAAGACCGAGTCGCCGATCGCAAGCGTCGGGCGACAGATTTTTCGTTGATCGGGCTTTGCTTTCGGTGTCGTCGGTTTGAGGATCGGTTTCGGTTTTTCTTTTGGCGCCGCTATCTTCTCGAAAGCAGGTTCTGGCTTCGGCGTATCGGAGACAGCAAGAATCGATAAGTTACCGATGAAGCTGACGATAAGAATCGTCAACACGGCAACACTCGTCCACTGCATCGTTGAAAACTGACGTAACTGCCGCGGATGTAACGATAGACGTTTTAAGTAACCGGACAGTCCATCCTGACGAATCGGACGTTCGATGAAGCGATACGATACTTCGGTCAAGGCGACAAGCACGACGACGATCAGCACGGTCCGGAGCAACGAGAACGTTCCGATCTGCTCGACCGGTGTCATCAGCGTGATGACGGGAAAATGCCAGAGATATAAACCGTACGATCGTTTGCCAATCGCAACGAGTGCTGGATGTGCAAACCACCGACTCCAGATCGACGCCGGGTGGGCGATCGTAGCAATCAATAACGCAGCAAGAAGCGAGACGAGGAAAAAGCCACCCCGGTATAAGAAGCTTCCGAACTCACTTGTGACGATCATCAGCATTAGCAAGAGTGGTAAGGTAACGGCACCTGTTTGATTCAGTAACCGGACACCACGTTTTGGGATATCGAGCTTAAAGCGGGTCGGCTGCCACGCGAAAGCGAGCAGACTGCCGATCAACAAGGCGAATAATCGAGTATCCGTGCCGTAGTAGACACGACTTGGATCTTCACCGGGTGTGAACTGAATCGCCATCGCGAGCACGGATGCGCCGATCGCAACGCCGATCAATTGCAAAAATAAGCGGCGATTTTTCATTCCGAACCAGAGTAAGATCGGGAATAACAGATAGAACTGCTCCTCGATTGCGAGCGACCAAAGGTTTTGGATTGGTGACGGTTTACCGAACGACTCGAAATACGAGACGTCATGGAAGATATACCACCAGTTCGTCCCGTAAATGAGCGCAAAGGCACTATCTTGGCGAACTGTGTGCAACAGCTCGCGTTCAAAGACGGTCACGTACCCGAGAACGAGTAACAGCATGACGAATAGGGCTGGGAATAGGCGACGGAAGCGATGAATCCAAAACCGTTTTAAGTCGAGGCGTCCGGTCGTTTGCCACTCGCGTAACAAGAGTCCGGTAATCAGGTAACCAGATAGGACGAAAAAGAGATCAACACCGAGGAAACCACCGGAGAAGAATGAAACCGACAGATGGTAGAGAATGACAGATAGAACAGCAAAGGCACGTAAGCCATCAAGCCCTGGCATATATGTAATCGAACGAGACGAGGATTTCATAAAACACGAACAACTCCTTTAAAACGACAACTAATTTCTAACAGTCTTTAGTGTATCGAATTCCAATTTCAAAGAAGTGTCTAAGAAGTAACAACCTGACTAAAAAAGCACCCGATGCGAACATCGGATGCAATCTTAAGAAGCATGTGGAAAACGACAGGTCACGATGAAGCGGTTGTCTCGTGAAGTCAACGCGACGCTCCCCCCATGACGCGCCATGATTTGCTGAACGATTGACAGACCGATGCCGGAGCCACCAGACGAGCGGGAAGCATCGGACGTCCCGAACGGTGTTAGCCATTCGTTTAGTTCCTCTAGCGTATAAGTCGATTCAATCGCATTTGAACAGATCAGCTGGATACCTTCTGCGTCGTCGTTGATGGTAATCCGAAGATCACCGGTCCCGTGAAGCGTCGCATTGCGAATCAAATTCTCAAGCAAGCGTCGTAAGAGCATCGGATCGGCGAAGAGAGTCGCGTGTGCAGGACCATTGACAGTAGAAGAAGTGCCAGGAAACAGTTCCAGGACTTGTTCCGTCAGTATGACGAGATCAAGCGATGTCCGTTCGACTGGATAATCGGTGTTCGATAGTTTAGCGAGCGTGAACAATTCGTCGATCCGGGAAGCGAGCATTTCCGACTGTCGGGTGACAATCGCTAGAAGCTCCGTCCGTTCCGTCGCGGATAACGTCTCGTGTTTTTCCGTTAGCCACTGGATGAAGCCTTGGATTGAGGTCAACGGAGTCCGTAGGTCGTGCGACAGACTCGTGATCAATCGCAACTGCTCGACGAACCGCTCCTGGTCGCGTACGCGTAAGGTGCGGAGTTCCTGTTCGATTCGTACGATCGATTGGGCGAACAACTTGAATTCCTTCGGTCCTTTGACGGGAGGTAACGGTTCTGTTGGCGCTGGTTCGACCGTCAACCGCTCAAGCCGTCGCTCGAGTTCGCGGAACAAACCAGCGATCCAACGTGTTAAAAGCAGTAGAAAGACGATGAACAAGACGACTTGTAAGATGAAGAAGGCGTTCGAATTACCGACTTGATATTCATTGAGTGTTGGTTTATCGGACTGAACAGTCAAAAAATAGCCAGGCTCACGGGTTCCAAGATTGATCGCTTCGATATGGTGCAATGTCCTAATCTTTCCTGTGTCTGATGGCTCCCGCTCGGTTGGTGTTTGCTCAGCAAGCAGTCGGCTCGGTGTTAAGTCTTTCGGATACTTGTCGGAAGCGCTGACCAGACGACCATTGGCATCGTATACTGCCCACTCATAGGGCCCGGTCGGTATTTGTCCATTTTGATAACGTGTAATGTCCTCTTTAACAGCGCTCACCGTGTCTTCTTCCGTCGTGTAGTAGTAACGGGGAACCGTTTTTCCACCAAGCGGCAATTGACTCGCCAGCAACCAGGCAAGTGCCGTACTCAAAAATGCAGCGAGCAGAAGTAAAACAAGCATCCAGACCGTCAATTTGATCCGTCTCATGGTTCGACCTTATAACCGACGCCCCAGACCGTCTGGAGGTAGCGTGGTTCTTTCGGAACGTCCTCGATTTTATCACGGAGCTTATGGATCAAGACCATGACAGCGTTCGATGCGGAACCAAGTGCTTCCTCCTGCCAAACCCGCTCATACAGGTCGTCAGCCGAAAAAACACGACGCGGATGATTCAAGAAGAGCGCCAGGCAATCAAATTCACGGCGGGTCAGGGCAAGCGGCACATCATACTTAAAGATGACGCGTTCGTCTTCTTTAAGTGTGAACGGACCGACCTGAACGGCTGAAGCCGTAGTTGGGACATGATACTGACTGACACGTCGCAGCAGTGCCTTAATGCGGGCGACGACTTCGAGTGGATTGAACGGTTTACCGATGTAATCGTCCGCTCCGAAAGTCAGACCTTGAATTTTATCCATGTCTTCGCGTTTCGCCGTCAGCATCAAGACGGGTAACGTGTGACCGGCAGCACGCACCGCTTGAACGGTCGAGAAGCCATCGCGAACGGGCATCATCACGTCGAGTAACATCGCATCAACCGGACGCGTTGCAAGAGTCGCTAACGCTTCCTCACCATTTTCGGCTTCGAGGATTTCGTACCCTTCATTGGTTAAATAGAGTCGAAGCAATTGACGGATGTCTGCTTCATCATCAACGATCAAGAGCGTGGGCATGTGTAAATTCCTCCTGTTGTACCCCCTCGAAGACGTAAGCGGGGGGCAGATTGTAGAGCGTGTGCGAATAACTGTGTTCTTGGAAATAGTCCCGGAACATCTTGAACTGAAACCGGGTGTATTGAAAGGCGATGAAGTGACCGCCTGATCGTAGTAACGTTTGAAATTGTGCCAATAAATCATGCCGTAACGCTGCCGGGAACGACGCGAACGGGAGACCACTGACGATGACGTCGATCTGTCCGCTCCATGAATCGGATAATCCTTGAACGTCACCAATGAAGAGAGTGACATTCGTTTCCTGAGCCAGTAATTGTTCGAGTGCCGGGCGGAACGTTTCGCTCCGTTCACAAATCAAGAGATGTGTTTCTGGTGAACGAGCGGCCAGTAAAGCTTTGGTGATCGCTCCGTCACCCGCTCCGACTTCAAGAATCTGACGCGGACGATCGGCGACGGCGCGTCGTGCCATCATCTCGGCAAGACGTGGACTGCTCGGTGCGACGGCTCCAACACGGAGTGGTGCGTGAAGTGCTTCTTTTAAGAAATCAAACATGAAAACCCTACTTTCCGTTGAGTATATCATGTAGTATGCACGTCGTCCCTTTCGAAAACAGGACGATGTTTCTTAAGTGAATCTTAAACATATCAATGCCTGATTTTCGGCGACATCGTGACCGGACAAGCCGGTATACTAAGGACAAAGGAGGGGAAGGCGATGGAACATCACACGTATTATGAAGCGCTCGTTCGCCGGGACGCGACGTACGAAGGGACGTTTTTCGTCGGCGTCAAGACGACCGGCATCTTTTGCCGTCCGACGTGTCCGGCACGAAAACCGAAAGCGGAGAACTGTGAGTTTTTTGAGACGGCGCAAGAGGCATTACTTGCCTCTTATCGACCGTGCCGTCGTTGTCATCCGCTTGCTTATCCCGGAGATCATGGTACGATTCAACGCTTGATCGAAGCGGTCGAGGCAGAACCGGACAAACGATTCAAGGAAGCCGATTTTCGAGCACTTGGTCTGGATGAATCAACGGCACGTCGCCAGTTCAAGAAACGCTTCGGGATGACGTTCGTCGCGTATGCCCGGGCACGGCGGATGGGTCTGGCGATGAAGGAGATCCGGACCGGTAAGCCGGTCATCGAAGGACAGTTAGTAGGAGGTTATGAATCGAGTAGTGGTTTTCGTGAGGCGTCAGCACGGATTCTCGGACAGGCACCGTCGCGCTTTGACGGGCAGGTCTTACGCGCCAAATGGCTCGACACGCGACTCGGCTCGATGCTGGCGATTGCCGACGATCAACTCTTACATCTGCTTGAGTTCGTCGACCGACGCGGACTGGAACGGGAAATCGAACAATTGCGTAAGAAAGCACGTGCTGTCATCGTTCCCGGGGAGTCACCAGTCTTTGGACAGATCGAAGCGGAGCTCCGTCGTTACTTCAAAGGAGAGCAGGTATCGTTTCAGACGCCACTGATGCGGTACGGAACACCATTTCAACGCCGCGTCTGGGAAGAACTCGAGCGGATTCCGAGTGGAGAGACGATCTCGTACCAAGAGCTGGCGATCCGGATCGGTCAACCGACCGCTGTTCGTGCCGTCGCACGAGCGAATGGAGCGAACCAACTGGCAATCGTCATCCCGTGCCATCGAGTCATTCGGACGAATGGGGATTTAGGTGGATACGCGGGTGGACTCGCACGCAAGGAAACATTGCTCAAACTAGAGCGCACATAGAGGGGACTGGATGAAAGATGAGTTTGATTAAAGATGTGTTTTCACCGAGTTGGCTCGACCGCTTAGGAGAAGCGGTCGACGTACCGGATTTTCGAAGACGAGTCGAACAGGGAGACTGGAATGAACTCGCGTTTAAACAACGTGTCCGCCGTGTGGCGGAGACACTAGAGACGATTTTGTCACCGTTTCCGGACTCGGTGCCGGAGCTAGAGCGGCTTGCACCGCAGTTTACCGGTCTACCGGGAATCGTCTTTCCGGAGTATGTCGAACGGACAGCAACACTCGCCGACTGGACGCTTGCGTTAGCGACACTCGCCAAGTTGACGCCGCATTCGACGTCAGAGTTCGCCGTTCGCCGTTTTCTACTTGCTGATCAGGAACTCTATCTTGAGCAGGCATTCAAATGGACCACATCAGACGATGAACATGTCCGGCGCTTAGCGTCTGAAGGGACACGACCGCGTTTACCATGGGGACAAGCGATCCCGCGTCTGATTGCTGATCCGCGTCCAGCGTTACCGATCCTTGACGCCTTATTACAGGATCCGTCACTTTACGTCCGAAAAAGTGTCGCCAATCACTTGAATGATATTTCAAAAACGCATCCGGAATACTTGATCGAACGAATTGGACGTCACTTAGGAACAGATCCGAACACGGACTGGATTTTGCGTCACGCCTCCCGGACGTTACTGAAGCGCGGAAACCCAGACGTGTTGCAATTATTCGGACACGTTACGCAAGGCGAGGTTGCGGTTACGGACTTGGTCGTCTCACCAGTGACTATTGGTCAAGAGTTACAGTTTTCGTTTCAAGTAAACAGTTCCGTCGAGCAACGTCTGCGTCTTGAATACGCGATCGATTACGTCAAACAACGTGGAACGAGTCGGAAGGTGTTTCAACTGCGGGAGCGGGAAGTTAAAGGTGTCTTACAAGTTGAACGACGCCAATCGTTTCGGAACATGACGACGCGTGTCCATTATCCTGGTACACATACATTAACGATTTTAATTAACGGAGAGATTTACGCGACAGCAACGTTTGAGGTCGAGGAGGAGAGCTGAATGCAAGGACGACATCCGGATTTTACGACGTCACGATTGTTTGTCGAAGCAACGGATGAAGAATCGGGTTGCAAGTGGACGCTGCATGCGTTGCGTGAGAAAACGATTGTCGGGACGATTACCTTCACATGGAATGCATCGACCGGAAACTTACGTTATACGACGACTGATGAGGATGATCAGCGCGGGTACATCACAGAAGCGTTGACGTCGATTTTGTCGTATCTCGCACGGACGTTATTACTGACGCGTATTTACGGCGAAGCGGGCAGTGCGGCGGTCTGGCGTCGGAACGGATTCCAGTTGCAGGCGAATCGATATGAACGCAAACTCTATCATTAAAAAAGCCCCGCCTGCTGAGCAGGACGGGGCTTGTTTGTGATTAGACCGTTGTTTTGGACCAGTTGAAATGGTCGCAAATCGCTTCCGCACTTTCACGTGCGCTTAACGGTTCCGTATCGAGGAAGAGGTAGTTGACGTCCGGCAATTCGCCTGGCAATGAACGTGTTCGGTAACCGTCCGCCGTTTCGCGTAAGTCTTGTTCAGAAGCAGCGAGGTCACGCTTCGTTACTTTGTGCGTCAATCGGTTTTCAGTCGTGTTTCGGTGCAGGCGAGTTGCGACCGGCGCATCCAGTTCAACGATATAGACGTCAGCACCTGCTTGTTCGAATAACTCAACTGTCTCTTCGATGAACTCAAGACCACCGCCTTCGACGCCGAATAGACAGAGGAACGTAAACAGGACACCTTCGAGCGAGCTGTTCGCCATTTCCTTGAACATCTCGCGCCGGATCGTATCTTTTAGGCGATGGTGTGCAGGTTCAGAGAAATCAAAATAAGGCAATAACAGATCGATTGTCTGGTGGTTATGGAAAACTTTCATCTCCGTCAACCGTTCGATTTCCTGACCGATCGTCATCTTTCCGACCGCTTGCGGACCAAGTAACAAGACAAATTTCATAGACGAACCTCATTTCCTTTTTCTGCTAAGAATAGCATATTCCGACGAGTGACATCACTAGAACGTTTGTTCGTAATTTGATATAATTCAAGTATGAAGTCCCGTCGTGTCCTTGTCTGAAGGAGGACAACCATGCAAGAACAATGGAAAGCCGTCATCGGCTATGTAGGTATATATGAAGTCTCATCACTTGGTCGCGTAAGGTCGCTCGACCGGACGATCGTGACATGTCGCGGTGTCCAGCAACGACGAAAAGGTGTCTTGCTCCGTCCACGGCTCAATCGGGAAGGATACCGCAAAGTCACGCTCTACCAACGTGGTCGAGGAGAGCGGGTGCAGGTCGGATTGCTTGTCGCACAAGCCTTTCTGACGACAGATGTCATGGAAGCGCGACTCGTCCGGCGCAACGGCAAACGGGCTGACGATCAGTTGTCGAACTTAGAGGTTCTGCCTTCGATCGATCAGCAGTATACTGAACTACTTGGTGAGTTTGATCTCTTGTTAGGTCAACATGTGACGCTGTCACCTTTTCAGATTCGAACGATTCGCGCGCAGTACGAAAAAGGGAAAACAACCCGTCAATTGGCAGAGCAGTATCAGGTGACGGAGAACCGGATTCGCAACATCATCGATAAGAAGGAAGCGAAATTTATTAGCTAACTAAAAGTACCGGATATCAAATGAGATATCCGGTACTTTTAGTTAGATTTTTGATTTGCGATATCCAGCACTTACAGCTGCACCTTCTGTACAAAAAACTTGTTCAGGGTCCGTTTTACTATAAAACCTTTGATTAGGAAGGTGATATATTTTCTCACCTGAACTAGAGATATTACCCCGAATATTTAAGCAAGTCTTAGCTTTAGTGTCAGCTTCTGCCTTAGCTTTAGCGTCAGCTTCTGCCTTAGCTTTAGCGTCAGCTTCTGCCTTGGCTTTAGTGTCAGCTTCTGCCTTAGCTTTAGCATCATTTTTTTCTTCAGTGTTATTTTTATGATCATCAGAGTCCAAGTCTTTAGTAGATTGATGACTCTTTGTATTATTGTCTTTATCGTCAGAGTCATCTTCTCCAAAAATAGCGCCACAAGCGCCTAAGAAAATTAAAATAATGAAGATGAGACAACCACAGCCACAACAGCCGCCTTTTTTCTTTTTCTTTTCTTCCATTGATTCATTAACCCCTTAAATATAAAATTACCTACCAAAAAACATTTTATTTCATATTAAATGATAAGTAAATATTGTAATTTAAAGATTAATACTAGGAAAAATGTAAAAAATTAATTTTTTATAGTTTGTTGCAACGAACTGATCCGCGACTCGAGTACAGCACTATGTGTCTTCAATTCTGTTTGCTGAATGACGTGGTGCTGCATCTGTTCCCCGAGCACCTGGCTGTAGGATGAGAGCTCTGACATCAACTGTTGAACCGACTGTAGATGTTCCTGCATGTTCGACTGAACATCTGCGACGATCTGTCGTTGGTGTTCCACGGTACCCAGTGTCGTCTCAATCGTCGTCGCTTCGGTTAGCATCTGTTTTAGATGCTCTGTTGCCGTCTCGAGTTGTTGCGACGTCGAAAGAAAACGTTCCGTCATTTGCGAGAGTGCTTGTTCGACTTGATCGAGCCCCGCCGTCCACATCTGATTGACCTGCCGGATATGGTCCGTACTCGTTCGGATATCGATCGCTAGTTTTTCGACTTCCTTGGCGACGACTGTGAAGCCGCGACCGGCTTCTCCGGCACGGGTTGCCTCAATCAGCGCGTTCAGTGACAAACGGCGTGTCTCTTCAGCAACGCGCTGGATATGCGAAATCGAGGTTTCCATCTGCTGCTGTAGGTGTGAGGTCTGTTGCAAAATCTGCTCTGTCGTCGCGGATTGTTCCTTCAGTAACTGGCTTTCCTCTTGTAAGGTCTCAAGTGTCGTGTGATTCGTCTGAACAGTCTGTTGAAAACGGGTTACGGCATGTTGACTGTTCAGAAGTGTCGTTTGCATTTCGCTTAACGCATCGTGTCCTTGGGCAGTCAAACGTGTTGAAGCGACGATCGTCTGATCCATTTGCGTCGATTGCGCAAGTAAAGAACCGGCGACTTCATCGACGGCTTGGACCGATTGATCCATTGCGGATAAGCGCGAAGAGAAGTGGGGCTGGACGGATTCAAGTTCCTGACTGGCTTGTTGCATCTCCGTCGTTAAGTCATTAATCTGTTGCATCAACTGATTATATTGAAACGTCAGCTGTTGTAACTCAAAGGTCGTCGTCTTGAGCGTTAATGGACGATACGATCGCTTCGCATGCGCTTCTTCAATTTGTAAGGCGAGTTTCGATAACGGTGCCAGTTGGCGTTGAATCCGCCAGCGGATCAAGAGGCTGATGCTGACAAGTGTGATCACACTGACCCAGACGAGTGTCCAAGCTAAATCTCGAGCAGGGGCGATTAATTTATCACGATCGGTTGTCAGCAAGATGACGTCATCGAGTTCTGGAATCGTCATCGCTACTAGAAACTGATCTTGATGCGAAAAGGCATATGTACGCGCATTTTTTAAGTGCTGCAGTAGTTGTTTTCGTTTGGTTGGTTCGAGTGTCAACGGTCGGAACGCCTCACTCGTGTTCAGGCTTTGGAAGCGAACCGTGTAGTCGTCACGTGATAAGTCGGTTCGCTGTTGCTGTTGCAATCGTTTAATGGCACGTGAGCGGTCTGCTGCGTCATCCGGGTACGCCAGAAACGTTGCCCGGACATTCGCATCGAACATCGTTAATTCACGCATCAGCCGTTCCTCGGTTGCTGCGACGGATTGTTGATAGGAAGCGTAGACGCTTAGACCGCTGATCACGATCAGTCCGATGGCGACGATCGGAATCAACCATCCATTTAATTGTTGTGCCAGTAATCGTTTTTTCATAAGCATAAAAAACATCTCCTCCCGTGTACCTATCGGAAGGAGATGAAGCAACATGTATGAAGGTGTTGTACGGCTTGTGTAAAGGTCTTGTGAATCTAATTCACGTAAATTGGTAGGACAGTCGCAAGATGTGTCATAAGTGCTTGTGTCTCTTCTTTTGGTTCAGATGTGACGTAAATGATCAACGCAGCAGCAACGATGACGAAGATGGCGATGACGAGAATGATGAAGAACGGCATCTTACTTTTTCGTTTTTCAGCTTGACGATCCATGAAAGATTCCCCCTTAATGATGTAGACGATAGACATATTTGTTTGATTCCCTCTCTTCTTGTTTGAAAACCTTGGAAAAAGAGGGGAATGTGTAATCTGACGGGAATAGAGTAAACATCTGAAATGGAATGAGGAGGATGTCGTCGTGCTTACGTTGCTCAATTCATTGTTGTTGAACTTTTCCCTATTGATTGCGACATTGCTGTTCGCCTTTTTACCGCTACGACGAATCGAGCGGATCTCACCCAACTCCTCCTTACAAGTCCGACTCGCAATCGGTTGTATCGCGGGTTTGATTGGTGCGCTGTTGATTTTCAACAGTATCTCCTATGACGTCGCAAAGATTGATTTGCGTCTCGTTGCACTTGTTACGGCGTACTTTTACGGAGGGTTAGTCAGCGGTAGCATCACGATGCTGTTCATCATCGGTGCCCGATTTGCGGTGACACCGGCTGGCGAATACGAGGGGCTGATCCTGACGACCTTGATCTGTGTCGCGTTACTCGTGACAGCGACGATTTATCGCCGATTTGCTGCTCAGCGAATGAAGGATTATCTCGTGTTGCTTGGAACAGGTATCGCATACAGCTTACCGGCGCTCTATTTATTGACGAACACGTTCGAGCGGTTTTTAGAGATTGCGCTCGTCTATATCATCGTCATCATGATTGGTGGTTACGTGACCTATCGTTTCTTACAAGAACTCCGGAAACACTTTTTATTCGTGCATACGCAACAAGAACTGGCTTTAACGGATGGGCTGACGCAACTTGGAAATCGCCGGAAGCTAGATGAGACGTTAGCCGAGTACGCTCAGAACGGAACGGTCTTTTCCGTCCTCATTCTTGATCTCGATCATTTTAAATCAATCAATGATACATACGGTCATGAAGGAGGCGACGTCGTCTTACGACAACTCAGCCATCTCTTGCAATCGTATTGTCCGGAACAGGGCGTCGTCGGTCGGTACGGTGGTGAGGAGTTTGTTTTACTATTGCCGGACGTACCACTCCGACAAGCGGAACGACTGGGGGAGCGGATTCGATCTGCCTGTGCTGATCAACACTTCGTTTATAAGGAACATCCAGTGTTTCATGTCACATTATCGCTAGGGGCTGCCTCTTCCGATCAAGCATCAACCGTATTTGAGACCGTCCAGAAAGCGGATTTAGCATTGTATGAAGCTAAACAAACTGGGCGAAATCGTGTTGTCTGTTACCGAGACCCTTTGCTGTAAATAAAAGCTTGCCCCGCTCGACCGATTGGTCAGGCGGGGCAGTTGTGTTTAGTGATGCAGTAACGAAAATACATCATGGCGTTCAAAATCAGCGAGAATATTCGGCGCGATCAACTGACGGATCGTTGTTTCGTCCGCCCAAAGATAAGCGTCGTGTTCCGTTGATAACTGAACGCTCGTCTGGTTTGTCGAGCAGATGTACATCAATAAAATGATTTGCCGATTGGGATGCGTCAGGAAGCTCGAGGCATAGAGTAGACGCTCCGGCGTCACAGTCAATTGTGTCTCTTCTTCAATCTCGCGAACAAGACTGTCGACTGGTAATTCACCGAAGTCGATCTTGCCACCCGGACATTCCCATGTCCCGCCACCGAAGTCAGCAGCAGCCCGGCGGACAATCAGGAGACGTTGCTCGTGAATGATGATGCCTTTGACGGCAGGAACGATCGCCGTCATCTGACGAGACTCCGCGATAATACGACAGGGTCGGTTCCTTCTGTTTCGACGAGGTACTGATCGCGTAGATAGATCCCGCTCTCGTCAGCAAGTCCGAAGGCACGGTCTGTGCTTTCTTCCGTAAAGGATTGCGTGAGATGAGCAGCTTCGCCCCACGTCTCATAATGGACACAGACGACCGCGTCTTTCAGTAAGGCAAGACCAGGTAAGCGAAGGCGTCGATTGTCGCGTTGGTCGATCTCCGGAATCACACACCGTTCGGGCGAAACGAGGGCACCGGCTGAAAAGCCGGCGACCGGAACACCATCTGCGAAACGCGACTGAATGATGTCACCGATCGGTGTAGCGACCAAGTATTGCTGATACAATTCGGTCTCGCCACCGGAGATGATGATGCCCTGACACTGCTGTAGTTGTGCAAGTTGTTCGTCCGTTGGTGCGTCAGACAGTGGCAGATGGACGAACGACGAGATGCCATCTTCCTCTAACGGCTTCGTATAGATTGAGGCGTAGCTCGTCCAGTCCTTACCGGTCCGCGGAACGTATAGAATCGCGACCGGTCCACCATTCGTTAATGTAGCAAATCGTGTTCGTAAGTTCGGTGTAAAAGGAGGACCGCCTCCGAATAAGAATAAATGAGTACGCATGAAGTCATCCCTCCAACCAATGTAATAGAAAAAGTATAGCAGAAATCAATCAATTGGAAATGTGCTGGTAGAATGATTGTCTGCGGAACCATGTATGATGTTGTTTCCATTCTTGAAAGAGAACAAACAGGACGAAGGCTAAAACGAGACCGCGTCCAATCCATGGTAAAACGAGAAGACCGTAGTTCATCGCAGCAAATAGCTGGAGCAAGAAGCGACGCTTACTCGGATCCCGCAGATACGTGATCAGTGGAAGTTGCTGGTGCGTCTGTTTGAATAATCGCAGATGAAGGAACGGACGCTTTCGGTGAGACGGCTTCGGTAAGGCACCGTTCAATTCAAGGACGGTCGCCGATAAACTCGACTGTCGTTTCATCGACAACAGGATATCCTCCGTTAATCCGTCCTCACGCCGTGACCAGTGCCGGACATGAAGGAATCCGAGCAGCACCACACACAGTGCGACGACGAAGAGGACAGGATACGGTTGAAGCCAAAGCAGGAGCAACAGAGTGATGCGTCCTGTTGCCAGGACGAGATGACCGCTCCATTTCCGCAAGAATCGTTGTCCAGATAACCGATATGTCCAAAAGCTAAAGAACGGTTGGAGCAAAGAGAGCACGAGACTAATCAGCAGTACTGTGATACTAGATTGGTCAAACCGGATGCTATGTAACGGAAAACAGAGTAGATGTAATCCGGCAGTCATTAGAAAAATCCGCAAAAAGTGATACCGAACGGAATACCACTTCATTCGAACGATCGCTCCAGGAACCGGTTTGAAGAAGAGGCGATCTGCTGGTTCGAACCAGGCGTAAAAGGCGGGCAGGAATCCATACAGAATCCATCCGAGTAAAATCCAAGCGACCGGAACCGTTTGAACCCAGTCCGCTTGACCGTTTAAGATCTGAACCGTCTCATAGATGATGAACAGACCGACTGGAATGACGAGATACAGCAAAATCGTCCAATCAAAAATTTCTCGAAAGAAGCGACGCTGTTCCGCATGCCGTCGACGGATCCGTTGCTTCAAAAAGGTTTCAATCATGCTCGAGTACCATCGCTTCCATGATGTCGAACAAGCGAGCACCAGGTTGACCAGAGGCTTCACCGATTTGAGCGAGTGTTCCTTGATGTTTGATGCGTCCCTGATCAATCCAGACGAAATCGTCACACAGACGTTCCGCGGAATCAAGGACATGGGTGACGAGCAGAATCGCTACGCCACGCGTTCGTTCTGCTTCGAGTAAATGCAATAACCGAATCGTTGCGACCGCGTCGAGACCAACGAACGGTTCATCGATGATCAAGCAGTCTGCGCGTTGCATCAAGGCACAGACGAGCATCACCTTCTGTTTCATTCCTTTAGAGAAAGAAGATACATAGTCACCCGTGACAGCATGCAGTTCGAACGTCTTTAAGAGTCGTTCCGTATAGGCATGGTCCGTCTCGTGGAGCGAAGCGACCAGCTCAAGGTGCTCGGCGAGCGTCAAATATTCGTAATAGGTCGGCTGTTCCGGAATATAGGCGAGTGAGACCGGTAAATCGATCTCTCCTTCGACCCAAGGTAGCGTACCGAACATCGCTTGAATCGTCGTACTTTTTCCTGCACCGTTTGTACCGATCAAACCGGTGATGGATCCAGGCTGTAAGGCAAACGCAATCTCTTTTAAGACGGGCTGACCGACGTCATAACCGGCTTGTTGAATGGATACATGCATGTGAAACATCTCCTTTCACTACATTTACTGATAGAAGGAGAAAAATGTTTCACAGCAACAGAAATCAGCAGAACCATAGTAAAAAATGTAACAGGTTAAAAATAACAAATGGGCTATAATGGAAATATCAATTTTAGAGGATGATCATGATGCAAACAGTCGAGCGAATTTATTTTCGGGAGTCCGGTATGGGAAGAGGACAGACGTTTTGGTGGGACCGTGCAAGTCGGACGGTTCGTGCGGAAGATGAGGAAGAATTATTAGGTCCATGGTATCCGAAGGGGCGTCTCTATCTAGATGAAGAAGAGCATCCATTATTCAGAAAGCTGACGGAAGAGGACATCTATCTAATCGACATGTGGTCGGATCGGTTCGATGCGGAAGTTTGGCGAAACTATCCGTATCCTGAAGGCATTCTGATTTGTGACGGCACGGATTGGGAAATTCATGTGACGACAGAACACGGCACAGAAAAAGTGTTACGCTCAAACGTTTTTCCAACAGGGTGGGAGATGATTCGGGAACTCCTATACGGTTATTACGATGCCGGGAGTAACCGAAAAGACGAAGAAGGGGAGGGTGAACTATGAAACGAGCACTATTGTATCTGATTCCGTTTGCGTGGCTTGGACCTTACCTTGATTGGAAAGAGGGTTCGATTTTAGGGTACGCCTTATTTTTGTTTGGACTCGGTGCTCTATCGTATTCACTTGCACGTATTGGAAAACCGAAATACATCGTCATCGGCAATCTGGTTACGTTTGGGATTTCGTACGGGATCGCGCTCAGTGTGGGGGAAGGATATGGCGAAGGATACTTCAAACCATTGACAGCCAGTCAACTGGTTCTTGGAGTGAGTGTCTTGAATCTGGTCGTGCAAATACCAATCGTGATGAATGCGATTCAAAACAAAGTGATGAAAAAAGGAGTTAGAGGTACATGACGGATGAGAGCCAACAGTTACTTGATGTAATTCAGAGAATCCTAGAACGACAATCGCCACTCGATCTAATCGATATCTACCAGCGTGTCAGACAAACAGAGCATTTGGATCTATCACGGTTTACATCAGAAGCAGGACTCGAGGCACGCATTCGAAAATTGATTTACCTGCATGCGAGCGAGTGTGAATTGTACCAGGGAGAGCAGGACCTTTTTTACAGTGAGACCGGAAAAGGAACAGGACGCTGGGGACTACGATAAAAAACGCTACGCAACGAGTGCGTAGCGATTAGATCACACGAGTCCTAAAATCTCGACTTCAACTAAAGCACCTTTTGGTAGTTCCTTCACAGCGATACAAGACCGAGCTGGGAAGTGATCGTGTGGTGCGAAGTAATCGGAATAAATCGTATTAAAAGAAGCGAAGTGTTCCATGCTCGTTAAGTAGCATGTCGTCTTGACGACGCGGTCAGGTGTCAGTCCTGCCTCTTTCAGGATGGCATCGACGTTGCGCATGACTTGTTCCGTCTGCTCCGTGATACCACCTGGTACGAGTTCACCCGTTGCCGGATCAATCGGGATTTGACCGGAAGCATAGAGTGTTCCGTTTGCGATGAAGCCTTGCGAGTAAGGACCGATTGCAGCAGGGGCGTTTGTTGTGTCGATCTGTTTGAATGTAGACATGAAAAGAACCTCCTCTTATAAAATACATATGTACGACACCGAGTGATTCGACTCGGATATCCCTCAACCCTTCAAAGGAGTGAATTGATATGCCACTTTATCATAAATTAGTTCGAGACGCGATTCCAAACATCATCGACCAAAACGGGAAAAAAGCGACGTTCCGCACGTTGGACGAAAATGAATTCCTAGTGGAAGCGAAAAAGAAATTGCATGAAGAACTAGCTGAATATGAGGAAGCGACGACAGACATAGATGCTGTCGAGGAGTTAGCTGATTTACTGGAGCTGATCCAAGCGTTAGCGAAGACACATGGCGTGACAGTCGAGGAACTGGAAGCCGTCCGAGCGAAGAAACAGCAACAACGCGGCGGATTCGAAGAACGCCTTTACCTGATTGAGGTCGAGGATTGATCCCGGAAGCGAAGCTGACGACGCATCACTTATATGACTCACTCGTCGAGGCCATTGATTTGGCAGAGGAAGTCTATATCGTCGCAGCGTTTGCTCAGAAGCCAGGCGTTGCATTGCTCGTTCCAGCATTTCGTCGTGCCTTGCAACGAGGAGCCGAGATTCGGTTGTTGATTGGCGACTATCTACACATCACCGATCCAGAAGCATTGGCGCAGTTGCTTGCGCTTGATGGGTTGTCAGTTCGCTTTTATCGGTCAGGCGGACGCTCGTTCCATCCGAAAGCGTATCTGTTTCGAAACGCAGAGACTGGTTTATCAATCGTCGGTTCGTCGAATATTTCGAACAGTGCGCTTCGGTCCGGTATTGAATGGAACGTTCATCTACCACAAGCTGTCGCTCCACAGATTCTTGATGATGCGATTGATGCCTTCATGGATCTTTATCTCAGTGAATCGGCAGAAGAACTGAATCCAGTGGTCTTAGACGCTTACCGTCAAGAGTATGCGGCGCGGCAATATGTCGCGGAACCGGAAATCGAGTATGACGAAGGAACAGTCGTCGTTGCATCAGAAATCCTGCCACACCGGGTGCAGGAAGAAGCACTGCACGCGTTACGGGAAACGATGGAAGAAGGACGGACACGTGCATTGGCAGTGCTTGCGACTGGATTAGGGAAGACCTATCTGAGTGCGTTTTTTGCGGGAGACTTTACACGAGTCCTGTTCCTGGCACATCAAAAAGAACTGTTAATACAGGCCGAGCGTTCGTTTAAAAAAGTCAATCCGGCGTGGCAGACTGGCTTTTATATAGGCAGTGACCGGACTGTCACGGAGACGACGGAGATTGTCTTCGCTTCCGTCCAGACGTTGGCGCAAAAGCGTCACTTGGACCGTTTTGCAACGGATCAGTTTGATCTCATCATTGTTGACGAGTTCCATCATGCGGCAGCGACGAGTTATCGGAAAATCATTGATCATTTCGCACCGCGTTTCTTGCTTGGTCTGACGGCAACACCAGACCGAATGGACGGTGCGGATGTCTATGCGATCTGTCACCATAACGTTGCTTTCCAGATGCATTTTACAGCGGCGATTGCTGAAGGCTTTTTGACGCCGTTTCATTATTACGGTATTCATGACACGATCGACTATTCCCAAATTCAACGAATCGGTCGGACCTATGATGCATCGCAGCTCGAGCATCGGCAACTCGATCGTGAAGTCGCGGATAATGTCTATCATTCGTGGGAGAAGCATCGGCAAACGAAGACGATCGGCTTTTGTTCGTCAATCAAGCAGGCGGAGTATCTGGCGCAAGTATTCCGAGATAAAGGAACAACGGCGTTTGCACTGACCGGGCAGACGACGAATCGCGCGCAATACATGCAATCATTCGAGCAAGGCGAAATCGACGTTCTCTTTACCGTCGATTTATTCAATGAAGGTGTCGATATTCCGAAAGTGGATACACTGCTGTTCTGTCGTCCGACCGAGTCGGTCGCCATCTATACACAACAAATCGGACGTGGCTTACGTTTGGCGCAAGACAAATCGCATTGCGTCATCATTGACTTAATTGGGAATTACCGTAACGTCGAGACGAAACTGAAACTACTTGGGACGATGAAAGAATCGTTCAAGCGAGGGGAGACAGAACCGATTACGCCACCACCCGGCTGTGTGATTGAGTTTGATACGCGGGCACTGAAATTGATTCATCGACTCCGGCAGCCAAGCCAGCGAAAGTTACGACTGATTGAACAATATGAACAAATCAAATACGAACTCGGTCGTCGACCATCATATGTTGAGATTGGAGAGTATGCTGCAGTTCCGCAAGGCTATAAACAAGAATGGGGTTCTTACGTTGGTTTCTTGAAAGAGCATCAGGAGTTATCAGACGAAGAAATCGAAGCGTACGACGCGAATCGTGAATTGATTGAACAGGTCGAAAAGACAATCATGAATCGCAGTTATAAGATGGTCGTCTTGCTAGCGATGCTTGAGCGGGGAGAAGAGCGCTGGATGGAGCCGATTACTGCAGCGGAAGTTGCACCATTCTTTTATGAGTATTTGCATGCTGAGAAGTATCGGGAATTGAAGGATGCGCAAACGGTGGAGTTAAAAGAACCATTTGATGCAGTGAAAGTAGAACGGTTATTAAAGAAGATGCCGTTTCCGAAGATGGGGAGGCCGTTCGAATTTGAGGGAAAACATTTAATTCTAAAAGAAATAACTGAAAGTGACGTATTATACTTAATAATAAAGCAAATAGTGCTGTTTAGAGTTTCGAATTATTTTATGGATAGCCATAAAATAACTGAAGTTTAAAACAATCATAAGGAGTGTTAAACATTGTCAATTCCCACTAAAGAAAAAGTTATTATGGCAATTCAAGATCGTTTCAATTGCACATTATCTTTAATTGAACAAAAACGTATTATGTACAGAGGAAAAACTAGCGAGAGCAAAACGATTATTTTATGTACTCCCGAAACAAAAATTCATGATAAAGAACATGGATGGTTCGATCTGACTACAAAACAGGTTGAGATCTTAGATGAGGCTGAGATTGCAATAATGGCAGTACGTGTAGAGAATGGTAAGGTATATTTTATTGAATTTAAAAATCTTCGTCGTTTGATGACAAAAGATATGATTATTGAATATGGAAGAGATGCTAAATGGAGATTTTATATTTGGGAAGATCATATTCAGTTATTTGGTGTTAAAGAAAAGTTTTATGTCAGTGGAGAATGGATAAAATAATAATTAAACTAATGTGAATGAGATATTTTATTTAGCGACAATGAATAAAAGTAGCAGCAATTATTTTGAGTCTCAAGATAATTGCTGCTACTTTTTTTTAGTTGATGTTTAGATTAAATATTCATTTATTACATTATTGGAATGATCCACTATATAAAGATAAAGAGGAGCATTCAAATTCAATAAACTTAAAGCGTGTTTTTCATTATCAGTAGCTTTTCGTGAAATACGAATATATCTACCATCTCCATTAATATGTTCCGAATAAAAATCAATTACTCCTAGAGGAAGAAAAATTTTTTTTAATGAGCGATTATTTTCATGCTCATAGTCTCTTATTATTTCTTCAAAGTCTATTGAAAACAGGCGAGTAGTATTAATTGAAGAATTAACGTTATTTTCTATTTCAAATTGCCCAATTAACTCTGGATAATCAATTGATAGTTTGCTTTGTCGATCAATTTCTTCTAACTTTTTGATTTTCAATTTATCAATAGATGACAATGAAGATTTCAAGATTTGTAAGTCTTTTGTTTCTTTTGTAGAGAGAGACGAACTCTTTTGTGTGATTAAATCATAAACATAATTAAATTGATCTTCGAATGAGCGAGTAATATATTGTTTTAATTTTAATGCGGAACTTTTTCTCAGTTCTTCATATTCGGAAATATCAATATTTATTTTTGATATGATTTTGTTCAGTATAGTAGGATCTGACTCGTTAGTAGGTGCAGAGTAAGTGATATTTGGACTAGTTAAATCGAAAAACCATTTATTATTTATTTGGACTATATCTCCCTCTGATCGTTTGCATAAAGTTACCGTAGAACGATGTAATAGCTCTTGATTAATATTTTTATAGTTAACACTAAATGACCAAATCATCATTCGTTCTAGATCTTCTGAGATAATAAGATGCTTATGAGGGGGAAGAAATGCAAACTGATCTTCCAAATAATCTAAAGTCCATTTAAAAAGAGAGTGATTTAAGTTTACTTGTTGGACATTCATATTAGTGATTTCATTTGTTGATTTGAAAGTAAAACTTTCTTCGTTTTCCCAATCAATACTAATAGGATACTGATTTTTAAAAGTAGGAGGTACATATTGAATATTATAAATATCGTTACTTTGTTCTAGCATTATATGTTGTGATTCAAGTGAACGAATAATAAAAGATTCAAGAAATGAAGAAGATGTTTTAGCTTCTTCCCCGGAAATTATGGAATCGTTTATTTTGTGTAAATCATAAGATGGCTTGATCGAATTCCACTGTGTAGATTTTAAATGTAATTCCTGATGTTCTACTTCTAGTTTGTTTGAAAAATTCTCAACAAAGGTATCTAGATTCTGTTCTGAAAGAATTACATCTTCCATAATACGAGTTAAAGATAGATCACCTTCTAGTAGCTCTCCTATAAAGTCGTAGACATTTTCTTCTCCTAAATCTTCTTTCATTGTGTCTATCTTTTCAAATAGCTTATTTAAAACGTAACCTTCTCGGGTATTCTGAGAGACTAAATTAAATATAAAAACATCCCTTTTTTGACCGATTCGATGAATTCTTCCCATACGCTGTTCTAATTTATTTGGATTCCAAGGGATATCATAATTTATTAGCTGATTACAGAACTGTAAGTTAATCGACTCACCCCCTGCATCTGTAGCAATCATTATTTGAGCAGTATTTTTAAAAAAATTAATTTGTTTAAACCGCTCAGACATTGTTTGACTTCCTTGTATGGTAGCGATGTTCGAAATATACAACGAGAGCTTTTTCTTTAAAAAATTTAATGTGTCAACGGATTCAGTAAAAATTAATATCTTATTATTTTCATGTGCCAGTCCATTTACTCCAAAAAGTAAGTCTTCTAATGTGTTAAACTTTTTCTCAGAGTAATAACGTCGAATATTTTTTGTTTCTAATAACAACTCATGCACTACACTTAATTCTTTTTCAATTCCAGCTGTATCATAATTTTCAATAGTTCCATCTAATTCATCTTCTGAGTGATTTAATATAAAATTATCTTCACTTTGTGATTGAAATGAGCTAGATAATGTTTTTGTTATTTTTTTTCTTTCACGATCAGTAGAGCTTAACAGTAAACTCAATTTATTGACTCTACGTCCTAAAGACTGCTCTAGCGCATAAAAAGACGAGCTTAGCCTACGTTGTAAAATCATTAGTGCAAATGTAGTCGCATTTTGTTTTTTCGATAGAGCTTTATCGTAATATTCAGCTACATACGCTGTGATTTTTTTATGTAATTCTAATTCTTCTGGACCTAAAGTATATTGTATTGTCTTTGTTATTCGTTTTGCGAAGACACTATTTCCGTATAAATCAATCATATCTTCTTTTAAACGACGAACGATGTAAGGGTTGCTGTCTTCTCTTAACATATTTTCATTTAGTTGATCGTGAAACACATCTGGATTTAGAAGCTTTAAAAGAAGACGATAGTTTTGGGAATCTCCTTTATGTGGAGTGGCTGTAAGCAGCAAAGCATGAGGAGTTTTTCCTAAAATTTTTTCACCAAAAGCATATAGCTTAGTTTTTGAAATACGTTTTTTCCCTGTTTGATAAGCTGCCATTTTGTGTGCCTCATCAATAATTATCAAATCAAAATCTGCTTCTAATATAAGTTGTTGAACATCATCACGTGTACACCAATTAAGTGAGGCGAGACAAAAGGAATGCGTAAGAAATGGATTAATTTTCTCTGTATTTAATGTCGATCTAGAAATCACAGTGAAATCTTCGTCAAACTTTGTAAAAAGTTCTTCTTTCCATTGTGTTAATACTAATGGTGGCGTTAGAATTAGAATTTTTTTTATGTTTTGTCGGTTTCTTAATTCTTTCAATAGCATGCCAGACATAATTGTTTTTCCAGCACCAGGATCATCAGCTAATAAAAAACGGACTGGTGAACTTGATAAAAAATGCTCATATACTGCATCGATTTGATGAGGATAGGGTGTGATCTTATCAAATTTAGAAACAAACCCTTTAGAAGAAAATAGTTCACTTCGTAAGAAGTGATAGTGAAGTAACGATTGAATATCTTGCCATGTATTTAAAGAATGATTATCTATTTTTTTTACAGAGCATAAAACTTCGTTTGAAAAAATTTGTTGGTAGTATCGATTTGTATTTAATCCATTAGCTTGAACAAGTTGATGTGTATCTCCATAAGGTGTGAAATTAATAATACGAACAGGTTCAGGGAAAATCGTATCTTGAATAACAACACCAATTTTAAAGTTCATTGTGACATTGCTCCTTAAAGAAGAGCCTCTTGTAATGTATAAACAAGAGGTTCGAAATTATTTTGTGATGATAACATCTGAGATTGATCGAATTATACGATAAGAATTATGGTTCAATATCGAAAGTGAAACTTCGTAACTGAAAGGAAAAAAAATTGAACTATGTTCTAAAGTGTCCTGTGTAATCGCGTTATGATTGTTTGCATGCATAAGAACTTCGATCATAATAGTGTAGTGAATTGAGAAATCAATAGCATAGTGTTTTACTGAATATATACCAACTTTCGGACGATTAAGTAACTGCCAATAGTATAGAGAAGATAAAATCGATGAGACAGCTATTTCGACTCTACGTCTATCACCATAAAGTTTTTTCATATGAGTCATTACTTGTATTGTTGTAATATGTTCATTCAATCTAAACTGACGTCCTAAAAATTCCACAGTATCACGGAAAAAGGGATAAGCAAGACAACATAACATATAAAAACGAGCCGCCTTATCCTCGGGAGTTAAAGAATTATAATGAATAGACGTATTCTGATATTTTGCTTCAGTAGAAAATATATTCTTTAGCATAGTTTGTATTCTTTTTTGTGTCTCATTAGATAAGTCAGTTTCTGATAACTTATTTAAAAATTTAGCGTTATATTGAAAATCATAACTTTTTTCAACATCAAAGTAGAAATCGACATATTCTGGATGAATGATTTTAATGTAGCCAATTTGCTTCATGATGGTCCTCGCTCTCTACATACTTAATGACGTTTTAATTGAATAAACGGAACAATTACTTCTTCGATATTGATTCCTCCATGTGTGATGAGCTTATCATTTTTTCGAATGAAAGCATCATATCCTTTTGCAATTAGAGGGTAAATACTAGGCAAACCGGTAGACTGCCATAAAATCGTATTTGGATGATTAGCATGCGCATTATGTTGAAGACTACTATGTTCATACATACGAACACGCTGTCCCTTAGAACTTGCTAGAATCCCTTCGTTAATTTTTCCTGACCCGAGTGCTTCAATATGCCCATGATCGGAAGTTATATATATTTCATAATTGGCTTCGTGAAGATCATTTAACAAGTTGACAAGATAATTTTGATTAAGCCAGTGATCAAGTTCGTTATGAATAGAACTTAGTCCTTGAAGTGAGCTATGCATAAAACGATCGATTACATCAATTACCCCTCCATAAATACTAATAAGTGGAGAAGAAAAACCGTTAATATTACTTCTATTGTAATGCTCAAATCCAAGAGAACGTTGATAAGAGATTTCTTCACTTTTATAACCATCATTTATCCAAAAATTTTTCCATAAATTTGCTTCATAATTCGTTGTAAAGATTGATTTACTAAATTCTTTTGGTTCCAAACCAGAGAAGATTGCTTGACGAGAAATAGTAGTAAGTGTCGGGACCCAAGAAAATATAGCATGCTCATCAAATGCCCATTCAGTATTTTTTTCAAGATGGGACTTAATTATTTCCCAGAATGTAAAACTCATTCCGTCCATTACAAGAAGAGCCTTTTTATAATTATTTGAACTAGCGATATAGTGAGGAACTTGATGTGATAGTTTAGGTGACGGAAAGCTAGGCAGAGAACGTAATGATTCAAAAGATGTTACTAACCAACTTTCAAACAAATTATTAGCATTAACAATAGGTCGCGAATCATTTATATGAGTATTAAAAAGTAAACCTGTTGAGCGAATCTTCCCGATTTTAAAAGCTACTTTTTTCCAATCATCTAGTTTGAATTCTTCAAAATTTAGATTTGCTAACTGATTCACAAGATCGTGTTGTATCTGCTTATGTTCTATTAGTAAAGGTCGAATATAGGCTGGAAAGATGCTTGCATGTGTTACATGGATTTTTTTAAGTAATGAATTTATAGATGGTATTTTATACATTTCTAATTGTGAAGCAAAATCTTCTTTTCGTTCATCAAGATTTGAATTTTCATAACTCAAGATGTCTTGCGAAAATTTTTGATTTACATACTCTTCAAAAAGAATTTTAGACTGTAAAGAAGTTGATAGTTGAACTTCTGAATAATATTTTTGTACAAAATTTATATAGCTTTGAGGAATAGCTTGATGCTTAGTATAAAATTCAGCTATTTTTCCAAGAACAGATTGTTCTGTACTTGCCATATTGCGCATGTCAATGTCATAAATTGATTGAAATAGATATAATTCAGTTTCTTTGGAGGATAAAGAGCTTTTAATATTCATTTCTCTTTCAGAACGAATAAGTAATTGATTGAGTTCTTCTGTACTAAATTGTTTTAGCACCTTTTCATTTAGAAAAGGGAAAAGTAGTCTCCAGGAGATGTTAACCTGAAGACTACTTTTTAAAATATCGAAAGGGACTGAATTGAATTCTTTTGTAACGATTAGTAACAGAGGTTTTTTAAACAGATTCAAACGATATTGTTCAAATACATATCTTAATTCCATTGGATCTTCATAAAAAAATAGTTCATATTCTGATAGATGAGTTTGTATCTCTACATTTGATAAAATATGATCATTGTCTTGAACCAAATAGAGAGGATTTGTTTTTAAAAATAATGTTTCCAACCAAGAATTCAACAAAGACACCTTCTTTTACATATCTAATTTGATCTGAGCGTTATCATAGTACATCAATAATTTATCATCTTCTTGAATGATCGTTTCAGGTAAACGATCTCCAACTGTGATAATTGTTTGGAACTCTTTTTCACTCCATGCTTTTTTAAAGCCGGCTCGAATAGCCTCTGTTCGGAAGACTTTTAGTTTTTTCTTAGATGTTGCCATTTCTTCTACATAGAGATTAAATTCACGAAGTAATGCCTTCTCACGTAATTTTTCAAGGTCAGCTTGTTTGTTAGGATCAGGAACATACCAGCGATGGAGCGCTTTTTTTATCACATTTGGATGTGAAGCATCTAAACCACGCAAATCAGGATAATTACGTCGTAAATACGTTAAGATTTGAGAAGGGACGCTAGATTCTTCATCATCAAAACGTAAAAAGTTTTGAGATAAAAGATCGTCTAATTCTGGTAACTGTTCGTATTTAGAAATATGCAATGTTTCCTTTCTAAACGAAGAGTGCAAATCTTGTCTCGATTGTGGTTTTTTCAATAGTTGTTGTCTAATCCATTCGATAGCACTATTTTCATCTGATATGAAAAGTGTAGTCTGCAAATAATCTTTTTGAGTTTTTCTTTTTCTATCATAATTAGAAACTTGTGAGTATAAAAATACCATACCATCTCTAATAGGAAATCTTTGAGTTACTTCTTGTTGAAATTGAGCTGATGAAACTGGCACATTAAATCCTCTTTGAACATAGTATGCAACCATTCTATCAAATAAAATTCTCGGAGTTCGTTCTATGATAACTGTTGGAACATTATTAAAATCACTATAAATCGGAAGCTTTTCTAAATGTTGTTCTATAAAATTCCATGATGTTTGAGGAGAAAGTTGTTCAGTAGTATTATTAATATTTTCTAAATTAGGTTTATATGCAGAAATAACCAAATCTTGTTTTACGGCTATAGTAGATGTAATTGCTTTAAAGCTGTTTTGTTTTTTGTCTAATGCTGAGACATTTGCGATAATAAAACCAGCTTTTTGCAATGATTCTTGTATTGCATTCCATACATTTGATTGTGAGTTACTGAATTCAACTGTAATCCAACGTCCTGGTTTCAACACTCTATAATATTCTTTAAAGCTTTTGGTCATTAAATTAGAATATTGAGATAGGCCTTTATTTTGTGAAACGTTCATTATTGCTTCAGTAGAATTATTTGTAGTTATATTAAGCCAATCTTCCCACAGAGAATTTAATTCTGAATACATTAAGTTAGCTCCGAATGGAGGATCTGTAAATATATAATCAATACTATCATTTGAAATTAGAAGATCTGTTGCTGAATTTACTGATACTATTGATTGATTCTCTAGGGGGAAACTTGCATTTTTTATATCTTTGAGTTTTCTATAAAATTGGCGAATCGGATTATTTTCTTGGGGAGTAGAACAAACATATAAAGTTCCAGCCAAAATTCCTCCTTTGCCATTTGCTCTCCAACGATATAATTTTGAAAGATTCGACGAAGAAGATGTTAATAAAAACATTCCAAGTTGCACAAGATCATTTCTTTTTAGTTCTGATAAATATTCTGATATGAAAATTAAATTTCTACCTGTATAGAAATGGTGTAAGTACTCAAATCCGTTACTCACTTTCGGTTGTTTTGTATTAACACCATCAGAGATTTCCTGTGGTTTTATATTTATATTTTTTATATACTCATTAGATTGTTCGATGATATTTAAGTCATTTTGATCAGGAATCTTATTAAATTTTTTATTGTTATATACGTAATTGATTTGAACAGGAATACTCTTTGCAAGTGTGACTATTTTATTTGAAATAGAATCAAAGGATTTCTCCCAAACTTTGTTAAGTTGTTTTTTTGTTAAAGAAACTTTGCATTGAGGACAAGAAAAATCTTTCACTGAGATATCTTTAATTGGATCGTAAGTTGCGTTCCAGTAATCAAATTCATGTTGACATGAAGGGCAAGTGTATACTTCACTCCAAATAACATAATTTATTTCACCTTTTTCTCCATTTGTGTGTTTAGTAGAGAAAAATGTAGCAAATTTAGTCTCTAAATTGTATATGATTTTTTGAAGAGCATTTATTTTGTTTACATTATTATTTGAATTTAAATAATTATAAGATATAAAAGAAGCAACAGGTGATAGATCTGAGATAATTGCATGTCTATTTCCTATTTTGCTATTCATATCTATTGAGCTAGATTCTGATAAATCATTGCATAGATTTGCCGCTACTGCTGTCATACCTGTACCGCTAAAAGCATCTAACACAACATCGCCTGGAGAGGTGTAATGCATTAAATATTTCATTATAGCTCTATGTGGCACTTTAGTATGATAAGAATGAGCTCTATAAATTGGATGATTTTTTCCTTCACTTACATCTGATGAAAATGGTTCGCATGAATAAGGCTCATCAGGATCTCTTTTATATATAGTTGCTTTTTCCTGATTCCATGTTTCAACAAAATCGTTAATCCATGGGTTAGGACAAGCAGTATAGTAAGGAGGATCTGAAAGTGCAATAATATCCTCGTCTTCTCCGGTGGGGAATCCCTCAATCTTTTTTAACTGAGGTAACTTTTTTCGAAGCTCATTTCTAAAATAGTCTCTTCTTTCTTCATCATTATTGAATGTTAGTCCAAGACAGACAACTTTTTGGTTGTCTGTCTTGGCTTCTGAACTAAAAAATAACTGTTCTTGCTCATCCATGCTAAAAACTCCTTTATTTTTTTAACAACATGCGAATATGCTGTGTAGCTTGATTTCCAACCTTACTTTTTAGTAAGCATTCAAATTGCTCGCGTACTTCTTCGATAGTCATAGGACTTCCATATGCCATCATTTCTTCGAAGTCATTTAAAGAAATTTCTACTTTTTCAATACCAGAAAGAAGCTCACTGATTATTTGCAATAACGTAATATCAACAGGAAATGATAAGTCTTTAGAAGTTATGAAATCTTCTACTTTTTTTCGCTGTAGAGGATTTAATAATTCAATTCCTTGTTGTATTTCTTTAGAGGACAGTGTACTTATTAATTGATCAATCCAGCTTTCATAAATAGATTGAAGCTGCTGTTTACTATGAGCAAGAATATTTTTATTTAGATGGTTGCCTGCATTTAGACGGAATTTACATTCACATAACGGGTTATTTTGTAACTTATCTTCTGATAGATGTAGACAAGATTTAAGTGAATGAAGTTGGGTTTTCCATTTTTCTAATTGCGAAGTTTGAAATAGCGGAATTCGTTGTGCTAAAGACTCTAAAGTATTTAGTCGATTATCAGATAGTAATGATTGTTTTAAACTGTTTTCGGTTAAGTTTAAGCGAGTCTTTGCATGTTGATTCATATAATTTGTAATATAATCTTGTTTCAGCTTTAACAAGCGACTTTCAATTAGCGACGTAGACTGATTTGTTTTCAAGAGCTTTACCAAATCAAGTAAGACCAAATCAACTTCTTGATTCCACGGTGTTAACTCTCCTTCAATTGATTGAGCAACTTGCAAATAATCAACTAGCGGTTTTAAGCGAGTAATTTCTTGAATGACTTGCTGTAATTCGGATAATTTCTTTAAATGTTTCTTTTGATCTAATACTTCTTGTTCCGAAAAACGTAAGTTATTTAGTTTGGCACGTGTATCATATCTTTGTAGTGTTTCAATAAATTCTTTATGCTTTTGCAGTGCCGATTGGTACTCCGTAATGTCTTCACTACTTAAAAGGGTATAGCTAGCAATCTGTAAACCATTTTTTAATATTTGGCTTACTTCAAGAATTACTTTGATATTTTCAAGTGTCGAACTCGTTAATTTACGAATAAAGCGATTTAATGTATCTTCTTCATAATTAGGTAAACCAATATTATATAAGCTAGCAAGTTCTTTAATAACGCCTGTCGGTAAGCCAACTGGTTTTTTTATATAGTTGAAAACAGACTGCTGTCGTATATCTAACTTGAGCCAATCATTAAAGTTCATAGCATTGTATGACTTACCTTCAATAGAAATTTCAAGTCTTCCAGAGTGAAGCATAGCACCAAGCAAAACGACTAATAATTCTAATTCCATTTTAAATTCAGTTGTGTATCGAATATCATCAATACCCTTTATACGTTGTGTAAAAATTAATTCATCGTAGTTAATAACTTGTCCATTATCACGTTGATCTAAAAGTTTTTGTATCCATTGTATATATCCAGAGCGTTCAAGAGTCACTTGTTGTTTATCATCTAAAAGTACTAGTCCAGATAATAAATCTTGTCCCATTTTAGAAGTTTCACCTTTAATCATTAATAAAGCTTTTTTTACGTATTCAGTCAGATTGTCTCGTGTTAATCCAACTTCTATTCGACCGAAAGATGGATAATCAGGATATTTCTTTGAAAACCAGTCTGTTAAAAATGACTCTGCAGCTGTATCAATAATTTTTTTAGCTGTTGGAGCAGAATGGATAAACAGTCCGATATCAGCAATAGTCGCTTTTTTTCCTTGGTACGTAATCTCAAATGTCTGACTAAAGTTATCGATGAGCGTTTTGTTTAAACGACGTCTATATGCATCAATTTTTGTTGTGTACAATTTCTTAGTACTAGAAGAAGCATTGATAGCTAAATCTTGTGCTGCAGCATAAAGGCGTAATAATTGGTCAAATTCAACATCTGATCGGCTATATTCAAAGAAAACTTCATCAGGCTTTTGGTCATCTTTATATGAAACACTACTATATGGACGAAGCATATAAATGTAGAAATCTCGTTCGGGTTGAGCAGTCGAACGTTCATTTGGTGCACCAAAGAAAAGATATCCTTCACGAGAAACATGATTAGCTTCCCAAACAAAATCATATCTCCAAATTTTCACATTGTTTATATACGTATTATCGTCTAATTCAAGTGCATTTTGGAGTAGATCAAAGTAATAACGATCTAGTTTATCGTCTTCAATTGTCTCAGATTGAACTTGAATTAAACTATCAACATCTATATCTTTTTTTAAATCAAGATAATACTGACCGTTGGATTCATTAGAGGAAATGTATTGATAACTAACAGTTTTTTGTACTTCTTTCAATGCAGCTTCTACGCTGGTCTTTAAAAAATCTGAAGGGTCATCTTCTTCTAACAAAAATTCAGCACCTAAAGCAGGTATCAAAAATAAGTCATCACGTAAATTTTCAGGAGTTAGACCTACTTTATCATGTAAATCATCTGTAGTTAGACGATGTACTGCAAGAGCGTTAATAATTTTCAAAGCCATTTGTTGATAGTTCCGTTTTTTTGCTTCAGGAAACGATTGTTCTACCGCTCGATAGAGGGTCTTGTGTTTGCTAATTACTTCACGAATATTTTGATCTGATTTATTTGTAGAGTTTGTTTCAATATACGTCCAATAGCTATCGTAAGATACTAGTCCAGGGTGCATATTTGGTACCACTTGATCGATAATTTGCTTTATTTCAGAACTGATTGTTTGTAACGCCACACGTTTTTCAACGGTATTAACTCCTTCAAAAGCAACTAAATAAGAAGGATGAATTGGGAATAGGTTAACGTAATTTTCTAAGTCTTCATTTAGGCGATGATATAGTTTCGTAAAGCGTTTTAAATGTTCTCTAATATAAGCTTTTTGCTCATCAGTCTTTTTTAAAAGGCGTTCTGAAACTACAAATGCGATATCTTCGCGAACAATACTTACTTGAACAAATCGTTGATGGATTCGTTGCAAGGAGTCAGCTACGTAGTTAAATCGTGGATTTCCATATAACATTTCTTGGATACCAGCCATGAAGCGTAAGCGTGTTTTGGAGCTAGTTTCTCCAATTTCTCGTAAAAATCCTAAGTCGAGCGTAAGTTCTTGTTCTTTTCGTCCCCGCAGATAATCTAATAATTCATCTACTACGAGTAATAAACCATGATCAGGATACGTTTCGTTAAACATCCCCATCATTCTCTCTAAGGATTCTTTGTTGTTTGTAATCTGATCGTCAGATGGAAATTCGAATTGAATTTTCCATTCAGATAGATGTGTTTCGAATGCATTAATCAGTATCGAACGTAATGAAGTTTGAACAGATCCTATTTCAATTCGAATGACTTTAAATTTCCCTTCAATCTCAAGGGATTTTTGAGCAACTTTTTTATTTGTAATAAATTGACTAGCGTTTTTTCTTTCAGCAAGAGTAGAAATAACGCTCATCAAATGAGACTTACCAGTCCCGTAATTACCAACAATAAAAAGTCCTTTATTTTCAATAGGGCGATCAAATTGTAAGTGTTCAATGATCTCATCTGATAGTTGATCTGCCATACGATCTGAAATGACATAAGATTCGAGCATTTGTTTTGCATGATCTTCAACATTAGCATCTGTTAACTTAATAATAGATTCAATTGGTTCAAATTGAAGCAATTCGCGATAGTTCATATCCATACTCCTTTATACAATAATCAAATAATTTCTTCATCAACTAGTGCGTATTTATAATATTCAGGGTGTCCTACCTCACTGTAGATAAGTGTGTTATCTTGATAAACTCCACGCCAAGCAACAACAAGTGTATAGTTTTTACTTAAATTTTTGAGTAGGCTAAGTGGTTGAATTTGAAGACTGGGATCAAATAGAATCTCAATAAAATCTAGACAAATAACTTTTGAATTTGCTTCAATTAATAAATCTTCAAAGACTTGCTGCACAACAAACGGACGCTGCTTTAAACTATAATTAAGTAGTTTTTCAGACAAACTTAATCCTAGATTTATGTAAGGTGTTCCTTCTTGTTGAGCAAAATAAGAAACACTGTTCCCATGAAGATATTCGTTTACATAAATAATTTTGTAATACTGATCTTGAATTTTTGATAAGTTGTTTTGTAAATAATCAATTGTGTGTGGATTCATATAAAACTCCAATTTACTTATTGAATGCAACTTAAAATTGTAGCATGTTTTATTTAGTATGAACAGGATCAAATTAAACAATCAAGTTGATCCTGCTCATACTGGTTATAAGAGTTTAGGAAAAAAAGATAGTGCTTCTTCAGATAATTTTGCATTAATCGTTCGACGATCTAATAAAGTATTATTCCATTCACAAGAGGTTTCGCTTAAAAATAGACAGCAGTGACATGCCGCAGATTTATGTTCTTGTCCACCTTCTAAACACGTAGGATCTGAAGAACAATATTCACATAATTCAATAGCTCGACGAATCATTGCATCCATTTTTTCAGGTTTAGAAAGTTCTATAAGTCCACCAAGGCTACTTTCTGCGTCACCTTCTGCTGTATGAATTAGAATAGAAGCAGCGCCACTTTCAAAATATAATCTTTCTCGAAGAGAGGTTGAAGAATAACCACTTGTTTCAGCAAACGCACGTATTAACGCATGTGCGAAAGTGTGCATGAGAATATGACGGGGTAACAATTCAATTTCGATTTGTTGACGGTTAATTCTCTTGTTATTAAATATCTTAATTTGATCTCCAAAAATTTCATTTACCTGTAAGCGATTTTCCCAAGCATCAATCATCTCACGATTTAATTCAATAAAAATTCCCTCGCCAAAAACTTCTACTCCTGGGTACCAAGTTTTGCTAGATTTAAAAATAGGAATACCATCTGAAGCAGCTTTCTCTACAAAAGAATCACTGTAATCTAATCGATTAAAGCTAGTTAATGCACGGACCTCGCGCATTAAATCTACTCGTGCGATATGACTAATATAGGATGTCCATTGTGATGGAATCTCTACACTAGTGGCTTTACAATCGTGTTCTTGTAGAGGAGCAATCTTTGTATGTTTCCATGCGCTTAACTCGCGTTGACGAATTGAAGAAGAATTAATATCACCAAAATTTCGATTGTTGTCTAAATATGAAATTCCCTTTTGAATTTCCTCATCAGTCAAATCTTGAGAAGACAAGAGCATAGGAAGAAACTGTTGTTTCATTTCAGCATTAAGATTTGACCAGCTCTTTTTAATAAGATCATAATGTTTATCGATTTCTTGATATATGAGCTCTTGACTGGCTGTTTTAAGAGGAAGAGTAATAACGCTTTGAATGTTAGGGATATGAAGTTTAGTTTCGCCGCGTAATGCAACAGTCATTTCCGTAGAACAATCTTCTGCTTTATGATTGAGAATCCAAGGTTTTGTTCCAGAGCACTTTTTACCAGTAATACGCTCTAATTCTCCTTTTTCTTTAATTCTTGCTAACGATGCTCGTTTTGCGTTACAGCTTGTACATTTCACATGCATTGTTTTGTAAGAACTTGACTTCGATCCCTTGTCTGTTGACAATATCAATCGCGGTCTTTCGCAAACTTCTTGATCTTGATGTGCCCATTTTATCCAAGGAAAATCACTAATATGACCTTTGCGGCAGACCGTGATAAAACGCATTGGTGCATACTTAATACCGAGAGGTTCACATTTAGGATTTGAACACAAATGTTTTCTTGGAGAATTCGTCATTGATCCGCAATTCGGACAAAAGCGCCACATTGGGAAGCGAGAAACTTTTGCACGAATGGTATCTGAATGATAATTTAGTAATCGAACACTTTTCCCACCTAAAGCATTCGTAACAGCTTCATGATCCTCTTCTTGTAAACTGTGTTCATGTTTGAATTTCCATTGATCAACAGCACTTGTAATAAAACTTCCTTCTGGTAAATCAACGATAGCTCCTGGACCAAAATGTTGAAGTAATTGAGCAGCTCGAATTGCTCCACGCTGATAAATTGAATTATTCTTACCAACTGTCATAAGGGTTCATCTCCTCTTCGACTCTGATTTCTGGCTCAACACTTCTTAGAGAGGTGAGGGCATTCATTGAATCCATCGTATACGGTGTATTTTCAAATGTAGTTAGTAAATGGTGACTTAAATTTGTTTCTCGGCCATTGATTACTTTTCGTCGATAAGCTAAGTTTCTATCTGTACGTTCTGCGAGTTCTTGCCATTTATCTAAAACATTACTAATTAATTGTCGTATTTCATCCTCGGGTAATTGATACACAGAGTGAGCTCTTGTAACTAATCGATTAATCATCTCTAGATCAACACTATTTATATCAAATAAGCCGGCGCTATTGGCTTTTGATAGTGGAGGTACTGTTGTTGCTTGTCTTAAAATACCGACTAATACACCTGTAATACCTCGTTTTAAAGATCCAGACGAAAAAGGTGTAACACTTGTAGGTTCAACATATTGATAGAAGGACTGATGAAATGACTTAAATTGTTCGAAATGGAACATATCACGTGTTCTTTGTGGATTTAGCAATGTGACGACTAGTCCTGGATATTGTCGTCCAACACGACTAGTAGCTTGAATATATTCAGCTGTAGTTTTAGGCTGTCCATGAACGACCATTAATCCAAGTCGGTTTACATCGACACCTACAGAAATCATATTTGTACATAAAACAGCATCAAGTGTATCTGAGCTACCAATTGGTTGTTCCATACGCGATAGTAATAATGGAATTTCTTGCGCTCTTTTACGACTTGTTAACTCTTCAAAATCTAACAATGGTTCTGTAACATTATTAGATTGTAGGTAAGTTCTAATTTCATCGTAAAACATCGTATTTGTTCCAGCGAGTTCACGAATTGTGTTGAAGTAGCCTACAATTGTCCAATACGGATCAAGGCTTGGACTAATAGGTTGCATTCGTGTTGCTGCAATCAATGCTCCATAAACATTGACAGTATGAATTTTCATACTTACTCCTGGAGAAGAAATGCCCACATAAAGTCGCCCAGCTTTTTGCGTTATAGGAACGGTTTTAGAAAAAAATGAATCGTCCGGTGATTGTACATATACAGGAAATTGATTAGCAGTACGATCATACAAGGCGCGAATTTGTGCATCTGCTCCACTGATTGTTGCTGTAGAAGCAATAATTTTAGGTTTAGTGAGACCAAATCCCATCATTTCTTCAATTACAAATTCGTACAAACCAGTTAATGATCCCAAGGGTCCATTCAATAAATGTAGTTCATCTTGAATGATTAGATCTGCTGGAGGCAACCATGCATCCTCTCGTCTAATTTGATTATCTGGTGTTTCGTCAATAAACTTATTCAACTTTCGATTATAAGAAGTCTTCCTTCCGAACAATTCCCCAATGCGTGGTTGCCAAGTGATTTGTGCAAGTTTATCAACAGTTCCAATTACTAAGGATGGTAAGTGATCGTAAATGGCATCATCAATTGTATGAGCAGGAATTCCAGTTGAAAATTCGCATCTGTTAAGAGAACACTTTATAGTCGATTTGCTACTTGAGGCAAAATAATCTTTTACTTCTAGTTTTGTACCGCACCAAGGACAGTGACTTAATTGCATAGGATTACCAAAGTCCTCGTTTTCAAGAGTTTCATTGTTACTTAGCTTTTCCAGAGCAACTTTAGCTTGCGCGTAATTATTTGGTGTAGAAGAAGACCCAATCCATAATCCTATTGAAAAAGGAACTTCACCTAATTGAATTGTAGATAATTCTGAAATAGTGGATGAGTAGACATCCTTGTTGCGACGAATTGCTTCCATTGCACAAATGAGAAGAGTAGCTCGTTGAAATTGCTGAATTGTTAAAAGTCGTAAAGTATATCGCATCATTACACTCATACCACCGTAACTCATTGGATTATCAACATCATTTGTTAGACGGCGAGCAAACAAAATAAAAGCTGCAAGCCCTAGATAAGCTTCTGTTTTACCTCCACCTGTAGGGAACCAAAGTAAATCTACCGTTTTTCGATCTTTATGTGTTTTGTTAAATGTACTAGGTAGGTTCATTAATAAAAAAGCTAGTTGAAACAAGCGCCAGCTGCTTTTTTGAGGTTCAAAAATATGGTTGTTATTTTCGCGATGTGCAGAAGCATTAATTCCTTGTTCTCTTTGCACATGCATAGCTAAGTTAGCTAATCGAAAAGCAATCCACGCATTGTTGTTCTCTTCTAACAATTGAATGCCTTCTCGAATTCTTTCTGCTGTATGATTAGCTTTTTCTAATTGAGTTAGTAAAATTTCTTGTTCCTTTTGATTGAGTGTGGCTTTTAAATTAGCTTGTGCATCAATCCAGTTTATATATTCACTTGGTAGTCGGTACAATTGTTGAATGACTTCTTTTTTTTTGTTACTGGCAATATCTAGCATGTTGTATGAGATATCATCTAAACTCTTATGTTCGACAATGGGAACTTCTTCTTTAGGTAACCAAGATGTTTTAAACGAAAATAATTCAGTTGTTTCAGTCCAATCAACACTAATCTGATGTCCAATAATCGGCACTGTACGATGGCGATATAAAAAATTGATTAAATGATCAGTACTTGGTGTTGAACGTGGAATGATATTTTCCTTTTCAATTTCAAAAGCCAATTTAGGTTGGAAAATGATTTCGCTTTGTCGTGGGAAGCGTTGTGTATCCTCTAAGCTCAATGTATGAACGAGATAAATACTAACATCATATCCAGATTTTCCTCGACGAACGTACCATTTAATACACAATGGATAATCCTTATTCAAAATAAGTTCACCGTTACTTTTAAGATTTATTAAAACGTTAGTTTTTTGTGGAGATCTTTTATAATGTATATGTACTTTTTCGTGATCCTTTTCGTGAGGAATTTCTATCTGCTCATACATAGCCCAACTAACACAACAATTAATCTCCTTTAATTCCTTTACGATAATACTAATACCTAACGAGGAATTTCGAAATTTATCTTGTGTAGTTATAATTTCTTCGATTGCTTCTCCTTCTAAAGTGACGCCTTCAATTTCGTTAAGAGGCTGTCCCGTTTCGTCTTCATGAATAACATTTGAAGAAGAGCCGTATGGAAACAAACGACCAGTTAAATAGTATGAACTTGGTGCTACTCTTAGCGTTTCCTCGCTTCCTTCTGACGGACCTATTAAGCGGTTTTCTAATTCTTTAACTAATTCTTCTCTATGATTAGATGAAAAAGAAACATTTTCTTTTTTTTCAGAGGATAGCTTCAATGTGATTATATTATTATTGATTTGAATATTATCTTGTAGCTGGACTACTTTATTTAAAAGACGAAGATCAATAAATTCATCTTCAAGTAAAGTAAGCACTTCATCTACATGAGCTTGATTGTTTTCTTTATTGGATAAAAAAATTGTAATTCGTTGGATAATATCATTCATAATAGTGCTCCTTTCTTCTATAATTTAATTGTAAAACATTTCTATATAAGGAGCGAGGATAAACATGAATTCTTCAGGAGTCATCTCTTCTAATATTAGCTATATTCAACTTGCTTTTAACTCATTGCATACAAATGTCTTAACTTTTGATCGAATGATCGAATATTTAATGATGATCTGGGATTCGGGAAGAGGCTGTTCAAAGAAGGATGCAGAATATCAAGTGAATGTAGCATTAAATGCAAAAAATCCATCTATTGTATTAGAAGATGGACTAATTAAAAGATGGAATAATCAATTAACAAAATTTGATGATATAGAGAGAAACTTACGAAAAAATCGTGAACCTATACTATTAACTCCAGAACTTCAAAAAAAAATAGCTTCTGTCTATCGTGACTCAAGATTCATTGTACTAAACGGTAAAATTGGAAATAAAGACGCTCAATATATTATCTTAAGTGAATGGCAACTACTTAACGATTTAGTTCATCGCTACATGTTTAATAATAAATTGATAGATATTCCAATTTTCGATGTGATTAAACTAGTAAAATCGCATTACGGAATAAATGAATCCAACGTACTATTCTTTCCGAAAGTTGATTCGCGTTTTAAAGTAACCTACCGTAGAATCAAATTGAACGATTATGAAAATCCTCCTTTAGAATATAATGTAGCGGCTTCAGAAGAAATCTTAAATGAAATAAAAAATCATCAAGGTGTAATTATTGAATACTTAAAACGTAATAGAGAGACACACATTAAGATCCGAGAAATTATTCAAAAATATTTTAAAAAACAACCTTATGAAAATATATTTTCGGCATATTATGAAGGTTTATGTCGTGTTTTAAAAGAAGAACCCAACATCGTTATTGCTAATAATACATTCATGTTTGATGACTCGTCTCCTGAAGTCGAAGATTTTAATAATCATAAGCAGCAGGGAAAAGATACAACAAAAGGTTTGTCATTTAAGAAAGAGAATGAAAAAGAAAGTACAGATGTAAACGAAGAGCTTTCAGTAAGAAAACGCGTTAAAAACAGGTCATTTACGATTCGTTTGTCTACTTTAGAACGGAAAAAATCGTTGTTTCATGTTCCGCCACAATTGCTAGATTATTTCATTGATCAAACGCTAAAAGTTAGAGTAAACGAAACGTCTTTGATTTTAAAAGTAAACAATAAAAATCAAGCAGGTAGCAATAGCTTTGGAGACTTACTCTTTGATTATCGAGTTAAGCCGGGACAAAAATTAATTTTTAATGGGCTAAAAAAAGGTGAAGCTAATCTTTTAATTGAGCCATATACTTTAGAAGATAAGTTAGAAGCTGAACGTTTAGATAAAATTAAAGATATTTCATATGGAAATGACCATATAAGTGCGCGTTCGTTACTAGTAAATTATTTATCAAAGTCTGAAAAAGGATGTACGATTGCAGAGCTTGTTGAAATGACACAAAAAGAATATCCTTTTTCACCTAAGACAATTAAAACAATTTTATATAAATATCCTTATTTTATTCAAAATGAAAGTGTATGGACTTTTTCGATTGAACATTGGAATTCCAAATATGAAGAAGATAAAGTATATGACATTAATGAAGAACTTTCTTATTTATGGAGTGAGTTAGTTCCGAATATATACGATAGAAATGAATACCCAGCACCTCATTTTTTCCCTTATACAGTTAAGAATGCACGAGTGGTAATATGGGGAGGGAATTTTCCGTTAAATAAAAATCAAGAGATCAATTTTTTGGATGATGGCGTACTAGTTCCTTCAGATTACTATCAACAGAAATTTAATGGAATTGAATTTACTAGTAATACAGCCGCTATTTATGAAAAAGGGAGAGCTGAGTCAAGCACTAGATTAAATTTTGATCAAAAAGTAAAACGTTTCTTTTTACTATCAGGAATTTATACGACTGTATTTTCTATTCCTACATTTCCTGCATTACGTCTACCTAATCGCTTAAAAGGGTCAACGCTCACTAAATTGATATTATCTGGACGTCATAAAGATAGTGAGAGACTTGTTCCACTACTACTTGAGCAATATCGGATGGTGTTACGATTTTTAAATCAATCAGATCATCATGTGACAATATTAAACTTTGATGAAACTGAGTATCTATATTTTTTATATGCGATATTAGGGTTTTCAAAACCAATTGAGAGAAAATTATTAGTTGAACTATTAGAAGAACGCCAAATGCCAATTCGAGAAGAAAAGAAAATTATTTGGCGATTGGATCAATTTGAAAAGCCTTTTTTTAATATTGGTAGTATTGGATTTGAACGTAGTTATCAAATTGCGGGAGAATTATTTAAGCGATATGACGGGGAAGAATGGAAGACGGTAAAAATGGATAACTTAACACTCTTATAAAAGACAATGAAGTTCCTAATGTAATTGGGAACTTCATTGTCTTTTATATAGTATATTTTTGACCATTTTTCTTTATTTTATCAAGTACAATTTTTTCGACACTTATGTTCAACTCACTACATAACGTTAGCGCATAAATTAATACATCAGCAATCTCTTCTTTAATATTCTCTTTGTTCTCTTCCCAAGCTTCTTCACTTGTCTTCCACTGAAAAGCCTCTAGTAATTCAGATGCTTCGATCGATAAAGAAATCGCTAAATCTTTAGCATTATGGTATTGTCTCCAATTCCGCTCATCCCGAAAGTCATCGATTTTTTTTATTAAAGATTCAATTTCATTCATGAGTCATTCTCCTTTAGTTGTAATAGACGTTTTCGCAATTGCAGATTCGTAGCATAAAGATAAAGTCCTTTTACGCCTCGCTTCATCAAAACGTTTAATGAATTTAAAATAATATCTTCTTTGGCTTGTTCATTTTCTGTTTTACTTAAGTCCTGGCGCGAAACAAAGGCGCCTTTATCCTTATACTGTGTAGGATCAATGATTAGCTGCTGAGTCTCTTCGTCATATTGAATGGAAGGACCAAGCACAACACCTACGTAATTTAAATCAAATCCTTGAATTGTATAGATTGATCCAATTTCATTTATCGTTTCGGGTTGTTCTGCCCACGTTATATTTGAATAACTACGATTCCAGGGAAGGTTGATGCCATCCTCGTCTACGTAATAGTCAGCACCATCTTTTTTATGAAGATAATCAAAGGTTGATACCATTCTTGAAAGCCCATATTTTTGATCTTTTTGAAAAATTGCTTTTTTGAATGCTTCGGGATCTTCGAAGATTTGAAAGTCATAGTTAGAGTCTGATGGTAACGGTAAGATTTCTCGTTCTACAAAACGATTGATCCAATGTAATGTTTTTTGACTAGCTTGCATCCGAAATTGTTTAGATAATCGTAACGTTTTCGTTGCGAAGGGACCGACGATTTCCTGAAGAGTAGTACGTCCCCAGTGGCTCTTGATTTTTAATACTTGTTTAGGATCAAAAATTAGAATGGTGACTTTACTACGTGTGATGATTTCGTTCAGCTGATTTTTTTGATGAAAGTTGTTATACGTATCTTCTTTTGTTAAGAGTAGGTGTGCTTCATCAATTAGTACAATGTCTACCATCATATTTTGATTACTTAATGTGTTTATGAATGGTGTAGGTTTTTGGAATTGTTTCTTCTTTAAATTCGGTAAGCTTCCTGCGATCGATTTATACGTTTTTAGCATTTCACTATGATTGACGAGTAAATAATTGTCTGTCTGATAAAGAGCAGAACTAGTATCTTTCGACAAGTCCTGGATTGTATTGAATAAAGAGCTAAGTAAAACACTTTTTCCTGTCCCGGCATCTCCTTCTACAATAAATACATGATGTCCTGGTTGTGTAATGTTTATTTTGCAGTATTCTAGGATTTCTTGTTTTACTTCGAGTTGTTGCTCGGACAATTCACGATAAGGAGAGAGCTTATAAACATCTTTATTACGTAGGTTTTCAAGTGTTCCTTTAGCAATGCTCTCTTCGAGCAATCGTTGCCAAATATTTTCGAAGACCGTTTCATTGAAAAAGAACTTTTGATAATAATTATGAGTATATCGAGAGGCTGTTTGACTGACGTTCTGTAATTTGTAGTGACCATCAGCAATCAGAAAATTGATTAAATTAGACTCTATGTTATAAGTGGCCGATTGGTTAAACTGCTCGTGTCCAATTAAAATCGTTTGATCAAGTTGTTTACGTCGAGAATCTTTTAAATGGGATTTTAATCTTTGATTTTTTTGAACCGTTTGCCCTACATATGCTTGTTCTTTAGTTGAATTGTACAATAGGTAAACGATTGGATAATCGTCTATAAAATCCGACTGCGTATTGATTACGTCACTATAAGTAAATTTGCGTTTCTTGAAATAAAGATTTTTCACTATATGAGATCCTCTCAAGTTAATAATAAGTGATTTGACTCACATGTAATATAATGTAATTTACATAACTGAATAATACTATAAATTGTAATGTATATAGTGTATGAATTTTTAATATGCTATTTAGTCAGGAGGAGAAGGACTAATGACAAGATTATTTATAGTTGAAGGGCTCCCGGGCTCAGGCAAAACAACAACAGCTGAAGCATTAACTCGTTTACTACAAGAGCAACAAATCAACACGCGTCTTCATATTGAAGGAGACCTCAATCATCCTACGGATTATGAGAGTGTCGCTTACTTAACGCTTTGTGAATGGACGAATTTTCAAAGTAAGTACACTTCACTCGATGTCTTACGATTTGCTGAGGTGTTCAATGACTACGTGCTGATATCATATCGTCAATGGCAGTCAAAACAGGATATTCCTGAAGCAGCACTTGTATTTCTGCAAGCACGTGATATCTATGAACTACCGTTCGAGTTATATCAGTCATTGATCTTTAAAAAGTGGGAAGCGTTCGTCGCTCAAGCGTTAACGACAGATACAACATATGTTTTTGAGTGCTGTTTCTTACAAAACCCATTAACGATGGGGCTCATCAAATACGATCTACCGGAAGAGACGTTACGAGCGTATATTAATCGCTTAGAGACGATCATCGCGCCATTGCAACCAGTTCTCGTCTATGTTGATCAACCGGATGTAGAACGAAGCTTCCGAAAAGCATTAAACGAGCGTCCTACAGAATGGGCAGATGGATTCGTATCCTATTACACCGAGCAAGCATATGGTGCGAATCGCTCTTTATCAGGAGTAGAAGGAACTATTACGATCTTACAGGCGCGACAAGCATTGGAGCATCAGTTGTTAATATTGCTTCCATTTAGAGTAAAGGTATTCAGAAATGAAGATTTTTCAGTAGAGGCAAGACAGGTCTGGTTAAAGCAGTTGATTCAGTCAACTGTACGTTCGACTTCTTTAAGCGAGAGCTAAGTAAAAGGCGATTCCAAGTTACGGAATCGCCTTTTATCATTGCGACAAGCTCTCTATTTTTTCAAGTAAATCATCCTCGTATTTTCGGTCAGAAATAACCTCGACGAGCTGATGAAAAGATAGAGCTGCTTGTTTAAAAGTTTGAATGAAATCTAGTGTATTATAGACAGCTTCTTCTTGATCAATGGTTAATGAAAATCGATTGTTATTTACTTTTTTCAAACACACTTCAATAGGTGTGTTCGGATAATAAAATGTAGCAGAGTCATCTTCTAGAAAGTTTTTCAAAGCGTCTGCATAGTACTGCCATAGTGGTGCAAGTTCGTCTGAGTGATCGGCTCCTTGTATGATTCCATTCTGGGTAAAAGAAATCGTACCGTCTAGATTTAAAAAGCCATCTTCTAACCAATCCTCTTTTTGCTGAATGTATACTTGAATGCGATCTTGTTCTGTGATGTTCACATGATTCTGTTCATTCTCTAAATAGATAAAGGTTTGGATATCCATAAAGTACGCTCCTTAATTCATTAGAAGTATCCTCTTCATTTTAATCCATAAAAAATTTATTGTAGAAATTTGAATGGATAGAAAGAGTGGGCGGTATGTTACTCATGGAAAAGGCGACTTTTGTAATAAAAGTCGCCTGAAAATATTAAGTGGTAGGCACTTCACTCACTACATGATTGACTTGCCACTGCACACCAAACGTATCTTCGACGATTCCGTAGGCTTCACTCCAAAATGTCTTTTGGATCGGCATGATGACGGTGCCGTCTTTTGCGAGTTGATCAAATGTCTTCTGTAACACATCCACGTCAGATAAGTGGAGCGCCAAGGTAACGTTCTGACCGATCGTGACCGGATCATGCGGCATTGCGTCTGAGAACATTAAGCGGGTACCATGAACGATCAGTTCAGCATGTAGAACAAGTGACTGCATCTCTTCTGGATAGGGCTGACCATCAGGACCGGGACCTGGTCCGAACTCCATGATGTCCGGTAGTTCTTGACCGAAAACCTGTGCATAGAACGTGATTGCCTCGCGCGTGTTGCCGTTGAAGACAAGATACGGATTGATTGGCATGGGAAAGCTCCTCTCTAAAAAAGGCGAAGTGTGTTTTTTTAAGTATACCAAACATTTGTTCGTATTAAAAGAAAAATCGATTTCTTTTTGTATTGAATCCAGTATAAATGATAACGTTTTCAATTTATCTGATTTTTCATAAAAAAATAGGTTGCAACTTCCAGAGAGACTTCGTATACTAAATTTATCGAAAGCGCTTTCGGTGAAATGGAGTGAGTAGCATGGGAACAATTTATGATTTAGCGAAGATGACCGGTTTTTCGATTACAACGGTCTCAAAAGCCTTAAATAATTATTCGGATGTCAGCGAAAAGACGAAAGCAAAAATCGTCCAAGCAGCAGCCGAGATGGGATACTTACCGAACGCGCACGCCCAGTCGCTCTCGACGAAACGTTCGTGGACGATCGGTGTCATGTTCTCGGAAGCACATGGCGTCGGAATGATGCATCCGTTCTTCAACGCGATCATTGAGAGTTTCCGAAAAGCAACAGAACAACAAGGGTATGACCTCATCTTCGCATCGCGGAACTTACGCAATCGCGATATGAGTTACCTCGAGCATTTCCGACACCGGGCAGTCGACGGCATCGTCGTCATCTGCTCCGATCAGATGGACCAGCACGTCCAAGAGTTGATTCAAAGTACGATTCCAATCGTCGTCGTCGACATGGATAGTGCCGATTGTAGTGTCGTCTACTCGGATAACATTACCGGGGGCACACTTGCCATCAATCATTTGCACGAACTCGGTCATCGTCTGATCGCCCACATTGCGGGGGATACGTCGACAGATGCCGGAAGAGCGCGGATTGAAGGCTATCAGCAAGCAATGGAACAACTTGATTTGCCGATTCCAGACGGCTATCTCGTCAATGGCGGATTCTTTTCCGGAGAAGAAGGCAAGCGGGCAATGAACGAGTTGCTAGCACTACCTGATCGACCGACAGCCGTCTTTGTTGCTGGGGATGAAATGGCAATCGGTGCGATTGAGGCGATTCATGAAGCCGGGTTACGGATTCCGGAAGACATCTCAGTCGTTGGGTACGATGATATCTACATGTCGCAGTACATCACACCGAAGCTGACGACGGTCCGACAAGATACGGAAACGATCGGTCAGCATGCAGCATCCGTCTTGATTGAACAGATCGTCAACAAAAAACGGGTCACGACACGCGATGTCATTCCGGTCAATTTGATGGTTCGTCAATCGACAGGTCCAGTACCTGAATAACACAATCGTTGTTTCGGAATCGCTCTCGCTCGTTGTCAGTGAGGAAAAGCGAGAGCGATTTCGAAATCATTTTTTATCACTTTTTCCGAAAGGGCTTTCGGGAATTTTCTTTAAAGCCTTTTCGAAAGCGCTTTCGATATTTTTGGATAACAAATTGAAACCGCTTACCTATAAGCGGAATACTTAACAAAAGGATGAGATGAGATGAAGAAGCAATTAGTTAGCGTGTTAACAGTCGGTGCGTTAACAGCAAGTGTCCTTGCTGGATGTTCAGGTAGCAGCGAAGAAAAGACGAGCGGCGGGAAAGACGTCTTAAAAATCTGGTCGTTCACGGATGAATTAAAAGAACCCATCAAAAAGTTCGAAGAGAAAAACGGAGTCAAAGTCGAATTGACGATCGTGCCGATTGCCGATTACCCGACGAAATTAAAACCAGCTCTTGAAAGTGGCGTCGGAGCACCGGATATCTTCACAGGGGAGATCGCGTTCCTCAAACAATGGGTTGATGCAGGCTACTGGGCGAACCTCTCTGAAAAACCGTTTAACGCAGACGAAGTCAAAGATGACTATATCCCGTACGTCTATGACATGGGGAAAGATAAGGACGGTAACGTGCGTGCGCTGTCATGGCAAACGACACCAGGTGGCGTCTACTACAAACGCAGCATCGCGAAAAAAGTCCTCGGCACAGATGATCCAAAAGAAATCGGCGGCATGATGGACTCGATGGACGGCGTCTTCGAAGTCGCTGAAAAAATGAAGAGCAAAGGCTACAAGATGTTCCCGGATGAAGGATCAATCCGTTGGTTCGCACAAGGAAACGACCCACAACCTTGGGTCAACGATAAGCAAGAGCTCGTCTTGACGCAAGACAAGAAAGATTACATGGATTACGCAAAAGAGCTTCGGACGAAACAATACACAGCACTTGCACCAGAATGGTCACCATCATGGTTCGCAGGCATGGATAAACCGGTCAAAGTCAAAGAAAACGGTAAAGAGACTGAAACAGAAGTCTTCTCTTACGTCCTCCCGACATGGGGTCTTCACAGTGTCCTCAAAGAAAACGCGAAAAAATCAGCGGGTGACTGGGCGGTCACAAGCGGACCGAGCCCATACTTCTGGGGCGGTACATGGTTAGGTGTCTACAAAGATTCGAAGAAACAAAAGCTTGCGTATGATTTCGTCAAGATGATGACGCAAGACGAAGCGTTCTTAACAGATTGGGCAAAAGAAACAGGTGACGTATTAGCGTACAAACCAGTTACTGAAAAAATCAAGACAGACTTCAAAGATGAGTTCCTCGGCGGACAGAACAACTATGAGTTCTTCCTTGATCAAGCAGATAAGATCACACCAGGGATTGTCACGAAATATGACCAACAGCTCGATACATTGTACGGTGCATCGGTCATGGAATACGTCCAAGGTAAAAAATCAAAAGACGAAGCACTTGCTGAGTTCTACAAAAAAGTCAAAAACGCGTATCCGGACGTAAAAGTACCGGAATAAGGAGAGTAGGTGGGGCGATCCTCGCCTCACCTCTTCTTGTTTAAGAAAGGGGTTTGACCTGTGAAAAAACTCGATCGCCATGGGTATCTGTTCATCGCACCGTTTTGGATCGTCTTCTTGATCTTCAGCATCTATCCGGTTGCCTTGACTTTCTATTACAGCTTCACGAACTACACAGGCGCTGAAGGCGAACAACTCGTCGGACTCGCGAACTATACGCGGTTACTCGGGGATACGTACTTCATCGAAGCGTTCTTTAACACCCTGAAGATTTGGGGTCTTAACTTCATCCTTCAGATCGGTGGCGCCTTATTACTCGCCTTATTGTTCTCGGATCTCCAATTGAAATTAAAAGGGCTTGCCTTCTTCCGGGCGACGTTCTACTTACCGAACTTGATCACGATCAGCTCGGTCGCCTTATTGTTCGGCATCTTGCTCGACTGGCAGCATGGTTCACTGAACATGATGTTGATGAAAATCGGAATCATCTCGGAGCCGATCAACTGGTTGACGCAACCGGTGACGGCACAAATTTCCGTCTCGCTCATCCTGACATGGATGTGGCTCGGTCACTCGTTCATCGTCGTCATGGCGGGCGTATCCGGGATCTCGAAGGACTACTTCGAAGCAGCCTTGATTGATGGGGCAACACGTTGGCAGATCTTCTCACGCATCACGTTGCCACTCTTAAAACCGATTTTGCTCTACATCATGATCACGTCGTTGATTGGTGGTCTGCAATTGTTCGACCTCCCGATGTTGATTACGGATGGTGTCGGTGCGCCAGATGGTGCCTTGAACACGATGGTGCTCTATCTCTATAACCAAGCTTTCAAATACAACAACTATGGCTACGCCGCTGCTGTCGCATACGGACTGTTTGCCATCACGCTCGTCTTTTCAATCATCGTCTTCAAAGGGATGTTCCGAAAAGAACGTTCACCGAAAGGAGCCTGACCGATGGAACGAAATGCAGAAGCACGTCGGATCGTGCCACAAACGGAGGAACAACCGGAGCGTTCCGAACGCCCGCTCAAGTTGACGCCACCACCGAAACAAAAGAAAGCCTGGTTCGGTAAAAGTGTCATCTATATTGGTCTCGTCGTCTTAACGATCGCCTGTATCATCCCGTTTCTCATGATGATCATCAACGCGACGCGCTCGAACGAAGAAGTCTTATCCGGATTCTCGTTGATTCCGGGGAACTCGCTCGCCGAGAACTATGCGGCGCTCAGTTCATACGTCAACATCTGGTCCGGTTTCAAGAACAGCTTGATCATCGCCGTCCTCGTCACCGTCTTATCAGGGTATTTCTCGGCGTTGACAGCATTCGGATTCGCTTTCTATCAGTTCAAAGGAAAGAATGCGATGTTCGTCTTCATGCTCGTCATGATGATGGTTCCGGGTCAACTCGGATTGATCGGTTTCTACGAATTAAGTAAAAATCTCGGGTTGCTCGATAGTTATATCCCCTTGATCGTTCCGGCGATTGCAAGTCCGTTCACGGTCTTCTTCGTCCGACAGTATGTCCAGACGGTCTTGCATCCGAGTCTGATCGAGGCAGCACGGATGGACGGAGCGAGTGAGTTCCGGATCTTCCATACGATAGCTTTGCCGATGATGATGCCGGCGATCGCGACGATGTCGATCTTTACATTCATCGGTTCATGGAACAACTACATCATGCCGCTCGTCTTGCTCTTCTCTCCAGAGAAGTATACGTTACCGGTCTTGATGGGCTTCTTGAAAGGGTCACAAGTCGCAGAGAACTTAGGCTCGCTCTATCTCGGGATCGCGATTTCTGTCGTACCGATCATGATCGCCTTCTTGTTCCTCTCGAAATATATCGTCAGCAGTATCTCGGCAGGTGCCGTTAAAGAATAAGTAGCTTAAAGGAGATTACACATATGAAATTTGCACCGAACTTCGTATTCGGAACGGCGACGTCGTCGTATCAGATCGAAGGCGCCCACAACGAAGGCGGACGTACGCCTTCGATCTGGGATGCCTTCTGTGATGAGGATGGAAAAGTCTTCGAACAACATAACGGTGATATCGCTTGTGACCATTACCACCGTTATGAAGAGGATATCCAGCACATCAAACGTCTCGGCGTCGACACGTACCGCTTCTCGATTGCTTGGCCACGGATCTTCCCACAAAAAGGGGTCTACAATCCGGAAGGCATGGCGTTCTATAAGAAACTCGCGACACGTCTGCGGGCAGAAGGCATCAAGCCAGCCGTGACGCTGTACCACTGGGACTTACCACTTTGGGCACATGAAGAAGGCGGCTGGGTCAACCGAGCATCGGTCGACTGGTTCCTCGACTTCGCCCGTGCTTGTTTCACGGAACTCGACGGGATCGTCGACTCGTGGATCACACACAATGAACCATGGTGTGCCGGGTTCCTCAGCTACCATCTCGGACAACATGCACCAGGTCATACGGACATGAACGAAGCCGTTCGTGCCGTGCACCACTTGTTGTTATCGCACGGAAAAGCAGTCGAACTGTTGAAGGGTGAATTCAAATCGGTCACACCGATCGGTATCACGTTGAACTTGGCACCGAAGTATGCGAAGACGGATTCCATCAACGATCAGCTGGCGATGAACAATGCAGACGGATATGCGAATCGGTGGTTCCTCGATCCAGTCTTCAAAGGTCAGTATCCAGTCGACATGATGAACCTGTTCTCGAAATACGTCCATTCGTACGCGTTCATCGAGGAAGGCGACATGGAGACGATCTCTGTCCCGTGTGACTTCTTTGGGATTAACTTCTACAGCCGCAACCTCGTCGAGTTCAGTGCTGCGAACGATTTCCTGCAGAAGGATGCGTACTCGGATTATGACAAAACAGGCATGGGCTGGGATATCGCACCGAGCGAATTCAAGGACTTGATTCGTCGTTTGCGTGCCGAGTATACGGACTTACCAATCTACATCACGGAAAACGGTGCGGCATTCGACGATGAATTAGTCGATGGTCGCGTCGCTGACCAGAACCGGATTGATTACGTCGCACAGCATCTCCAAGCTGTGTCTGACTTAAACGAAGAAGGGATGAATATCCAAGGCTATTATCTTTGGTCACTGCTCGACAACTTCGAGTGGAGCTTCGGCTATGATAAGCGTTTCGGGATTCTCTACGTCGATTTCGAGACACAGGAACGGATTTGGAAAGACAGCGCCCACTGGTATGCGGGCGTCATCGAGCAACATAAGGCAACGATTCCGCAAGAAGCGTGACAAAGGAGGCAAGGTCGAACATTCGTCCTTGCCTCTTTTTGACTAAGAGGAGGAAACAGACATGAAGACATGGGTAGCACTGGCGGTCGGGACCGGTTTATTGCTGAGCGGTCAAGCGGTCGACGCAAAGGCAGACAAAAAAGAGACGAAGTGGAAGCTCGTCTGGTCGGATGAGTTTCAGGCGAAACAACTCGACCGGACGAAATGGACCTATGATACGGGGAACTGGATCAAGGATGCGAACGGACAACCGGTCTCACCAGGTTGGGGCAACAATGAAAAACAATACTACACGACGAAGCAGGACAACTCGTTTATTCGTGATGGGAAACTCGTCATCAAGGCGAAGCAGGAAAAGACGACGGATGATCTCGGTACATACGATTACACGTCAGCGAAGCTAAAAACGAAAGGATTATTCAATAAGACGTACGGTCGTTATGAGATCAAAGCGAAGCTGCCGACCGGAAAGGGGCTTTGGCCTGCGTTCTGGATGTTACCGGAGCAAGATAAATACGGGGCGTGGGCAGCGTCCGGTGAGATTGACGTCATGGAAGCTTGGGGCAGTCAACCGGACAAGGTCGCTGGAACGATTCACTACGGAGAAAACTGGCCGAACAATAAGTATACGGGGAAAGACTATCACTTCCCAGACGGACAACGGATCGATCAATGGCATACGTACGCGGTCGAATGGGAGCCGGGTGAACTCCGCTGGTACGTTGACGGCAATCTCTATCAAACACAAAACGATTGGTACAGCAAAGGCTTGAACGCGGCAACAAACTATAGTTATCCGGCACCATTCGACCAAAACTTCTATCTCGTCATGAACCTCGCGGTCGGCGGTTGGTTCGATGGAGAAGTCGATGCGACGACGAAGTTCCCAGCCGAGATGGAAGTCGATTATGTTCGCGTCTATGATTTGAAAAATCGAGCGTACCGTGAACCGGTCGAACCGACCTACGAAAACGTGATGTTACCGGACGGAGCCAAGCAACCGATCGATGGTAACCTCGTCTACGATGCAGCATTTGAACAACCGGTCACGATGATCACCGGGAATCAGTCGTTTGATCCGCTGTACTGGAACTACGTCACGCTCCCGGACTTCGGTGGCAAAGGAAGTCTTGCGATCATTGAAAAAGAGGGGCGACGGATGGCGGACGTCACGATTGATCAGCCTGGTTCACAGACGTATTCTCACCAACTGATTCAAAACGTATCCCTTGCGCAAGGTGGACGTTACCAAGTTAGCTTTGACGCGAGCAGCACAGCAGACCGAAAGATGATGGTCAAAGTTGGCGGTGGAGCAGAGCGTGGTTACACGAAATATTCCAATGAACAGTCGATTGCTCTGACACCAAGCATCAAACGGCATACGTTCACGTTTGATATGGCAGCAGAGACGGATCTCGCGGCACGTCTTGAGTTCAACCTCGGACTTGAGAAAGCCAACGTTCAGATCGGGAACGTCCGTGTCGAGCAGATTCCACGCGGTGTCATCGATGAAGATGCAACAAAACCGGCACTCCCGGACGGGAACCTCGTCTATAACGGGACGTTCGATCAAGGGGCGATGGATCGTTTGACGTATTGGCATTTCGACGGTAGCAAACGGACGACGGGATCTGTTGATCCCGAGTCACGTCATTTCCGTTATGAAGGACATGGACAAAAAACGACGGCGCGCTTAACACAAAAGGGACTTCAACTGGAAGCCGGGCATGCGTATCAACTGCGGTTCACGGCAGGTGCGAAAAAAGCGAAGTCACTTCAGGTGAAAATCACTGGGGCACAGGATCAATGGAAACAGACGACTGTACCGTTGACGAAACAAGCAACGACTGTCGACATTCCGTTCACAGCTACACAAACGGCAGACGACAATCAGCTTGTGTTTGACTTCAGTGGACAAGCTGGGAAAATCTCGCTCGATGATGTGGAGTTGATCGATGTCACACCGGTTCCGGTTGATCCGTCACCACTGAAGAACGGTTCGTTCGCAAACGGATTAACGTCGTGGTCGTCATACGTCCACTATGATGCGCAAGCCGCTATCGAAGCTGTCAATGAAGCAGCACGCATCCAAATCGGAGCGGAAGGACAAGAACCATGGAGTGTCTTGCTCGAGCAAGGAAACTTGTCACTCGCGAAAGGCAAAACATATGAATTGAGTTTCACGGCATCGTCGACCGTGCCACGTCCGATCGAAGTAACGATCGAAAATGCTTCGTATACGCGTTACTTCAGTCAAGTCGAGCCAATCACGGCAACACCGAAAACGTATAGCTATACCTTTACGATGGGACAAGCCGATACGGGTGCGTTGAAGTTCTTGATGGGACGTGCAGAAGGTTCACCGTTCGCCGCCCATGACGTGACGATTGATGATGTGAATCTTAAAGTGAAGGAATGACTAAGGCAAGGTAATGGACGCGTCCATTACCTTGTTGTTGTGTCATCAGCTTAAACAAAAAAGCCGAACTATTTTTCGTGATGAAAAAGGAATAAAACCCATCATATGGAATATACAACGTAGAAGTGACATCTATTCGTTTTCAGAGGAGGAAACGTCATGCGTCAAAGATACATACCGTATCGGCTCATCTTCATCGTAGGTTTACTTGGCATGATCGGTATCAATGGATGGTCCGCCATGCTCCATCCGGACGGCACGATTAACGGATGGCAAAGCATCGCCTCCGTCGTCTGGCTCGTTATTCTAGTCGGGTCGCTATTCTATATGAAGGAAGACAAGGCGCTTCGCCTCGTGGTCTGGTATATCCGGATTGGTCTCGTTGCGGCGTTATTCATTTATGGTGTTTCGTTACTCGAAGGCGCATTTTCTGAAACGATTTGGTTTGATGCATTGGCGAGTGTTCAGTTCGTGTTCTATTTTCTCTTCGTTGTCCCATTGTTTGGATTAAATGCCTGGACGGATGTATTGTTTGGTGAGTTTTCGTTATACATGAGTGTCCTGTACGGTATCGCCTTGATTACGCTCTACGTAAAGGTCTGGAATGATACATCGCGGCATTTGCATTATTAAGTAGAAAAGGTGAATGGTATGTTGAGTCCCGTGAATGAGCGCGAAGAACGGACCGGGAAACGCGAACGCCGAAAACAACGGAAAATCGATGTGGGATGCGTCACGATTGTCGGCATTCCATTACTTTTCATCGTTCCGTTTCTGTTGATCATCCTTATCTTAATGAAGTCTGCTCCATGAAAAGGTGACCTGGTGTCACCTTTTTTTGTTGTGTCGTCAACTTTTTTCTCGACTCGCCCGTCTTAATGATGTATACACAGAACGATATCGAAAAAAGGAGCCGCGGCCTATGACCTCTCGTCAAATGAGAAAACGGGAAAAAGCATTCGTCCGTTTTTTAAAGCAATACAAACCGAATCTCTACTGGTTAGCCTACAGTTATATGAAAAATGAACAGGATAGCCTGGATGTCATTCAGGACAGCATCCAAAAAGCGTTACAGTCGCTCGATCGACTCGAGGATGAGGAACGGATGAAAGCCTGGTTCTATCAAATTTTGACACGAACAGCGATTGATGCAATCCGGAAGCGTCAGCATAGTATCAGTTACGACACGGATCGACTGATCGAACTCGTCGCGACAAAAGAAGATACATACCCGGATTCCGATTTACGACAGGCGCTCGAGGAGCTACCGGTCATGTACCGGGAAGTCGTCATCTTACACTATTTCGAGGACTTGATCTTAAAAGACGTCGCGACGATTTTAGAGCTGAATTTAAGTACGACCAAGTCCCGGCTGTATAAAGGGTTGACCTTACTGAAAATGAAATTGAATGGAGATGATTTAGATGTCGAACAAACTTGATGATCTGAAACAGGCATACCAACAACCACCGGTTCCAAAAGAACTCGATGAAATGATTGCCCGAGTCGAGCACCGGACGCGTCCTTCGCGGACGAAGCGATCCGTGTTGATTACAGCTGCCGCCATCACGTTATTCGTTGGCGGATTAAATAGCAGTACATCATTTGCGGACGCGATGGCGAAGGTGCCGGTCTTTGGTCAACTGACTGAGATCGTGACGATCGACTGGAAAGAGACGAAGACACAACAGTCGGCTGATATCAAAGCCCCTCAAGTGACGTTACCGGACAAAGCACTCGAGCAACAACTAAACGAAAAGTATATTGCGGAAGGACAAGCACTCTACGAAAAGTTCAAACAGGAGACGAACGGACAGGAAGGGGTATTTGCCGTCGATAGCCGCTATGACGTTAAGACGGATACGGACGACTTGTTGTCGATTGGGCGAACCGTCACCGAAACACGGGCAAGTGCATCGGAAAGCGCCCAGTACGATACAATCGACAAAAAACAACAGCTGGTCCTGACGTTACCATCCTTGTTCAAGGATGACGGATATATCACGACGATCAGTGAGTATCTAAAAGAAGAGATGCGTCGCCAAATGAAAGCCGATGAAGGGAAGGTCTACTTCGTCGAAGGAACACCGGATGTACCAGAGGACGAACAGTTCAAGCACATTTCAGCGAAGCAAAACTTCTATATTACGGCAGATCACAAATTAGTTTTGTCGTTTGATGAGTACAGCATCGCTCCAGGATATATGGGCATCGTTGAGTTTAAGATCCCGACGTCGATCTTAAAAGATGACCTCGTCAGTTCGACCTATATTCGTTGATTGTCAGATTTTAAAAAACATTGACGTAAAAATGAAAAAAGGAAACAATTTCTAAAAATGACCTCTTATAATCAAAAGACGAATCGTTGTTTTTTGAAAAAAGGAGGAATCCCTATGAAAAAATGGAGTCGGCTCGTACTCGCGGGTGTCGTCAGTCTCGCCTTGATCCATGTTCCGGTAGCCAGTGAAGCGGCAACGAAAGCAAAAGCCTTTTCCAGTTGTGCAGAAATGCAAAAGACGTATAAAGGCGGTGTCGCGAAAAAAGCGGGTCTAAAAAATCGGACCGGGTATGACAAGAATGGCAAACCGATTTACAAAGCAACAAAGTACAAGGCATACGTGAGTCTTGCGACGTATAACTTAAACACGAAAAGAGACCGGGATAAAGACGGCATCGCGTGTGAACGTTAAATAAGCAAAAGTAGTCTTTCTCGAGCGGGAGAAAGACTACTTTTTTGTAGATGTTGTTTTTTGTAGATGTTGGTTGTTCCTTTCAATTATGTAATCCTTAGAAAGTATTATGTATGGTAGTGTTGTAGCGATGAAAGACGACAAAGACGTATTGAGTAGGAGGACTACGATGCGAAAACGAGATTATCTGATTTTCTTTATTCTTTTTTTCATTCTGAATCTCATTAATTTCTTAGGAACTCTAGGTATGCAGGATATTTTAGCGATTGTGGTCGTCGCTCTGATCGAAGCAGCGATAGCTGGGACGATTACGAATCTGTTCACCCGTATCTTTTTTAAGAAAAGTTGAGACGGATTGAAGTAGCATCCCAAATCAGATCGATACATAAAAAATAACCTGACGCCGCAGCGTCAGGTTATTTTTGCTTAGTTGAAGTTTTGCTTTAAGAAGGCTGTAACTTCTTCTGGTGTTTTAGCATTTGCACTGTGCAAGTGCGCCAGTTTTTCATTGTTTTTGAAGACGAGCAAGCTTGGGATTCCCATGACATCATGGTTCGATGCGATTTCAGGGAACTCATCCTTGTCGATCGTGTGGATTGGTAAGTGGTCGAATTGTGACTCGACGTCCGGCATGAAGTAATCCATCCGTTTGCAGTCTGGGCACCAGTCTGCTTCGAACTTAATGATGACCGGTGCATCACTTGAAATCAATTCCTTGAATGTTTCTTCACTCTTAATGAATTCTGCCATTGTGAGAACTCCTCCTCTTGGTGTTGTATCTTTAGTCTACCGATTCCCTTCAGAACTTGCACGAATTATGTTTGTTAAAGAGTCTGACAAGTCAAAAAAGTTGGTTGCTCTTTAAGGTAATGTTGCTGATTTTCTTCAAAAACGCCACATGGCTCTATTGAACCTGTTTTGGTGTAGGGAAACATTATTGCGCTTTTGTTAATTACCTAGTTCGAAACAAAATGATTTCTCTAGACCCACTCGATTTCTGACTGGTACGATGAGGTTTGCTAATCGCAGAGAAAGTGGGGGCGACGAGAATGGAACAACAAAAATACGATAATCTAAAACGCGGCGAACGCGGTGCGATGATCAGTATCGCAGCTTATATCTTGTTATCATCTTTAAAATTAATCATTGGGTATACAGCAGATTCTGCCGCACTCCGGGCGGACGGTTTGAACAACGCGACGGACATCATCGCGTCGATCGCTGTCTTGATCGGCTTACGGATTTCGCAACGTCCGGCAGATGACGATCACAAGTACGGACACTGGAAAAGTGAGACGATTGCCTCGCTCGTAGCTTCCTTCATCATGATGGCAGTCGGTCTTCAAGTCTTGATCGATACAATCTCGACGTTGTTCGAAGGCAAACAGGAGTCACCGGATATCCTCGCAGCATACGTCGGAATCGGTTCAGCTCTCGTGATGTACTTCGTCTACCGCTACAATAAGAAGTTATCCGAGGAGATTGAAAGCAAAGCCGTCATGGCAGCAGCGAAAGATAATTTATCCGATGCGTGGGTCAGTGTCGGGACGACAATCGGAATCGTCGGATCACAGTTCGGCATGCCATGGCTCGATGTCGTGACCGCGATCATCGTCGGCTTCTTGATCTGTAAGACAGCATGGGACATCTTTACGGAAGCGTCACACGAACTGACGGATGGCTTCGATGAGAAGAAGCTGAAGATGTACGAAGATGTCATTTTCGATCTCGAAGGTGTCAAAGGGATTAAGTCAATCAAAGGACGTAATTACGGCAACAATGAAGTCGTTGATGTCGTCATCCTCGTCAACTCAACTTTGAACATCCACCAAGCACACGATATTGCGACACGTGTTGAAGATACACTGACGGAAGAATACGGTGTCTATGATATTCATGTACACGTCGAACCCGAATGAATTCAAAAACGTCTTTTCTACTGTAAGCGTAGAAAAGACGTTTTTTTATGGTTCTAATGTGATCATCAGAGCCAGTGCCCCGTACTGTTGCTCGGCTTCTTTTGAATAGATCGAGTAAGTTGACGTTACGAGTTCGTCGAGCGACCAACCGACACAGTCGATAGCTTCGTTTGGAATGTGTTCATAAAGCGCTCGGAAATCAGGAAAGACTTGTCGTTTTGTTACACGAACAAGTAGTGTCTCGCTCGTTTCCGTATGCGTGAACCGAATCTGATCACCGACTTTTACCTGTTGTCGTTTTAAATCATTTAGTCGAATCTCGACGGTCTTTCGTCCTTGTTCAATCGAACGAAACGGTTCTTCAAATAATCCCATTTCATGTCTCATCTATGCTCACTCCTTGTGTTCCTTGAGCATAGCAAAAACTATGTGATTTTTCACATTGCCTTTTCGTTGACAATCAAAAATAATCGGCGTAATTTAATTCATATAAGTAATTGTTCCTTTTGGAACGATTTGAAATGGAACAAGGAGGCGAAACAAGATGGATCAAACGGAAACGACCCGTTCGACTGCGATGATGCAGTCGTTTTGGAATGTCCAGCGCCATCTGGTCCGAGCAGCGCATCAGACGGCACAAGAAAACGGACTCAGTTTACCGCAATTTCATAGCTTGATGACAATTGCACCGCGTGGACCGATCTCGCAAAAAGAGCTCGCTGCACATACGCACTTACCGAAAAGTACCCTCAGTCAGTCGATTGAAGGTCTCGTCCAATCGGGCTGGGTCATTCGGGAGACGAATCCCGACAATCGACGGGAAGTCGTCTTAAAGCTTAGTGATCAAGGGCAGCAATTCGTCACTGACATCAAGGAACAAGAGAAGGGGATGCAACGTCAACTGGAGCAAGTGCTTGCGACGATTGACCCGGACGTATTCGAACAGATGCTTGAAACACACGCAGTGATTGCTGAGGGAATCGGTCAGATTTTACGTCCAGATCTGAAAGGAGGATGTTCGGATGATTAAGTTACTCAAACGGTTGACGGTCTATAAATGGGCGGTCCTTGCTGTGCTCGTCTTGGTTTTTGCGCAGTCGATGTCCGATTTGTATTTACCGACACTGATGGCGGACATCATCGATAAAGGCGTCGTTACCGGCGATACCGCGTATATCTGGAAAATTGGTGCCGTCATGCTCGGGATAACCGGTGTCGGGGCGTTAGCTGCCGTTGCCGCCAGTTATTATTCATCGAAGGCGTCGATGGGACTCGGACGGGATATCCGTCGCCAAGTCTTCAACCATGTTGAACGGTTCTCCCTGCAAGAGTTCGACCAAGTCGGAACGGCGTCATTGATCACACGGACGACGAACGACATCACGCAAGTCCAACAAGTCGTCATCATGATGTTACGGATGGTCGTCAGTGCGCCGATCATGTTCATCGGTGGATTGATCATGGCTGTCTCAAAAGATGCCAAACTATCGCTCGTCATCGTCGCGGCGATGCCGGTCCTTGTGATTTCAATCCTGTTGATCCTGTGGAAAGGGGTTCCGTTGTTTGGGAAAGTCCAAAAACGACTCGACCGTCTGAACCTCGTCCTGCGGGAGAACTTGACGGGGATCCGTGTCATCCGTGCCTTTAACCGGGAACGTGATGAACAAGTACGATTGACAAAAGCGAACGCAGATTTGACAGAAGTCTCGATCAAGGTCAATAAAATCATGGCGTTCTTGATGCCAGTGATGATGCTCGTCATGAACTTGACGGTCGTCGGTGTCATTTGGTTCGGGGGCATTCGGATCGATAATGGCGGCATGCAAATCGGGGATTTGATGGCATTCATCCAGTACGTCATGCAAATCATGTTCGCGCTCGTCATGGCGTCGGTCATGTTCGTCATGATTCCGCGAGCAGCTGTCTCGGCGAAACGGATCAATGAAGTTCTCGAGATGACACCAACGATGACAGATGAGGGGACACAAACCGCTGACCGTGAAAAAGGAACGCTCGTCTTTGATCGTGTCACGTTCCGTTACCCAGGTGCTGAGACACCTGTCTTATCCGACATCAGCTTTGCGGCACGACCAGGTGAAGTGACGGCTGTGATCGGCGGAACGGGTTCCGGTAAATCAACTCTCGTCAATTTGATTCCTCGTTTTTATGACGTGACGGAAGGGAGCATCCGGGTCAACGGTGTCGATAGCCAGGATGTACCGCAAGAGGAACTGCGGTCGAAAATCGGCTTCGTTCCCCAAAAGGCGCTACTGTTCACGGGTACGATCGCTGAAAACATTCGTTTCGGGAAAGAGGACGCGACAGACGAGGAAGTCGCGCATGCGGCGCAAATCGCACAAGCGACCGATTTCATCGAACGGATGCCGGACGGTTACGAAGCACGGATCGAACAAGGTGGATCGAACGTCTCCGGTGGGCAAAAACAACGGTTGTCGATTGCGCGAGCACTCGTTCGTCGACCAGATTTATATGTCTTTGATGACAGTTTTTCGGCGCTCGACTTTAAAACTGATGCGGCACTTCGGAAAGCCTTACGGGAAGAAACACGCGAGGCAACCGTCTTGATCGTCGCTCAGCGTGTCAGCACCGTCATCGATGCCGATCAAATCATCGTCCTGGATGAAGGGAAAGTCGCTGGAATCGGAACGCATGATGAATTGTTTGCTGACAATGCCGTTTATCAGGAAATCGTTAAGTCACAACTATCAGAGGAGGAAATCGCATGAGTGAGAAAAAACGACCTGCCGGCGGTCCTCCGCCTGGTGGTCCCGGTGGCGGAAATATGATGATGCTCGGAGAAAAACCAAAGGATTTCAAAGCAACGTTCCGTCGTCTGCTTCGGTATCTGCGTCCGCGTCGAACGGCACTCGTTGGTGTTTTCCTCGCAGCCATCCTCAGTACGGTCTTCATGATTGCCGGTCCGAAAATCATGGGGACGGCAATCACGGAATTGTTTGAAGGGGCATATGCGAAGTTCCAAGGTGTACCGGGAGCAGCAATCGATTTCACGAAAATCGGACAGATCCTGCTCTGGCTCGCTGGACTGTATATCATCAGTAGTCTGTTTAATTACTTGCAACAGTATTTGATGTCAGGTATCGCTCAAAAAACAGTCTACGATTTACGCGAAGACGTCAATCATAAACTCGAACGCCTGCCGTTGAAATACTACGATGGTCGTCCGAACGGGGAGACACTCAGCCGCGTGACGAACGATATCGATACGATCGGCAGTACGTTACAACAAAGTGTGACATCGTTCATCACCTCAATCGTAACAATCGTCGGGATTCTGATCATGATGTTGACGATCAGTCCGCTGTTAACACTGATTTCGCTCGTTTCGTTGCCGGTTTCGATCTTTGCGATCCGACCGATTTTGAAACGTTCTCAAAAGTATTTTGCTGACCAACAACGGACACTTGGCCAATTGAACGGACACGTCGAAGAGATGTATACCGGACACTCAGTCGTCAAGGCGTTCGGACATGAACGCAAAGCGGTCGAGCAGTTTGATGCCGTCAATGAAGAGTTATATGAAGCAGGACGTAAAGCACAGTTCATCTCCGGGATCATCATGCCGATGATGATGTTCATCGGAAATATCAGTTACGTCCTGATCAGTATCGTCGGCGGGATTCTCGTCACGCAACGGGCGATCTCGATCGGGGATATCCAAGCGTTCATCACCTATACACGCCAGTTCACGCAACCGATCACACAGACGGCGAACATCGCGAACATCGTTCAATCGACGGTCGCAGCAGCAGAACGTGTCTTTGAATTACTAGACGAAGAAGAAGAAATCAAGGAAGTGACGACACATCGTCTCGCGCAGGCTGAAGGAGCGGTCGCGTTCGAACACGTTGATTTTGGTTACGGAACCGATCTCTTGATCAAGGATATGAACATCGATGTCGCACCGGGACAAACGGTCGCGATCGTTGGACCAACGGGTGCCGGTAAGACGACGATGATCAATCTATTGATGCGCTTTTATGAGTTGAACGGGGGGACGATCCGGATTGACGGCATCGATACCCGCGAGATGTCACGCGAAGACTTACGGACGACTTTCGGGATGGTCTTACAAGATACGTGGCTTTTCAACGGTACGATCCGAGATAATCTTGCTTACGGTAAGAGTGGAGCGACCGAGGAGGAAATCATCGCTGCAGCCAAAACGGCACACGCTGATCACTTCATCCGGACGTTGCCGGACGGGTATGATACGGTCTTGAACGAGGAAGCCTCGAACATCTCGCAAGGTCAAAAACAGTTGTTGACAATCGCGCGGGCCGTTCTTGCCGATCCGCCGATCATGATTCTCGATGAAGCGACCTCTAGTGTAGATACACGGACGGAAGTCTTCATCCAGCAAGCGATGCGTCGCTTGATGGAAGGGCGGACGAGCTTCGTCATTGCCCATCGTCTGTCGACGATCAAGGATGCCGATCTGATTCTCGTCATGAATCAAGGAAGTGTCATCGAACAGGGCACACATGAAGAATTACTCGAGGCAGACGGGTTTTATGCAGATCTGTACAACAGTCAGTTCTCTGAAAAAGAAGTCGTTTGATATAAGGCAGTGTCGTCAATTAGACGATACTGCTTTTTTCCGAAATGATTGTTGTAGCAGTGTATCCTCACATATAGCAAACATCCCATTTTTTGTATTGAAAACAAAAAACGCCACATTCTGGTACGGACACGGGTTTAATAAATCCTTTAGCTGGGGAAATTAAAGAAGTGTCAGAAATATATAATTTTATTTAGGTGAAGGAGTGTGGCAGGATGAATAACATTTGGAACGGAACGTCGTTGAACTTGAACGGCATTCTCGGATCACTCGGCAACTTGCTTGGAGCGATCATCATTTTCTTGATTGGATGGCTCATTGCCAAGCTGATCGCGAACGGAGTTCAAAAAGCGTTAGAGAAGTCTGGGGTCGTCAACAAGTTGTCACCTCAAAAAGAGGGTACGCCACCAAAGAAGAAAAAGTGGACACCTGAAAAAATCATCGGAACCGTCGTCTTTTGGGTGCTCATGGTCTTCGTTCTTATCTTGGTCTTCAACATCCTTGATCTGAACATCATTGCTGGACCACTTGCGGATACGATGAGTACATTACTCGCGGCAATCCCGAATATCTTGAAAGCAGCCCTCATTCTTCTCTTGGCGTACGTCATTGCGGTCGTTCTCCGCATGATCATCGTCAAAGCAGGAACGAAGTTGATGGCGAACGACAAAGTGCGTTCGAACAAGATGCTTCAAGGTCAGACGGATCTTTCAACTTATCCAAAAGTAGCAGGGGAGATCGTCTTCTACCTCGTCTTGCTTCTGTTCCTACCGGGTGTACTCGGTGCGTTGAACATTGAGAGTGTCTCACAACCGTTCAGCCAATTGTTATCGTCATTCCTTGGATTCATTCCACGCTTGATTGCTGCGGCAGCCATCTTCTTCGTCGGCTTCCTCGTAGCGAAAATCGTCCGCGATATCGTGACGAATTTCCTTCATGCTGTTGGAACGGATAAATTTGCAGCTCGCTTCAACCTTGGATCAACGGATCAAAAAGATGCGAAATCACTTTCGTCGATTCTCGGAACAGTCGTCTTCATCTTGATTCTGATTCCAATCACGATTTCAGCACTTGATCAATTAAACATTAAAGGAATCACAGGACCAGCGATCAACATGTTGAACGATGTCCTTGGTATGATTCCGAACATCATCGTTGGTGTCGTTCTAATTCTTGTCGGTCTTTACGTCGGACGTTTCATCAAGAAATTCGTTACGGATCTCTTATCACGTCTTGGATTCAACAACCTGACACGTCACTTGAAGATCGGTTCATGGGATGCGAACCAAGCTTCTACATCACCAGCTTCAATCGTAGGTGCACTCGTTGAGATCGTCATCGTCGTTCTCTTCGTCGTCGAAGCATTCAACTTGATTGGTCTTGACTTCATGGTCGACCTCGGTCGTGCCGTCCTTGCGTTCTTACCGAGCGTCTTGACAGCGATCATCATTCTCGCAATCGGGATCATCGTCAGCAACCTCGTCAAACGTACGATGGACAGCTTGTTCGGCAACTCTGAACTAAAAGTCCTCTCAAGCGTTGCGAAGTATGCGATTCTTGCACTTGCTGTCTTCATGGCACTTGATCAATTGGGTGTTGCTGATACGATTGTCAACTCGGCCTTCATCTTGATCCTTGGAGCACTTGCGCTTGCTTTCGGTCTTGCCTTTGGTCTTGGTGGACGTGATAATGCATCGCGTTACCTCGATCGTCTGCAAAAGAAAGCAGAGAACACGGAAGTCGACACATCGAACCTTCCAAGTAAGTCAGCATCGACTTCTTCATCACCGAGCTTGAAAGATGCAGCAAAAGGTGCAGCTTCACAAGCAGCAGATGATGTCACACCAGATCGTGCACCACGTTCAGCGCGCTCTTCTTCAACGGATGAGACGACACATGGTACACCAAAAGGTGCATTGCCAGAAAACGATTTAGCACAGCAAGATGATTACCCGATCGATCCAGATGATCATAAAGGTCCTAACCTCGATCATCCAAACGATCGTCCGTAATACGAGTACATCCTTTCCTCTCATTTTGAGGAAAGGGTGTTTTTGCGTTGACGCATCAAAGCGTTGTCGCATTTTCACAAAAGTGGTTTGACCACTTTGTGAAAAAATACAGAAAAAAAGACTTATCGAACCTGACATCGTTTGTTATGATAAGAAAGTCAATTACCTCAATGATTTGAATATTCAGAAAAAAGAGAAAAGTTCGGAGGATGAAACATGAGTTTGCTTCGCAAGAAAGATGTCAGTGTGATGATGGACATGAAACAACATTCCAAACTGGCACGTCACTTATCAGGGTTTGACCTTATTTTACTTGGAATCGGTGCCATCATCGGTACCGGGATTTTCGTTCTGACAGGAACGGGCGCTCTTTATGCAGGACCTGCTTTACCGATCTCATTTATTATTTCCGCTATCGTCTGTGCGCTCGCAGCCCTTTGTTATGCTGAATTCTCGTCGATGATTCCCGTCTCAGGTAGTGTATATACGTATACATACGCAACGATTGGGGAAGTCGTGGCTTGGATCATCGGCTGGTGTCTCATTTTAGAATACGGACTCGCTTCGAGTGCCGTTGCGACCGGCTGGTCAGGGTACTTCCAGTCACTGTTAGCAGGCTTTGGTCTCCATTTACCGACAGCTTTAACAGCTGCTCCAGGTGCTGTACCAGGAAGCGAAACGTTCTTTAACTTACCAGCGTTCTTGATTCTGATGGTCATCACGCTCTTGCTTTCGCTTGGGATTAAAGAGACAAAACGCGTCAACAACATCATGGTACTCGTCAAAGTTGCCGTCGTCGTCTTGTTCATCGTCGTCGGGATCTGGTATATCGAACCAGGCAACTACAAGCCGTTTGCGCCGTTCGGTATGAGCGGTGTCCTGCAAGCATCAGCGATTGCCTTCTTCGCTTATCTTGGATTTGATGCCGTCACATCGGCAGCAGAAGAAGTCAAAAACCCGGGACGTAACTTACCGATTGGGATTCTAGGATCGCTTGCGATCGTTACCGTTTTGTACGTCGTGGTCTCTGCTATCATGGTCGGAATCGTTCCATTCAAACAGTTTGAAGGTGTTGATAGCCCAGTATCCCTTGCCTTAAAAGTGGCTGGCCAAGACTGGGTCGCTGGATTCGTTGACTTAGGAGCCATCGTTGGTATGACGACGGTCATCCTCGTCATGACATTTGGTCTCGTCCGTCTCTTGTTCGCGATGAGCCGTGACGGATTATTACCGAAAGTCTTCTCAGACGTCAATGAAAAGTCACACACACCAGTTAAAGCGACTTGGATTCTCGGAACGACTGCTGGTTTAATCGCTGGATTCGTGCCGCTTGGTACACTTGCTGAATTGATCAACATCGGAACACTGGCAGCCTTCTCGCTCATCTCGATCGCGGTCATCGTCCTACGCCGGACGCGTCCCGATTTGAAGCGCGCCTTTAAGGTTCCGTTCGTCCCAGTCTTACCGATTTTGTCAGTCCTTGCTTGTATCATGCTCATGTTCAACTTACAACCATTCACGTGGATTGCCTTCTTTGTCTGGACAGCCATTGGATTACTGTTGTACTTCGGATATGGACGCAAGCGTTCGAAACTCCATCAATGAATCGACTAACACCCTTGGCGACAAGGGTGTTTTTGTATGCAGGAAATGAGGCGAACGAAAGCGAAACAGCTCAGTGGAAAAGGAGGTTTTTCGATGATTCATATTCAACGCGCACCTGGCGTAAAAACGGCGTACAAAGCGATGCAGGATGGATTCCAAGATTATTTGATTCCACTGCACTTATCGGAAGCAGAATTCCAAGAGCGCATCATCGAACGAGACGGGAACCAATTGGAGCATTCATTCGTTGCCTATCATGGAGAAATACCGGTCGGTCTCTGGCTGAACGGTTGGAAGGAGATCGAGGGTCAACGCATCATGCGGTGTGGGGGACTGGGGATTTCACCACAATATCGTCGTCTTGGGATCGCGAAAGCCTTGTATCAAGCACAACTGAGCCATGCTAAAGAAATCGGAATGGATGGTCTGATGCTTGAAGTCATTCAAGGGAACGACCCAGCGATTCGCTTGTATGAATCGCTTCACTATACGATTGTTGGAGAAATCGGATATTTTCATTTAACGGATGAACGTCAAGAAGCCGCTCTGCCGACGCTCGAAGAAGTGGAGTTTTTAAAACAATACCATGGACAAGGGGAATACATCTGGCAGCAAGATCCTCATGTCATGCAGCAATTACAAACGGATTATTACCAATTAGAAGCAAGTGTAGTGGCAGTAGCCGGATCATCTCTCTTGTCAGTCGTAGGTCCAGCAGAACAAAAAGCAAGACACGCGACAGAAGTCGTCCGTCGTTTACCGGGAACGACCTACCATTATCAATCAACAGATGTGCAGATTTGGGAGGCGTTACGTTCTGAAGGGTGGACTCAGCGGGATTTGAAACAATACATCATGCGTCAGTCGCTATAAACAAAAACCGCTGCTATTCATTTAGCGGCGGTTTTTGTAGTCTTCAATCATTCGAGCGTGAGAACCGACCAAATGATCAGGTAAGTCATCAAGCGGTACGAACTGGAGCTTGATACTCTCATTACTTTGTTTTAACATTCCAATCGGATGTTCACCGATATAGGCGAGGGTGACGCTTTGAAAGACGTCTCCGTTCGCTAACGTCGTCACGTATTGCGGACCGGAGTAGACATCGAGTAACGTTAATCGTTCCACCTCTAAGCCAGTCTCTTCTTTAAGCTCTCGACGAGCGGTCTCTTCCGGTGATTCCGCCCATTCCATCAATCCTCCTGGTAAACCAAAGCGGGCTTGTGTTTCGTTTCGTTGTTCGAGCAAAATGTGCTCGTTTTGTACGACGAGGACGACGGAACCGACAAGAATGATTGGGTCATGACCGATTTTTTGACGTAACTGTTCGACATAATTCATTTCAATGCTCCTTGGTGAAACGGACAGCCGGTTACAGGTGCCGTCTGTGTTGATTTTGGAAAGAAGTTCGGTCGTTTGATTTCCGGGTCGTAATCCTTATGGAACATATGCGTCGTTGCCCCACTCATCGGTGGCACGAGCCAGGACCATTCCCCGGTGACATCACGACCACACGCCGCTTCGTTTTTTTCAAAACGAGCGAACTGTTTGGCAGCCGTATGGTGATCGACAATCGTAACACCGGCACGTTCGAACGATTCGAGTACAGCAACGTTCAGTTCGACGAGCGCTCGGTCTTTCCAAAGCGAACGTTCACGCGAAGTATTCAGACCGAGTTGTGTCGCGACGAGCGGTAACAGATCGTAACGATCCGTATCGGCAAGGTTACGAGCACCGATTTCTGTTCCCATGTACCATCCGTTGAACGGAGCACACGGATAGACGATGCCACCGATCTCAAGCTGCATGTCGGCAATCATCGGCACAGCATACCAGCGGACTTCGCGACCACCGAACAGATCATAGTCAGGATGCGTGATGCTGACTTCGAGCACGAGCTCATCTGGAATCGGATGCAGGCTGACTTGTCCATCGAGTTCAATCAAGAGGGGCAGGATATCAAAGGGTGTACGCGCTCCGGTCCAGCCAAGTGCTTCACATTGTCGCGTCAGTTGGATCGAAGCCGGATCACCGATGATTCCTGTTGCGGTTTCGTAACCAGCGTAGCGGATCAGTTGATGATTATGCAGCCGGACACGTGTCGGATGGAAAATCGTGATCGTCGAGCGAATTCGTCCCTCGTTCGTCGCGAACCGGATATGCTCAAATAACGCGTCGCGGACCGCTTCAACGGTCAACGCATCCCGCGCGTCAAAGACATGGAGTTGTTCCCAAAAGAGACGTCCGACACATCGGTTACTGTTCCGCCAAGCGAGCTTCGCACCGAACGCGAGCTCGGAAGCCGTCTGTTCGTACGTTCCTGTTGTTTCAATCGAACGGATGACTTCTTGCTGACGTCCGGCCATTTCGGGGTATTGCTCTATATAAGAAGTAAAGAAGCATTCTGCTTCAGTTTGAATGAGTGAGTACACGAATCGAAATCCTTTCTAAAAAACAAGCACGATACAATCTCTGTTCCTAGTGTACCCCGCGCAGAACCGAAGCGCCAAACTTGAATGATGTATAAGGTTGTTATAAGTTCAAAAGACTTCCAAAAGTTTAAAGGAGGTATGAAATGGGGGATAGTGTAGAGAATTAGTTGAAAGTGAGGAAATTTGTATGTCTTTAATCAAACCTGTATTTGCCCGTTTTTTTGGTGAAGCCTTTTTTGATAAATCGGCTCAGCTCGCCTATTATCTGATGTTGTCCTTATTCCCGTTCTTATTATTCGTAGTTGGGATCGTCTCGTTCTTACCGTTTACGTCCGATAACGTGCTGGATTTAATTCGACCGTTTGCTCCGGCAGAAACGTACGACTTGATTCAGCGAAACGTCGTTGGAATCTTTGATCAAGGTGGCTTCAAACTTGCCTCGATCAGTTTCCTTGCCGCCTTTTGGCTTGCTTCGATGTCGGTCCAGTCACTTGTCCGCTCGCTGAACGATGCGCTCGAAGTGACGCGAAAAGCGCCATTCTGGCGCGGACTGTTGCAAGACTTCGCCTTTACGATCGGGATGATGATCATCTTACCGATTTCGTTGATTGTTCCGATTTCAGAAAAGTTAACACGGCGTTTCATCAACCACTTTGCAATCGTCGCTGATTTCGTGACGAATTATTCGTGGATCTGGTTCTTATTCCGCTGGGGACTCGGGACGTTGTTCTTACTTGTCTTTTTCATATTATTGTATCGGATCTTACCGAGTGTCCGACTAACGGTTCGTCAAGTACTCCCTGGAGCCATTTTTGCGACGATTGCCTGGCAAGTCGTCTCGGAATTCTTCTCTTACTACGCTGAGTTCGGTAGTTACGATCGTCTTTACGGTCAGCTTGCCGGAATCATCGTCTTGATGACATGGTTCTATTTGTCCGCTGTCGTCCTGATGTTAGGGGGACTGATGAACGCGGAACGCATGCGTCAGAAAAAAGAAGCAAAAATCATGAAACCGCAAAAAATCAAAGAAGAAAGCGTGCGTTAATCATTGAGCACGCACAAAAGCAGCTGACACATCGTCAGCTGCTTTTTCATTTAGGCTGTTTTGAGAATCCGGTAACCGAAGACGCTCAAAAGGCTGAGTATGAACAGAGCGAGTAAGACGAGTGACAGATAGGGAAGTCCGAACACTTTGACGATGACGCTTAAGGCGACAACACCATAAAAGATTCCTAACGTCTTTTGGACGAACGGTTCATTGAAGCTATGCAAGAGTGACGCGCCGAGTGGTGAGCCGATGAACGCACCGACGATTAAAGCAATCCCGAGTGATAACGGGGCACTGGTTCCGGAAGCAACATAACTCGTCACGCCTCCAAGAACGATCAATGTCGCAGAGGCAATGCTCGTTCCGATTGCTTGTTTGAGCGGGAAACGAACCCAGGCGAGCAAGAGCGGAGTCAACAAGAATCCACCGCTGACACCCATTAATGAAGAGAGAATTCCGGCAGCAAGTCCGATGACAGCGAGCTTCACGACGGAAGCATCATGGACCGGAAAAGACGGACGTTCCTTTGAACGGGGACGAAGGAATTGAATCGAAAAACCAATCAGTAAGACAATGTAGAGACTTGATAAGACGACATCAGCACCAGCATGACGCTCGAGCCAAAAGACAATTGGTGTGATCAACGCAGAACCGATGATGCCAGACAGACCAATGATCCCGGCATCACGAAAACGGAATGTTTTTAATCGAAGATGTGAAAGCGTGCCGGTCACAGTCGATCCGAGTGTCAGCAACAGACTGAGGACAATCGCGGTGCTGGCTTCATAGCCGAGAATCAATAAAAGTGGGGTCAGGATGATGCCGCCACCGATTCCGAAAAAGCCGGAGAGTATGCCGATGGTTGCTCCTAATAACATAAATGAGATATACATCATGAAACAGTCCTTCTTTCTAATACGTGATACCTTGAGTATGAAAGAGGAATACAAGATTATAAAAATGAATTAATTACATACAAATGATTATGAAATGTAATGAGGAGGGGTATTGTTGAAATTAACTGAACTGAGAACGTTCGTCACACTTGTTGAAACACGTCATTTTACGAAAACAGCGGAACAGTTATTTCTATCGCAACCGACGGTCAGTGTTCACGTCAAACGACTAGAAGAAGATATCGGACATTCATTGTTAATACGTGATTCATTCGCAATAGGGGTCGAGGTATCGGAAATGGGCTGGATTGTCTATCGCCACGCGAAAGAAATTCTTTTCCAGCTCGAACAGATGCAGTCCCAGCTGGATGAATCGGAAGGTGTCTTCCGCGGAACCTTACGGATCGGAGCAACGCATACGATTCACGAAATGTTGCTCGATAATATGATTCATCTGTTTTCAAGCGTTCATCCTAAGGTATCACTAGATATCCAGTTAATGAACCATGATCAAGTGGCAGCAGCCTTAAGACATCGTGAGATTGATCTCGGGATGATTGAGGGAGAATTGACACTTGATGGAATCAAACAAATCGTCTTTGCAAAAGATCAACTGCACATCATTGGTGTGTCCGACCTTTCGTTAAACGATGCGACGTGGATCGTTCGCGAAGAAGGATCCGCATCCCGCTATGCACTTGATCGTTGGCTGGATGCTTCGTCAATCGTGCCCGCAAGAACGATTACAGTTGATGCCAACTATTTAGTGCGCCAACTTGTTTTTAATGGGAGTGGCATTGCAGCATTGTCGGAACGACTCGTCACGTCTTTCCCGTCTGAGTCTTTTACGCTTCATGCGAAAGGGATCTCTAAACGAACGTTTCGTTATCTGTTACCAGAGAAGATGCCCACTCGCCTTGCAGAACATTGGATCACTTTTTTACAGGCGAATTGGAAAGGTTAAATGCAAAAAGATTTCCGGACGTTCTACAATGGCGACAAAATCGGAAATCTTTTTCGTTGACTTATACCCATGCGGGTATTATTGTATGAAATGTACCAACGAGGTATGACGCATGTCACATTTAAAAAAGGAGATGGACTTCATATGGAAAACGGTTATGAAGATCGCATCATTCATCGGATGAATCGGATTGAAGGACAAATCCACGGCATCGTTCGAATGATGAAAGAGGAGGCGTCTTGTAAGGATGTCGTCACACAACTGAGCGCTACACGTAGTGCAATCGATCGCGTCATCGGTCTCGTCGTCAGTGAAAACTTGATCGACTGTGTCCGTCAGGATGATGCGACGGAAAATCATGAACAAGCCGTTGCAGAGGCTGTTCAACTCTTAATGAAAAGCAGATGAAAAATTTTTACGAATTAATATACCCCTTAGGGTAAAAATGGAGGATTTACGTTCATGTCAGATACGAAAAAAACAACCATCGTTTTATTTAGTGGAGAGTACGACAAAGTCATGGCAGCTTATATCATTGCCAACGGTGCAGCCGCATACGATCACGAAGTCACGATTTTTCATACCTTCTGGGGTTTGAATGCGATGCGTAAGGATGAACCGATCCAGCCGGATAAAACATTCCTTGAGAAGATGTTCGGTAAGTTCATGCCACGCGGTGCTGATAAGATGCCACTCTCGAAAATGAACTTCGGTGGTGCAGGTCAAAAAATGATTAAAAACGTCATGAAGAAGCACAATGCGATGCCGCTTCCGGACTTAATCGAATTAGCGAAAGAACAGGATGTCAAACTCGTCGCCTGTACGATGACGATGGATTTACTCGGTTTGAAACAGGAAGAATTACACGACGGGATTGAGTATGCAGGTGTTGCCGCCTACCTCGCCGATGCGGAGAACGGAAACGTCAATCTATTCATCTAATAATCTGAAGGAGGAGTGACGCATGGATGTACTATCGATTATCTTGTTGCTCGTCGTCGGCTATCTCGCTTATAAGATGTTCGCCCCAACAAAAGGCGTCAAGCAAGTGTCGACCACGGAACTGAAGCCGTTACTAAACGACCGCAAACGATTTTATCTCGATGTTCGGACAGCGGCAGAATTCAAAGGCAATCACATCAAAGGATTTAAGAACATTCCGTTACAAACGCTAAACAGTCAACTGAATCAAATCCCGAAAGACAAAGAAATGCTCGTCATCTGTCAAAGCGGGATGCGAAGCAAACAAGCCGTCAAAGTACTAAAAAGAGCCGGTTATACGAATGTCACGGAAGTCCGTGGCGGAATGAATGCCTGGCGCTAAATCGAATCAAGAGGAGGAATTGAACATGAAACGCATGACAGCAACAGAAGTACAGGAAAAAATCGAACGTGGTGAACAACTGAACGTCATTGATGTCCGGGAAGTCGATGAAGTCAAAGAAGGAATGATTCCGGGAGCGATCCATATTCCACTCGGATTGATTGAATTCAAGATGAACGAACTCGACAAGAAAAAAGAGTATGTCATGGTATGCCGTTCTGGTGCGCGCAGTGGTCGCGCAACGACATATCTCGAAGGACAAGGATATGACGTGACGAACATGGATGGCGGCATGATGTCGTACGAAGGCGAAACGAAATAATACCCCACACCGTAAAGGAGCGAATTGTATGACTAGGATTAAATCAGATATCGTATTGGACGCCAAAGGTCTCGCTTGTCCGATGCCAATCGTTCGGACGAAAAAAACGATCAAGACGTTAGAACCGGGACAAGTCATCGAAGTCCAGGCGACGGATAAAGGATCAACTGCAGATCTCCGTGCCTGGGCAAACAGCACCGGCAATCATTATTTAGGCACGATTGAAGAAGGCGAAGTGCTCCGTCATTACGTTCGGAAATCAACAGGTGATGTCACGGAACCAGCAGCATTCGCTCAAACCGTCGACAACGCAACAGTCGAAGCAGCACGCCAAGACGACTCGATCACGGTGCTTGATGTTCGTGAACAAGCAGAATATGCCTTCGCCCATGTACCGGGAGCCATCAATATTCCGTTAGGCGAACTGGAGACACGCCATGCAGAACTGGATTCAAATCAGACGATTTATGTCATCTGCCGGACAGGTAGCCGAAGTGACATGGCATGCCGACAGCTCAGTGACAAGGGGTATACGGTCCACAATGTCGTACCGGGTATGCAGGAATGGGCGTCTGAGACGACGACACTCGTTTCAGCGAAATAATACAACAGCGTAAAGTAGAGGAGGAACGAATAGATATGGCACAAGCAATGACAGCCGCACAAGTTACAAAAAAAATCATTGGACGTGAGTCTCTGTTCATCTTAGATGTCCGGAATGAGGATGCGTTTCAAGATTGGAAAATCGAAGGAGAGAACTTCAAGTACCTCAACATTCCGTATTTTGAATTGTTGGATGGTGTCGAGGAGATTCTCGATCAGCTTCCGACGGATCAGGATGTTCTCGTCGTTTGCGCAAAAGAAGGTTCATCGATTTTCGTCGCCGATATGCTAGAAGAAGCAGGACGAGACGTATCGTATCTGTCAGGCGGTATGAAAGCATGGAGTGAACATCTAGAACCGATTTCACTCGGAACGCTGAACGAAACAGGAACTGATCAAGGCGAAGTCGTTCAGTTCGTTCGAATCGGTAAAGGGTGTCTCTCGTATATGGTCATCTCAGAAGGAGAGGCCGTACTCATCGACGCGACACGAATGACAGATGTGTATTTGGATTATGCCGCATCACGCAACGTCACGATTAAGCATGTGTTTGATACACATCTTCACGCGGATCATATTTCTGGAGGACGCGACATCGCCGAAAAAACAGGCGCGACATACTGGTTGCCGCCAAAAGATGCGACGGATGTCACATTCGATTATGCACCACTTGAAGACGGTAGTACGGTTCAAGTGGGGGATACAGCGATTGAAGTACGCGCTCTTTATTCCCCAGGACATACGATTGGATCGACTTCATTCATCGTCGATCAGCGTTATTTATTGACGGGTGATACCTTGTTCATCGACTCGATTGGTCGTCCGGATTTAGCAGGTCTCGCGGAAGACTGGGTCGGTGATTTACGCGATTCGCTCTACAACACGTATCGTGATCTTTCACCAGAACTCATCGTCTTACCGGCACATTTCATGATCATTGAAGAATTGAACACGGATGGTAGTGTAGCGGAAAAATTAAGCATCTTACTTGCGAACAATCATGGTCTCAACATCGACGATGAAGCAACATTCCGGAAAATGGTCACAGAGAACCTGCCGCCACAACCGAACGCATATCAAGATATCCGTGAAACAAACATGGGGAAACAGACACCCGATCTTGAGACACAACGGGAAATGGAAGTCGGACCGAATCGCTGTGCGGTACGCTAAGCCGATTCATAACGAACATCAAATCATTCAGGAGGAATACAACATGAAATCAGAACTCGTACTCGACGCAAAAGGACTTGCTTGTCCGATGCCAATCGTAAAAACAAAAAAAGCCATCGCTGGACTCGAATCAGGTCAAATCCTTGAAGTCCATGCAACGGATAAAGGGGCAAAAAACGATCTTCAGGCGTGGGCGACATCAGGTGGTCATGAACTCGTCAAACATGAAGAAGAAGCAAGCGTCCTAAAATTCTGGATTCAAAAAGGTTAATTTCGAAAAGGGCCGATATGAGGCTCTTTTTTTCGTGGAGAAACACAAAAGAACTCTACATAGTATTGAATGTGCTTCTTTTGAGCACATGCTACGACAAGACGGCAGTAGCGCGGTACAGTTAAATAAAAGAACATCCAATAGACGTCACGCGACGTAAGCTAAATAAAGGAGGCGAAGGGAGATGAAGAAACGAATGTGGACGATTGTATCAGTCATCGGTCTCATCGTCATCATGGTCGGGGGATACTTCGTGTTCCAGCAACAGCAGGCAAAATCAAGCGGCAGTAAGGAATTGAGTTATCAACCGGAAGAGACGGCGATTTTAGCCGGCGGGTGCTTCTGGTGTATGGAGCCCCCGTTCGAAGAGTTAAAAGGGGTCAAGTCCGTCATTTCTGGTTACACCGGCGGCGATGTTGAAAACCCGACGTATAATCAAGTATCAGCTGAGACGACAGGTCATCGGGAAGCGGTATTGATCACGTTTGATCCGAACGTCATCTCATATAAACAATTACTAGATGTCTACTGGCGTCAAATTGATCCGACGGATGAAGATGGTCAATTCGTCGACCGTGGTGAGTCTTATACGACGGCGATTTTCTATACGAATGAGAAACAAAAAGAAATCGCAGCGCAATCGAAACAAGAGTTAGAGAAACAACAAGTCTTCGATGATAAAATCGTCACACCGTTGATTGCGGCAGGTCCTTTTTATGAAGCGGAAGCATACCATCAGGATTACTATTTGAAGAGTGAGAAGAAATATAAGTTTTACCGGGCAGCTTCTGGACGCGACGACTTCATCAATCGCTACTGGAACGATCAGCCAAAGCTCGATCTTCCAACGTATCCAAAATTATCAGATGCAGAAATCAAAAAGAAATTAACCGCCATCCAGTACAAAGTGACTCAAGAAGACGGAACGGAACCGGCGTTTGATAATCCGTATCACGATTTGAAAGCAGACGGTATCTATGTCGATCTGATTTCTGGCGAACCATTGTTTTCATCAAACGATAAATATGATTCGAAGACAGGATGGCCGAGTTTCACGAAACCACTCGAGCCAGGTAATATCATTGAGAAAAGTGATTTTTCAATCGGCATGAAGCGGATGGAAGTCCGGAGTCGTCACGGAAATGCGCATCTGGGACACGTCTTCTCGGATGGTCCAGAGCCAACAGGACTTCGGTATTGTATGAACTCGGCTGCCTTACGTTTCATTCCAAAAGAGGAATTGAAACAAGAGGGATACGGTGAATATGTAGCAGATTTTAAATAATCATTAAAAGGCATCCGATGCTCATATGCATGGGATGCCTTTCCTTTCAAAATTGTAAGATACATCCATAAAATAAATATCCATTTTATCCAGTTACTGTTTATAATCAAGATAAAGTACATCCATCTTGAAGGAGGAACAGGCGTGAAGAAACTGGTGATTTGGGTCATGCTGAGCTGTCTGATTTTGACACTCGGAGTAGGACCTACGACAGCAAAGGCGGAAACAGCCCTTGCTAAAGCAACGCTCTTGAAAGTAGGACAAGAAACGACGCTTGAAACAGGAACGGAAGAAAAAAATACATATTGGTACCGCGTCAACCATGAAGCGGGTGTAGAAAAGACCGCGTCACACTTCGAACTATCGATCGATACGGATCAACCTGTTCAAGTAACGGCGTATCCGAGTGAAGCGATGGCTGCGGAAGACGATACGTTTGATCGTTACCGGACAGAGGCGGAGCCAGATGAAAAAAACCTTACAAAATTAGCCGTTCCATATGCATGGGATGGACCGTATTATGTCAAAGTCGAATATTACCCGAACATCGAAGAAGGTAAGACGACGAAAGCCGCTCATGTCAAGTTGACGTATAACAACGTCAAATTACCTGTCGAGTATGAGCCAATCAATGACATCAGCTGTATGGCGGAAGAAGCACTCAAACAAACAAAAGAAGAAAAGCCGATGCTCGCACTCATGCACTCGATCCAAAAGCAAGTATTGAGCCAATCGGATGCAGGACGTGCTTTGACATCGCTTTACTACAAAGCGTCACCTTACGTCGTCAAAACGCTTTTATTCAATAAAGAAAAGCGTCAACAAGCATATGAAGATTTAAAAACATTGAAGCCGGCGATGGAATCACTCGTACGTGGAACATCGTACACGTTGACGAAAGCCGATCAACAAGCTGTCGATCGTCTCTACAAATTATCACGTGAAGCATCACCTGCTGTGATTGCGGAAGAGATTGATGGATATGCCAACAAAATGGATGTCTCTAAATTAAGTGGAAGCAAATTGAGCGAAACATTCCAATCACTGGGAATGAACATTCAATCAAAAGAAGCAACACGTTATATCGTTAAATTAAAGCCAGGTAAAATGAACCGTTCGATGAAGATTGCGGGTGTTCAGGCAACGGATGTGGAACGTTTATCCCTTGGTAATGCGGGAGACTTCGTCATCGTGACGGAAGACCCAACTGTCAAAGGTCAATCGGCAACCGCATTAAAACAATCGCTCAACCGTTCGTCAGCTGTTGAGTACGTCGAGAAAATTCAGACGTATCGCGCAACGAAGGACATCAACTTCGATTATCAATGGGCTGTCAACAAAAAGACCGTCTTTGAGCAATTCGATAACGTTGGGATCGGGTTTGAAGCGTTCCAACAACGTTTCGGTTCGAAGAAGTTAGCGCCTGTTAAGATTGCAGTCATCGATACAGGTGTCGATTATCGCTTGAAGGACTTACAAGGAAAAGTTGATATCGCAAATGAAAAGAACTATGTTTCCGTCAACGGTGACGGGGATGCGATTGATGATAACGGTCACGGAACACACGTAGCAGGCGTCATCGCAGCAACGATGAACAACGATTACGGGATCCAAGGAATTCATCAATCGGCACAAATTTTGCCGGTTAAAGTCTTGAATGCAAATGGCGAAGGCGAAACAGACGCGATTGCACTCGGGATTAAATATGCAGTCGATCATGGCGCAAAAGTCATCAACATGAGTCTTGGTGGCGGTGAGAGCCGGACGATGGCGTATATGATGGAATATGCAGCTAAAAAAGGTGTAACAGTTGTTGCCGCTTCAGGAAACGACTATGACATGATGGTCGGTTACCCAGCGAACTCGGAATATGCGATTTCTGTCGGAGCGACGAATCCGCTTGGAATGGTTGCTGATTATTCGAACTATGGTATCGGACTTGACGTCGTGGCACCAGGATCAAAAGTCGCTAGTTTAATTCCAGACGGTAACACGGTGTATATGGATGGAACAAGTATGGCTTCGCCACACGTTGCAGCAGTAGCAGGTATCTTGAAGTCACTGAACCCGAAACTGACACCAACACAAATCGAACAGATCTTGCGTAAGAGTGCAGAGCCACTTGCGTTTGAAAATCCAAACGACTGGTTCGACTTTGAAGAAGATGAAGATGGGGAGAAGATGGAACCTGAATTCCCAGCTTACGTCAGCCCAGTCTCTGGATACGGAAAAGTCAGTATTCCACGCGCGATCTCTCAGTTGAATTTGAACGGGAATATCAATGACGTCTATGATAACCAATTGTTTGTCTCTGGAACAGTCAAGACAGGAACGAAAGTTGAAGTGTGGGCAGCACTCGTAACGAAAGATAAGAATGGTAAAGAAACGACGACGAATAAAAAGCTAGCTACGACAACGGCTCAAGCAGGAAAATACAGCGTCAAGATTCCGCGGCAAAACCAAAAGACGGTCTTGACGGTTCGGTATGCGAATGGACTAGACGTCACGTCGGAACGGACAGAAGTCCTTCCTGGAAAAGCACCAAAAGCACCGAAGGTCAAACCGGTTCTTGCTGGTGCGACAAAAATGACAGGTACAGCTCTTGCTGGCGGTACGATTACAGTCAAAGATGCGAAACAAAAGAAAATCGCCACAGCAAAAGTTGATGCAAAAGGTCATTTCAGTGTGAAATTACCAAAACAAGTCGGTGGTTCAAGCTTGATCGTCACAGTAACGGATATTGCTAAACGTACAAGTAAACCGACGATCGTAAAAGTCCTACCAGCACCAACAGCACCCAAAGTGAAATCAGTCTATGCCGGACAAACGAAAGTAACCGGGACAGCTGAAAAGAAATTGAGTGTTTATGTAAAAGATGCGAAGAAAAAAGTCATCGGAAAAGGAACAGTTTCTGCAAAAGGCAACTATTCTGTCAAAATTCCGAAGCAAAAAGCAAAAGCGAAGCTTTCCGTCTACGTTAAGAATACACGTGGTCAAGTGAGCCCTGTGACTTCTGTGACAGTGAAGAAAGCAAAAAAATAAGCGAATAAAAAGACCTTTTTTCGGGTACATTCCGAGAAAAGGTCTTTTTTTGTATATCCTAGCTGTTGCTTCGAAAGCGTTTCTATTATATTTAAAGAAACAAATGAAAAAGCATCATTCGATGAATGATGAGGAGGATACATTCATGGTGAATTGGATTCGGCGACGAATCGGTCGGCAGTTGCTGACTGTTTTTTATGCGGTACTGATCGTAGTATCGATTACTTCGTTCTTTGTCTATGACTATATGGAAGGACGAATCGAAACATCAAAACAGAATCTCGAGACGATCAGTGAACAAAATCGCCGGGCCAATGATTTGTGGGACAATTGGCAAACCGTCCAGTTTGGATTGCGAGGATTCGTCATTTTTGGTAACCAAGAACGGTTTGATGAGATTCAGGCGCTCCGAACAGATATCAAAAGTGAGACGGATTGGTTCATGCGAAACGCAAAAACGGATGAAGAAGAAGAATTCGCAGCGCAAATGACGAATTTATATGAGTTATACTATGATGCCTTGTTCCCGTTGACCCAGTCTTACGTTAATGAAAAAAAGGCGAATCGGATCAATGAGGACTTCTTACAGGGGGATAGTCTGTTTTCTTTGCCGATTGCCGAGCGTCTTGTTGATCAAGGGCGATTAAAGCCAACTGCCGATGGTTCGATTGATATTACGCCAGATATTGAAAAAGCATCTGCAGCACTTGAGGAATACCGGACGAATCTCAGCAAACAACAAGAAACGGCTGTCGGAGAATTACGAAGTGAGGTCGCAAAATCACAATGGATTTGGATCTCCAGTATTGTTGTGCTCATCGCCTTCATTCTCTTATTCGTGCACCCGTTCCTTCGCCGGATGACACGACAATTACTACGCTTAATCGATGATAATCAGAAGCTCGCTCGGAAAGAACCGATTAAGATTGATAAAGCTGCCGAGCAGCGACCAGACGAAATCGGATTGTTGCGCGCAGCCTTTAATCGGATGGTCGTGACGACAAATGCCCATACGGATGCGATGCAGGGCAAAAACGAAGAGTTGCAGGCGCAAAGTGAAGAGTTGCTCGCGCAACAAGAAGAACTGCAAGCGCAACAAGAAGAACTCGAAGAAGCGTATCAAACAACGAAAAAGAATGAGGAAAAGCTCCGATTGCGTAGCGAATTGACCGAGGCGCTTGCTGTTCGTGAAACCGTCGAATCGTACCCGGCAATCGTTCAAAAGATGATCGATATCACCTCTTCGGAGTACGGTGCCCTATTGCTCTATGAAGAAGGACAGTTCATGGGTGCGACGACGAATGGGATGACGATGGATTATTTAAAAGTTCTTTTGAAAGATGAGATGTCCGTCATCAATCGATCGGTTCGGGAGATGAAATTCGTCCAATCGGAAAAACGGGTGACGCGTCAAAAAGACTATCCATATTCATTTAGCACGTATGAAGTGACGATTCCTATCGAAGATCCAGAAACGCATGAATTGATTGCAGCCATCTATCTGGTTCGTTATAAATCTGCCTATAAAGGACAGCAGTTAACGGATATTCGCGAGTTCGCGCAACAGATGACGTTATCGCTCCTACGAACGCGTTCTTACGAAGGGATGCGTCAAGAAAAAGAAAAGACCGAGCAAGTGTTGGACTCAATCCGAGAAGCAATCATTTATCTTGAGGATGGAAATGGAGAATTATACGTCAACCGTCCGTTGTTTGAGTTAATTCCAGAACTACAATCGGAATTTACGGTAGATCGAACGTTACCGTCGAGTGAGTACGTCATCAATGTAATGCGTCAGTTGGTGGATGACGTCGAAGCCTTTAATACGTATCTAGATTTGATTCGTTCTGGTGAGATTTCACCGGACAAGGTCCGATTTGATATTCGAAACAACACCGCTCATCTCGAAGTCTACGCGGAACGTATTGATGTTGTCGGAGGATGGAAGGGAATCATCCTCGTCTTACGGGATATTACCCGGGAAACAGAAGCCGATCGTCTCAAAACAGAACTCGTCTCGACCGTATCGCATGAGTTACGAACACCACTCTCATCTATTTATGGTTTTACAGAGTTGATGCTGAATCGAAAGATCGATGACTCAAAACAGCAGAAATATCTAGCGACGATCCATAACGAGACGGAACGGTTATCGAACCTCGTCACGGACTTCTTAGACGTTCAGCGAATGCAGTCAGGTGGACAGTTGTACCAAATGGCACATCTCGATTTGTTTACCCTAACTGAACAAGTGATGTCCTTGTATGACGCTTCAAGTGAACAGCACGATCTCCATTTGCAGTTGCTCAGCCCGGATCGTCCATTCATTTTAGGAGATGAAGACCGGATTAAACAATTAATGAGTAACTTGATCAACAATGCGATCAAGTATTCTCCAGATGGTGGGCGCATAGATGTCTGGATTGATACGAAAGACGATCAAGCCATCATTGAAGTGAAGGATGAAGGAATTGGGATTCCGCATCATGCCTTTGCTCACTTGTTTGATAAATTCTATCGTGTCGATAACTCGGATACACGTCGAATCGGTGGAACGGGACTCGGTTTATCGATTTGTAAGGAAATCGTCAAAGAACACGAAGGCATCATCCATGTCGAATCTGAAGTCGGCAAAGGTAGTCGATTCATCATCGTGTTACCGCTCAGTCTAAGTGAATCCATTGAGTCGACAGAAAAAAATCGACGTTCTAGTTAAAGAAAACGTGATACGTTCCAGTTAAACCGTGTTCAGACCGCTTAGGTGTGAACACGGTTTTTGGTTGTTTTTAAAATGAGTAATCGTGCGAAAAAAAGATTTCAATAAAATAAAAAAAGAGTGAATAAACAGCAATCCTGAACCGATATACCTATAGGACAAACGAACTATGGTTAAAAAAGGAAAGGGGGAATCGTCATGTATGAGAAATGGCTGGGAATCGTTATAGGCTGGTTACTGTTTCATATCGGCTGGGTGACGTATGTGGGCACGGATACGGCAATTGGACAAGTCGTTAACAGCTTGTTCACGATCGGTGGTGTAACGATCTCCCTCTATTTGATTTGGCGGGCACAGCGACGCCAGGCAAGACGCCCTTTTACTTACCGCTTATTTCTTCTATTATTATTCGCTAATGCGATGCTTGGTATCGGCGAATGTGGACAGCTCCTATACTTCCTGCAAGGACGTACACGAACGGAACCGTTTGATTGGATCGACTTGATCTTCAGTCTTCAAATCTTGATCTATATCATTGCTTTCGGTTATTTCCTGCGTAATCGACGACAAGAAGTCAATTTGCGGGTCTTTTTGTTCGATGAGTTCATCATTTTAGTCGTTGCAGGATCTCTTTCGTGGCACTACTTAGTGACGCCTTATTTAGAAGCAAATGCCTTGTTGACGATTGAAACGCTTTTATGGCTTCGTTATCCGATCGGTGATTTATTGTTGCTCGGTGGAATGATTGTCTTATTCTTTGGTTTGATGAAGCGTGGCAATGGCGGCTCGTTATTATTGATTCTACTCGCATTTCATTTTCAGTTACTCGCTGATCTATTATACGTGGTACTCGAACGATTTGATTATCCATTTCCTTCGAGTTGGCTCGATCCGTTATGGTTAGCGACTGTCCTGATTGTCGGGCTTGCCGCGTATCGCTTTGATGCTGAGGAATCTCTCGTACCTCTTGACGTTACACGGAGATGGATCGATGTCTTACGTTTGATCACTCCTTACTTATTCTTATTGATTCTATTCGTGACGATGGCACGACAAACGATTAGTTGGAACGGTTTGACGATTGGGTTAATGATTGCGATTCCGTTGTTGATTTCCCGTCAAATCCGGATTGTTGTTGACAATCAACGATTGCGCGAAAATCTCGAAGCGAAGGTGGAAGAGCGAACGGAAGCATTAGCAACTGCCATGGAGGAGATGCGACACATGGCATATCACGATGCCTTAACAGGGTTACCGAATCGATATCTGTTTGCGCGACTGTTCCAAGACGCCTTGTACCGAGCGGAAGCGACTGACGGGCAGGTTGGGTTGTTCTTTATTGACATCGATCACTTCAAAGAGATTAACGATACGTATGGACATCGTGTCGGAGATCAACTCATCGTCGATGTCACGACACGCTTACAAAAGAAACTGCCGCCCAATACAGTCATTTCAAGACAAGGCGGAGATGAGTTTGTCGTCTTATTATTTGACGTTGAACAAGAAGCAGAAGTGGTGCAGTGTGGAGAACATCTTGTTTCCTTGTTCCAACAGCCGTTTCACCATGGCATCATTCCACTTCCCGTAACAGCGAGCATCGGTGGAGCGATCTATCCGGCGCATGCAGCTTCTCGATCGGACTTGATCGAGCAAGCAGACCTAGCGATGTATGAGGCGAAACGTCGCGGGAAGAATCAATTTTGTATGCATGATTCGACGGTAACAAAGATATAAATGAAGTCATGTCATTAAAACACGTTCGTATACTGATTCAAGTGGATCAGTCATACGAACGTGTTTTTTTGATGCCGATCATTTCTTTTGCGTGCGTGCTAAGAACGTTTCAATGACTTCTGGATTCGTCACAGCTTGATTACATGCATCGCTGTCGATACACATATGATGACCAATCGTCTGATGCTGTTCAGCTGAACGACGTGTCGTTGCGGTTACGAGCGTGATGTCACTATACGTATGGCAAATCGCACAGATCCCTTTTTGGATCGATGGCAGATAGGTTCCCTCGACGCCGATCCATTGACCGTCCAAAGGATAGACGAAGTATTTTTTTCGATTTCCGGTATCGTTCCAGCTTAAAAACGTCGTGTGAACCCATTCAAAGGAGTGAAGTGGCGGAACATGTAACTTTTTCGTTTTTTTGAAGAGCTGACGGATGCGTGATTCAGAAATGCTCGGAAACGGTTGGACGAATGGTTCGACGTGTGCTAAATACGCGAGGAGATCTTGTTCGGATTCAGCGTCACGAATGTTCGTCAACAGCGCTTCCTGTTCTGGTGTAAGTACGGGCAATAGATCGAATATTTTTTCAGCAGCACTATACCGGACAGCATCACGAACATCGGGATCATGAACGGCAGCGAATTGATGTTGTAACAGGTCGACTTGATTCCGAATGAAGTTGTATTGATAGGGCAATAAAAATGCGTCCATTCGCGTTCCTCCTTTTCTTTTCATCGTACCGGAATTTGGCAACAGAACAAAGCGACATTTTTGTTTTTCTGCCTCTTGCAAGGGGAATTGAATAACAGAATGAACGAGGAGGTGAAGAGGGACGTGCAGTATTTAACATTTTTACGCCTTATGAATATAGGAGCATTCCTCTTTGCATTGCTAGCGCGCGTCGTTTGGTCAAATCCGGTCACCCTTCCTGCGTTGCCTCTTGTTCCAGCACCTTTTTTTGATGCGATTACAGGTGTCGTGTTCACGACGTTGTTAATTTGGTGTATTCGACCGGTCCGAGCTTTTCCAGCGGATCGAGAACTGATTGAAGACATCGGGGGATGGCTCGAGTTATCGCTCCTGACACTTGGCGTCAGTAGTATGACCGGACCACCTTGGGAACTCGTCTGGACTACGATTTCATTCATCAGTCTTTGTTTAGTCTATATGAAAATTCAGTATCATCCTCGGCGCTCGCCTTGGATGCGCTCCCCATTTTCAGTATTACTTGCCTGGATGAGCACGATGCTGTTAATTTTACCATTTCGGATCTTATCGGATTTTCAGTTCACTTCGCTATTTGGTCTTTCCGAACAGCAATGGAGTACGATTGCACTCATCGTAGCGATTATCGGAGGACTATTGTTTGTCGTCATTCATTCCGATTGGGTATTCGGTCTCGCGCTCGTCTGGTATTTGATTGGATTGTACTTTAACGATCGCCTCTTTCTTCTGCAACAAATCGTAACAGGGGTCGGAATCGTATGTGTTTTACTCTTGTGCTATTACGTCTTCTATAAACGGCAACGTCTTTTTCGACAGCAATCGCCGAAGTCTTCTTCATCCTAGTCATGTTTTAGATGAATTTGGGGTATATCTCATATAGTTGCTATAAAAGGGGGAGACGTGTGTCATGGGAAAAAAACAATGGATTGGTGTCTATCAAAATGAGACGGATTTGATTCGAAAAATTGAGGATCTACACTTTGCTGGTTATCTAGAAGAAGATTTGTATGTCGTGTTGCAAGACAAAACCGATATGGCGATGTTACGCGGGCAATCAGCAGCGCAACTCGTCTCTGGAAAACGGACGCTATTTGAGCGATTTACAGGCAAACCGGCTTCGGCTGAGGAAATTCAAACCGCCTTCACGGAACTCGGATTACCGGAGTCGGATATTCGTCAACATGTCTTACGTGTCCAGCAAGGTGAGTATGTCCTGTTAGCAGACGAAGCAGGAGCAGCACGTCCTGCACCGGAACCAAAAAGTATTTTGGAGACAGAACCAGAAGGGATCGAGGCAGAACGAAAACTCGATCACGAAAACCGCGCCCTCGAAAATGAAAATGACCGGATGCTGTAAGAGAGTCGTGCAGAAAGGATGATTCTTGATGGAGAGCCAGTATCATACGATTTTAGTGGCAGTCGATGGATCAAAGACGGCAGATCTTGCCTTTGAAAAGGCAGTGAAATTCGCCAAACTCGATCATGCCAAACTCGTCATCGCCCATGTCATCGATATTCAGACATTTGCTAATGTACGTGCCAATAAGCGTTTCATTGATCAAAACGTCACGGAATATGCACAAGGACTGCTCGATCGTTACGAGAAGCGGGCACGAGAAGCAGGCGTCGAGACAGTTGAACTGGTCATCGAAAATGGCTCTCCAAAAACATTGATTCCGAAGGTCATCGCACCACGTGTCGGTGCTGGGTTGATCGTCTGTGGGGCGGTCGGGATGAATGCGATGGAACGCATCATGATCGGGAGTGTCTCTGAAAACATCTCCCGTTATGCAAAATGCGATATCTATATCGTCCGTCCGAAAACCTTGAAGTGATATAAAACAGCACACATCGGTTGATGTGTGCTGTTTTATGTCATGTTAAAAAATAATAGAAGATGCCTAATAAAATCAAAATGATCGGAAGAAAAATGAAATACATCCAAGACATGTTTTTGGCCGAAGTTTTGTGGTCATACTTTTCTTCTGCTGGTTGCTTGGCAATCCGTAACGTAAAGACAAGACCTACTAGACAGATGACTAACGCAATCCAAAACAAAGTCAACATAAGCATGCTCCTCTCTTCCTTTATCATACAGAAATTGGTCATGTTCTGCATCGGTAAGTTGTGACAGTTTAGAGTTGACAAACTTCTAGTTGAGGGGCTAAACTAACTTCATAAGTTTAGGGGGTAAACTAAAAATGAAAGACAATTTACGTGAAGCAGTCCTCCTGTTTGAAGAAGTCATGATCCACGGAACAGAACGCGTGTTGAAGTCGGTCGAAGCACCCGTTTGGCAAATGTATTCACCGGAACAACTTCATGTGTTGAAGCTCGTCGGAAAATATGGACCGATTTCGTCTGGGCGTCTCGCGGCAGTGCAGGGTGTTCACAAAAGTGCCATCTCGAATCGGCTGAAAAAGTTGACGGAAAAAGGTCTCGTCATCGTCGAACGACGAGAAGACGACCACCGGACGAAGTATATCTCACTGACGGAATCAGGTCGGTTAGTGGCAACTGAAGCGGAGCAAGAAATCTATACGTATCTTGAAAATTTGATTGAAGGAAAGGTCGAGGAAGAAGAAATCATCCAGTTCATCGAAACCTTTAAGAAGATCAAAGAAATTTTGCAGTTGAACGACTAAAGACAGAATCGAAGGAAGAGGAGAATCGGATATGCGACAAATCGTCAAATGGCGTTGGGCAATTCTTGCGTTATTGCTCATCGTCACAGTAGGTTTACTATTTACGGCACCAAACTTGGCTAAACAAGCAGAAGAAGCAGGTGCGATTCAGCTTGCAAATGATGCCGATTCACAACGGGCAGCTGACATTTTAGAAAAAGCGGGGGCAAGTGAAGAAACCATTTCTCTCGTCATTCCGCTCAAAGACAAAGTCAGCGATGCCGATCGAACATCAATCGGGCAAATCGTTAAGGATTTAGAAGCACTTGATCGTCCGGTTACGGATGTGCTCGATCCGTTTGAAAACAAGGAGACGGAAGGACAGCTCGTCTCAAAAGACAAAAAGACAGTTCTCGTGCCAATCACGGTCGACGGTTCGCAAGAAGAGATCGTCAAACTGGCAAAACAAATCCGGACGGACCTCTTACCAAAGGATCAAACGATTTATCTAACGGGTGAAGCGTTAATCAATGATGACGTCAATACGAGCTCGCAAGAGGGACTGAAGCGGACGGAACTGATTACGGTCGGATTGATTTTCGGACTGCTTCTGCTCGTCTTCCGTTCAGTCGTCACACCGTTCGTCCCACTCGTTGCGGTTGGGTTTACGTACCTGATCAGCCAATCACTCGTCGCCTTTTTCGTCGATTGGTTCGGCTTCCCAGTATCGAACTATACGCAAATCTTCCTCGTTGCCATCCTGTTCGGGATTGGGACGGACTATTGTATTTTGCTCCTGAGCCGGTATAAGGAAGAGTTGACGGCAGGACACGACGTTGAGACAGCAATCGTCAACACGTATAAGACAGCAGGGCGTACGTTACTCATCAGTGGTCTCGCTGTTCTCGTCGGCTTCTCGGCGATTGGATTTGCGGACTTCCCGATCTTTAAATCGTCGGTCGCTGTTGCAGTCGGGATTGCCGTACTCTTGCTTGTCTTGTTTACACTTGTTCCATTCTTCATGGCAACATTAAAAGAAAAGCTATTTTGGCCATCGAAGAAGGCGGCGAGTCACCAAGACAGTAAACTGTGGGCACAGTATGGTGGATTATCGATTCGTCGTCCGTTGCTTGCGATGATCATCGTTGCGATCATCACGGTTCCGACACTCTTTACGTATGATGATGACCTTTCGTTTAATACCGTCGATGAGATTGGTGCGAAGTATGAGACGGTAAAAGGACTGAATGCGATCTCGGATGGATTTGGTGCAGGTGAGTCGCTCCCGGTCAACGTCATCCTGAAGAGTGACGATGATTTGATTACTGAAAAAACAGTTCCTTATGCGGAACAACTCAGTCGCGAACTGGTGAAGATTGACGGGGTCAAATCGGTTCGTTCGATTTCTCGTCCGACAGGCGAAGTCATCAATGATTTCTACGTCGATCGTCAATTAAAACAAGTTGCTGATGGTATGAAGAAAGCTACCGCTGGTCTTACGGATGTTCAGTCTGGTCTGACGACGGTGGAAGATAATTTGAATGGGATTACAGGACAGCTACCAGCAGGAGACGCGGCTTCAGCGGGTGCGAGTCAGTTGCAACAAGCAGCAGACGGACTTGGGCAAATTAACCAACAGTTGACGCTCGTCGGTCAAGGTCTACAATCGACCCAAAACATCCCGCAAACCGTTGGAACGTTGAATGCCTTGTCTGGTCAATTGAGCCAAGTTCAAGCCGGCATCAGTCAAGCAGCAAGTGGGATTGCGTCTCAAGGGGCGCAAGCCGGTCAACTTGGAAGTGGGTTGACGCAACTCGCGGACGGTGTCGGTCAAGCGAACGCAGGATTGACGAAAATTGAAAGTGGTCTTGAAGACATTTCTGATCTTCTGACCGAGATGGGACAAGCGACATCGATTCGGGGGACAGGTGTGTTCGTTCCAAAAGATACGCTGTCGGATAAAGCCTTTAAACCAGCAATTGATCGTTACGCGATCGATCAACAGACGGGATTGAAGTTCGAAGTCATCCTCGAAGATGATCCGTATTCTCCGGAAGCGATTCAAACTGTCGCTGCGATCAAAGAGACGACAGCGAAGACAATCAAAGGTACACCGTTTGAAGACAGCAGTGTTGCATACGGTGGTATCTCAAGCGTCAACAGTGATTTAAACGATACGTCGAAAGCCGATTTCAAACGAACAGTGACGGTCATGCTGATCAGTCTCTTCGTGATTCTAGCAATCATGTTCCGTTCGTTGATCATGCCGTTGTTCATGATCGGTTCGTTATTGCTGACGTATTATACGTCGATGTCGATCGCAGAGCTGATCTTCGTCAACGGACTCGGATATGACGGTATCAGTTGGGCCGTTCCGTTCTTCGGATTCGTTATGTTGATTGCCCTTGGTATCGACTACTCGATTTTCCTACTCGACCGTTTCCGGGAAGAGACGATCAAGGGACTCGATACGAAGGAAGCGATGTTCCTGTCGATGAAAAAGATGGGGTCTGTCATCATCACGGCAGCGATCATCCTCGCAGGAACCTTCGGAGCGATGATGCCGTCTGGTGTCTTGAGTCTCGTTCAAATCGCGACGATCGTCATCACAGGTCTACTCTTGTATGGTTTGATCGTCTTACCACTCTTGATTCCAGCGATCATGGTATCGTTTGGCAAAGGGGTCTGGTGGCCGTTTCGACCAAACGCTAAAAAATAATAACTAACCAGACCGGGTTCGTCTTCTAGATGAACCCGGTTTTGTCATGACGTATACTAAAAGCAGATGATAAGGAGGTAGAGCATGCAACACTTCAAACAACTAACTTCACGGATTTGGTATCAGACACCGGTCAGCGAGACGGACCGCCCGATTCTCGCCGTCGTACGTGGGGAAAATCATCAATTGATGATCGATGCGGGAAACTCGTCAGCTCATGCAGCACTATTCTTAGAAGAAATGAAGAAACACAATCTTGGATCACCTGATTTATTGGCATTGACCCACTGGCACTGGGATCATATTTTTGGGATGAAACATCTCGGTCTGCCGTCAATCGCGACCAAGCAAACGATCGAACGAATGAAGGAGATGCAACCATACGCTTGGACAGATGGAGCGTTACAAGAACGAATGGATCAAGGCATCGAGATTCCGTTTTGTGCGGACGCGATCAAGCTCGAGTTCGGTTCGACACGTGATATCGAAGTCGTTTTACCGACGATCGGCTTTGAAGGAAAACTGGATCTTGATTTGGGCGGGGTACACTGTCAGTTGATTGAAGTCGAAAACGATCATTCCCCGGGAAGTCTACTCGTCTACATTCCGGAAGAACGTGTCGTGTTCTTAGGCGACGCGATGTATGCCGATATCTTTTCACCGAAGTGGAATTATACGGTCGAACGGACGACGCGTTTACTAACGACACTCGATCGTTTAGATGCCGACTACTATATCTGGTCGCATGGAGAAGCGATGCCGAAGTCGGAATTTGAAGAAGAGATCAACATGTTGCGTCGAGCCATTCGCGTAACAGAAGCGACCCGAGGACGACTGAAGGACATGCGGACCTTATATGCAGAAGAGACAGGACGACCGTTGACAGAAGATGAGACCGAAACATTGATTTATTTCGCAAATGGAACGAAATGACAGATCATAACAAGGAATAGGATGGTGGATGTCGAATTAAATAAAGTACTACAAGCTTATTAAAGGGAGCGGTACTGTATGACGAAGCAAAGATTCGAACGAGATGAGACCGTCGATCGCGTCTTTTTTGGGAAAGCGGGCATCTTCTCATTTTTAATCATCGTCGGAGGCATTCTATATCTACTATATGATCTGTATCTACAATGACCGGGACGCATGCGTTCCGGTTTTTTGAATTGAGGGGAGTGCACGAAAACCAGATATTGGGTAATAACATGCGTGAGGCTGTTCGAGAAGATGAGAGGAGATGTCGGATGAAACGAATTCAAATTGCGGATTTTGATCGACGCATGCCATCGATTGAACTGGTCGAAAAGGATGATCACTATGAAGCGATGCTTGTTCCGAGTTATGACCATACGTATCCTTCGACACAAATCCGGACGATCCGCTTAGCGGATATCTCCGTCAATCTGATTGTGACTCCGCAAGAAACACTGCTTGTTTCTGCGCTTTTTCATAAACCGGTTCAAGTGACGGATATTGTTTCCTGGATGCAATTGTATACGATTAGTTTTGCCCAGTCGGATGATACTGGTTATTTCGTCGAACAAGCAGATGAAATTTTAGAAGTCGTCTTGTATCAGAAACATCCGATCGTCATCGCGACACGTGGTCAGGATCGATTGTATTATGATACGACGGGGGCAATCGAGGTCCGACGGGCGATGAATGAATTGGTCGGCGAGCGTCCGTTGCTTTATTTGAATGGGGAAGCCTGGTACGGTGTTCCACGTCTGACGTTTAATCGCATGAAGGATGAGTTACACGTCAACGGCACATTTTTATATGCGGACTATATGGATGTACACCACGGAAAAATCGGTTTCTTTCGCGAGAATGATCCGTCTCAACCGATTGTTTTGCTGGTCGGTCAAGCCATCGTCGAAATTGAACTGACCGAGAATCCGGACGGTTCACGTGTCTTGATCTTGGAACAACCATACGACGAAGCATGAAAGTGCACAAAAACCGTTCAGCAGATGAACGGTTTTTGTGTGAGACCGTGAAATCCCTTACAAAATATGCGAAGATAGTAAAGAGACAGACCAAAGGGGTTGAGGGGGACATGGCGAAAGAAACACCGCGTAATTCTAAATGGATGCGTTCTTATAATCGAGCACTCGTCTTGCGACTGATCCGGATGCATCAACCGATTTCGCGGGTCGAGTTAGCACAACGGACGAACTTGACGAAGCCGACGGTATCAAACATCGTCAGTGAATTGATTGCAGAACAACTCGTGACGGAGCGAGAGCTCGGGGTTTCAAACGGGGGACGAAAACCGATCATGCTCGAACTCGTCGCAACAGAACAGTACGTCATCGGTATCGATGCAACAAGCCATCAGTTCATCGGTGTCGTTGCGGATTTAAGTGGGAACACGATTCATGAGTCCGAAGCCGTGGGACGCTTTGAGACGAATGAAGAACTGATTGAAGCAATCGGTCGCTTATGCGAGACCTTGATTGCACAGACACAAGGACGGGGAACGATTCACGGAATCGGGATCTCCGTCCACGGGATGGTCAATCCGGAGACAGGTGTCATTCTTTTTGCTCCACGATTCCATCTGCATGACGTTGAGTTGAAGGTACAACTCGAAGCACGTTTTGACTATCCTGTCTTCATCGAAAATGATGTCCGGGCACTCGCTTCGTTTGAGTTATTGTTCGGTGAAGGCGTCGGGGTCGAACAATTCTTCTATCTCTATGCTGGGGAAGGGATCGGGGGTGCTTATGTGCTCGACGGACAGCTTGTCGACGGACAACATCATATTACGGGAGAGGTCGGACATATGCGCCTTGATCTCGATGGTCCGATTTGCTCGTGTGGGAACCGAGGATGTCTTGAAGCGTTGGCAGGCGAAAAAGCATTGTTACGGGATTATGCTGTCGTTGATCCACAAGTCTCGACGCTTGCTGATTTGCGCAAGCGGTTGAACGAGGGAGACGAGCAGGCGGTTCGTGCGTATGAACGGGCGGGGGAATATATCGGAATCGGGGTCTTGAATACGATTCATCTTTTGAATCCACGCCGGATTTTACTTGGGGGACCGATGTTCGAGCTCGCACCTACGATCGTTGATCAAATCAAGGAACGGGTCGAGCACACGGCGTTGACCGCTGCTTCACGTGAAACCGATGTCAAGATGGTCCCGTGGGGTGAAAAACAGGGAGCGCTCAGTGCTGCGGCCCTTGCAACGAACAGTTTATTTCAAACGATTTAATGAGCCGATTCCGTGTCTTGCGAACCAGCAAGAGATGGAATCGGTTTTGTTATTCAAAAATAATTTAATGAAACCGTTTACAAATTAAAAAGTGATGTGCTATAGTCGATGTAAAGTTAGATAATAAATTTAATTTACTAAGTTCATGGTCAACTAAGTGGAGGTGGATGCAGGTTAGCAGGGGCTAATCAAGCTGAAGCAGGAAAGGGAGGCATCGCGCAATGGAACCATACGATCCATGGGTTTCGTACCGTGAAGCTTTCGGGCGTTACGGAGCAATCCGCGGTTTTTATTTTCATCGGTCGACGCAACAGATGACAGAACAGGGTCCAGGCGATGTCCCGACAGACGAGCAGGATATCGTGCTCGTCCGACCACGACGTGACGGTGTGTTTCAATTCCGGATGTCATCGGTACAAGGGGTCCTGACGATCCGTTCATCCGAGCTACACATTCGAAAAAATGAGAGCGGATACATTGAATTACGCGCACTCATGCAACACATGCGCTCTGCCGGTTGTTTGACGCTCGGTGGGGAGTTATATCTCTTCGTCCGACCGGACGTTGATACGCTGGCGTACCGTCTTCGATTGATTGCCCGCGTATTGATTCAGCTACAGGGAATGCCGATTCAGACGAAAGTGATCGAAGAATGGTGCAAACAAGCACAAATTGAAGGGGAACACGCTAGACGATACGCTTGACTACTTACACATAAAAGGGGAGCTCTTACATGAAATTCAAAAAAACGAAACTCGTTGCTGCAGCATCAGTCCTAACATTATCCGCATTCCTTGCTGCTTGTGGTGGCGAAGACGAGCAACAAACGAAAACGAAAGACGGCAAGACGATCGTCACATGGTGGGGCTGGGCGCCACAACCAGAAGCGGGGAAAGCAGTCGTTGATGCGTTCAACGAATCGCAAGACAAATACGTCGTTCAATTCAAACGCTACAGTGAAGACTATGAAAAACAATTACAAGTCGCGATGTTGTCAGGTAAGGGTCCAGACATCATCGGTCTAAAAGAACCGATGATCCAACAGTACAAGGATCGTGTCGTACCCGTTGATTCGTACATGGATAAAGCAGCAGGCAAAGGCTGGAAAGACAAGTTCGTCGAGCTTGGAATCGAACAGACGACACTCGACGGTAAACAATATGCAGTGCCAATCGGGTTCACAGGTCAAGCGTACTTGATGTACAACAAGACGATGCTCGACAAATACGGCGTGACACCACCGAAGAACTACAAAGAAACAGTCAGTGCAGTCAAGAAGATCAAAGACTCAGGCGATAAAGTCATCCCACTCATGCTCGGAGCAAAAGATGCGTGGATCGATATCGACGTCTACAACGTCCTCAGTCACCAAGTGGCACCAGGTTACATCCAAAAAGTTCTTTCGGGTGAAGCGAAGTGGACAGACGACGAGATGGTCAAAACAGCGCAAATCTGGCAAGACCTCTTCAAGGATAAAGTCTTCCAAGAAGGTGCACTTGGTTTAGCGACGTACAATGACGGGATGAACCAATTCTTCGATAAAAAAGCAGCGATGTGGGTCATCGGTTCATGGGAAGCACACTCGATGACGACGAAAGAGAAAAAAGAAAAATGGAAAATCGATGATGAGCTCGGATTCGTTCCACTCCCGAACTTAGCAGGCGGAACAGAGCAACCCGTCATCGCATCGATCGACATGGCACTTGGTGTCAACAAAGAGTCAAAACAACAAGAAGGTGCAGCGGAGTTCATCGCCTTCATGAGCCAAGGAAAAGGACAAGAAGTCTACATGGGTGAGTTCGAGATGGCACCTGGAATCAAGGACGTCAAAGTCGATTCAGATGCTGCCTTCACATCGGAAGGTGAAAAAGAGTCGTACAAGATGTTGAACGACACATTAGCAAAAGCGGTTGCTAGCCGTGGTATCCGGGATACGAAATTAAACGATATCCTCGGTAAGGAACTTCAAAACATCGCGACAGGACAAGATCCGAAAGAAGCATTACAACGCGTTCAAGACGCAGCGGATCAATCAGCGAAATAAGACTCGACAGTGAAGTGGTACGCCTGCGTGCCACTTCCTGATTTTTGGACTTGAGGAAAGTGGGGAATCCATATGCAGACAGAGCGACAGGAATTGCCGATTAAACCAAAAGCAGAACCGCTCCAGCCGGTAGCGACACGTACGCCTGCGCCAAGGAAGAAAAAGAACATGAAGCGGAACATGGTCGGATGGGCTTTCGTTGCCCCAATCGTCTTGTTCGTCGTCAGCTTCATCTATTATGGGATCTTCTATAACGCCTATAACTCGTTCTTCTCGTGGGACGGAATCTCGTTTGACAAAGCGTTCGTCGGACTCGACAACTATGCTGAGATGTTCCAAGATCCAGACTTCTATCTCTCGCTGAAGAATACGTTCATCTTCACGATTTTAACAGTCACGATCCAAGCCGGTATCGGTCTTGTCTTGGCGTACTTCCTGCATACACCGGGACCAATGCGGACGGCGATGAAGTCGGTCTTCTTCTTCCCGGTCGTCTTGAGCCCTGTCGTACTCGGTGCGGCATTCTCACAAATCTATGATTTCCAGTTTGGTTACATCAATGAGTTCCTCCGTGCAATTGGTCTCGGTAGCCTCGAACAGAACTGGCTCGGTGACCCGGATATCGCGCTTTATTCCGTCATTGCAATCAACATCTTCCAGTGGACGGGTTCTTCAATGGTCATGTACTACATGGCGATGTTGACGATTGAGAAGGAAATCTTCGAAGCAGCAAAAATCGATGGAGCTGGATTCTTCCGGACACTGTGGAGCATCGTCTTCCCGAACTTGAAAGGAACGACGTTCACACTTTCGATCCTCGGTGTCATCGGTGGTCTGAAGACGTTTGACTTAGTCTGGATCACGACAGCCGGCGGACCGGGATCGTCGACGGAGTTCATTTCGACTTATCTATTCCGGAAATCGATGTTGCAACAGGAAGTCGGTTACTCGAGTGCTGTTGCCATCATCCTGTTGACGATTGCCTTACTCATCACGTACTTCCAATTGCGCGTACAAAAGAAAATGGATAACTAAGGAGGAACGACCCATGGATGTAGAATCTAAAAAAAGCCGCTGGATGATCAACCTTGTATTGGTGCTGGCATCAATCGTCTGGTTATTCCCGATTTTCGTCATGTTCAAAGAGAGTCTCCGAATCAATGGATTCGACAACTATATCGCGACATTACAAAACCCGAACTTCCCAACGTTCGTCTTCAACAGTTTCTTCGTTGCCTTCTTCATGATCATCATCTCGATCACGATTCTGGCATTCGCGGCGTTCGCCTTCTCGAAACTTGAGTTTGCTGGAAAACGCCTTTTGTTCAACATGGTCTTAGCGGGTCTGATGTTACCCGTCGCTTCGATGATCGTTCCATTGTTCTTCACGCTCCGTTCGTTTGACGGACTGAACAACCACTGGGGACTGATCGGAGCGGAAGTCGCCTTCTTCTTACCATTCGGTCTGATGCTCATTAAAGGGTACTTTGATGAACTACCAAACGAACTGATGGAAGCGGCGTATATCGATGGGGCGACGATTCTTGAAGTCTTCTTCAAAGTCATGCTACCACTCGCAAAACCAGCGCTCGCAACAGCTTTAATCTATGCGTTCCTTAACTCATGGAACGAATACTTGATGGTTCTTACGTTCATGACGGATCCTGCCTATCAGACAGTGACGATGGCACCAAGTTTCTTCAAAGATGCGCTCGGTGGGGATCCAGGAAAAATCTACGCGTCACTTGTTTTGATCAGTTTACCGACGATGATCTTCTATATCTTCTTCCAACGTTTCTTCCAAAAAGGAATGACGGCGGGTGCAGTAAAATAATTGTTTTTGCGTAAGGGGGAGCACAATGTATTTAGGAGTCGATTATTATCCAGAACAAACACCACGAGCACTATGGGAGGAAGACTTCCGACTGATGAAGGAACTTGGCGTCAACGTCGTTCGTCTCGCGGAATTCGCTTGGTCGATGATGGAGCCGGAAGAAGGCGTCTATGACTTCAGCTTTTGGGATGACGTCATCGAACGCTTGAGTGCGGAAGGATTCGATATCGTACTCGGGACACCAACTGCGACACCACCGGCTTGGTTATGTACGAAGTATCCAGAAATCTTACCGGTCGATGAGAACGGTGTGACGATCAGCTTTGGTGCTCGTCGCCATTATACGGTCCACAGCGAAACGTACCAGCGTCTATCCGTCAAGATCACGGAAGAAATGGCGAAACGATACGGTCAACATCCTCGTGTCATCGGGTGGCAAACGGATAATGAATACGGGCATGAGAAATCGGATCGTTCTTACGGTGATGTCGACCGCGCTGCTTTTCAGCGTTGGCTAGCGAACCGTTACGGAACGCTCGATGCTTTGAACGAAGCGTGGGGAACCGTCTTCTGGAGTCAGACGTACACGGCGTGGGAGCAAATCCCGGTACCGCGTAAAGTCTATCAGGAGCACAACCCATCCTTGCTCGTCGACTTCGATCGCTTCTGTGCTGACGGCTATACGTACTACAACAAATTACAAGTTGATGTCTTACGTCGCTACATTCCAGAGAACGTCTTCATCACGCATAACTTAGTTTACAGTGATATGGCGGTCAATCAGCAACAAATGGCGCAAGACCTTGATTACGTGGCGTTCGATAACTACCCAGTCTGGGGTGGACTACCGGAGCCGAACCGGTTCGAGAAGATGGCGAGCGATCATGATCTGTGCCGTTCTTCGAAGCAAGGAAAAGGGTTCTGGGTCATGGAGCAATTGAGTGGCGCACAAGGCTGGAGCAAAATCGGTTACTTGCCACGACCAGGACATATTCGCCTCTGGACGTACCAAGCGGTCGCGCGGGGAGCAGAAGCAATCGTCTACTTCCGCTTCCGGGCTGCTCATTTCGGAACAGAGGAGTTCTGTCACGGCATCATCGATCATGATGGCAAACCGAAACGGAAATTCGAAGAAGTCAAACAAATCATGACGGAACTGAATACGTATGGCGATGAGATCAACGCAAGCCGTTATGACGCGAAAGTCGGTGTCTATTTCGATCAAGAAAACGTCTGGGCGTGGACACACCAGCCACACAGTGATGCGTTTGATTTCCGGACGGAGTTCGTCCGCTTCTATGGTGGAGCGGTTCGTCAGCAAGTCGCAACCGACATCGTCTTCCCGGGTGATGATCTCTCTCGTTACAAACTGATCATCGTTCCACTCTATTTCTTAACGAATCCAACGTTCGATGATGCCTTGATCGCGTACATGGAACAAGGCGGTCACGTCATCTTCACGTACCGGACAGGCGTCAAGGATGCACGGAACCATGTCGTACCGACGACGTTACCAGGTAAGTTCGCGCCGTATGCGGGCATCGAGATCGACGAATACGAGTCACTCCAATCCGTTCAGCAACATCAGGTGACAGGCATCGGCGAGATGGCAGGACAATCCTCAACAGCCCGCCTCTGGTGTGACCTCATTACACCAACGACAGCAGAGACGCTTGCTGTTTATAAAGATACGTTCTACGAGGGTGTAGCGGCTGTGACGCGCAATGCCTATAAAGGAATGATTACCTACATCGGCTCATCGATTGATGACGCGATGATTGATACGATTTACCGTCAAGCGTTCACTGAGGCCGGCATCGAGATGATCGAGGCGCCGGATCAAGTCGAAATCGTGCGTCGTCACGGCGAAAAACGTGATTTCCTCTTCTTGATGAACCATGACACGAAAGAAACGCGGGACGTCACGTTAGACGGAACATACAAAGCATTGACAAAAGATGAGACATATCGTGGAACGGTCCAGCTCGCACCACTTGAGACACTGATTCTGACGACGTAAGGAGGAAGAGAACCATGGCAATCTTTGAAGTAGCAGGACGTCGTTTCGTCATCGAAGGTAAACGGGTCGCTCACGTCGTCACGATTGGTGCGAACGGTAAGCTGATTCACACGTATTTCGGTGCCAAGTTACCATATCGAGATGATTATGAAGCATTACCGAGTCCGATCGTCGCACACAGTTCATTTGAATCACCAGATGGCGTCGCGACGTACGATTTCGTACCATTCGGCGAGATGTTGTACACGGAGCCAACTTTGAAATCGGAACGAGAAGATGGACAACGGATTCACCAGTTCCAATTTGAACGCTCCGAGCAGACCGAAACGAAATTGACGCTCTGGCTGTTTGATCCCTTGCAGGAGATGCGTGTCGGAGTGCAGTACGAAGTGTTCGCTGATTATGACATCATCGGTCGTTCGATCGTCGTCGAAAACACGGGACGATTACCTGTTCGTTTGACAGCAGCCCAGTCCTTTGCGATGGGTCGCTGGCATCAACCAAATTTAAAACTGCATCATTTCGCTGGGATGTGGACAGGTGAGTTCAAGAAACAGATCACACCAGTGACACCAGGGCGCCAGACGATTGAAAGTCGACGTGGAGTGACAAGTCACCAAGCGAATCCTTGGTTCGCACTTGAACAGGATGCGACAGAAGACAGCGGTGAAGTCGTCTACGGACATTTTGCTTATTCCGGCAACTGGGCGATTCACGTCGAACAAGATGCGTTCGGTTTTGTCCAACTATCAGGTGGCATGAATCCGTTTGACTTCAGTTGGAAACTATCACATCAACAACAGTTGACGACACCAACGTTCTACATCGGCTATGCGGACGGTTTCGCGGATATGAGCGCTCATGCGCATGCGTTCCAGCGTGACGTCATCATGCCACGTGCGACCGATCGTCCTGTTCTTTATAACTCATGGGAAGCGACGTATTTCGATGTCACGGAATCTGGTCAACGTGAACTCGTTGATCTGGCAGCAGGAATCGGTTGTGAGCTGTTCGTCGTCGATGACGGTTGGTTCGGTGAACGCCATTCCGATCAAGCGGGACTCGGGGACTGGCACGTTAATCGGGAAAAATTCCCGAACGGTCTAGAGCCTTTGATCTCGTATGTGAAACAACAAGGGTTACAATTCGGTCTTTGGGTCGAACCTGAGATGGTCAATCCGGATTCTGATCTATACCGGTCGCATCCAGACTGGATTTACCATGCGCGCGATGCAGTCCGGACGACATCTCGGAATCAATACGTCTTAAACCTTGGATTACCAGAAGTCGAGCAATTCATTCTCGAGATGATGGATGATTTGCTGACGCGTCATGCGATTGACTACATCAAATGGGATATGAACCGTGCCTTCTCGGAACCAGGCGTTCCAAAAGACCAGACGGATCGACAGCAAGAACTGTGGAAACGTCACGTCGATGCATTGTACCGGATCTTTGATGAATTGCGTCGCTTGCATCCGACGGTCGACTTCGAAGCCTGTGCCGGTGGTGGCGGACGGATCGACCTTGGAATCCTCTCACGGACAGAACAAGTCTGGACGAGTGATAACACCGATCCACTCGATCGCTTACAAATTCAGCATGACTTCTCGTATGCCTACAATGCGAAAATGATGAGCTGTTGGGTGACGGACGGACCGAACTGGTTAAATGGACGCAACGTACCACTTGCGACACGCTTCGTCTCCTCGATGCAAGGCACACTCGGCATCGGTGGTAACTTAAGCGAGTGGTCAACGGATGAACTTGCGGAAGCAAAAGGCTGGATCGAGACATATCAAGCGATTCGTCCGACGATCCAACGCGGCATCCAGTACCGCCTATCTGCTTTTACACAACAGACGCCAAGCGTCATGCAGTATACATCAGAAGAAGAAATAGTCCTACTTGCGATCGCGCCACTTCGACAATACGGAGCACATCAGTATCACTTCAAGCTAAAAGGACTCGACCCAGCAATGCGTTATCAAGTCGAGGACCGGACGTTAAGCGGCGCTTATTTGATGCAACAAGGCTTAACATTCTCATACACGACGGACTATGAAGCCCGCTGCTTGCGGATTCAGCCAGTCCACCGTGCGCTCTCACTACTCGAATCAAAGGAGACGATCGTATGACAGACCAGACGTTAGAAGCACAATTTGAACAGCGGTTTGGCTCACCGTCGACGCATCGCTTCTTTGCACCAGGACGGATCAATTTAATCGGCGAGCATACGGATTACAATGGTGGTCACGTCTTTCCGTGCGCGTTGACGTTCGGTACACATGCGATCGCACGAAAACGAGACGATCAACGCTTCCGCTTCTACTCGTTGAATTTCGAGCAGGATGGCATCATCGAAGTCACGCTCGACGAACTCGCGTATGACGCGATGCACGGTTGGGCGAACTACGCGAAAGGTATGATTACAGTTTTACAAGAAGCAGGATACCGGATCGATACAGGATGCGACATCCTGATTCAAGGTGATATCCCGAACGGGGCTGGTCTTTCGTCATCGGCTTCGCTTGAACTCGTCGTCGGTGTCTTGCTCGACCGATTATACGGATTAGAGATTCCGCGTCTTGATCTCGTCCGCTTTGGTCAACAAGTCGAAAACCGTTATATTGGCGTCAACAGTGGTATCATGGATCAATTTGCGATCGGCATGGGAAAAGCGGGAGCGGGCTTGTTGCTCGATTGTGAGACGCTCGATTATACGTATGCCCCACTCGATTTGACGGGGTATACGATCATCATCATGAATACGAACAAACGCCGTGAACTGGCGGATTCGAAATACAATGAGCGCCGGGCGGAATGCGAGACAGCACTCGCTTATCTCAATCAATTCACGCCACGGGAAGCACTCGGACAATGGACGACGTCAGAATTCGCAAAAGTCGCATGGGAAGACGAACGTTTGATGCGTCGCGCACGCCATGCGATTTCAGAGAATGAACGAACACTTCAGGCACTAGCAGCACTTGAAGCGGGAGAACTGACGACGTTCGGTCAGTTGATGAACGCGTCACACGTCTCGTTACGGGAAGATTATGAAGTGACAGGGATTGAACTCGATACACTCGTCGAAGCCGCTTGGGAACAACCGGGCGTGCTCGGCGCACGGATGACAGGTGCTGGTTTTGGTGGCTGTGCGATTGCGATCGTTGAAGACGAAGCAGTCGACGCGTTCAAACAAGCTGTCGGCGAACACTATGAAGCACGGATCGGATACCCGGCGACGTTCTATACGGCGACGGTCGGTGACGGAGCACGTGAAATCGAACGGGAGGTCATCTAAATGGCAACGTTAGTCGTAGGTGGAGCTGGTTATATCGGCTCCCATGCCGTCTATCAATTGATTGATGCCGGAAAGGATGTCGTCGTCATCGACCATCTGCAGTCCGGTCATCGTGAAGCGGTTCACCCGCAAGCACGTTTATATGAGGGAGATATACGCGATCGTGCTTTTCTCGATCGCGTCTTTACGGAAGAGACGATTGAACAAGTCGTTCATTTCGCTGCTTTTTCACTCGTTGGCGAGTCGATGACGGAACCATTACGCTACTTTGATAACAACGTTTACGGGACACAAGTGTTGCTCGAAGCGATGATCGCGCACGACATCAAACAGATCGTTTTCTCTTCGACGGCAGCGACATACGGTGAACAGGAACAGATGCCGATTCTCGAAACAGCGGAAACGCGTCCGACGAATGCGTATGGCGAGACGAAGTTGATGATGGAGAAGATGATGCGATGGTCTGCACAAGCGTATGGCTTACGTTACGTCGCGTTACGCTACTTCAATGTCGCCGGTGCACGGGCAACAGGTGAAATCGGAGAAGACCATACACCAGAAACACATTTGATTCCGCTCGTCCTTGAAGTAGCCAACCGACAACGGGCAGAAATTTCGATCTATGGCGATGATTATCCAACGCCGGATGGCACGTGCATTCGCGATTACATCCATGTTGAAGACTTGATTGATGCCCATGTACGAGCACTCGATTATTTAGCGGACGGCAACGACAGCGCAGTCTTTAACCTCGGTTCAAGCCAAGGGTTTTCCGTGCGAGAAATCATCGAAGCAGCCCGTCGCGTAACGGGACACCCGATTCCGGAACGCATCATTGAACGTCGTGCAGGGGATCCGAGTATCTTAATCGCCGGATCCGCCAAAGCAAAAGAAGTTCTCGGCTGGACACCACAACGCACCGACATCGAAACGATCATCCGTGATGCTTGGAATTGGCATGCGCACAATCCAGAAGGGTACCGGACGAGCGTTCGTTAAAGAGAGACAGAATGAGGAGAGTGACGGCGATGAATGAACTCATCCAACAGTTAGTAGCGCAAGCAATCCAGGAACGCTTGATTGAACCGGAAGATGCGATCTACGCCCGGAACCGGATTCTAGCGCGGGTCGGTCAAGCCGATTTTGAAGAACAGGCAGACGTACCATCTCGCCCGATTCCAGATATCTTGGATGACATGATTGAAGTGTTGATCGTAAGTGGGCAGTTGCCGGCGCGTCTTGAAGACAAAGAGCAGTTCGCAGCAGATGTGATGGATATCTTCGTCGCTCGTCCGTCTGACGTGACAGCGGCATTCCGTCGTCTGTACGCTGAATCACCGATAGCGGCGACGGATTATTTTTATCAGCTCAGTCAAGCAAGTAACTATATTCAAACGAAACGGATTGCTAAAAATAAACGTTATCAAGCAGAGACGGCTTATGGGACGATCGATGTCACGATCAACTTATCGAAGCCGGAAAAAGATCCACGTGAAATCGCAGCAGCTCGGACGGAGGTACCGACGACGTCGAACTATCCGACCTGTCTGTTGTGCGTCGAAAACGTCGGTTACGCGGGCCGTGCGAATCATCCAGCCCGAGCAAATCACCGAATCGTTCCACTGACACTGCTGGAAGAACCGTGGGCATTACAATACTCACCGTACGTCTATTACAACGAACATAGCATCATTCTGTCACAGGAACATCGTGACATGGTCATCAATCGGGATGCGTTTGCACGTCTGCTAGCCTTCGTCGAGCAGTTCCCACATTACTTTGCTGGTTCGAATGCGGACCTGCCGATCGTCGGCGGATCAATCCTGACGCATGATCATTATCAGGGCGGTCGCTATACGTTTGCGATGGACCGGGCAAACGCTTTAACATCCTTTACGTTCCCGGATCAGCCGACAGTCACTGGCGAAACCTTACACTGGCCACTGAGTGTGTTGCGTCTGAAGAGTGAAGATGCGTCGGCACTACTCGATGCTGCGACGACCGTCTATGAGACGTGGTTGACGTATACGGATGAGAGCCAAGAGATCCGTTCACATACCGGTGAGACGCGACACAATACGGTGACGCCGATCGCCCGTCAACGTGATGGACAATTCGAGCTCGATCTCGTCTTACGGAACAACCGGACGTCAGCAGAACATCCGGACGGTATTTTCCATACGCATGCCGATATTCACCACATCAAGCGGGAAAATATCGGTTTGATCGAAGTGATGGGACTGGCGGTCTTACCGGCACGCCTGCTCCAAGAGTTGCAACAGGTCGAACAGTTCATCACAGGTGAAGTCGACGAAGTAGCTGTCGCTCATGCTGACTGGGCGCAAGAACTAAAACAAGCATATGACGGTCAAGATGTCACGATGTACGTCGAGCAAGCGGTTGCTGCGAAATTCGTACGTGGTCTCGAAGACTGTGGCGTCTTTAAACAGACGGAAGAAGGTCAGGCGGCGTTCGGGCGATTCGTTCAACTCGTGACGCGCCAACCGGTGGAGGAACAACGATGACACAACTACTTGAGAAAGAGTTGATCCGACATACGTTACGCCAGGAAGGCATCGAAGTGACACTCTGGAACTACGGCGGCATCATCCAAGATATCCGGACGACCGATCGGGATGGTCATTTAGAAAGTGTCGTCCTCGGTCTTGAGACGGTGAACGATTATCAACAGCACTCGCCTTACTTCGGGGCAATCGTCGGACGCGTCGCTGGTCGAGTCGGACAAGCACGCTTCGAAGTAGCGGGAGAGGTTTATCCGCTCGTCGCAAACGACGGTGCGAATCATCTGCATGGTGGGATTCACGGATTCGATCAAGCATGGTTCGATGTCATCGAAGCGACGGATACATTGTTCCATTTGCGCTTGAACAGTCCGGATGGAGAAGAAGGTTATCCGGGAACGGTCACACTCGACGTGCATTATCGATTAGAGGGAACGACACTGACGCTTGAGATGACGGCCGTGACGGATCAGACGACACCACTCAATCTGACGAATCATACGTACTTCAACTTATCGGGAGATGCGAAGCGGGATGTGTTAGATCACGTCTTGACGTTACCAAGCGACTGCTATTTACCGGTCCAGCCAGACGGCTTACCGACAGGGGAACAACGGGACGTCTCCGGAACCCCGTTCGATTTCCGGAACGGTCAGTCGATTCGTGACGGGATTGCGCTGGAGCACCCCGAGACGATTGCTGTTGGAGACGGCTACGATCATCCCTTCGTGTTACGGGATGACACACTACGACTCGCAGATCCGGTGTCCGGTCGTTTCGTCGACGTCACGACGAATCAGCCGGCGGTCGTGCTCTATACCGGAACGCAACTGCTGACCGATTATACGGTTCATGGTGTTCCTGCTCGACCATCACTTGGTTTATGCCTTGAAACGCAAGTGCATCCGAATGCAGTCCATGAATCTGATTTTCCATCAATCTTGTTGTCACCCGGTGAGACCTATCACTGGAAAACAGCTTATCGCTTTGGCGTAGTGTCTTGATGGATTCGAAGAAAAAGCCCCACTTTCCGTGTCTGCTTGGACAGGAGAGTAGGGCTTTTTGTGTATAGAAGGAAATCGGGAAGAAAAGTGCGAAAGGTGATACTAAAGCATAATGAAAGGAGGGCTTTCCATGCAGTATGCCGCTACTCCTTGTCTCGTTTTTGCGGGACAAGCCAAGCAGGCGATCGTGTACTACGAAAACGTATTTGCGATGACACGTCGGCGTATCATAATGGATGAAGCAGGAGATACGGTCTATCACGCACATTTATCCAATGGCGCGTTTGAATTGATGCTCTGGGACGAGGGTGACGCACCGAATACCTCTTCTTCGCTCCATCTGTTATTGACTTTTACGTCGCTTGAAGAGCTCGAGCAAGTGTATCTGCGATTAACGACAGACGGTCAAATCGTCACACCCCTTGCGGTAGCAGACTTTGGAGGTTGGTATGCGCAAGTCCGCGACCCGTTCGGGATTCTGTTCGCTCTATCGTTCAGCGAAGAGGGACGAGAATCAGAGGCGTTGCTCGAGCGCGAGTAGTGTCCGCTTCATATTCAGACCGCCATGATAGCCGAGCAGATCGCCTTTTTTGCCAATGATCCGGTGACACGGAATCGCAAGCAGTAATCGATTTTTCCCAATTGCCGTGCCAATCGCGCGAGTCGCGTTCGGCCGGAAGAGACGTTCCGCGATATCGGAGTAGGTGGCGGTTTGACCGTACGGTACCGCGCGTAAAGCATTCCAGACTTCAAGTTGAAACGGGGTACCGACTGGTGCGATTGGAAAGGACAGTGTCGTCGACTGCTGATTTAGATAAGCTAGTAGCTGCTCCGTATATGGAGCAAGCGCGGTATCAGAAGCAATCCGATCGGCTCGGGGGAAGTGTTTCCGCGACCAGTCGTCGAATAAATCCTCCGGTTCATCCCAAGCGCCGACATAACAGAGACCATCTGCTGTAGCAGCGACCGGAAACGTATGCGTATTCCAGTGCAAACGAGTGAAGTACAGTTCCATGACATGTTTTCCTTTCTACACGAAATGAAGTGATGAATCCAAAAGAGGTGCTTCTGACGCAGAGGCACCTCTTTTGGATTACGCGCGCGAACCGACTTGTTGCCGCGGTGGAAGATGGATCGATTGACCAAATAAGGCTTCCATCGATTCCGTCAAGGCTTCGCTTCGACTCGGATGGGCCATGACAGGGAAGAGAAGATCCTCCCGTTTTGCTGTCAGTTCCAGCGCTTGTGTGAATTGTCCGACGAGACGATGAGCATCGTCCCCGATCATGTGAATACCAAGGATCAGTGATGTCTGCTCGTCAGCGATGACCTTGACGAACCCACTGCCACCTTCGATCGTCGTCGCTCCGTTTGCATTCAGTGGGAATTGTCCGCTCTGAACAGCATGTCCGGCTTCGACTGCATCTTGTTCTGTCATCCCGACCGAAGCGATCGGTGGGAAGGTCCGTAGAACCGTCGGATAATACGGTGTCGTTGAATCGACGTCTTGACCGGACAGATGCGCTGCCGTCCGCTTCGCTTCATGAATCGCACGGATGGCGAGCTGTGGACCCGGTGTGACATCACCGATTGCGTAAATATGCGGTTGATTCGTTCGTCCATTTACATCAACTGGAATCGTCCCGTCTTCTGCAAGCGTCACACCAATCCGTTCGAGACCGAGTGTCAAACTGTTCGGGATCCGGGAAAGGGACTGGAACAGATAGGCACCCTGATAGGCGACTTCTTCTCCGTTTTTCATGACGGTGATGGTCGCGTCCGATGAAGCCTCGATACGTGTTACGACATCCGACACGAGACGGATTTTTTGTTTTTTGAATGTCCGCTTCAGTTCCTTTTCAAGGCTTGGTTCGAGTGACAATTGATCCGCGAACAACGTCACCTCTGTCCCAAGTGCATGGAAACAGGCGGCCGCTTCGAGTGCTAGCGTGTCAGATCCAATGATCAATAAGCTCTCTGGTAGTTGCTCGAGTTGATAAAGCTGTTCGGCATTCAAGCGGCACGATTCCTCGTGCTGGATGCTGTGACTACCGGTCGCAATGATAACGTCTTGAAACCGGTACGTATCGAACTGATGTCCCGACTCGACGCCGATCCGGTCCTCTGACAGGAAGGAGGCTGCACCAGAGATATGCTCAATCTGATTCGCCTGACAGAGGGCGACCACTCCTTGACGTAATTGTTGCACGACACGATTCCGGTAAGCATTCAGTTTACTAAAATCATGGACAGCAGGGGCGGTGAATCCAAGGTCTTCAAGATGCGGCAAGCGTAACATCTCTTCTGCCGCATGCGCATAGACCTTGGACGGGATACAGCCTCGGTTCAGACAAAGTCCACCGAGTTCAGCTTGTTCAATCAATGTAACGTTTCGACCGCCTTGTGCAGCACGGATCGCTGCCGTATAACCTGCGGGACCTCCACCGATGATCAGAAGATCCCGTTCTTGTGTAAGTTCGCCAACAACCATGTTAGATCAACTCCAAAAGTAGGGTAGTCGGATGTTCAATCAGTGACACGAATCGGTTCGTAAAGGCAACAGCCGTTGCCCCGTCCGCGACACGATGATCGAACGACATCGACAAATTCATCATCGAGCGAACGACGATTTGATCATTCTCATCGACACAGGCTCGTTTTTTCGTCTTATGGAAAGCAATCAGTGCTGTCTCCGGATAGTTGATGATTGGTGTTGCTCCCGTACTGCCGAGCGGACCGACATTACTCATCGTAAAAGTGCTTGGTTTTAAGTCCGCTGCGCGCAAGGCACCGTTTTGAGCACGTTGTTGCAACGCGACCAATTGTTCATGCAGTTCCGTCAGTGAGAGCTGATCGGCATGACGGATGACCGGAACCATCAACCCGTCCGGTGTTTCGGTTGCCATGCCAAAGTGGAAATCCTGCTCTAATCGAATACATGCATTTGCTTCATCGAGTTTGGCATGAAAGACAGGATACTCTTTTAAGGCAACAATCAAGGCTTTAATGAAGAAGGCGTTGATGTTGATGTTTCGTCCAGCTGTTTTCCATTCGGCACGTAGTGCAAGCAAACGCGTCATATCGACTTCTTCGAAGTGAGTGACATGGGGAATCGTGTACAGCGACTGGGTCATTTTTTTCGCGATTTGCTTGCGAATGCCGCGGAACGGAATCGTTTCCGGTGAGGTCTCTTGGTACGTGACCTCTTCAATAATCGGCGCAACTGATTCTTGTGGAGCAGTAGCAGTCTGGACGAAGCGAAGCACATCGTCCTCCGAGACGCGACCTGATGGATCGGAAGCCGTGACAGTTTCGATATCAATCCCGTGATCACGAGCGATTTTTCGTGTATATGGTGTCGCAAGGACCCGTTTTGCTGGAGAAACTTGAACAGGTGGGGCGGTGACAGCAACCGATGCTGGTTCAGGAGCGGGCGACGCTTCAGGTGTTACCGCGACTGGCATGTCGGAAGCGTTACTTGCTTCGATGTGCAATAACGTCGTACCGACTTGCACTGTCTGACCGACCGGGATGATGATTTCCTTGACGATTCCGGAGACGGGAGCCGGTAGTTCGGCGACCATCTTATCGGTCGCGACTTCGACGACCGGTTGATCCGTCGTGACATGGTCTCCGACTTGAACGAGATAATGGGCGATTTCACCTTCTGTCATTCCTTCACCGACATCATGCAATTTAACTTCGATCATGGCATTCAGCTCCTTAAAACTCGACCGTACGCTGAATCGTCGCAAGGACACGTTCTGGCGTCGGAATGTAATGGTCTTCTAGGGCGAACAGTGGAACCGGAACATCAAAACCGGTCACGCGGGCAATCGGTGCCCGTAAATAAAGAAACGCCGTATCGTTGATCAACGTCACGAGATCATTACCGAGACCACCCATTGCTGCGGCTTCATGAACGATGACGGCACGACCCGTCTTTTGAACGGAAGCAGCGATCGTTTCCCGGTCGAGCGGATAAAGCGTTCGTAAGTCGAGGACTTCGCAAGTGATGCCGCGTTCCTGAGCAGCCGTTGCTGCCTTTTGGGCTACTTGAACCATTGCTCCCCAGGCGATCAACGTCACGTCCGTCCCTTCGCTGACGCAGCGCGCTTTTCCGATTTCAACGGTATACGATTCGCTCGGTACGACTTCTTTGAATGAGCGGTAACTGCGCATCGACTCAAGGAACAACACGGGATCTGGATCTTCAATCGCAGCAATCAATAACCCTTTTGCATCGTATGGCGTCGCCGGGCAGACGACCTTGAGACCAGGCATCGATGTAAAGAGCGCTTCTGTGCTGTCGGAATGGATTTCCGGGGCCCGGATGCCGGCACCATAAGGCGCACGGATGACCATCGGCACACTGTACCGTCCCATCGTTCGCATCCGGATCCGGGAGACGTGCGTCATGATTTGTTCATAGGCAGGGTAGATGAAGCCGAGAAATTGAATCTCGACGATCGGTTTAAAGCCATTGATGGCAAGACCGATCGACGTACCGACGATGCCGGCTTCACTGAGCGGTGTATCGACGATCCGGTCTTCCCCGAACTCTTCCTGTAAGCCGTCCGTCGCTCGGAAGACACCACCGTTTTTTCCGACGTCTTCTCCAAGGACGAGGGTTGTCTCATCCTCCGACAATTTTGTCCGCAGGGCATCCGTGACAGCTTGAACGAGTGTCATCTCTGTTTGACGATTGATTGGTGTTGCCATCTCATTTCCCCCTTGCTAGCAGATACGCTTCTTTTTGTTGCTGGACATCAACCGGTAAGGTCGCGTACGTATGGTCGAACAGATCATTGACGTCTGGTGCCTTGAATTGCTCCATCGCAGTTACTGCCGCTTCGACTTCTGCCTGGTGCTGTTCCTGCAGCTGTTGCATCCAGGTTTCGTCAAAGTAGCCTTGATGTTTTAAGAACTGTTCAAGTCGATCGAGCGGATCGACCCGGTCACGCGAGCGAGCTTGATCACGGTATTTCGTTGGATCATCTGCTGTCGTATGCGCACCAAATCGCCATGTGACGGCTTCAATCAATGTTGGTCCACCGCCAGAACGGGCACGCGCAACGGCTGCTTGCATCGTGAAATAGACGGCAAATGCATCGTTCCCATCGATTCGGACGCTTGGCATCCCGTAGGCGATCGCTTTTTGTGCGATCGTTTCGGAATGCATCTGTTTTTCGATCGGAACAGAAATCGCGAATTGATTGTTTTGGTTGAACAGAATGACTGGTGCTTGGAAGACACTCGCGAAGTTCATCCCTTCGTGGAAGTCGCCTTCAGACGTCGCCCCGTCACCAAAGTAGGCGACCGCGACGTTCGTCGTACCTTTTCGTTTTTCCGCCCACGCGGCACCGACGGCATGCGGAATTTGCGTCGCAATCGGTACGGCAGGAGGGAAGATGTGTTTCTCAGATGGCACGCAACCTTCGACACGACCGTTCCAGTAGAGAAGCGTCCGCACCATGTCGGCACCGAACGTCAACGTCGCACCGTGATCTCGGTACGTCGGGAATAACCAGTCCTGCTCTGACAACGCCAGTGCACTACCGACTTGCGCCGCCTCTTGTCCTTCGAACGGTGCATAAGTGCCGAGGCGCCCTTGACGTTGTAAGTTGATCGCCTTCCGGTCGAACGTCCGGATCCGGTGCATCTGTTCATACAGGGTGAGGGCGAGCTCTTTCGTCAAATCGTGTTCTTTTGAGGCGTCGATGATACGACCTTCTTCATCGATGATGCGTTGAATCGGAAAATGTTGCTCCATGTCAGTCCCTCCTTCAGTGGTTACGGATATCCCATTTTGGTTTTGTCGTATTCGTAAAGATGTTGTTGTGTTTTGCCCGGATCTGCATCCGTTTTTCACACATCCGGTTCGCGGCTTCGACCGTTGTGATGTTTTCTGCTTGCGACTCCTTGAAGACTTCGAGCACGGCGTCATAGATGTGACGCGTCTTCAGGAGGACCCGTTCGTGATTTGCTCCGTACAGTTCGTCAGCGACTTGGATCAATCCACCACCGTTGACGATATAGTCTGGTGCATACAAGATGCCGCGATCCATCAAGACGTGAGCGAGCTGTTCATCTGCAAGCTGATTGTTCGCCGAACCGCAGATGGCTTTGCACGGTAAGAGGGCGATGTTTTGAGTATGAATGACACCGCCATATGCACATGGAACGAAAATATCAGCGTCTGTTAGATGGATTTCGTGAGGCGAGACGACGCGAACCGTGCCAGGTGCCATTTCGGCTTGGGTCACGATTGCTGCGAGCGCTGCTTCGTTGACGTCTGAAACATAAATCGTCGCACCGGCGAGTAACAGTTGTTCGGCGACCTTGAAGCCGACCTTTCCAAGTCCTTGAATCGCATAAGTCGCGCGACTTAAGTCGTCCGAACCGAATAACGTCTCGATTGTCGCCCGGAGTCCATAGACGACACCTTCAGCCGTCGGGATCGATGAATCGCCACTTCCGCCAAAGGCTTCCGGAATGCCGACGATCCGTGACGTCTCCCGACTAGCATGAACGAAGTCATCCATCGTCGTACCCATGTCGGTTCCGGTGTAAAAACGTCCGCCGAGCGAATCGACGAAGCGACCGAAGGCACGAAAAAGCTCTGGTGATTTATCTGTTGCCGGATTACCGATGATGACGGCTTTACCACCACCAAAATCAACATCAGCGGCAGCGCATTTATACGTCATGCCACGCGACAGGCGGAGGACATCGTCAAGTGCTTCATCGACAGAAGCGTAAGGCGCCATGCGGCAACCACCGAGAGCGGGACCGAGCGTCGTATCGTGGATGGCGATGATCGCTTGTAACCCTGATACAGGGTCGTTGCAAAAGACGACTTGTTCGTGACCCGCGATTTTTTCCATGATCGAGAGCGTTGGATTCGTAGATGGGTTTAACATGTTCATAGTAGAGTCCTCCTCTATCAAATATAAGTAAGCGCTTTCATTTTGTTGGAGCATTCACTTGCAATTTTTCTTGAATCCGGCTTTTTTCTAAAATGAATTGTGTCACTTCTCCTATTCCAATGATCGATTGTCCGTCTCGGACTTCAATGTCAGCGTCAACGCGACGTGCTGTGACGCGTGTTACTGTAGCGGTCACGATCAATCGTGCGCCTTCAGCTGCCATGCCAAGATGCTTCAACGAAACCGCACCCCCGACACCTTCTTCGTCTGCCTCTAAGTAAGGCAGGATGAGTTGACGTGCTGCCCATTCCATATGGTAGACCATCGAAACGGTCGAGTATGCGGGATGAACCAATTGACCTTCAAACCGTGCAAACATATCTTGCGAGACGACCGCTTGAATCTCTGCTGTATCCCCGACAGCTAAACCTGGCTTCATCGTGATCCCCCTTCACTACAACGAATCCTCATTCAATCAAGTGGTCTTACCAAAAATAGTATAACACTTGTCACACGATATTTTATCAACCCGTTACAAAATGAGCAAATCATTTCAGAAATATTTTCCAAAAAAAGACTCTCAATCATAGAAAATAGCTTTATAAACCAATTGATTTACTGATAAAGTGCGTTGAAGTGATAAAGTGAGAATCGTTTGGGAGCATTTAACAAAACAAGATTGACAACATTGTGAACGTATCGTACGTTAAACATATAACTAAAAATAAACGACCGTTTAATTATTGTATACATGATGAGGAGGTGCAGGTATGTACGATCAACATCACGAAACGATGAATGCGCAAACGCGGGAGCAGCTACAGATGGAGCAATTACGTCAAACGATGGAACACGTCACGCGCGTCCCGTTCTATCAAGAACGTCTGCAGACATTGCAGATGACGGCACATGATTTTCAAACGATCGAAGATCTACAAAAATTTCCCTTCACACGCAAGCAAGATTTACGCGATCATTATCCGTTCGGGCTATTTGCCGTCGAACGAGAACAGGTCACCCGAATTCACGCCTCGTCTGGTACGAGTGGTAAACCGACTGTCGTCGGGTATACGCAAGAAGATTTAGACGACTGGGCAGATGCCGTAGCACGGAGCTTAGTCTTAGCCGGTGGTTCACCAGCTGACTTGTTGCACAATGCATACGGCTACGGACTGTTCACAGGTGGACTCGGTCTTCATGCAGGTGCTGAAAAACTAGGTATGACAATCTTGCCGATTTCCGGCGGCAATACGGATCGCCAAATCACGTTAATCGAGGATTTCCGACCGGATGGCATCTGTGGGACACCTTCTTATATCTTGCGATTAGCAGAACGCATGATCGAACGGGGCATCGATCCACGAAAGACAAGCATGCGTTACGGCATCTTCGGAGCTGAACCCTGGTCCGAAGAGATGCGTCAGACACTCGAACAGACCTTTGATCTACAGGCATTCGATATTTATGGACTCAGTGAAATCATGGGACCAGGTGTCGCGATGGAATGTCAGGAGCAGGCAGGTCTGCATATCATGGATGACTTATTCATTACGGAAGTCATCGATCCCGTTACGGGGGAACCGGTACCAGATGGCATGGTCGGGGAACTCGTTTTTACAAGCTTGAAAAAGAAAGCGCTTCCGATTATTCGCTACCGGACGGGTGACTTAGCATCGATCACGCATGAGGCGTGTGCTTGTGGTCGGACGACGGCACGGATGTCACGTGTCAAAGGTCGGACAGACGACATGCTGATCATCCGAGGGGTCAACGTCTTTCCGTCAGAAATCGAGCGAGTCTTGCTCCAACAACCGGACGTGACGCCACATTATCAAATCCATCTCGTGCGTAAAGCGGGACTCGATGCCGTTGAGCTACATATCGAATTCGAAAATATCTCGGAGCAACAAAGGCGTTCGATATGTGACGCCATCAAGTCGGAATGTCTCATTTCTATTGATCTCGTCTGTCACCCGCATCAAGGGTTACCACGATCGGAAGGGAAAGCTGTTCGAATCGTTGATCGACGCTCGACATCACTCGTCTGATTCAAAGGAGGAACTAGCATGTATGATGCAACACAACTGTTCGAACCCGTCCAACTGACGGAAGAGGAAAAATTGGCTCGCTTTAAGGAGCGGATCGAGCAAGGTGAAAAAATCGAAGCCGATGACTGGATGCCTGCTTTTTACCGGGACACGCTGATTAAATTGATTTCGATGCACGGTATCAGTGAAATCATGGGTGCACTTCCGGAAAAAGAATGGGTTCCAAAAGCACCATCACTTCGCCGGAAGCTCGGCATCATGGCGAAGGTCCAGGATGAGATGGGGCATGGACAACTGTTGCTTCGTGTCGTCGAGGATTTGATGAAACCGTATGGCAAGACACGCGGGGATTTGATGGATGATTTGTTCACAGGACGATTGAAGTTCCACAACGTCTTCCACATGCCGACGCGATCATGGGCCGATGCCGGGATGATCGGTTGGCTCGTCGATGGCGCGGCGATCATCACGCAGACGAACATGCTCGGTGCTTCATATGGACCTTACGCACGGGCTTTACAACGGATCTGTGCGGAAGAGGTCTTCCATGCGCAACACGGAGAGTCGATCATCATGGCACTCGCGGAAGGAACACCGGAACAGCGGGCGATGATTCAGGAATCACTGGATGAGTGGTGGGAATCCTTGTTGATGTTCTTTGGACCAGCCTCGAAAGAGACGACCGGGACATCAAAACAGGACGTGACGATCGCTTATAAGATTCGGACGAAAACGAATGAAGAGCTCCGACAAAACTTCTTTACGAAGTACGTGCCACGGATTCGTTCACTCGGACTCGTCATTCCGGATCCGACGTTACGTTTTGATGAAGAGACAGGGCAATGGGAATATGCGCAGCCAGACTGGACAAAATTCAAGACAATCATCCAAGGGGGAGGACCACGTTCGAAAGAGCGACTGGATCTGCGCCGGACATCTTACGAAAATAACGCCTGGGTACGGGATGCACTCGCTGAAACGAAGGCATGAGAGGGGAAAGCACGATGAACGAGACGTTTTATCACGAATTCGAAGTCTTTAGCAAACGGACGCCGAACGCGGCGTTCACCCATCAATTCAGCTTGCTCGCTCCGAACAAGGAGATGGCACTGTTGATGGCGCAAGAAAACTTCATGCGCCGGGAACCGGTCGTCGACATCTGGGTCGTCAAACGCGAAGATATCCGTGGTTTATCACCCGATGAGAAGCAGATGCTCCAACGCCTCGATAATAAGGACTACCGGACAACGAAAGGGTACGGCTACTTGAAGAAAAAATGGCGTCATTACGAGCAACAGATGCTCGATGAAAAAGAGATCATGTCTTGGCAAGGAGGCGATTCCAAATGACGGAACAAGAACGGACGGCACTCGCTTCCTTACTCTATCAACTCGCGGATGATGATTTCCTTTACGCGTATCGTGGTTCGGAATGGCTCGGACTCGCACCGCATATCGAAGAGGACGTCGCTTCGTCGTCGATTGCGCAAGATTCGATGGGACACGCGGCGATGTATTACCAACTCCTCGAAGAACTCGGCGAAGGAAATGCTGATGCATTAGCTCATGTCCGACTGGCGCATGAACGAAAGAATTCGATTCTCGTCGAACGTGTCAACGGACCTGGCTACTACATGGAGAAGCCTGAATATGACTGGGCATTCGCCGTCGTACGGAACTATTGCTACACGGTCGCGAAAAAGATCCGGATTGATGCTTTGAAGTCGAGCAGTTATGAGCCACTTGCTACGGCTGCCGTCAAGATCAACATGGAGTTGTACTATCATTTGCTGCATTGGCAAACGTGGTTTACCCAGCTTTATCAATCGACGGAGACAGCGCGGCAGAAGATGGATGCAGCCCTAGAAAAAGTCCTCTATGACTTCGGTGACATGTTCGATTATGGCGAACACGGTCAATTGATCGAAGAGATGCGGTTAATCGAAGGGCAAGGCATTTTACTCGATCGTTGGTATCAGACGATCACACCGTTACTCGTCGAATTGAACGTGACGCTTCCGGAAATGCAGATGACGCGTAACGGGCGGGACGGCGATCATACGGAAGATTTGAATGACGCGCTTGCGACACTCGGAGAAGTTTACTTGATTGATCAGACGGCGACGTGGTGAAAGGAGAGGGAAGCATGACGACGACACTCCAGGATGCAATCCGGGAAGCCCTGAACGGGGTGAAGGATCCGGAAATTGATAGCGTCAGTATTTTAGATCTTGGCATGGTCGAGACGATGGACGCGGAAGCGACAGAGCATGGTTACCTGGTGCGCGTCACGCTTCTCCCGACGTTCCTCGGTTGCCCGGCGCTTGAAATCATAAAAAAAAACACCGAATCTGCCTTGCAGGTGATTCCAAATGTCGAACAGGTCGACGTCCAGTTCCGGTTTGATCCACCGTGGACATCGGACCGAATCACGGAACAAGGCATGCAAGGATTGAAGGCATTCGGTATCGCTCCTCCTCGGTTTGAGCAAGGGAAGTGGGAGATTGACTGTCCGTATTGTGGATCGACGTATGTGACGATGGAAAACTTATTCGGACCGACAGCATGTCGAAGTATTCTCTACTGTAAATCGTGTAAAAATCCATTCGAGGCGATGAAACCCGTCTCTACTCTCATGTGAAGGAAGGTAATCAATATGGCAAAATTAATCGCACTGTACAAACATCCGGAAAACAAGGAAGCATTCGATCAGCATTACTTTGAGGTCCATGGTCCATTGACAGCAAAAATTCCAGGACTGCAAGAAATGAATGTCACGAAAATCGTCGGCTCACCAATGGGCGGAGACGGAAAGTATTACTTGATGTGCGAGATGGTCTATGAAAGTCAGGAAGCGATGCAAGCAGGCATGCGTTCGCTCGAAGGAAAAGCGTCTGGGAAAGACTTGATGAGCTTTGCGGGGGATCTCGTCACATTGATGATTGGTGAAGATGTCCATGCCGACACAACAGTACGTTAAGACGGAAATGATCGATCGGATCGGTCGGATTCGACTCGACCGAACGGCACGATACAATGCGCTGAACCGGACGATGGTCCGGGAAATCGTCGAGGCGATGGAGACATTCGACCGAGACGAACGGGTGACGGTCATCGTCTTGACCGGAAACGGAAAATCGTTCTCAGCGGGCGCCGATATCGAGGAGATGCTCGAGGCGACACCGATCTCGATGGAACTCCTCGATCCGTTCGCAGACTGGGACCGGATCAGTCGAATCAAAAAGCCGATCATCGCGGGTGTCCACGGTTTCGTCCTTGGCGGAGGCTTTGAACTGGCACTCGCTTGTGATTTAATCTACGCCGATCCCGAGACACAGTTCGGATTCCCGGAAGTCGGACTCGGCGTCATGCCAGGAGCAGGCGGGACGCAGCGCTTGACGAAATGCATCGGTCGGACGCGAGCGCTCGAGTGGCTCTTCACCGGAGACCGGATGAAGGCAGAGGAAGCGGAACGACTCGGTATCATCAACCGGGTGACGGCTGATGTCGAAGCGACGGTGCTGGCGATGGCAGAGCGGCTATCGAATCAACCGAGCATGGCGTTGCGACTGATCAAGGACGCAGCAAACAAAGCCGTCGATTTATCGTTACAGGATGGGATGGAGCACGAACGCCGTAACTTCTATCTCTTGTTCGCGACAGCCGATCAAACAGAAGGCATGCAAGCATTTCTCGAAAAACGATCACCGATTTTCAATCAACAGGAACAGGAGTGAATACAATGTCGACAGTACATGAAAAAACACTTGAAATGAAACGGTCCGTCTATCATTTGCTCATTAATGGCGAACAAGTCGAGGGTGCAACAGGCGAGACGTTCAAAACATACAATCCGGCAACGGGCGAAGTGATCGCGGAAGTTGCAAAAGCATCGAAGGAAGACGCCGATCGCGCCGTTCAAGCCGCGCGCGATGCGTTTGATCACGGGAAGTGGAAGATGTGGCCGGTCGGGCGTCGGGCACAAATCTTGAATAAGATTGCGAGCATCATGCGTTCCCGCTTCAACGAAATCGTCGAACTGGAGATTCTTGATACAGGGAAATCACTGGCAGCGGCGCAAGGACAAGTCACGCAAGCGATTGAAGACTTTGAGTTCTATGCGGGTGCGATCGTCGGTCACCGTGGTGTCGTCAATAACGTACCGGGACAATTCCATAACTACACGGAAAAAGAAGCGGTCGGTGTCTGTGCACAAATCATTCCGTGGAACTATCCGTTAATGATGGCAGCTTGGAAAGTCGCACCAGCAATCGCCGTCGGTTGCTCGGTCGTCGTCAAACCAGCGACATTGACACCATTGACAGCGATCATTCTCGGTGAGATTTGTCTAGAAGCTGGGGTACCAGCAGGTGTCGTCAACGTCATCCCGGGATCCGGACGCGAGATCGGCAACCATCTCGTCGAGCATCCTCACGTCGATAAAGTCGCCTTCACGGGCTCGACGCCAGTCGGTAAAGACATCATGGGACGTGCGTCCGAGACGCTAAAACGGGTCACGCTCGAACTCGGTGGGAAATCACCGAACATCGTCTTTGAAGATGCGGACGTGACAGCAGCCGTTGATGGTTCGTTGTTCGGAATCTTCTATAACAGTGGTCAATCGTGTGAAGCGCGCTCGCGCCTGTATGTCCACGAAGAGATCTACGAAGCGTTCATGGAACAATTCGTCGCGAAGACAAAACAACTCGTCCTCGGTAACCCATTCGATAAAGGGACACACGTTGGAGCGATCATCGACCAACAGCAAGTCGACGTCATCGATGGATATGTCCAGTCGGCGAAAGCGGACGGCGCAACGATCGTCACAGGAGGTCATGCTTCAGCACCAGAAGGATACGAAAAAGGATTCTGGTACGCACCGACGATCATTACCGACGTCACGCACGAGATGAAAGCGGTCAATGAAGAAATCTTCGGACCGGTCGTCGTCGTCATGCCGTTCAAAGATGAAAAAGAAGCGGTTCGTCTAGCAAACGATACATCGTTTGGACTCGGCTCAGCTGTTTGGACGAAAGATGGCGCGAAAGCGACACGTGTCGCGAATCAAATCAAAGCCGGCATCGTCATGGTCAACTGTCCGTTCTCTGCCTTCCCGGGCACACCGTTTGGTGGCTATAAACAATCGGGCTTCGGTCGAGAACTTTGTATCGAGACGCTTGACCTGTACACAGAAACAAAAAGTATCTTGTCGTATTACGGCAGTCGTCCACTCAATCCGTTCGGACTATAAGCAAGAGGGAAGGCTGGAGTTCCGTCGGGAAGTCCAGCCTTTTTTAACAGCACAGGGGATAAGGGGGAATTCAGATGGTAGAACAAATCGTCGTCGTCGGATCCGGCGTCATGGGACGTGGTATCGCTTATGTGGCCGCACACCGCGGATTTCAGGTGACACTCGTTGATATTAAAGAAGAATATGTCGAAAGTGCCTATCGAGAACTCGAACGCATCGCAGAGAAAGGAATCACGCGAGGGAAGATGTCCGCGAATGAGGTCGAGGGACTGTTCGATCGACTGCATCTGTCGACCGACCTAGCTGAGGCAGCACAACAAGCGGATCTCGTCATTGAAGCAGTACCGGAACAACTCAGCATCAAACAGCAAGTCTTTGAAACGCTAGAAGCGAATGCACGTCTGGACTGTTATTTCGCAACGAACACGTCGACGATGAGTCCGACGGAGATCGCCTCCTTTACGAACCGGGCGGACCGGGTCATGGCGATGCATTTCTTCAATCCGGTCCATCTGATGCCACTGATCGAGCTCGTTCGTGGTCTTGAAACATCGGATGAGACGGTCGCAGCTCTTGAGCAGGTAGCGCGTCAGATGCAGAAGGAAACGGTCGTCATCCGTGAGTTTCCTGGGTTCGTGACTTCGCGGATCAGTGCGCTCGTCGGAAACGAAGCGTTCTACATGTTACAAGAAGGACTCGGAACACCAGAAGAGATTGATAAAGCGATCAAACTCGGCTTAAACTACCCGATGGGACCATTCGAACTCGGGGACTTGGTCGGACTTGATACTCGGCTCCACAACTTAAAGTATCTGCATGAGAAGCTCGGCGAAAAATACCGTCCAGCACCACTACTCGAACAGTATGTCAAAGCGGGTCGACTCGGTCGTAAGGCAGGTCGTGGTGTCTATGATTATACGAATCGCGAGGTGACATCATGAAACGGGTCGCCATCATCGATGCCGTTCGGACACCGATCGGTCGCTATAACGGCGCGTTGCGTCAGGTTCGTCCGGATGATTTAGGAGCACGCGTCATCGAAGCGTTGCTTGAGCGTAATCCAAAAGTCGATCCGAAGACGATCGAGGAAGTCATTTTCGGCAATGCGAATCAGGCGGGAGAAGACAATCGTAACGTCGCCCGGATGTCGGGACTACTAGCTGGTCTACCGGTCGAAGTCGCCGGTACGACGATCAATCGATTATGTGGATCAGGACTGGATGCCGTCATCGCGGCAGCGCGTGGGATTGCCTTAGGTGAAGGTGATATCTATATTGCTGGTGGAACGGAAAGCATGACGCGTGCGCCGTTCGTTCTCGCGAAGCCAGATCAAGCCAACCCACGTGGCAATCAGACGATGTACGATACGACGATCGGTTGGCGCTTCGTCAATGATCGTTTAGCAGATCAATACGGAACGGATTCGATGCCGGAGACAGCCGAGAACGTCGCCCGTCAGTACGGGATTTCACGAGAAGCGCAGGACGACTTTGCGTTTGAAAGCCAACGACGCGCGAAACGAGCGATCGAGGCAGAGCGCTTCACGGACGAACTGGTTGCGGTCACACAAACGGACCGGAAAGGCAACGTCAGCGTCTTTGACCGTGATGAACATCCTCGTCCTGAGACGACGCGTGAGAAACTGGCGACACTTCGTCCGTTATTCCCAAGTGGTACCGTGACGGCGGGGAATGCATCTGGTGTCAACGACGGTGCGTCGGCACTTTTATTGATGAGTGAAGAAAAAGCGAACGAACTCGGTTTGACGCCACTCGGGTATTACCGGGCGAGTGCGACGGCTGGGGTTGAACCTGCCATCATGGGAATCGGACCGATTGACGCGACGGAAAAAGTTCTCCGGCGGGCAGGGTTGACGGTCGAACAGCTCGATCAAATCGAGTTGAACGAAGCGTTTGCGGCTCAAAGTCTTGCCTGTATCGAAGCACTTGGTTTACCAAGCGAAAAGGTTAACGTCAACGGTGGTGCGATCGCTTTCGGTCATCCACTCGGTGCGAGTGGAGCTCGGATTTTGACGACATTATTGCATGAGATGCGCCGGACGAACCGGACGTATGGTCTCGCGACGATGTGTGTTGGAGTCGGACAAGGGATCGCACTCGTCGTCGATCGGGAGGGACTCGTATGATTCACTTAGAACGAGAAGGCTATATCGCAATCGTCCGGATTGATCGCCCGGAACGTTTGAACTGTCTCGATTATCCGACGCTTGTCGCCTTGCAAGAACAGGTCGATGCGTTATCGGTCGACCCGGAAGCGCGGGTCGTCCTGTTTACGGGAACGGGGAAAGCATTTAGCGCAGGTGCCGATTTAAAAGAACGCGTGCATTTAAACGAAGAAGAAGTCCGACGCAATGTCCTTGCGATCCGCAACGTCTTTACGTCGATCGCACAATTGCCGCAACCAACAATCGCAGCCGTCAACGGTCACGCGCTCGGCGGTGGGTTCGAGTGGATCCTTGCCTGTGATTTCCGTTTTCTCGTCGAGGATGCACTCGTCGGCTTGACGGAGACCAACTTCGGGATCATTCCAGGAGCCGGTGGAACACAACGCTTGCCACGACTGATTGGGGAGACGCGGGCAAAGGAATTGATCTTCACGGCGAAAAAAATCGATGCGATGACAGCAGAACGGTACGGACTCGCGACAGCCGTTGTTGCCCGGGAAGCGTTGATGACGACGTGCTTTGAGTTTGCTAATCAGATGTTACAGAACGGACCAATCGCCTTGCGCCAAGCGAAGCGAGCGATTGATCAAGGGCGGGATGTCTCACTCGAACAAGGACTACAGCTCGAAACAGAGGCTTATGAAGTTGTCATTCCGACGGCTGATCGTCAGGAAGCGCTACAAGCCTTCGCTGAAAAACGACCACCACGCTTTGAAGGAAGATGAGGATGGTCGACGTTTGAAATAACCCGTATACTAACGATACACACTATGAACGACTGAAGAGAGAGTGAATACCATGAGTGCGAACACCCAATCGATGATCTTTACGATTTACGGCGATTACATTCGCCATTACGGCAATCAAATCTGGGTCGGGAGTTTAATTCGACTCGTCAAAGAGTTCGGACATAACGAACAGGCCGTTCGGGTTGCTGTGTCCCGAATGGTTAAACAAGGCTGGCTCGTCTCCGAGAAACAAGGAAATAAAAGCTTCTATTCATTGACACCACGTGGGGTGGAACGGATGGAGGAGGCCGCACGCCGGATCTACAGATCAACACCGCACGACTGGGACGGGAAGTGGCGGACGCTGATGTACACGATTCCGGAGGATAAACGCCAGATTCGTGATGAGCTCCGCAAAGAACTGACGTGGAGTGGGTTTGGCAACTTATCGAACGGGGTTTGGATTTCGCCGAACCCACTTGAAAAAGAGGCGGAACGATTGATCGAAGCGTACGAGATCGAAGAGTATGTCGATTTCTTCGTCGGTGAATACCATGGTCCGAAGCAGGATCAATCCCTCGTCGAGCGTGCGTTCCCGCTGGAAGAATTGCAGGAGCGTTACGAGACGTTCATCACGGATTACAGCCGGCAATACATCGTCCATCAAAGTCAGCTCCAACTCGGAGAAATGACGGATGAACAGTGTTTCGTCGAACGGACGATGCTCGTACATGAATACCGGAAGTTTCTATTCACGGATCCCGGATTACCGCAAGAACTGTTACCAGATGCGTGGAGCGGACATCATGCGGCGCTCTTGTTCGAGCAATATTACCGTTTGCTCGCACAACCTGCGAGTCGGTTCTTCGAATCAATCTTTGAAGAGACACACGATGTGTCGCAACGCAGTGCCTCGTACGACGCGGCGGAACACCCGCTGTTTGCAGAGCGGTGAGCATATATTTGAATGAAAAGAGCGGGACGGATCAGTTGATCCGCCCCGCATTCGTGTCATTCAGATGTGTTCTGTTCAGCGGATTCTGCGAGAATGTTTCGGAAGGCATATCCTTTATCGACATAAGAATCAATCGACTCCTGAATCATCGCAAGATCCGCTTCTGTTAGTTCACGCACGACTTTACCGGGTGAGCCGATGATCAGCGAACGGGGTGGGAAAACTTTTCCCGATGGAATTAGCGTATTCGCCCCGATGATGCATTCTTCACCAATCTCTGCGTGATCAAGAACGGTCGCACCCATTCCGACGATCGAACGACGTCCGATTTTGCAACCGTGTAAAATTGCGTTATGTCCAACCGTTACTTCATCTTCAATGACGACGGGTGCCCCTTCATAGAGATGAATCGTCGCGTTGTCCTGAATACTGCATCGTTTCCCAATTGTAATCGGTCCTTCGTCACCGCGTAAGACAGCGTTGAACCAGACGGTAGACTCGGAACCGATCGTGACGTCTCCGATCAGATAAGCACCAGGAGCGATGAATACATCGGAGGCAACGTTCGGATGAATCGATTGATACGGAATCTTCATAACAGAATGACCTCGTTTCTATAATAAGATGAACTGCTATTCATTCCATGTCAGTATAGCATGTGAGTGAAGTCGAGAACGGAGGAAAGATATGTTTCCGATTTGTGAGCTCTTTAAAATTCGATATCCTTTAATCCAAGGAGGAATGGGTAACATTAGTCATGCGGCGCTCACGGCAGCGGTGTCGAATGCCGGAGGACTCGGAACGCTCGGGTGCGGGACATTGTCGGTCGATGAAGTGTCGTCGCGGATTCACGAGACACGAATGCTGACGGATCAACCATTTGCCTTGAACATCGCGATTCGTGTGTCTCCCTATACGGAAGCACTGATTGATCTCGCGATCGCAGAAAAGATTCCGGTCGTCTCCTTGTCGGCAGGAAATCCGGCACCGTACATAGAGCGACTTCAAACTGCTGGCATCAAAACGATCGCTGTTGTCGCTTCAGTCAAACAGGCGTTAAAGGCAGAACAAGCAGGCGCTGATGTACTCGTAGCGGAGGGAGTTGAAGCGGCAGGCATCAATTCACCGCTCGAGTTGACGACGCTGACCTTGATTCCGCAACTCGTCGATCGGGTCAACATTCCGGTCCTGGCAGCGGGTGGGATTGGTGACGGGCGTGGATTGGCAGCTGTTCTGTTACTTGGTGCGGCGGGTGCCCAGCTCGGAACACGATTGATCGCGACGGAAGAGGCGAAGGTTCATTCGGCATACAAGGCGCACTTAATGGATGCGACCGATACCGATACACGCATCATCGGACGTTCCGTCGGATTCGTCCGACGTGTCCTTGATGGTCCTTACGTCGAACGACTCACAGCAGAGACACCTGCTGCTTTTCTCGATCAGACGAATGAGTCGTATCATATTACGGGCGCTCTTGAGGGCGATGAGGAGAAAGGGTATGTCAACGCTGGACTGGTTGCCGGATTGATTCATGATGTGCCGACTGTTGCGGAGTTGTTTACGCGCATGATGACGGAAGCAGAGGAACAGCTGAAGCAAACGACGACTCGTTTTACGACATGAGCATATAGTGAGGGACCCGTGATTCTACTTGTGGACAGCGGGTTTTTTCATGTTTTTTTGAAAATGGGACATTTGTCCTTTTCAAGTAGGGCACGAGTAAGGTCTACTCTAGTGTAGAGATTAAAGGAGGAGATGACGTGCAAGGAGTCGTGTTTGCTTTGATGAGCGGTCTGTTCATCGCCCTGCAAGGCATATTCAATGCGCGCCTTGCGACAGGCGTCGGACCGTGGTTGTCCGTATTGATCGTCCACTTTGTGGGTCTGATGGGTTGTTTAGTCATTTACAGTTTCGTACGAGATCGGAAAATCGGTGGCTTCCGTCAGTTACCGTTGATTTATGCGAGCGGCGGTTTGATTGGCGTGCTAGTCGTCGTAACGGAACTGACAGCAATCCAAACACTCGGGATGACATGGGCGATGTGTTTATTACTCGTCGCACAGATTTTATGTGCGTTTGTGATTGATTTAAAGGGATGGTTCGGTGTCTTAAAAAAACAAGGAAATCGTGGTCAGTGGGTTGGTGTGGGTCTCATGCTTGCAGGAGTTGCGATTTTCTCACTTGCCTAAAGGGAGGGAATAAACATGAAAACCGTCATTCAACAGTACGGACTGGATACGATTTTGACGGAAGAGACGCGCGCTTGGTTGCGTCAAGAAACCTTCCAGAAAGGGGAACTCCTCTGTACGACAGGGACAGCGATCGACCGGATGTACTTCATCGTCGCAGGCAAGGTCAAGATATCTGCTGCCTCGTCAGAAGGGAAACAACGGATTCTGCGATTCAAGACACCACTGACAGTGATCGGTGACGCTGAATTCATCAACGAACGGGAAGTGCTGAATACAGTCGAAGCAGTGACCGATGTCGAGGTGTTGAGCGTACCGTATGCGATTTTACGCGAGCACAATACAACGAACGTCTTTCTGCAATTCTTATTACGCACGATCACAGCGAAGTGGTATGCCGACTCGAAATCAGCGTCGCACCATGTGTTGTATACAGTTGAAGAGCGATTTGCAGGGTATTTGTTGTCGATCGCTTCTGAAGCCAGTGACAGTTTATTTTATCAGGAGATGCGGACGTCGAACTTACATGACGTCGCCGACTGGCTTGGAACGAGTTATCGCCATCTCAATCGGATCATCACGAAATTGTGTGAAGAGGAGATTCTCGTTCGACGACGCGGGAAAATCATCATCGTCGATCTGGAGCGGATTCGCGAGAAGGCGAACGGCAACAGCTATGAGTAGGGAGGAACGAACATGATAATAGGCATCGTGTGTGCCGTGTTTGCAGGGATGTTAATCAGTTTACAGACGGTATTGAATGCTCGGATGAGTGACGCGTTTGGCGCTTGGGCGACGACGACGCTGGTCTTCTTCGTCGGTTTCATCGGAGCAAGTGTCACGTATGTTCTGTTTCGTGGTGGAACAATCGGACAGATTCAAAACGTATCGCCACTCTATTGGTTTGGTGGACTTGTCGGTGTCGGCGTCGTTTTTTGTGTCATGCGTGGGATTCAGTTACTTGGTCCGTCCGTCGCAATCTCTGTCGTTCTGATTTCGCAGTTAAGCTTTGCTCTCGCTGTCGATACGTTCGGCTGGTTCGGTTTACCACAAATTGATTTATCGTTCGGTCAACTCGTCGGTCTCGCTGTCATGGTATGTGGGATTTTCGTCTTGAAGCGGTATCAAGTCGTGGCGCCGGAAGAGAGGGCGAAGGATATACCGAAGCAAGTCTCTTAAAAAATCTGATACTAGTTCGATCGACTGACGAACGTTTCTGTCATCCTCGCTTTCCGCAGGCGGGAGGTAAGCCGCGTCATCCCGCATTCTATGCGATTTGCCGGGTCTTACCTGACCCTGACGAAAGCGCGACTCGCGCTTTCTTTCCCTGCAGGAGTCGAGGATGAACACTCACGTTCTAGATTGACTAAATAAAACATGCGCGTTTCTCGCTAATTCGATCGGGAGATTCGCATGTTTTTATGTGTTGTGACTTGATCTCAATCGAATAGATGAACCATTCGTCTTCTGAAGTAAAGTGAGAGAACAATAATGAGAAGACCACAGTACAATATGATTGTCGTGATCGAAACGTGAAACGACAGTAGAAACGAGAGGAGCGCGTAAGATAATGGAATGAGACCATTTGACGCGGCATTCACGACACTCATGACACGTCCCATCGTCTGTTCCGCACACTGAGACTGGATGAACGTAATGAAGCGAATATTGATGATCGAAGAAAGGACACCAAGTGATAACAGGATGATCAGGTACAACAAGATCTGCTGCGCTTGACTAAGCAGGAAGAGAAGCAGACCTAAGGCGCCAATTAATCGGACCGATGAGGTAAGCCCATTTACTTTCGTTTGCGTAAAACCACTCCAGAGCGCCCCTCCGAGCATTCCCATTTGATAAGCACCTTGCATATAACTTAAATCCATCGCATCTCCTTGGAGCACATCATGAACGAGTAAGGGGATTCCGAGTAAGAGTGGTCCAAAGAAAAAGAAATTGACACAGATGACAAGAAAAAGTGTCTGCTTGAGTTGCTGAAAGTGAAAAACGTAATGCAGCCCTTCTTTTAGTTCAAAGAGAGCTGAATGCTGAAGCGATCGCTTGATCTTAGATTCACGAATACCATACGTGAAAAGGAGCGTCAGACAGAGTGTCCCGAAAATTACGAGAAAGACGTGCGAGTAAGAAGAATAGCTGAGAATGACTCCACCAAGAATCGGACCTGAAAAGAGGGCGATTTGATTAGATGTCTGAATCAGTGAATTGGCTTTAGTGAGTTGTTCTTTCGGAACGAGCGTAGGAAGTAAGGAAGCATTCGCCGGCGAAAAGAATGCATCCACACTACCGAATAGAAAGGCGAATCCTAAAATCGTCAGCAATGTAAGCTGATCGGTATGAAGTAATGCGAGAAGACAGAGAATGAAACTGATTCGTAAAGCGCTCGAGATGCGCATGATCGTCGAACGTTTATAGCGATCGGATAAGACGCCACCGAATAACATGAGAAAAATACGGGGTAACAAGGTGGCCATGAGGACGAATCCAAGATATGACGCCTGGTTTAGCGTATGGATGACATACCATTGTTCAACAAACAGATAGGTTGATAGGGAGAGGGCAGAGCACATACCGGACCCCCATAAAAATAAAAAAGATCGATTTTTAAACAGCGATTGTTGCGTATCCATTTCAATAGGCAGCATGTGGCACCTCCGGTTTAGACGTCGTCATTCTCAAATAGTGGTTCATCAATTGCAAAGGCAGTCGTCATGATATAGAAGTGTTTTTTATCTTTTTTGTCTAGTGAAGGGGACCGTGTGAACTCGTCCAATAGAGCACGATATTTTGTAGCAAACTGCCGAAAATCGGCTTCAGACATCGCCAGTTCCTTTTGAAGTGATAAGCTCATCCAGTCCTCGATGTTCGAAGATGAAGGAGAAAAAGTAGCTGTCGGAGCCGTAAGAACGCGTGTCTTTGCCCGGTCTAGTACCTCAAGATACGACTGCCGGGTCGCTTCATTCGTCTCGACGAAGTTCAGTAGATGATCGGCAGGAATGTATCCTCGAGCAATCGCTTGATAGTATTTCAATAGATTGCCGCCCTGTTCTTCCGTACGGACGAGACGAATCAAGTCATGCTTTTCAAGTTCCCGTACGTGATAGAGGACCTTCGCGCGGGATAACGTCAGCAAGTGGGCTAACTGATGTACCGTGTGTGGTTTTTCGACGAGAAACATGAGGATTTTTGTTCGTAACGGATCACTGATCACTTTTAACTGTTCATAGTTCTCTAACATGTGAATCGCTTTTTGTTCCATGCACTGATCTCCTTTTTAACCGGTTAATTTTTATTAACCGTAAAACAAAAGGCTTCTTTTGTAAACGATTACAAATTTATGTAAGGGTGTTGGTAAAGAAGACATCATTTTTTTACATACAAAAAAAACTGATTCCACGACATCTCGATCATCCTCCACTTTTTACTGAAAGTAGGGTAAGAACGAGATGTTTGAAATCAGTTTCAGCTACTGTATATGGTTCGAAGTGATTAGACCGTCGTCGTATCTTTCCATTCCTGCTCGATGAAAGCATCGCGACCAGAAGCAGCACGATCTTTTTTATAGTGTTCTGGATTTTTCTTATGGAAGTCTTGATGGTACTCTTCCGCCGGATAAAATTCAGAAGCGGCATCGATCCGCGTCACGATCGGTTGTTTGAAACGATTGCTTGCAGCAAGGGCGTCACGGGAAGCGATCGCTGCTTCGTGCTGTGCATCCGTATGATAGAAGATCGCTGGTGCGTACTGCGTGCCGCGATCTTGGAATTGACCTTCTGCATCCGTCGGATCCGTTTGTGGCCAGTAGAGTTCGAGCAGACGCTCGTACGGGAACAGGCTCGGATCAAACGTGATTTGGACGACTTCGAGATGTCCCGTCGTTCCTGTTTTGACTTGCTCGTATGTCGGATTGTCGACGTGTCCGCCCATGTAACCTGATACGATTCCCTCGATTCCTGGTAATTCTTCAAACGGTGTCACCATGCACCAAAAACATCCACCTGCAAATGTTGCTTTTTCCATCTGTCTCTTCCTCTCCGTGGGAAATCCCCATTGTATGTCTGACAGCGAGAAAACGAAAACGACTCCTTCGCTTGGTTGCAAAAGGAGTCGCCGCTTTTTATCAACCAAAGCTTTCGCTTTGCTGGTCGTAGCACCTTGCTATGCGCAGGTTGCTGGGACGTCATCGATCCAGATCTCTCGGTCCACTCTTGATAAGGGTATATGAAGTTGATGTCATTCGTTATCATTGTTGTGATGATACCATTCACACAGAAATAAAGTCAATCCTTAGGTTTTAAGGCACGTAAAACCGTCGCTCCGAGTGTCTTCGCACCAATCAACAACGCCTGTTCGTTGATTTCGTACTGCGGATGATGCTGTGGATAGTTGACGCGACCGTCCGTATATCCGGAGCCAGTGAAGAAATAACTTCCCGGGACATGTGTTAGATAATGCGCGAAGTCATCCGCAGCCATCATTGGTGTGAGTGCCCGGACGGATGCTTCCGGTAAGAAAGAAGCGGCTTCCTGAACAAGTTTTGTCTCGTCCGGATGATTCCAGAGCGCCGGGTAACCCGTCGTGAAGTCGATTGAATAGGTAGCACCGATGCCGGCACATGTCGTTTTGGCGACAAGATCGACTTCTTGCCGGAGCTGATGCCGCAATGTCTCATTGAACGTCCGAATTTCACCGACGATGCGTGCTTCACCCGTGACGATGTTCGGCGCCGTTCCCGCATGGAAAGAACCAATTGCAAGAACTGCCGGCTCGAACGGGTCGACCCGTCGACTAACGAGATGCTGTAAGTTACAGACGAGCTGCGCTCCAGCGACGAGCGCATCTTTTGTTTTATGTGGTGCTTGGGCATGCCCGCCTTGACCATGAACGATGATTTCGAATTCGTCGATCGCACATAATGTATGTCCTTCCCGAAACCCAATCGTACCAACCGGTAAATCATTTTCGAGATGTGTCGCAAAAATCGCATCGACACCTTCGAGGACACCGGCTTCAATCATTTGGATGGCTCCACCGGGAAAGACCTCTTCACCATGCTGGTGAATGATTCGAATCGTTCCTTGCAATTGATCACGTAACGGATAGAGCGTAGCAGCCAGGGCCATCACCATTGCCGTGTGACCATCATGCCCGCAAGCATGCATGACACCGGGATGGATCGACCGGAAGGCAAGCGTCGTCTCTTCTTGAAGTGGTAAAGCATCGAAATCTGCACGGACCGCAATCGTCGGACCAGGCTGTTTGCCTTCGATCGTCGCGACGACACCACGACCTCCGACGGCTGTTTGATAAGGGATGCCCTGCTCCGCGTAAAAGTTTGCAATTCGTTCTGGTGTGCGGACTTCCTGGAAAGAGAGTTCCGGATGTCGATGAAAATCACGACGTAACGCGATCATCGTCGGTTCGAATTGTTCAAGTGCTTCAAAAAGTTGAGTTTGCATCTTCAAGCTCCTTTGACGTGTGTCTTTTCGTGAAAATGGGTACAGATACAGGTAATCACGAAAGGGGATAATGAAACATGGGAGAAATCGTCGTCAACGCTGTACTTACAATCAAAGCAGGACTTGCGGATCAAGTCTTCCCGATTCTACAAACGGTCTATCATGCCTCACAAAAAGAAGAAGGGTGCTTACGTTATTCCTTACATCAATCGATCGAGGATGAGCATCAATTCATGCTGTATGAAGTGTATCGGGATGAAGAGGCACTTGAAGCGCATATCGCATCCGATCACTATAAAGCCTACCGTGAACAGATCGAGTTATACTTGATGGATCGACAAGTAACGAAATACGTCGAGATGACATTTTAACGTATTGCGATAAGAAGAGACGAACCCGTCGATTTCGACGGATTCGTCTTTTTTTGTCTTACATCGATTTAAATCCGAGGAAATGCTCTTGCCAACGCGGTTCATAAATCGAGTTGATTTGAAGTTGTGAACCGCCCGCATGGATGAAGTGTTCGCTATCGAGCATGATCCCGATATGCGATGGACCATCCGTGTAGGTATTCTGGAAGAAGACGATATCCGAGCGTTTACCACTCGAGATACTCGTCCGGCGATTCGTAAAGAAAGCACCGTACCAGTAGCCACGAACGTTCGTCCGACCACCGTATTTTCCAGCCTTGTTCGTCGCATAGTGAATCAAACCGGAACAGTCAAAACCACCGTTCACGGCATCTTGCGAACCCCATGTGTATGGTGTGCCGATATGTTGAACGGCTGCTTGGATCAGCTTTTCACCACGCGTATTATTCTTTTTAACGACCCGTTTATCGGACGTGATCGTCACAGCGGATACAGGAAGATAAACAGGTGTCCAGCCTGACTGGATGACATAGAAGTTTCCGACTCGATGACGCGGATAAACCCGTTTGCCTTGTTCAACGAGTCCGTTGCCTTTTGGACTTGTCGGACTCGCAAAGAACGACGTCGTCTGTTTGACCGTATAGATTTTCGCCCGGTCGATCGCTTTTTGTGTCATTCCCATATCGGGTTTGCTCGTGCTGATATAAGGGTTGAGGACATAACCGGTTTGACCATTTGCCAGGCGAACTTGCCAAAAGTCATCATCAATCGATTTCAGACCAATCAGTTTTGTTCCTTTCTTCAAATAGGCAGCTGGGCGACTGTAAGCAACGTCGGCAGAGAAGAGTGGCGTCTGGTCCAGGTGGACATAAAATGTCGTGCCTTTTTTTGCTTTTGCCGTCGGCTTGTTCAGTCCGATACGACTCGAATCGACGAAACCAAAGGCATTTTTATATTTGACGCGTGTATAATAACCGCTTTTTCCGTAGATCGAAATCGAGGTACCTTTTTTTAGTGTGCCGATTTTTTTGCTCGAAAGTTTTGCCTGCGAACGAATGACGACATCGTCTTCCGTCACATAGCGTTGACCAGTGACGTCATACAGATCCGGCTTTTTCGTCACGAGATCCGTCGTCTTGACGTAGCCGTAGACCGATCCTTTTTTCAAGCGTGTGTAACTACCGCTTGTGCCGTAAACCGTTAGTTTGTCAGCTCGTTTGACGGAATACATAATTTTGCTCTTCGTCGAAGCAGACGTGTAGACGGACAAGTTGCGTTTCGCGTATCGTGTCCCGGTTGATGCATAGACTTTTCCAGTACCGAGATCAGCTGTCTTGACGTAAGCATGAACTCCACGGAAGATGATCCGGCTATAGGTACCGCTTGTGCCATACACCGTCAGCAGCGTATTCGTTTGGTGTTGCTTCAAGACAGGACTTGAAGATTTGGCGTCCGAATAGATTGGCGTAACGCGCTGAACATAGAGGCGTGCAGTCTTCGGATAGTATTTCAACGTACCGAGATGTGCCGTCAACACATAGGCATACTCGTCGTTTCGTTTGATTCGTGTAAATGACCCCTCGATGCCGTACGTCTGAAGCGAAGTATTCACAGGAATCGATTGTACGACTTTTCCTTTCGTAGTCGCAGTAGCATAGACCGTCGTCTGCTGTTGGACGTAACGTAGCCCGGTTTCCGGATGGTTCACGACCGGCGCATCAGCTAAATCAGCCGTCAATACGAAGGCGTAACCCGTCTTAGTCGTAACACGCGTAAAAGTACCGATCGTACCGAACGTTTCGAATGCTTGATTTTGAGTGACAGCTGTCTTCGCGCTCGTCGTCTTCGGTTCAACGAAAAGAGAAGTCGTTCGTTTGGCATAACGCAGTCCTGTTTCCGGATAATTTTCGACCTGCGCATCAGCTAAATCAGCCGTCAATACGAAGGCGTAACCCGTTTTAGTGGCCACGCGTGTAAAAGTACCCGTCGTACCGAACGTTTCGAATGCTTGATTTTGAGTGACAGCTGACTTCGCGCTCGTCGTCTTCGGTTCAACGAAAAGAGAAGTCGCTCGTTTGGCATAACGCGTTCCAACTAATTTTGGAAGTTGCTCGAGTTGTGTCGTAGAGACGTAGACGTATTGCTCGTTCCATTTCAGACGTGTGAACGTGTCGAAAGTGCCGTATGTATCGATTCGCTGATAGGCGGGAAGTGTCGTCACGACGGTGGAATCAAATGGTGAAGCAACTAATGAGAGTGGACTTTTCGACGTCAGTGTTGCTTGTTTTTGAAAGACAGGTGCTGTTTGCGTTAACGCGTTGGTTGCGACATAAGCAGCGCCTTCTTGCCAACTGACACGGGTAAAGTCACCGTCCGTGCCGAGTGTCTTGAATGCCGTTCCTGCTGGTAGTTGTTGGATGACCGTTGCGGAATCAGCCGTTTGTAGCAACGCAGCATCCTCTTTCAAATAAGCCGTTCCGATCGTCTCGGTGACTGTTTGTGTTTCTGCCGTCGGTTGAGCAGGTGGCGATTCAGCGAAAGCGGGTGCGGGTAAAACCGAGCTCAACATTAACGTTGCGGCAAGTCCAGCAACATGAGCAGTCCATTTTTTCATCAAGAGGTTCACTCCAATTCTTAAAATTTGTCATTATGAATAGTGTAGCATGCGCTTGTTTAAAAATTGATAAAAATCAAAAAAATAGGAGATTGTCCATAAAAAAACGGTATGCCTCGGCATACCGTTTGAAGTCATATGTTAGTTATCTTCTTCGTGATCCACTTGCCATTCCCAGTCAAGCATGCCGTAAATCAAGGAATCGCGCCAGTGGTCTTCGAGATAGACCGTCTCGCGAAGCTGTCCTTCCTTCGTCATGCCGACCTTTTGCAACACGCGTTCGGAAGCGACGTTCCGTGGGTCACACGTTGCCGTGATGCGGTGTAGTTCTAGTTTTTCGAAACCGAATTGGAGAAGGAAAGAGGCGATTGACGTCGCGTATCCGTTCCCCCATTCATCAGGCGAGAGGACGTATCCGATTTCGGCGATTTTATTATCAACGTCTGTGATGACGAGTTCACCGGCACCGATGACGACGTCACTTGGAAACGTCACGGCAAAGACATAACGACGTCTTGGTGTCTCGAGTTCACTTTCAAGCGCATCGTGTAGGAATTGTTTCGTATCCGTTTCGGTATTCGGTCCCCATGATTGGAATTGACTGACGATGGGTTGTGAGGCATAGGCGTGAACCGCTTCTACATCTTCTGGTGTAAAACGACGAATCCGAAGTTGATCATTGATTTTATAACGCATGCAGCATCCTCCTCTTTCAGATGAAGTCACTTTGATTCTATTTGACAGATGGGGAACGGATTCCTGTTTGACACGGGAAAAAGGGCGTGCTAGGGTGGTTGTATCGAATGGAATAGGGAGTATCCTCTAGGGTTCCGTACGGCTGGACCGAGGGAGGAACATGGACGTTTGTCCATGCAACGGAGGGATAAAAGCCCGGGAGTAAAGCGAATCATCTCGCTTACTCCCGGGCTTTTTCATTTGAATTTACCTATCAGGAGGCAATTACTATGGCAAAGTATTGGATTGGGATCATCGTCGCGGCATGTTTTGAAGTCGGCTGGGTCATTGGATTAAAACATGCGGCAACACCACTTGAGTGGACTGCAACGATCGTCTGTATCATCGTTAGCTTTACCGTGCTGATCAAAGCGAGTAACCATTTACCGGTCGGAACGGTCTATGCTGTCTTCGTCGGTCTCGGAACGGCAGGGACGGTCGTGACGGACATCGTGTTATTCGATCAAGCGGCTTCCGTGATGAAATTAGCATTGATCGCTGTCTTACTGGTCGGCGTCATCGGTCTGAAGTTAGTCAGTGGAGAGGAGAAATCAGCATGAGTTGGATTTATTTAATCATTGCCGGAATCTTTGAGATGTTTGGTGTCGTCTTGATCAATACGTTCAATCAAAATAAGAATGCGAAGAATCTACTGTTGATGGGAACAGGATTCGGACTCAGTTTCCTATTCTTAACGCTTGCAATGAATGGTTTACCGATGGGAACGGCGTATGCGGTATGGACGGGAATCGGAGCGGCGGGCGGTGCGATTCTCAGCATGGTGCTCTATAACGAATCAAAAGACTGGAAGCGACTGGTTTGTATCGGTCTCGTCTTAAGTGCGACGATTGGTCTGAAACTCGTCGGCGAATGATTGTTTACATGTCAAACAGATGACGTTTTAACGGAACGCATATTTTTTGGCATATTTTAACGCAAAAGAGGAAATACTCCTTATAGAAGTCACGCATGACAAATCGTGTTAATAAGGGGAGAACATCCATGAAAACAAAACAATATATCGGAACGTTCTATTCAGAGGAAGAATTGATTTCAAAAATGGACGAACTGCATATTCAAGGACACCGGGAGGAAGACTTCTACGTCATCGTCAAGGAGAAGTCGAACATCGCACTCGTCCGTAGCCAAATGGACGCAGAAATCGCGACGACGAAACCGTCTTGGATTGATCGGATTCGTGGGAACAAAGGTCGTGATCAAGAAGTCGATGATCTGTTCGGGTCACTTGATCTATCAGACAATGAGATCGAACAACGCAAAACGGAAGTCGAAGGTGGGGGCTTCGTTCTGTTACTTGAAGTCCAAGACATCCAGTTCGATCCACATTTAAATACAGACAATACGCATCCTGATGTAAAAGTCCGTTATGGTAGTGGCGAAGAGACGCATACGTCATCAGATGCGAACTCCAATGCACAGCTCGGCTCCGGTAATCCGCTTGATGTTGATAAAGATTCGAAGGAAGAGCATGCAGAGATTGATTTGCACCGTGCCGGTACGGACAAGATGCCGCAAGACGAGCAGGCAATCGATCATTCAAAAAAACTCGACGGGAACCGGGAACCGGACATCGCGATGCGTCGGGATGACGATTTCCGCCGGCCGGAAACAGAACGCGAGGAAAAAGAACATGATGCAACGCAAGACGGCGAAGAACGTCGTCAATCGAAACATCAATCGGATGACATCGCCAAGCAAGATCATGGAAATAATTTAGACCGCTAAAATAATAGATTAGAATCACGCATCAGGGTCATCATCAAAGAAGGTACCTTCCGGATCAATTCCGAAAGGTACCTTCTTTTTGTATGGAGATTAGACGAGAATCGTCTCGTCTTATTTATGATCCGGATTTGATCCTGTACGCACGTTGGCGTTCAATTGATCAATCGCTTGCATATCAACGTCTGATAAGCTGAAGTCGAAGACATCAAGATTTTCGCGAATGCGGCTTGGCGTGACGGATTTCGGAATCGCGACGATGTCGTGTTGCAAGTGCCAACGGAGGACGACTTGAGCTGGCGTTTTCTGATGACGATCGGCAATATCGACGATGACCGGATGCGTTAACGCGTCGCGTCCTTTCATCAATGGACTCCAAGCTTCAACGACGATACCGTGCTTGCGGCAAAAGTCTCGGATCGCTTCTTGGCTAAGGAACGGATGGAGTTCAATCTGATTGACGGCAGGAACGATTGATCCTTCGGCTAAAATTCGTTCCAAGTGCGGAATATGGAAGTTCGAAACACCGATGGCACGCGTCTTTCCTTCTGCATAGAGATGTTCGAGCGCCCGCCATGTCTCGACATAACGATCTTCTTTTGGCATCGGCCAATGAATCAGATACAAGTCAACATAATCGACACCAAGCTTTTGCAGACTCGTCTCGAAAGCGGCAAGTGTCTCTTCATAGCCGTGATCGGAATTCCAGACTTTCGTCGTTAGAAAGATCTCTTCTCGGGGAATGCCCGAGTCACGCAGCGCGCGACCGACACCTTCTTCGTTCTCGTAAATCATCGCCGTATCGATTGAACGATACCCGGCGCGGAGTGCTTCGCTGACCGCTTCATATACTTCTTCTTCCGGTACTTTAAAGACACCATATCCGAGTTGGGGCATGCTGATGCCGTTATTTAACGTAATCTGTTGCATCGATTCATCGACTCCTTTGTAGTAAATTCTTCTCTTTTCTAGTGTACGCGCTCCTCCTGTAAAAATCGAATGATTGCCGAAGTGAGTTCTTTTGCGTATACTGAGCGATAACAAATATTAGGAGGCGATCCTGTGATTCGACAAGCTGTTTTACAATACATACATGAGCAACACGCACTCGATCAACTCGAAGAAGTGATAGGTGATCGTTCAGCAGTCCTGATTCATGGACGTCAAGCCTATGAAGCAGCCGCTTTTGCTTTACCAGCATTACCACGTTTTTTATTTGAAGGGCATTGTACGGATCAACAGGTGGAAGCTTTCAAACAGGTATGTGCTCCATACGATGTGATTCTCGCGCTCGGAGGTGGGAGTGTCATCGATACGGTAAAACAAGTCGCGTTTCAATTGAGACGCCCGATCATCATCATTCCGACGATCGTCTCGAACTGTGCTCCGTGGACTCCGCTCAGTGTCATGTATAACGAAGAGGGACAGTATATCCGATTTGATACGTTCCCCGTCGTGATTGAAGCCCTTTTACTCGATCATCGGATCATCGCAGCGAGTCCGTATGATTATTTTGTAGCGGGGCTCGTCGATACGCTAGCGAAGTGGTATGAAGCACGTGCCTTAAGCGGATCATCGGCTGAAGATCCCGTCATCGAGATGGCGCTTCGGACAGCTGAACGTTGTAAGGATCTTATCTTGTCGACGAATATAACGGAAACGCGTTTTCGTGAGTATCCCGTTGAAATGCAACATCTCGTCGAAACCGTCATTCCGTTAGCCGGAAGCATTGGTGGTTTTGGTGACGCGGCGACGCGTGGTGCAATCGGACACGCAGTGCATAACGCGTTATCGCCTCATCCAGAAACGCATGCGTTCTTGCACGGGAGTAAGGTCGGTTACGGACTACTCGTTCAAGAGAAGTTACTCGGACATGATGATGATTATGCAGAGTTGCGTGACTATCTTCTTGCACAAGAACAGCCGACGGCACTCGCAGACTTCGCATTATCGCTCGATGTCGTCGAAACACTTGCTTTACGGACATCGAAAGAGGAATTGTGTCGTCTGTTGCGTCCGATCGTGTCAATGGAACAACTAGTGGATGCTATTACACGGAACGAGATGGTTTTCGTTTCGACGACTTAACATAAAAAGACGCACATGTGCCGAATAATCATCAAACGGTCCATGTGCGTATTTTTATTGTGCTTTCGCAAAGCGAGCATAAGGAGCAGGGCGACCGAGTAGGTATCCTTGACCAAGATCGAAGCCGAGTTCGCGGCAAAGATCGAGTTCTTCTTGCCGTTCGATGCCTTCCGCTAAGATTTGAATCCCCATTTCTCGTGTCAGATGACGGGCTTTTCGTAAAAAGGCTTCGTTTTCTGAGTTCGTATCGCAGTGATCGATGAAGGAACGATCAATTTTAATATAATCCGGTTGAAGCAAGGACAACATATCGAGTGTCGAGAAACCAGCGCCTACATCGTCCAGTGCTACTTGAATGCCTTGCTTCTTATACTGTTCGAAGACGTGTTTCAAATGGTTGACGTCTTCAATTTTTTCCGTTTCGACGACTTCGAAGACGAGCCGACTCGGATCGACTTGATAACGTTCGACGATCTCAAACGTATGGCGCAGGCAGTACTCCGGATTATAGATCGTCGAAGGGAGAAAGTTGATGAACGTTTTTGTTGTGCCACCGATATGATGCGTCGCACGGATGGCTTCTTCACGCGCCCGCTGATCAAGACGGGAATGAAGTCCCATCTTCGAGGCCGTCGAAAACAAGACACCAGGCGAGATCGGCGTGTTATCATCTGCTGCTCGCAATAAGGCTTCGTTCGCGACGAGCACGTTGCGCTGGATATCATAAATCGGTTGTAAATGGCTTGTCATGACCCCATGCTGGATGAAATCAATCGCAGACCGATGCTTCAGTTGTTCTAGAAGTGCTGAAGCTAGGATGGGTGCTGTCACATAACGCGATTGTGTGGCGCGACACGACACCGGATAATCCGCTACACGTAAGAGCGATGTCAGTAGCTGTTCGAGCTGTTCGAACGATTGATAGGAATAAATTTCTGGCGTTGGTGATTGAATATGGAGTGCTCCCGCTTCAACGAAACGGATTGATGTCGTACATTCGGCGCAAGGATGCCACATAAAGGGATGTCCACCTCTCAGTACATCAAAAAAAGATGTATTTATTAAATTGGTTAATTTCTTTACCCTAAGAGAAAAAGAAATTAAACCTGTTCTTCATAATCATTGACCTCATACAAAAAAGAGAAGGGAACGACGGACACAATTCCGTACGTTCTCTCCTCTATCGGTCACATTCTTTCATTGTGAAGTGTAAACAAACCAGAAAGTGAGATGCAAGACAGCAACCATTGGAACGAGCCATTGGAACTTCGTTTTCCGTGTCTTGTGCCGAACTGTGTACATACCGATCCAAGAACCGAGCGCACCACCGAGGAAAGCAATCGTCAATAGTGTCGCTTCGGGTGTTCGGTAAGCATGTTGCCGCGCCCGACGTTTATCCTGCCACATCGTTACAAATCCGATGAGTGTCAGGAGGAGGTAATACCCTAAGATGATCCTCATGAAAAAACGACTCCTTTTCTACCGTTCGGCACCACCACCGCCGGAACTTCCGCCACCACCGCGACTGCCACCATTTCCACCGCCACCACGCATGATCGCGGAGAAGATGTTCAAAATCGCAAAGAAGAACATACCACCGGTGAACTTCATATCGAGGAACAATAAGATCAGTAATCCAGCACCGATCAGAATCTTCGTCCAAAGCGGAAGTCCGTCGTCATTTTGTGTTTTCGGAGGATCCTGTGACTCAAGCGACTGGTCCTTTGAAATGACACTGACGACCGCTTTATATGTTTCGGATGCTGCTTTTCCATACTCACTGTTTTCCTTGTAAGGAACAGCATACTGATCGAGAATACGTCCGGCTGTGATGTCTGTCAAAATCCCTTCGAGTTTATAACCGACCTCGATCCGGAATTGGCGATCCTTTTCGTTCGGAGCGACGACGACAAGAACACCATTGTCTTTTCCTTCTTGACCGATGCCTTGGCGCCGGAACGTTTCATTGGCGTAAGAGCTTAAATCCTGTCCCTTTAGATCGGGAACCGTCTTGAGGACGACTTGTGCTGTCGTATATTGTTCGAGTTCCTGACCGAGTTGCGCGAGTTCGGCTTCTTCCGAAGGGGTGAGCAGCTGAGCATCATCCTGAATGAAGAAGGCTGCTCCCGTCCGTTCTGAAACGGCACTAGCTGTTGGAACGAAGAGGAAGAAGACGAGGAACGCGCTCAACAGAAGTCGCGTCCACCGCCGAATCATTTCGAATCACTGTTAAAGTCGACGGTCGGATTTTCCCGGTCGCTGTCTGAAATCTCGTAATACGGCTTTTTCTCGAATCCGAAGGCGGATGCGTAAAGTGTCGTTGGGAAGCTCCGACGTTTTTTGTTGTAGAGGGTTACAGCATCATTGTAATCCTTGCGGGCGATCCCTAGACGATTTTCTGTTCCTTCCAGCGTGTCCATCAAGGATTGGAATCGTTCGCTTGATTTAAGTTCCGGGTAAGTCGTCTGCAAGGCAATCAATCCCCGAAGCGAAGACGTGACTTGTTGGTCGGCTTCGATCCGTTGTTCAGTTGACGCAGCACGCGCAAGACCCGCTTGGGCTTCTGCGACTTTTCCATATACTTTTTCTTCTTGACCCGCGACACCTTTAACAGTTTCAACGAGGTTCGGAATCAAATCCGCACGACGCTTGATTTGGTTGTCGACTTGCGACCATTTATTCGATACATCTTCTTCTACATTGACGAGGCTGTTGTATTGTCCGATTGCTAAAAAGGCAATCACGGCGACAACAACGACTCCGATGATTAATGGGAGTTTTGATGTACTCCGACTTCTGCGTGCCATGTGGCATTCACTCCTTTAGTTATGTCTCATCCCTATATACCCTTAAGCGACTGAATTAGTTTCAAAAAAATGAAAAACCGTCAGCTAAAATAGCTAACGGTTTGAACTTACATGTAGACGATGACAGCTAAGATAGCTGCTAAGACAAGACGGTAGATGGCGAACGGAACGAGTTTGATCTTGTTGATCAGCTTCAAGAAGAAGCGAATCGATAAGAGGGCAAACACGAACGACGCAACGAAACCGACAGCATAGAATGCGAAGTGGTTCGGTTGAATGTTCTCCCAGTTCTTAACGAGCGAAAGGAAACTAGCACCGAACATGATCGGTACAGCCATGATGAACGTGAAGTCGGCTGCCGTCCGGTGATTCATCCCGAGGAAGACCCCTCCGGAAATCGTTGAACCTGAGCGGGAGAAGCCAGGCCAGAGTGAAATACATTGGAACAGACCGACGAGTGCTGCTTGGCGATATGTAATCTGATCAAGCGATGTCGTTTTTGGTTCCTTTGGTCCGAATTTATCGGCTGCGATCATCAAGAGGGCACCAACAGCAAGACCGATGATGACCGTTTCAATCGAGAAGAGGTTCTCATCGATGAAATCTTCGAATAACAATCCGAGAACAGCTGCTGGTAGAAGACCGATCAAGACGTGACGTAGCTTTAATTTGTGTGTCCCTGATGCGTCGTGTTCGCCTTCAATCTTATACAAACCGATCAAGCTGAAGAGGCGTTTCCAAAAGACGACGACGACCGCAAGAATCGATCCGAGCTGAATGACGATTTTAAAGGTGTTCGCCGAATATTTACCGAGAAAATCGGTCGTTTGCAACCACATGTCATCGACGATGATCATGTGACCTGTGGAAGAGACCGGTGCAAATTCCGTCATCCCTTCGACGAAACCGAGTAAGAGCGCTTTTAAAAGTTCAATGATTGTCATGATAATCTCCTTCTATATGATGTGCTAGTTAAAAACATATCATGTTTTATTCTTGTGAGATAGAACTAATTGGAATATCGGGCGCAGGTCTGAGAGACGATCGTATGTGTAAGACGCGTTGTCCGATTTAAATTCGTTTGGATAAGATAATAGATGGATTTAGGTATCATCGGATAGATCAGGAAATCCGGTCATTTTCATTCATACTAAAACGGCATGAAGGAAAAGGGAATCTTTCTGTTAGGACACAAGGTCAGAAAAACTTCAAATCGATTGGTTTCACTGGAATATGTCTGGATCTACAAACAGAAAAACGAGCAGGAGACAGTATCGTCCACTACTCGTTTTGAAACGGGATCATCCTAAAGCGACGTCAAGAATCATCATGACCGTAAACCCGACCATCAGACCAAGCGTTGCTAAATCGGATCCGTTTTCTGCTTGTGATTCCGGAATCAATTCTTCGACGACGACGAAAATCATCGCTCCGGCAGCAAACGATAACGCATACGGTAGAAGCGGTTGAACGAAGAAGACCGCGGCTGCTCCGACCATCGCGGCAATCGGTTCGACGATTGCTGACAATTGACCGTAATGGAAGGCGCGCCGACGCGACATTCCTTCACCGCGTAGTGGAATCGATAGGGCAGCTCCCTCCGGCATGTTTTGTATCCCAATACCGAGTGCGAGCGTCAAGGCACCGGCGACGGTCGCCCCGTCCATGTTTAAGGCAGCGGCGCCAAAAGCGACACCAATCGCAAGACCTTCGGGAATATTGTGCAACGTGATCGCAAGAAATAGTAACGTCGTTTTCTTGAGTCCTGTCGAAGGACCTTCCGCTGTCTCGAGTGGTGCAGATAAGTGCAAATGCGGCGTAACGAAGTCGAGGAGACGGACGAAAAATCCACCAGCGAGAAAACCGATGGCGGCAGGAATCCAGGCGATTCCTCCATCCTGCTCCGTGAACTCGATCGCAGGAGCAAGCAGCGACCAAAACGACGCGGCAATCATGACGCCGGCAGCAAAACCGAGCATCATGTTCATGACGCGTTTTTCAATCGTCGTAAAGACGAAGACGAGTGCCGCACCAAGTGCGGTTAACCCCCACGTCATCATTCCGGCAAGCAATGCTTGCACGACGACGGGGAGGGAAGTAAACCAATCCAACATGACTATTCCTTCTTTCCGGGGACGATTTAAAGCATCCATCTGTATGAGAGCTTACCCGTTTTCGATCCGGACGATTCGTGTGAAGGGAATTTCAATGACTTCACGTCCGCGCAGAAAGAGAACGGAACGTTCGGGTTCTAGTCGTTCCACGAAACCGACGACCGTCACGTAGCTACTTTCCTTATAATACGTGATTTCAAGTTCGTTTCCTTCTATTAAAGCTTCTTGAAGCAGAAAGTGCCATGATTCTTGCAACTGTTCATCAATTTCAGGCAAGTCGAGCTGATGCATCTGGACATAATATTCCCGCAACAGTTGCAAATGTTCCGGCATGAGAAAAGGAATCCATTTTAAATTTCCTCGATCACGATACGCTGTCATGAAGATCACCTCCCGGATGACCGCCGACGAAACGAAGACGACGTTTGGCGACACTCGTATCAAGAAACGAGACAGCGAGGCGAATCGTTCCTTTTCCGTAGCGGAGGTTGACGACATCCATTGCTTTTAATAACCGTCGTCGTTTCCAGAGCCGCGCATTATCCTCGAACAAAGACAACTGTAAGGTGCCTTGATCGGCAGTCAAATGCCCCACTGCGACGGATAAAAAACGAACAGGTTCTCCGTCGAGCCAATTCGGTTCGAACAATTGTAAGACGTGACGCAGAATGATTCGTTCATCGGATGTCGGATAAGGCAACCGCACTTGACGGGAGAAACCACTTCGGACGACGTTTCGAGAATAGCGGACGCCGATGTGAACGGTCCAGCCGACTTGATTCGAAAAGCGACAACGTGCGGCAACATCCTGCACGAGTTCATTGAGCACATTCCGAATGCGTTCGAACTGATAATAGTCCTGCATTAAGGTCACACCGTGTCCGATCGTCCGTTGAGGGGCTTTCTCGAACAGATGACGAGGCGCAAGAAGTGTCGGTGACGCGTCGAGTCCCCAAGCGTGGTGCCATAGTTCGGCACCGATGACACCGAATCGTTCGTGCAACTCTTCGACAGGGCGCATGGCAAGATCACCGATTGTTTCAATCCCCATCATCTGCAGATGTTGTTCCATACGGTGTCCGACCCCCCACATCTTCCGAATCGGAAAATCATGAAGACGTCGTGCGACATCAGCATATCCACATCGCGCGATGCCTTCTTTTTTCCCGATTAAATCAAGCGTCAGTTTCGCGATGACGTTATTTGGACCAATCCCGATCCGGACGTGGATGCCGGTCTGTTTCAGGATTGCTTCTTTAATTTTGAGGGCAGCTTGCAGGTCGGAACCAAATAGGCGATCGGTTCCGGTCATGTCAATGAAACTTTCGTCAATTGAATAGACGCGGATGGCTTCAGGTGGGGCGAATTGGTGCAGGACATCCAGGACACGAATCGACGTCTTCATATAAGCGAGCATACGTGGTTCGACAAGTCGAATCGTACGACGAACAGCGTATGGCAATTGCTCGATTTCATATAATCGACCGGCTGTCTTGATTCCAAGTGCTTTTAAGGCAGGGGTGGCAGCGAGAATGACGGACCCGCTTCGTTTTAAATCGGAGACGACCGCTAGGCGTGTCGTCAAGGGGGGGAGATTGCGATACTGGCATTCACAGCTGGCGTAGAAGGACACACTGTCGACGCAAAAAATCCGTTTATCTTGTGGTAAAACGACGGAAGGAAACATCTGAATCACTCCTTTACACAAAAGAACGTATGTTCTTATTTTGATTTTCCTTGACTATAGCACGGTCTCAAAGTGTCTCAAAATAAAAACTGTTGAAAAAAGGGGAATTCGAACGATTTCTCCTCATATAAAAGGAGTTTGGTACACTAAGGGAGAGAAAAAAGGGGGAACCTTCATTGAAAGAGACCGTTATCCGTTTACCAGAATTACCGAAGACGCTTCAGTCAGAGACGTTCGATCAAGTCGAAATCGATGATCCGTATCTGAAAGGAGCGCGTTATGAGAAAGAGTCGATGCCGAGTGAACTGACAGAACGCATCGATGCCTATCAAGTGTGTTTTCAAAATGTCTCGTTCGCGAATCTTACCTTTGACCGTGGTTCGTTCGAAGATATTCGTTTTGAGCAATGCGACTTAACCGGATGTCACTTCCAAGAAACTCGTTTTCACCGTGTGTCCTTCGTCGGATGCCGGATGACGGGTGTTCAGTTCGAAGATTGTACGCTGGACCATTTAACGATTCAGGAAGGGCTTGCGGATTACGTACAGTTCATTCGCAGTACGGTCCGTCATCAACACTGGAGCGAAACGACGATGAAAGAAGCACAGTTCTTCGAAGTGAAGCCGACCCAGTGGAAACTCGAAGCGGTCCGACTTACGGATAGCCAATGGATTGAAACACCGTTAAAAGGTCTTGACCTCCGGCAGACGGAACTCTCTGGTATTACGATCGATCCGCGATTTTTACCAGGTGCTGTCATTACGGAAGAGCAAGCAGTTGCCTTTGCTCGTTTGTTAGGTCTCGTCATCCCATAACAAAAAGAAGCCCTTGTTTCGATGGATATTCGAAACAAGGGCTTCTTTTTAATGAAAGTTACTGTTCTTAAAATGACATCGTTTCGCCATCCTCCGGAATCAGGAAATGGGCAGAGAGATGGAAAGCAGTTAAAAAGTCAGCAATCATATCACGTCGCAAAAGACAGTGGTTGACGGACTCGAGGTGCGAGACGATGATCGTCGCTTCCGCCGCCGCTTCATGAACCGCAAGGAGATCACGCTGTGACATCGTGATCGGCTCTCCGGTCAAGAACTGGGCGGCGCCACTGTTGACGACGATGATATCGGGCGTATGTTGTTCGATCGCATGCGCGACCTCGTCACACCAGATCGTATCACCTGCGATATAAAGTGTCGGTTCGTCCGGATGGGTGAGGACGAGCCCAGACACACGTCCCATCCGTTCGCCGATTTCACCGACACCATGCTGTCCACCTGTTCGATGGACCTGGATATCACCGATCGTTACACCGGAATCGAAGGAAGAGACGTTCGTGAAGCCGGCTTCTCGGATTTGCTGCGCGTCTTCTTCTTGCTGCGCATAGAGTGGCAAATGCTTGGGTAGAAGTTGTTTTGCAGAATCGTCGAAATGATCGGCATGCAGGTGTGTGACAAAGACAGCGTCAGGATCGAGCAGTGTGTTGACATCGACCGGTAAGTCGACGAGTGGATTGGCGACGGCATTTGGTGTTTGACCGAAGGGAGGCAAGCTGCCTTTTTCGCCGAGGAACGGATCAATTAGTAAGACTTGATTGGCATACGTGACAACGAGTGTTGCATTACGAATTTGTTGAATATCCATTAGGTTCATCCTCTCTCAATGACTCGGATTGACTATTCCCTGTCTGGCATTCAATGAATCCTATCGCAAGCGTTTCTCCATCGCCATGACGTCGACATATTCGCCGTTCAACTGTCCTTGTTCCTTAAACGTTCCGACGATCCGGAACCCGGAGCGGATATAGAGTTTTTGTCCGATTTTATTGAACGGGAAGGTAAAGAGGATCAGCTTATGCATATGATGATCACGGGCATGTTGTTCAATCGTTTCGAGCAAACGTGTGCCAATCCCTTGTCCACGATGTGTCCGAGTGATATAAACCGAAATCTCACCGACGGATGCGTAGACAGGACGCGGATTATACGGATCGAGGGAAATGAAGCCGAGGACACCTGTGTCATCTTCAGCGACATATCCAGCATATCGATCGGTGCGTTCCGCATACCACTGGGTCATGAAGGATAAGTCCTTTTGGTCGGTCTCAAGCGTTGCGATCCGATCTTCGATACCTTCGTTATAGATGGCGAGAATCGCTGGTAAGTCGTGTTCCATTACGGGACGAATATGCATGACGCTCACTTCCTCATCGCTTTTCCTCCATTATATCGGTTACGTATCAATGTAGTGATATGTTTGTGCGATAAGAAAAGCGCTGATTCCCTTCATATGAAGGAAAACAGCGCTTTTATCGATCTTAAGAGACCGTTGACGTCTCATTCTCGTAAATCGGAACCCAGCCGTCTGTCGTGACGAAGATCCGAACAGCGACGACTTTACGATCGTCTTGAAGCGTAAAGTAGTGGCGTGTGTTAACAGGAACGGAAATCAAATCACCAGGATTGAGTTCGATGTTATAGTAGCCGACTTCTTCGTCTTTGATCGCGAAGACGCCATGACCGCTGACGATGAAACGAACTTCATCATCCGTGTGATGATGTTCTTTCTGGAAGTTGACGAGCAACTCATCAAGGTTCGGTGTCGTATCCGAAAGTGAGATGATATCAGCTGTCTGATACCCACGACGTTCTGATACGTCTTTGATTTCGGGAGCGAACGTATCGAGAATCGTTTGTTTGTCTGCATCCGTCAGTGTGAAGTTCTCAACGAGAGGCGCTGGAAGTTTCGAAACGTCCCACTGTTCGTAAAGAACGCCGCGTGACGCAAGGAAGTCAGCGACTTCCGTTTGATCCGTATACCGTGTGTTTGTTTCTTGGAATAAGACTGTTGCCATGAGATGATTCCTCCTTTTAATGAATGGATTGACGGCATGATTGCAACGTCAACGTGTAATTGAATAAAAACTCGAAGGCTTCGAGGTGTTTCTTTGCTTCAAAGGCGGTCGGTGCCCAGACCGTGATCCCGTGATTGCGGATCAGGACGGCACCACTGTCCGCTGTGACATGCGGTGCAAAAGCAGCGGCAAGCGTCGGAATGTCCGCATGATTCGGAATGATCGGTACCGTGACCGTCGCATCCTCTTCCCAGTGTCCGAGTGCCTTGATGATTTCTTGACCGGAAAAGGTGATGCTGCCTTGATCGCCATAGAGTTCCGAAATCACATTGTTCGCAATCGTATGGACATGCAGAGAACAACCGGCGTCCGTTCGATTGAACACTTCGACATGGAGCAATGTCTCAGCGGAAGGACGCCCGGATTGCTCACCAATCAATTGACCGGTCGCATCGACATGAACGAAGTCGTCAGGAGTCGTCTGCCGTTTATCTTTTCCGCTTGCCGTCACAAGGAATTCAACCGGGACACCGGACGTCCGAATGGCGAGATTGCCACTCGTACCAGGGAACCAATCGCGCGCCGCAAGCTCTTGTTTGATGGCGCGTAGCTCTTCATACCGTCGCATGAATGTCATGTTGTCACCTCCGCTCGTGTTAAATCATGAACGATGTCGTGGAACGTCTCAAACGGTGTATAGGCGATATCGTTCTCTTCACACAACGTGATCAGATAATCACGGGCATAGACACGATCCGCTTCTTTCGCGAGTTCGAAGTCCGTCACCGAGTCACCAATGACGATGATGACGTCATCGTCTTTGCGCAATGCCCGGGCAACGGACGTTTTACAACAGCCGCACCCGTTCGTGCAATGGGCATCGCAGGCGTTTGGCCAATCGATATGGACGAATGGACCACTGAAATCGGCGACGTTACAGTAAATCTGTTCTTGTTCAAGGAATGGCGCTAAGATCGGTTCGACGAAAAAGTCCATTCCACCGCTGACGATCGAAAAATCGATTCCTTGACGACGACTGTACTGAAGTAACTCCGAAAATCCGTCGCGAATGACTGCACGCTCCAACAAAAAGTCAAGATAGGCTGTTTTTCCGTCAGACGGCAGAAGTGCGAACATTTGCCCGACACCACTCTGAATCGATAACGTCCGGTCGAGTACACCGCGTTTTAACGGTTCGAAGTCACTAGCTGGCGCAAATGCCTGCATGAGTGCGATGATGTTATCTTGCGTCGTCACCGTACCGTCGAAGTCACAAAGAATCCGTACGGTCATGACTTGATCCCCCAAGCGTCAAGGGCGATCCGTAATTCTTCATGACGCGATGCTGCCGCCGATAGGGATTCATTTGCGAGTGCCGCATCGAGCGCCTGGCGGAAAGCAATGACACCAGCCGCAGCACCTTGCGGATGACCATGTACGCCGCCGCCGGCGTTGATGACGGAATCGATACCGAAGTCCCGTACGAGTTGAGCGACGAGTCCAGGATGAATACCGGCTGAAGGAACCGGGAAGATCGATTTCGTCTGACCGAGACGGGTCGCTTCGACCGCGATGCCACGGGCGACATCCTTTGGCAAAGCGACATTGCCGTAAGGAGACGGGAATAGCGTCAAGTCTGCTCCAGCAGCACGCGGTAATGTGCCGAGTAAGACAGGAGCTGCGACTCCGTGATTCGGGCTAGCGATCAACGCACCGCTATATGCTGGATGATTGAAGATCGGAACGTTGATTTCCGGATCACTCACCAGTTCGCGTAAGACGTCGAGTCCGTATGTGAAGGTATTCAGCAAGAATGCGGTCGCTCCAGCATCAATCAATCGCTTGGCTTGATCCTTGAGCGTAAAGACGGGACCGCTGAGTGTGATCGCATATAACGCACGTTTACCGGTCCGGTGGAAGTGAGCATCGATGACCTCACGTCCGATTCGTGCCCGGTCAATCGTCGGTGTCAACGGATTGTCGTATAGGATCTCATCGTCTTTGACGAGATCAATCCCACCAGCGAGTTGTCCTTCGAGTTGATCACGAAGGAACGATAAATCCCGTCCGATGACTCCTTTGAAGATGCTCATTAACAATGGACGATCTTCGACACCGATCAAGGAACGGACCCCTTCGATCCCGAATTTCGCACCTGGAAAGTCCGACGTAAATGTATCGGGTAATAGCAATTCCGTTAGTTTGATTTCACCGTCGAGTGAGAGTTTCCCGAAGACGGTCGTCAGAATCGCAGAAAAGTCGCGCGACACGTTATGTTCCGGATAACGAATCGTGATATATCCTTTGCCATCGCGCTCTTCGGTATGTACGACTTCCCCTTTGAACGAGGCGAGTTGTTGTTGTTCGAGATGATTCAGTTCCGTCCAAGAACCGACTGTCAGACCAAGCGCGAGTTGTTCAGCGCGTTGCTCGAGTCGATCACGGGCGGTCAATTGATAAGTAGCAGTGATATAAGCCATGTCTTTCCTCCTTCAACAAAAAAATGGTCTCTCGTCAGCGACAAGAGACCATGAATGATTCGAACGTGGACTCTTATCTGTCAGCTTAGTAGCTGCAAGAATTAGCACCGTGCCAAAAGGTCGGTTGCTGCGACATCGTAGGGCTTGTCCCTCCGTCTGCTCTTGATAAGAATTGGATGAAATTGTGAAATCTAATTGCAATTTTTACATGAGAATCGCCACTTGTCAAACTATTTTTAGAAAATTTATTTTTTTGAAAATACTCTTTCTATAGATGGCATAAAAATGATATCCGTTTCTGCTTGATTTCGATTTGACAGCGAGGAAGTCGATTGCGTAAGATTCAAATCAATATCACACACGACAACTACATACGACTCTTATCGCGAGTTGGCAGAGGGAATTGGCCCGATGACGCCGCAGCAACCGACCACTGGGCACGGTGCTACATCCAACAGACGTTTCGTCTGAGAGATAAGAGGACGCAATGACTTTCCTGCGCCTCTTTTCGATGACGAAAAGAGGCGCTTTTTCGTGTATCACATAGGGGGAAACTGATATGACATACAAAGCATTCACAGAACAGGACGCGATTGATCGTGTTCGGACACTAGGACTGATCGGCGATGGAGCCGTCGAAGCAGAAGAGATTGGCGACGGGAATCTCAACCTCGTTTTCCGAATTCGAGAGGGGGAACATCGATTGATTCTAAAACAAGCACTCCCGTACGCAAAAGTCGTCGGTGAGAGCTGGCCGTTATCACTCGAACGGGCGTGGATCGAGCAATCCGCACTCCGTGAATTCGCACGGCATGCCGTGCCGTTCGTACCACGTGTTTTTCATGCTAGTCACGAAGAGGCGTATACGGTCATGGAAGATCTTTCACATCTGACAATCGTTCGAAGCGGTTTACTCGTAGGTGAACAGTATCCGTTGCTTGCGGAACATATTGGTTCTTATCTCGCTCGGACTTTATTCCATACATCGGACTTTGCGCTTGGTCCGGTTGAAAAGAAACGTGTCGCCCGAACGTACTACAATCCAGATTTGTGCGACATCACGGAAAAATTAATCTTCACGGATCCGTTCCATGACGCGGAGACGAACGAGATTGAAGCCGGGCTTGAAGAAGAGGTGGCATATTTATGGGCAGACGATGAGTTAAAACGCGAAGTCGCAAAACTTGAAGCGCTCTTCATCACAAAAGGCGACGCCTTATTGCACGGCGATCTACATACAGGAAGCATCTTCGCCTCGGCGACAGAAACGAAGGTCATCGACCCTGAATTCGCCTTTTATGGTCCATTCGGATTCGATGTCGGGCAGTTCATTGCGCATCTATTCTTCGCAGCATATCCGGATTACCCTACACGACGTGACGCCCGAATCAAGGATATCGATACGTTCTGGCTGACGTTCGCTTCAACGTTCCGTGCATTATGGGAACGGGAAGCCGTCGAACCGTTCCGGGCATCAGGACTCGTCGATGATTTACTGAGCACGATCTTGCAGGATGCCCTTGGCTTTGCCGGTTGCGAATTGATTCGGCGGACGATTGGTCTTGCACCGGTCGCTGATTTAGAATCAATCGATTCAACGACGGAACGCTTAGAGCGGAAACGTCACGCTCTTCGTCTAGGAGCGGCGTTAATCAAACGCCGTACAGAATGCCGGACATTCGATGATTTACGAAACTTTGACGTAACGGAGGAACTCAGCCGATGACTACATTCGTCCAAAGTATTCGTTACGAAGACCGTGTCTTGACGATTCTCGATCAGACACGTCTACCGCAAGAAGAGCACTATGAAGTCATTGCTGATCTCGCGCAAGCGGTTGAGGCGATTAAACAACTACGTGTCCGGGGCGCGCCTGCGATCAGTTTATTCGGTGGATTCGTGCTCGTTCAAGAAGCATACCGGTTTGAAGCGGCGCTACCGGTCTACAAGCAAGCCTTGCTTGAGACATCGGCGACGTTACTCGCGACACGACCGACGGCCGTCAATTTGCGAAATGTACTCAATCAGTTGAATCCAATCATTCAAGACGGGACGTCGGTAGAAGAGATTCGCGAACGGTTGGAAAAACGGACGGTCGCCTTATACGACCAGGATGCGCAGACGTCACGTCAAATCGGGATTCATGCACTGGAATTGTTCCAGTCAGGCGACCGGATCCTAACGATTTGTAATGCTGGATCGATTGCGACCGCTGCTTATGGAACGGCACTTGCGCCGTTCTACATCGCAAAAGAACGCGGTATCGAATTATCCGTTTTTGCGAGTGAGACGCGACCGTTACTGCAGGGAGCACGATTGACGACATGGGAGCTGCAACGTGCCGGCATCGATGTCACGTTAATTACGGACAACATGGTCGCCCATACGCTGAAAGAAAAACAGATCGATGCGATCATCGTCGGTGCCGACCGCATTACACGAAACGGAGATACCGCGAATAAAATCGGGACGTTCCAATTGGCATTGCTCGCGCAAGCTTTTGGTATTCCGTTTTACGTCGCAGCACCGCTCTCGACGTTCGACTTCTCGCTCGTTTCCGGAGACGCGATCGAAATCGAAGAACGTGATCCGCAAGAAGTGACGACTGTCCAAGGTGTCGCGACAGCACCGGAAGGCGTCGCTGTCTTCAACCCGGCGTTTGATGTCACACCACACACATTGATCACGGGCATCATCACCGAACTTGGTGTCATCACGCAACCGAATGAAGAAACGATTGAACAATTAACAGGGCTTCAACCCCTCGGATAAGGAGATATGTCATGAAAAAACTAGCTTACGCCGTCCTAGCACCGGCACTGTTACTAGCGGCTTGTGCGAATGGAGAAGCCACGACGACGAAGGTCGTTAAGGATGTACCAAAAGGGGTTCAATCAGACGTCAAGATCGCCGTCATCCGCAACCTAGCATCGGACGACCATACGAAACAATTCCTTGATGGCGCACGAAGTGAAGGCGAAGCGCTTGGCTTTAAAGTCAGCACGTTCATTTCGGAAGGTAACGACGTCAAGTTCAAGGAGCTTGTCGCGCAAGCGATTCAGCAAGATTATGATGGGCTCATCATCTCGCATGGTAAGGAAGACTACGCCTATGACATGATTAAACCAGCGGTCGACAAAGGGCTGAAGGTCGTGACGTTCGATACGGTCACGAAGAAAAAAGGAACGGCGTTAAAAGGTGTGACGGAAACATTCCAAAACGATCATCAACTCGCGAAGCTATCGCTTGATGAAGTGACGAAGGTGACGGACAAAAAGCCGGTCCGTGTCATCAAACTTTGGTTCGGACCAGGTTTTGCCCCGCTCGATCGTCGTCAGGAAATCTATAAGACGTACGAAGCAGACGGTAAGATCAAAACGCTTGAGACGGTTGGACCGACAAACTTCCAAGATGTCCAAGGGGATATCGCAACGAAGATGAATGCGATTCTCGCGAAATATCCGAAAGGAAGCATTGATGCGGTTTGGGGAGCGTGGGACGAAGTCGCAAAAGGGGCTTACAAATCGCTCAAGGATAATAAACGTCAAGAAATCCCGCTAATCTCGATCGATGTCTCGAATCAGGATATCAACCTGATGCGTGAAAAAGGCAGTAACTGGGTCTCGACGAGTGCGGTGGATCCATTCTTGATTGGACAAACGGACATGCGATTACTGGCTAAGAAAATCGCTGGCGAGAAGACACCAGATAGCTTTGATCTCGACGCGAAACTCGTGGAGCAGAAGGCGTTGAAGCAGGATACGACGATGTACAATCTCGATACGATCATCAAAGGATGGAGTACATCGGACAAATTCAATGAACCGTGGATGGACCGGTTGCGTGACGTCCATAAAAAACAATGACGTCTACCAATCATCACTTGAAGATGACTGGGATTTCACTGGCGTTTCCAGGAGTGCAAGCCTTAAAACAAGTCTCGTTTGAAGTGAAATCCGGTGAAATCCACGCGCTTGTCGGTGCGAATGGTGCCGGTAAGTCGACGTTGATGAAAGTCTTATCCGGAGCGGAAACGGCGGACGAAGGAACGATCCGTCTCGACGGGAAGGAGTTGTCCATCACGTCACCACGTGATGCGAAACAGATTGGAATCGACCTCGTCCAACAAGAGGTCGATGTGGCGCTTGTCCCGTATTTGACGGTCGCTGAGAATATCTGTCTCGATCTGTTGACGGACGGAACGATGACTGGCTTCGTATCCCAACGCCGTTACATACAGCGTGCCAAGGAAGCGTTAGCGACATTACAGGCGGATATTTCCGTCAAGACACGTGTCGAGGAGTTGCGGCTTGCTGAAAAGCAACTCGTACTGATTGCTCGCGCCCTCGTCCAAGAACGCCGTTTTTTGATTTTAGATGAACCAACGGCACCTCTCAGTCAGGCGGAAACAAGCCATCTCTTTTCAGTCGTGCGTCGTTTAGCCGAACGAGGGCTTGGGATCATCTTCATCTCGCATCGTTTACAGGAACTATATGAGATTTGCGACTCCATCTCGGTCATGCGCGACGGTCAACTCATCTCGCGACATCTTTTGGCAGACATCACGAAGGAAGCTGTCGTTGAGCAAATGCTCGGGCGTCAGCTTACGTCTGTTGCGAAAACGTCACGGGTAAATGCAACGAACGTATTGACGGTCGAGAGTGCTACGAATGCGGACGTCCACGATATCTCCTTGACGGTTCAAGCAGGTGAAGTCGTTGGTATCGCGGGTCTTGTCGGTGCCGGTAAAACGGAATTATGCAAAGCATTGTTCGGTGATCGTCCGTTTCAGGAAGGGGAGGTTCGGATAGGTGGAAAAGCCCATCGCCTTCGCAATCCACAAGCTGCGATTCAAGCGGGGATCGGTCTCGTTCCAGAAGAACGACGAAAAGAAGGGATCCTCGTTGCCGATTCTGTCGCAGAAAATCTAACAGCAGCGGCAGCTCATGATTTCGTCAACCGCTGGGGGCTGATGGATCGTCGCAAAGAAGCAAATCAGGCATCGCAATGGGTCAAGGAGCTGGGCATTAAAGTGGCAGACGTGAAACAGGAAGTAGGTCAACTATCCGGTGGGAATCAACAAAAAGTCGCCATCGGAAAATGGTTACTGACCGATGTTTCTGTACTCGTCTTGGACGAACCGACAAAAGGTGTCGACGTCGGAGCCAAACAAGATATCTATCGTCTGATTGACGGACTCGCGCAACAACAAAAAGGGATCCTTTACGCGACGAGTGAATGGGATGAACTTTTGACCGTCACGGACCGAATCTACGTCATGTTCGATGGACGGATCGTCCATGAAACGAAGACGGCGGACACATCAGAAGAAACCTTGTTGTGGTATGCGACAGGAGGAGGGCAACGATGAATGAGGTAGTATCAAAACAAACGAACCGAGGGAAGGGTTTACGTCCTGTCCTCGGATTCTTGAACGACTGGGGGATCGTCCTCGCGATCCTTGCCCTCGTCCTGTTTTTTGCGACGACGGCTCCAACATTCCTACAAGGGACGAATTTGATTAATATTTTACGAAGTATCTCCATCGTGACGATTATCGCGATCGGCTTGACCGTTTCTTTGACGGTCAATGGATTTGATTTATCGGTCGGGTCAACCGCGACGCTTGCGAGTTCTTTCGTCGTCTCGTTCTTCGTCTGGTACAGTCTACCGCTCGGTGTCTCGATTGGTTTAGCACTTCTCTTATCTCTTAGCGTTGCTCTGGTGAACATCTTACTCATCGTCTGGTTTAAGATTCCGGATTTGTTTGCGACGCTTGCGACGATGTTTATCGTCGAAGGTGTCGCGATGACGTATACCGGTGGTGGTTCAATCAGTGCCGGAATGCCGCGCTTGGACGGTACACCAACAGTCGGCACGATTCCGGAGGCATTCGCGAAAATCAGCCAGGCACCTTGGATCATCGTCATCATGCTCGTCGTCGTCGCTGTGACACACGTCTTCTTAAGCCATACGCGACACGGTCGTTTTCTCTATATCATCGGAGGGAATCCGGAAGCCGCACGACTGACAGGAATTCGTGTCAACCGCTACCGGGCACTCGCGTATCTGATTGCTGGGTTACTTGCGGCGGTCGGTGGGATTTTGCTTGCGTCACAAGTCGGATCGTCACAAATCAATGCCGGTTCCGGTTATCTGATGCCAGCGGTCGCAGCCGCATTCATCGGCTCGTCGTTCGCAGGACAAGGGAAGCCGAATGCGCTTGGCACACTCGTTGGGGCTTGTCTCGTCGGGATTCTTGAAAATGGTCTCGTCATGCTGTCTGTTCCATACTATTCGTTAAATATCATCAAAGGGCTGGTCCTTGCGGTCGCACTCGCGACGACCTATGCGCGGTATCGAAAAAAATAATTAAAATTCGACGTTTCGTTTATAACATATTTGGTAATATTCAATATATGAAAGGATGGTGATGCACATGAATGATTACCAATGTAGAGGGAACGATCGCATGTCGCTTCTGAAAGAAGAGGATCACCGGACTTGACGAACGTTGTCCATTGACACGGATGTATTCGTGTTTTACGTGCAACTGCACGGTTCAAGAACGGATCACGGCATGTGTTCGTTCCTGAAACAAATAAGGGGGAAACGCTACGGCGTTCCCCCTTTTTCATGTGCTAGAAACTGCTCGTATTTCTTTAAAAGCGTAGCGGAATATGAGATGATATAAAAAGTCAGAAAATTCAACTACTACGAGAGCAAGGGGCCTGACAATGCGAACATACACTAAGGAGATTCAAGCGATTATCGACAACGTAGAGAAAGTTATCATCGGTAAGGAAGATGTCATCACACAATCATTGGCAGCATTACTAGCGGGCGGTCACGTCCTATTAGAAGACGTACCGGGAGTCGGGAAGACGATGCTCGTCCGTGCGTTCAGCCGATCGATCGGGTTGACCTTCAAACGTGTTCAGTTCACGCCAGACCTACTTCCGTCAGATTTGACGGGTGTATCGATGTATAACCAGAAAACAAGCCAATTCGAATATAGACCGGGTCCTCTAATGGGGAACATCGTCTTAGCCGATGAGATCAACCGAACATCACCAAAAACTCAATCTGCCTTACTCGAGGGAATGGCGGAAGCGAACGTCACCGTCGATGGTGAGATTCATACGCTTCCGAATCCCTTTTTCGTCATGGCGACACAAAACCCGATTGAACACGAAGGAACGTATCCGTTACCAGAAGCACAACTCGACCGTTTTCTCGTCAAAGTCAAAATGGGTTATCCTGATTTCCACCAGGAAATGAAGCTACTGACACGTTTCGAACGGGATGAACCAATTGAAACGCTCGAAGCGGTGATTGGTCGCGAGCAATTGCTCCAGATGAAAGAAGAAGTCAAGAACGTCCATGTCTCACAGCCTGTCAAAAAATATATCGTCCATCTCGTCCAAGCGACCCGGACGAACGGTTCACTTTATCTCGGCGCGAGTCCCCGTTCTTCGATCGCCTTGATGAAAGTCGCGCAAGCGTGGGCATACATGGAAGGACGCAGTTTCGTCTTACCGGATGATGTCAAACATCTCTTGATTCCGGTCCTGTCACACCGCTTGATTTTGACAGCGGACGCGCGTTATCACGGTCAATCGTCTGAACGGATTTTAGAACAAATCAAAAAAGAGGTTGCTGTACCAATCCAACAAGACGTGGAGTCCCTATGACGAAGTGGCAAATTGGTTGGCGTTACGCTGTACTCCTTTTGACGACGGTTGCCTTATGGACATATGCGCGCGTCGATGGCGGAAATGTCGCTTCCTTGCTGTTTTATGTCATGGCTGGTTTGACCGTCTACTGGACGCTCTTCCTCGTTTGGCCCGTCACGCAGGCACTGGCGACGCGCGAAGTATCGAATAAGATGCTCGTTGCCGGAACGGATATCCCGGTTTCCTTACGTGTTCGCCGGCGTTTCCCGTTCCTGGTCGGAGCCGTCGAGGTGACGGAGGCGATTCCAAACGAACTCAGCGAAGAAAAACTCGATATCAGCCGTCCGCTCCGTGCCCACTACCGGAAGACAGAGCACATCGACTACACGATTCCATCGATTCGTCGAGGGGTGTATCAGATTCCTGGCTGTATCGTTGAAATCACGGATCCGTTCGGGCTGTTCAAACGAAAGCGGATGTTTCCGGTCAAGACGTATCTTGCGATCGAACCGGCACGCCTTGCCGTTCAACTTCCGCATGAGGAGGATCGCGGCGATGGAGGAATCTCCCCTGTGTCGCTTGATCTTCGTCAGTCGTCCTTTACTGTCGTCGGGGTCCGGGAATATGTCAGTGGTGACCGGATGAATCAGATCGACTGGAAAGCGACAGCGAAACGTCAAGGCTTAATGACGAAGACGTTCGAGCGAGAGCAGGAACGGGAGACGACGATCGTCTTTGATGAGGGTACGGAAGCGGGTGAAGCTTTCGAACGCGTCATCTCGATGCTGGCAGAAGCGACGGATCAGTTGAACAAGCGACGGCTGAGCTACCGCATTCACCTCGTCGGACATGCTGTTCAATCGTTGTCGTTACCTCTTGAAGGAGCGAAACTGACGCATTACCTGATGACGGCGCAACCGAGTCGGACGCGGACGTTCATCGAGTCATGGGAGTATTCGTCAAAAGCACTTCGATTGAGTGGCAACGTCCTTTTCATCACACCGGATCTTGAATCGAACAATGAACTATGGATTTCGAAGATTAATCAAGAAGCCACCGTTCATGTCTATACACCAGAACGGAGGGGAGTGCGATGATGCGACGCTTGATTTGGAACGCCATCGCGGCAGCCGTCCTGACTTGTTTCATGCCACCACTTCTCGAACTGACGACGTTCGAGCATCTCTGGTCCTTCTTACCGATGCTGTTTCTGCCGTTGCTGTTGTCGCATCTATCGCGGCGTTACTTTTTACTCGGAAGTCTCGGTGGATTACTGCTGTCGTTCTATCTGATTTTGACGCCGGGAGCAGCACCATGGGGCATCTTTACGGAAATCAGTTCAGATATTCAGAGTGTCATCAATGGTGAATTACCAGGACGACCCGCTTTCGCGCTCTCGATCGGATTGATTAGTTTTTTGATCGCGTATCTCGCGCGTCGGACATTCCCGAATCGTGGGTTCGTCTTCGGGCTTGCCTTCGGAGTCATCGGGTTCATCGCCTATTGTGATACATGGACGGATTACTCGGGAGAGACATTCATTCTCTATCCGATCATCTTATCCTTGCTATTGCTCTATGCGACGGAAGTCAACGAACGACCACGCGCTTCTTACGTTCGTCCGCTGAGTGCCTTATTCATCATGGGTGCCGTCATCGTCGCTGCTGTCCAAAGTCCTGTCATCAATGCGACATGGCAAGACAGTTGGTACGATTTGACGTCCGGGCTTGAAGGTGAAGGAGAGCCGACGAATGCGATTCAAAAGGTTGGCTACGGTAACAATGACGAGCAACTCGGAGGACCGTTCCAGATGGACGATCGGGAAGTCTTCCAGGTCGAAAGTGAAGGGAACCGATACTGGCGAGTCGAGACGAAAGACATTTATACCGGCAAAGGCTGGGTGCTGTCGGAATCGAATCCTGAAATCGATGGACGGGGTTTCTTCTCGCACTTCGGGCGAGAAGTCAAGACACGTGAGGAAACAGCGACGTTTGAGATGGCACGTGAATTACCGTTCGTGCCATATAACGGAGATAACGTCCGGGTCTCGGTCGATCAACAACGACAAAATGTACTGGTTGATCCAGAGAATCAAAAAATATCGTATCTAGACGAGGCGGATCGTCAACGCAATTATCAAATTGACTACTCGTATCCGCTCTTTACGGAAGAACAACTCCAGACAGATGAACCCGTCAATTTATCGGAGAATGAAACAGAGCGGTATCTCCAACTGCCGGATGGTTTACCACAGCGTGTCCGTGATTTAGCGGAACAAATCGTTGAGGGTGAGGAGACACCGTGGGACAAAGCACGGGCGATTGAAAATTATTTCGAAGAAGAGAACTTTGAATACAATACGGAGGAAGTTGCCGTACCAGGAGAAAATCAAGATTACGTCGATCAATTCCTATTCGAGACGAAGCTCGGATACTGTGATAACTTCTCGACGTCGGCTGCTGTTTTGCTACGGGCAGCCGGGTTACCCGCACGCTGGGTGAAAGGGTTCACGGGAGGCGAATCCGACGTCATCGGAGCTGCCGTGACGAGTTATACAGTGCGAAATAAAAATGCGCACTCGTGGGTCGAAGTGTATATCGAAGGACCAGGCTGGGTACCGCTTGAGCCAACAGTCAGTTTCGATGGAGCAGGACAATACACGATCGATCGGGAAACGGATAATGAGACGGAACAAGCAAATCCGCAACGTGAGACAGAAGATAATACGGAGACAACGACGCCAAATCGTCCGCAAGAAAATCTTCTTGATGAAGAACAGACGACTAGCGCTGGACAGACGGAGCAGAAGTCAATTCCATTTTGGCCGATTTTCCTGACGGCACTTGCTCTCTTATTCCTGTACTTGTTCCGAAAACCAATCATTCGAACACTCGCGATTCTCTTCTTCCGGAGACAAATCGAGCGACCGGAAGGATTCCGCCGGATGTACCGGTACCTCTTACGACGTCTTGATAAAAAAGGATTCCATTATCAAGATGGTCGGACGCTTGCGGAACTCGCTCACGAAGTCGATGGGTACTACGAGACGTATGCGATGCGACCGTTGACGGATGCTTACGAACGGATGGTCTATGGTGGAGAATCACTATCGGCTGAGAAAAAACGTGAATATTTCGAAAATATCATTCGTCATGTAGAGGGTTGATATTTACGAAACGATACAGTTACAATGGGAACAACGTAAATCACACACATGCAATCTCCTTTGTATATACTCGCGAATATGGCGCGAGAGTCTCTACCGGGTCACCTTAAACGACCTGACTATGAAGGAGCAGACCCTTCGTATACATTTTTTTGTGAAGCGGCCTGCTCTTTTTCCATTTTATCCATGGGCGAAGAGTGGGCTTTTTTCATAGGGTGCGCATGAAATCAGAAAGGCGGGAACAGATTTGGAAGCACATTTGGACCAGGAAATGATTCTCGTCCTCGATTTTGGAGGACAGTACAATCAATTGATCACACGTCGTATTCGGGACCTTGGTGTCTACAGTGAATTGCATTCGCATAAAATCACTGCAGCAGAAGTAAAAGAAATCGCACCTGCTGGTATCATCTTCTCAGGTGGTCCACGTAGCGTCTACGCAGAGGATGCGTACCGGTGTGACCCAGAAATCTTCGACCTCGGTATTCCAATCTTCGGGATCTGTTACGGCATGCAGCTCATGTCACAACATTTCGGCGGAACAGTAGAACGTGCGGGACATCGTGAATATGGAAAAGCCACATTGACGTTACAAGACCCGTCACCGATGTATGCAAACCTACCGCTTGAACAAACGGTCTGGATGAGCCACAGCGACCTCGTCACATCTGTGCCAAACGGATTCGTCGTCGATGGAACGAACGTGTCATGTCCGATCGCTTCGATCAAGAACGAAGAATTGAAAATGTACGGTGTGCAGTATCACCCGGAAGTGAACCATACGGTCTTCGGAAAAGAATTGCTCAAGAACTTCCTCTTTGAAGTCTGTAAATGTGCAGGCGATTGGTCGATGGAGAACTTCATCGAAATCGAAGTAGCGAAGATTCAAGAACAAGTTGGCGACAAAAAAGTCCTCTGTGCACTTTCTGGTGGTGTCGACTCGTCTGTCGTCGCAGCCTTGATTCACAAAGCAATCGGTGATCAATTGACATGTATGTTCGTCGATCACGGTTTATTGCGTAAGGGTGAAGCGGAGAGCGTCATGAAGACATTCGCGGATCACTTCCACATGAACGTCATCAAGATTGATGCCCAGGACCGTTTCCTCGACAAACTCCGTGGTATCTCAGATCCGGAGCAGAAACGTAAAATCATCGGCAACGAGTTCGTCTACGTCTTCGACGAAGAAGCTTCGAAGCTGACGGATATGGACTTCCTTGCGCAAGGTACACTCTATACGGATATCATCGAGAGCGGTACGGATACGGCACAAACAATCAAATCACACCACAACGTCGGTGGACTGCCGGAAGACATGCAGTTTGAATTGATCGAACCGATCAACACGTTGTTCAAGGATGAAGTCCGTGAACTTGGGAAAGAACTCGGTCTTTCTGATGAAATCGTGTGGCGTCAGCCGTTCCCAGGACCAGGTCTCGGAATTCGTGTCCTCGGTGAAATCACAGATGAGAAACTCGAAATCGTCCGTGAATCTGATTTCATTCTTCGCGATGAAATCAAAAAAGCAGGACTCGAGCGCGAAATCTGGCAATACTTCACAGTCCTTCCTCCAATCCGTTCGGTTGGTGTCATGGGCGATGAGCGGACATACGACTATGCGGTCGGAATCCGTGCTGTCACGTCAATTGACGGAATGACATCAGACTGGGCACGTATCCCATGGGACGTGCTGGAGAAGATCTCGGTCCGAATCGTCAATGAAGTCCAGAACGTTAACCGCGTCCTGTACGATGTGACGTCGAAACCACCGTCAACGATTGAGTGGGAATAAGTACTGGACTTGCTGAGAAAAAAATCGTCTCATGAAACCTGTCTTACCAACGTGTTAAAGGGGAGAGATGAAAGGAAGTCTGTCTCACCTTCAACAATTCGATTTTAAAATGAAGCTCACTTCTATTCACATGATTTATGAATGGAAGTGAGCTTTTTTTTGTAACTAATCGTATCGAACTGTTAGATGACATTAGACAAAACCAATTTATTCGAGAGATTCAATTAAGATGTATCAAGATGTTCTGTTAGCTTTTGCTGAAATATATAATAAATCATTAAACGGATAGGAGGCACGCTCTCATGATAGATTGGACATGGGCTGAAGTGGATCGACTAGAAAAACAAAAGAAATGGAATGAAGCCAAAGTATATCTTTTAAAATCTTGGAGACAACATCCTGAAGATATTAAAACAGTTATTCGACTTGGCTTTTTTTGTTGGTACGTCACCTTTGAACATGGACCATTAGAAATTACAGAGAAAGATATAGATATTGAAGAATTGGAATCTTTATTAAAGGAAGTTACGCATGATGGTTTACGTCATTTTATGAACCATGAGGATTTTCTATGGTGTTTTGGTTATATGATTTCGATGACTCCTTATTATTTTGGAGAGGATGACGAGTGGGAAGAAAAAGCTATATCCATGTTACGACGTGCTTATGAATTGTATCCAGATGAACCGATCTATACATATTCTTATTTCGGATCTTTCCTTAATACTCATGGACTACTTGAAAATGAATCACAACATATACAACAGGTTCTAGAAGATCGATTTAAAGGTGAAAGACTATTATCCGAATACTTTAAAAGTATGGTGTTTAACATTAGACTTGATTTGAAATAGTAACGAATAGTCATCAAAAAAACTTTTAATTCCGAACCTTCGGATGATGTGAGTAGTTAAGTTTTGTTTTTATGGTTTAGTCATAAATTTGACCGTGCTATGATGTGTCTTTCTTTATTTTTCATCCTACTAAAAAATAATGCCGTATAATTCTGGGATTAGGGTTTGGAAGGCTTTACAGGAACACCGTAATGATTTCTACTACTGTGCACATACAACATCGTACGTTTATTGAAACGGCTTTTACTTCTTAGGTAAGGGTCTTTTCTTGTTGTGTAGCATGACTAAAACGTTTTAAACAGGAAAAATTTTAATAATGAGCATGCTCTAGTAAACAGGATCAATACATTCCAAAAAGGCTTCAGTAATTAAAAAAGATGTACAAAAAATTCAGGTTTAATCAGAAAAAAAGTAGGGGAAATTCAAACTATTGGCATATAAGATTGATTTTCAAGAGCTAATTATTATTTTTTGTGGCATTTATTAAAAAGGAGGAAGAGATCATGACGAGAAAAGAAGATACATTTATCCAAGTATTTAATACCCAAGCGGAAGTACTGAGTAAAGTAAACGAATTAAAAGCGCAGGGATATGACGAAAGAGATATGTATGTCGTGGCTCAAGATAAACATTCCTTCTCTATGGTAGAGAATCAGACAAACGTCAATGTAGACACTGCCGGTGAACAAGAGCACCAAGGATTTATGGGGAAATTCATGGCTGCCTTTTCAGACGACTCTTCTACAGAAGCATTCCGCGGAATGGGCTTATCGCATGATGAATCAGAAGAATACCGTCGTCAGGTAGAAAGCGGCAAGTTGGTTTTATATGTAGACAGCGACTACGGCGATTCTTACGAAAAGCATAATCAAAGCTACAACCAAACTTCTGGAGTAAACAATAATCAATATGATCGCACTGGAGTCGAAGCAAATCGGGATCACAACGACCATCTTTCTGATAATGGTTCTCTTTCCGGTATAAATCGAGACCTAGGCTACGACAACACTCTAGGTGCAAATCGAAGCCGAGACTATGACGATACTTCAAGCATCGATCAGTCTGATGTAGATCGTACTGGCGTTACTGGAACGAACAGTGATACAGAAGAAGAGCGTCTTCGCCTGCATGAAGAACGGTTAAATGTAGATAAAGAAAAAGTGCAGACCGGGGAAGTAAACGTCAGCAAACACGTAGTCGAAGATCAACAATCGATCGAAGTACCGGTAGAGCGGGAAGAAGTTTACGTGGAACGACGTAAAGTGGATCAAAATGCGTCGGGAACAGATGCATTTGTAGATGAAAACGACTCCATCCACGTACCGCTTTCAGAAGAAAAAGTAGTAGTATCAAAAGAAGATGTAGTCTCTGAAGAAATTGTTGTCGGAAAACGTAAAGTGCGAGATACAGAAACTGTATCTGAAACGGTCCGACGCGAGGAAGCAGATATTGATGAAGGTACGGATACAAGAACGGACGTAGATCGTGACGATCATAAACGACTGTAATGGATCATATAAGAGAGGGGATAGCGAACAGCTATCCCCTTTTTTTAAGGGATTTAAAAAGAATAACAGTTGTCTCATCCATTAGGTCTTTTTACTGCAGCTCAAAGATAGCTCTTAAAAAAACGCTTCCAAAGACGAACGTTCGGATAAATTAAGTGGTTAAATTTCGTTTTTATGGTTGACCCATGAATTTGACCGTGCTACGATGTGTCTGTTCTTATTTTTCATACCACTAAAAAAACATAAATAATGCCGTATAATTCTGGGGATAGGGCCCGGAAGTCTCTACAGGAACACCGTAAAGGTTCCTACTACGGCGCACACGCAGCATCGTGCGCTTATTGAAACGGCTTTTACCGCTTAGGTAAGGGCCGTTTTTTGTTTTCAAGGAGACGGCTTATTTGGAAGGAAGGCAATCATGAGCACACAATTGAAACAGCCACACCAACCGAAAGCAAAAGAAAATGCGATTGCGCGTTTCTTTGATTTCAATGGGCTTGGTACGAACATGCGTACAGAGTTCATCGCCGGCATGACGACATTCTTCGCGATGGCGTATATCTTATTCGTTAACCCGAATACATTAGCCGAAGCAGGAATGGACGCAGGAGCAGTCTTCGGTGCCACAGCACTCGTTGCGATCATCGGTTCCGTTACGATGGGATTACTAGCGAACTATCCAATCGCGCTCGCACCAGGAATGGGACTAAATGCTTTCTTCGCCTACAGCGTCGTCATCGGAATGGGTATTCCATGGCAAACCGCACTTTCAGGCGTTCTCGTCTCAGGTCTCGTCTTCATGGTATTGACGGCTTCAGGTATTCGTGAGGTCATCATCAACGCAATTCCAGAACCGTTGAAAATGGCAGTTGCAGCAGGTATCGGATTGTTCATCGCGTTCATCGGATTAAAAACAGGTGGTCTCGTCGTTGCGAATGAAGCAACACTCGTCTCGCTTGGTGATTTAAGTAAAGGAACAACGCTTCTCGCGGTATTTGGTCTTGTCGTATCTGCGGTCCTAATGACGCGTGGTGTCAAAGGGGCGATCTTCTTCGGAATGATCCTAACGGCAGTCGCTGGAATGATCTTCGGTTTGATTCCGATTCCAACAAGTCTTGGTGAAGTCATTTCAGCACCACCAAGCATCGCACCTACATTTGGACAAGCATTCCTTCACTTCGATGAAATCTTCACGGTTCAAATGATGATCGTCATCTTAACTTTCTTCTTCGTTGATTTCTTTGATACAGCAGGTACACTGGTTGCGGTAGCAAACCAAGCCGGTCTGATCAAAGAAAATAAAGTACCACGCGCTGGTCGCGCATTGATCGCTGATTCAACAGCAACAGTAGCAGGTTCGATCCTTGGAACGTCGACGACGGTTTCTTACATCGAATCAAGTGCAGGGGTTGCAGCAGGTGGTCGTTCAGGAATGACGGCGATCGTCACAGCTTTATTCTTCGGTCTCGCTTTATTCTTCTCACCATTGCTCGCAATCATCACCGCACCGGTCACAGCACCCGCATTGATCATCGTTGGTGTGTTGATGGCAGCTTCACTGCTCCAGATCGATTGGAAAAAATTCGAGTACGCCGTTCCGGCTTTCTTGACCGTCATCATGATGCCGTTGACGTATTCAATCGCAACAGGGATTGCATTCGGTTTCCTTTTCTATCCGGTCACGATGATCGCGAAAGGACGAGCAAAAGAAGTGCATCCAATCATGTACGTGTTGTCACTCGGATTCCTCGGTTACTTTATCTGGTTGCATTAATCCAAACTGCGTCTTTCTTCTATATAGAAGAAAGACGTTTTTTTATTGGGAGAGGGTAAGGAAGAAGAGAGAGGGTGATTCAGATGTTACAACAGATTACTGGACCTGTATTTGAATACTTGGCTGAGAACAGACTGTTGATTCAACTAGCTAGAAAAGTCGGATTACCACTTGGTGGGACGTTATTCGTTGGAGGGCAGGGCGCTGAAGAGACACTCGACACGGTCAAACAATTCAATCAAGATGGACGAGCCGCCACAATAGATTGTTTAGGCGAGTTCGTCGAGACAGAACAGGACGCGGTAGATATCGCGGATGAATGCATCAAAGTCATCGGACAGATCAAAGCATATGATCTAGACGCGCAAGTATCTTTAAAGCTGACATCGATCGGATTAAGAATTGATCCGGATATCGCCTATCAACAGTTAAGTCGTATTGCAGAGGTTGCAGATCAACAAAACATGCGCGTAACAGTCAATATGGAAGAAGCGATGATGGTCGAGTCGATCGTCCGAGTCTTCGAACGCGTACATGAACACTATCCAAACGTCGGGATTGCGCTACAAGCAAACGTCTATCGAAGTCGTTTTGATTTAGAGTATCTTCACGCAACAATACGTGTCGTCAAAGGGGCATACGATGGAGACGATGAACTCTATATTCAACCGAAGAAGACAGTCGATGAGACATACCTTCAATTAGTAAAAGTCAATTTGTTAAATGGGAACTACACGCAAATCGCGACACATGATGAACAGATCATTCAGCAAATCATTGACTTTACTAAAATGAAACAGATTGATCCATCACGGTTTGAATTTCAAATGCTTCAAGGCATGCGACCGAAACGACAACAAAAGTTAGTTCGACAAGGTTATCGTGTCGTTATCTACGTTCCGCATGGTGTGGACTGGTATACGTATTTGATGAGACGGTTAGCAGAACGTCCAGCGAATATCGCGTTTACAGTAGGAGCCATGTTAAGAAGGTAAAGACTTTGCGAAGAGGATTTAAACTCTTTGCAAAGTTTTTTTAAAATAATGCTTGTGTTTGTCGAATTTTGTTGTTATATTAATAAATGTTCCAGCGAGACGCCTTTTATAAACGGTTCGTTGGGGCTGAAAAGTTTTTTAAAAAGCATGGTTGACATAATCAAAACAACCTGTTAATCTATTAAAGTCGCTAAGGCGGCAGACGAACTTTGAAAACTGAACGATGAGGCAAAAATCGTATTCTACGGAATACAAAAACGAATGAAGCGCAAGCTTCGTCAATCGTGACTTCGGTCACAAAAACGAGCAAGTCAAACACTTCATGGAGAGTTTGATCCTGGCTCAGGACGAACGCTGGCGGCGTGCCTAATACATGCAAGTCGAGCGCAG
>NZ_JACSMY010000011.1:0-2502 GCF_018618875.1 Exiguobacterium sp. s46
CATATAAAAACAAACTGTTGAGATTTAGAAAAGAAAGTATTCTTCATTTAGGCGATACACAAAAGAGCTTTTATCATTTGATTCTTTTAAAAGGACAATTCCTTGAATATTGCTCCACAAATAATTAGCGAAATCATAATCACTAAAAATAGCCTCACGAGTAGAATGCGTCATGAAACATTCTATTTTTGTAATCGTATACATTCCCTCCGAATCACGTTGATAATCGAAAGAAAAAGAACCCTTTATATTAAGCCTTTGAGCAATTATTGCTACGCACTCCTCTAAAATCGAGTTGGCAAACACCTCGTATGAAAGAACAGTATCTTGGTACCGTTCATACTCTTCTCTCATAAAACAGCAAATCACTTCACTAGATCGATAATCGACATATGCATCAATTTTCCCCACCTTTACACCTTCAGGCGCATTCTTTATCTGGTCAAAAGAATAAGTGAAAGTATTACCTTGAACCGAAAATGAATCATGAAGTACTGTTTTATCCCAGTCAAAGGATGTTATAAACGCTACGTTATTTTTTCTCATTTTCAACTTATGTTTTGATAACGTAGATGCTTCTTGTTCGCTTAAAGGGATAATCCAGCCTATTTCTTGAGAAGTACAATATTCAATCAGATTACTAATATACCCTTCTTCTGATTCTTTTTTTGAAAATGAATCAAAATATTTAAAATCAGGAAATAGCTTTCGAACCCATCCTTCTTTTGAAGAAATATGAATATCTATACTTACAGGTTTAAGTTGTTTTATGTTCTCCATCACTTTCCAGTTTTCCTCTACTCCCATTATCAGGACATTTTCACGAGACATTTACGATGCATCTCCTTTCGAAATAGAAAATAGAGCGTCAGAACCCTCTAAACCCTGTAAAATCAATCAATATTGTAGTTAGTTTCGTCAGACCATCGAAATACAATATGATACCTAATAAAATCATAAACCAGCCACCTATTTTCATAACCTTTGAAGAATAATTCATTAAGTATCTGGATTTCCCGACCAAAAACGACATCAAGAAAAATGGAATAGAAAAACCTAGTACATAAAAGAGCATATATAAAAATCCATTACTAGGATTCGTGGCGATCAAAGCAATAACTCCAGCGAGGATTGGTCCTGTACAAGGAGTCCATCCAGCAGCCGATCCGACTCCGACAATAAACGTTCCGATATAACCACGCTTTCTTTTTCCTAAGTTCATTCTTCGCTCTTTAAGTAAAAATATTGGGGTCCACAGACCAGTTAAAATAACACCGAATATGAATAAAATAAGTGCACCGCTCATCCGTAGAACATCTTTATACACTATAAAAAAATCAGCCAAATATGACGTTGAAAAACCCATCACTAAAAATACGCTCGAAAATCCAAGTAAGAAAACGAATGTATGGGGAACACCATTCCAGTTCCACTTTTTATTTTCTTTTAACTCTGTAACTGAAATTCCTGTAATGTAAGATAGAAAAACAGGATACAAAGCTAGGCAACATGGCGAGATAAAAGATAAAAACCCTGCCCCAAAAGCTAACAAAAAAGATAACTCCATCAAATTCCTCCCGAACTCTAAAAAATAAATCTTTTTTTAAGATGTATAAAAAAGAAATGTGTTTAACTTTAATCATAAAATCTGTTTGTGAAAAAACTATGCATTTTTTGATTAAATCTCGTATCAATTTTTGAAATGAATTTGATACACTTTTTTGTAATATAGTGATGCTATACTCCTTTTAACAAATCGTTTGTCACCGTATCTTTATCTTTAAAGGAGTACAACTAATGAAAAACAAGGTAATACTTATCGCTTCTAGCGTCTTACTCACAACAACTTTTTCAATGCATAGCCCAAAAGTTGAAGCAAGTAGTGCATATAAAGTAAAAGTAAAGACAGACGATCTCCGTGTTCGGACTGGTCCTTCTCTCAATTACAATATAGTCGGCGTGACTAACACTGGTCAGACTTTTTCTTATTTAGGAAAAAAAGGAGCTTGGACAAAAGTACTTTACAAAGGGAACACACGGTATATCTATAGTTCTTACCTAAAAAAATATAAGAGCCACGTTGCAAAAAAAATGACGTATAATGAGTCTCTTTTTGCTTCTCCTACTAAAGGGAGGCTGACCCAAGGATACGGAAAATCTAATGGCGCTTACGGTTATACATTCCATAATGGCGTTGATCTAGCTGCAACAAAAGGCACACCCGTCTATGCTTCTGCGAGTGGAAAAGTCACTACCTCTAAAAACAGCGGTGCATATGGTAAACACGTTATGATTTCACATAGTCTAAAGAATCAAAAATACGTAACCGTTTATGCTCATATGAACAGCCTTTCGGTAAAAAGTGGTCAGACAGTTTCTAAAGGTATGAAGATTGGAACAGTTGGGAATACAGGAAACTCGTTCGGAAATCATTTACACTTTGAGATTCATAAAAACAGTTATAAATACAGCAGTTATTCTGCAGCGAATAGTGTCAACCCA
>NZ_JACSMY010000013.1:0-882 GCF_018618875.1 Exiguobacterium sp. s46
CCCGTTCCCATGCCGAACACGGAAGTTAAGCACTTGAACGCCGAAAGTAGTTGGGGGCTTCCCCCTGTGAGGATAGGACGTTGCCAGGCTTTTGTTTTTTTAATAAAACAATTGACAGACTTACATAGATGTTTTATCATTATAGAAGTCGTCACCTTATACTTAAACGGTCCTGTGGTGTAGCGGTTAACATGCCTGCCTGTCACGCAGGAGATCGCGGGTTCGAATCCCGTCAGGACCGCCATTTTAATATCGGCTTTGTAGCTCAGTTGGTAGAGCAAAGGACTGAAAATCCTTGTGTCGGCGGTTCGATTCCGTCCAAAGCCACCATTTCTTTTGCCGGTGTAGCTCAGCTGGTAGAGCAACTGACTTGTAATCAGTAGGTCGCGGGTTCGACTCCTGTTGCCGGCACCATTTTTATTTTGGCGATTGTGGCGAAGTGGTTAACGCACCGGATTGTGATTCCGGCATTCGTGGGTTCAATTCCCATCAGTCGCCCCATTTTTTAACTTCATATCATTTATGTGTCATTAGCTCAGTTGGTAGAGCATCTGACTTTTAATCAGAGGGTCGCAGGTTCGAATCCTGCATGACACACCATTTTTATGCGGGTGTGGCGGAATTGGTAGACGCGCTAGATTTAGGATCTAGTGTCTTTGACGTGGGGGTTCAAGTCCCTTCACCCGTACCATTTATATGCGGAAGTAGTTCAGTGGTAGAATACGACCTTGCCAAGGTCGGGGTCGCGGGTTCGAATCCCGTCTTCCGCTCCATTTATATTTGAATAGCATTATGCGGTCGTGGCGGAATCGGTAGACGCGCTAGGTTGAGGGCCTAGTGGTGGCAACATCGTGGAGGTTCAAGTCCTCTCGACCGCACCAT
>NZ_JACSMY010000014.1:0-807 GCF_018618875.1 Exiguobacterium sp. s46
TCACGATTGACGAAGCTTGCGCTTCATTCGTTTTTGTATTCCGTAGAATACGATTTTTGCCTCATCGTTCAGTTTTCAAAGTTCGTCATAAAAATGGTGGAGCCTAGCGGGATCGAACCGCTGACCTCCTGCGTGCAAGGCAGGCGCTCTCCCAGCTGAGCTAAGGCCCCATTAAAGGGATGAAATTGAAGATGGTCGGGAAGACAGGATTCGAACCTGCGACCCCTTGGTCCCAAACCAAGTGCTCTACCAAGCTGAGCTACTTCCCGAAAATGCACCCTGAGAGATTCGAACTCCCGACCCCTTGATTCGTAGTCAAGTACTCTATCCAGCTGAGCTAAGGGTGCGGAATATAAGGATCAAACAGCAAACATCAAAATGAAAATGGTACCGAGGGCCGGAATCGAACCGGCACGGGGAAACCCCCGCAGGATTTTAAGTCCTGTGCGTCTACCAGTTCCGCCACCCCGGCAGGGATATAAAAGGTAGAACCTTCATTCATAGTTGAATTCTGGTGATCATTGAAGATAAAAATGGTGCCGGCAACAGGAGTCGAACCCGCGACCTACTGATTACAAGTCAGTTGCTCTACCAGCTGAGCTACACCGGCAAGTGTAATGAAAATGGTGGAGGATGACGGGATCGAACCGCCGACCCCCTGCTTGTAAGGCAGGTGCTCTCCCAGCTGAGCTAATCCTCCATATGTATCGCCTGGCAGCGTCCTATCCTCACAGGGGGAAGCCCCCAACTACTTTCGGCGTTCAAGTGCTTAACTTCCGTGTTCGGCATGGGAACGGGTGTGACCAC
>NZ_JACSMY010000015.1:0-460 GCF_018618875.1 Exiguobacterium sp. s46
CGCGTCCTTCATCGGCTCCTAGTGCCAAGGCATCCACCGTACGCCCTTCATACCTTGATCTAGCGTTGGTATTCTAAGAACACACGTCTAATGACATGGTTAATTAAAAGTTTGATGTCTTGTTGATGTCTTCAGTTTTCAAGGTGCGAGTGCCTTATCCAAAGGACAAGACAAATGGAGCCTAGCGGGATCGAACCGCTGACCTCCTGCGTGCAAGGCAGGCGCTCTCCCAGCTGAGCTAAGGCCCCAGGATTGAAATTATAATGGAAATGGTGGGCCTAAGTGGACTCGAACCACCGACCTCACGCTTATCAGGCGTGCGCTCTAACCGGCTGAGCTATAGGCCCATTCCATGACTAGAGAGAATTAGACTCTCAAAACTGAACGATGGGCATGTCCCGTAAGGGACGTTTTCCTTAGAAAGGAGGTGATCCAGCCGCACCTTCCGATACGGCTACCT
>NZ_JACSMY010000016.1:0-361 GCF_018618875.1 Exiguobacterium sp. s46
CGGTCGTGGCGGAATCGGTAGACGCGCTAGGTTGAGGGCCTAGTGGTGGCAACATCGTGGAGGTTCAAGTCCTCTCGACCGCACCATATGATGCACCCTTAGCTCAGCTGGATAGAGTACTTGACTACGAATCAAGGGGTCGGGAGTTCGAATCTCTCAGGGTGCACTTTTCGGGAAGTAGCTCAGCTTGGTAGAGCACTTGGTTTGGGACCAAGGGGTCGCAGGTTCGAATCCTGTCTTCCCGACCATTATTTTCATACGAAATACATTGGACTTTGAAAACTGAACGATGAGGCAAAAATCGTATTCTACGGAATACAAAAACGAATGAAGCGCAAGCTTCGTCAATCGTGACTTCGGT
>NZ_JACSMY010000003.1:0-261611 GCF_018618875.1 Exiguobacterium sp. s46
CTGCGCTCGACTTGCATGTATTAGGCACGCCGCCAGCGTTCGTCCTGAGCCAGGATCAAACTCTCCATGAAGTGTTTGACTTGCTCGTTGTGTGACCGAAGTCACGATTGACGAAGCTTGCGCTTCATTCATTTTTGTATTCCGTAGAATACGATTTTTGCCTCATCGTTCAGTTTTCAAAGTTCGTCCGCGCCTGTTTTGGCGACTCAATTAGAATACCAAGTCTGAAACAAGAAGTCAACAACTTTTTTGAAATTGTTTTTCTCGTTTGTTTCAAGCGCTTGTCGTTGTTAAGGACATGTAATAATATATCATGCGTTTTATTATTGTGCAACACTTATTTTAAAATTGTTTTTAAAATCATGAACAAGCCTCTTGAACCTTGCGATTCCGGCTCAAGAGGCTGTTTATTCCCTATTAATCCATCAACTGAATAATACTATGTTGTCGTTCTTCCATTAAATCAATGATCGTCATCCGTCCTTGTTCTTCATAAGAAATGACAGGTCGATCAAAGACTGGATTCTTTCGCGTGATGGTTGCAATCTTTCCGTTACTCATCAGCACGCGATCACCGACTTCTATTGGTAGAAGTAATTGTCCGAGCAACAATACATACTTTGAGCAATATTGCATCGGTCTTGCTTTCAAATGACGATAGGCATCAAACGGCGTATAAGCTTCCCGATACGGACGCCAACTCGTCATTGCAGCAAAGACGTCCGCTACGATGAACAATCGTGTGTGATCTGCGATCTTATCTCCTTTTACCTTTAAAGGGTAACCTGTTCCATCTAAACGTTCATGATGTTGAACAATTAAACGATTTACTGTATCAGAGATGATCGTCTCCTTTTGCAAGGCTTGATACGCCATAGCCGGGTGACGTTGAAAAATTTCTTGTTGCATTGCTTCATATCGTTTCGTGTGACGCCATTCCATGATTCGCGCTAGTCCATAGTCTGCAAAATAGGATGCGGTCCACAACTCATGAATCATTTTCCGTTCTTTTCCGACTGCTTCCGCCAGCATTTGCGCAATTGCCCCTCGATAAATGGCATGTCGCACTGTATAAGCTTCCGTTCCCCGCTCTAGGAAGAATGGTAAGACATCTTGTCTCGTAATCCGTTCTGGAACGGACTGTTTGACCCAACTCAAGGCTTCGTATACATTCGGCTTCATTCCTTGTTCCCATGACATGAAGACTTTATTGTAAAAGCGAATAAATTCTTCAAAGGGATGTTCCACATGGGCTTCAACTGTTTCAGTCTGCACTTGTTCATCTTTACTGAAATCAGGTCGATCTTCAATGACGACTTCCTTAATTAAAAAACGCTGGATTCGTCGTAACTCATCGCTTCCTATTTTTTTCCCTGCTTCTACGATCGGATGATCCGTATGTAAATAGATGGATTCAGTCAAACGATCCCCGATGCGTAATTGGTCACTTGCCACTCGCATATCGCTTCGTTCCTTTCTCTTCTTTCTATATATGTAGATAAAAGCAGCAGAGTAGTATCACTCTGCTGCTTTCTTGCTGACGTCTTGCTTATTCTTCCGCTTCTTCTGAAGCATCCGACACGATCTCATTCTCTTCTGACACAAGATCCGTGTCTTCTTCCATTTCATCAGTCTCTTCGCGTTTCAGTTTGGCAACCGTCGCAACACGGTCACCCTCTTCGATTCGAATGACCTTCACCCCTTGGGTATTCCGGCCGACACGTGAAATGTATTGCGAGTCTGTCCGAATGACGATACCACTCTCTGTCATGATCATGATGTCATCATCAACATCAACGATTCGCATGGCAACGATTTGACCGACGCGATCCGTCACCTTACTCGCGATCAATCCTTTACCACCACGAGACTGGCTACGGAACTCGGTCATCGGTGTTCGTTTACCGAATCCTTTTTCCGTAATGACAAGAACATCTTGTGCATCACGTGCAAGTTCCATCCCGACGACGAAATCGTCTGGGCGTAACGTCATCGCTTTGACCCCACGAGCACCACGTCCCATCGAGCGGACATTCGTGATTGGGAAACGAATCGCTTTCCCGCTTGTTGAAACAGCAAAGACTTCATCGTCCGTCGATGCGAGACGAACCGATGTCAACTCATCGTCTTCAAACAATCGAATCGCGATCAAACCGTTTTTGTTGATCCGTGCGTACGCAGACAACGGTGAACGTTTGACGCGTCCTTTACGTGTCATGAAGATCAATGATTTTTGCTCATCTTGAACGACTTCTTCCGTTTCGAGCGTTTCTTCCGTCTCTTCAATCTCTCCTTCAATCACCTCGACAGGTGCTTCAGTTGCTTGTTGCTCCTCGAGATAACGTTTGAAGTTGACTGGAATCATCGTCTCGACCTTTTCGTCGCGTTCGATTTGGATGAGGTTGATGATTGGTACACCTTTTGATGTCCGGCTCATCTCCGGTACTTCATATCCACGAATCCGGTAGACTTTCCCACGGTTCGTAAAGAATAGAATCGTATCATGCGTCGAACAAGACAAGAGACGCGTGACGTAATCTTCGTCGTTCGTTCCGATTCCCTGAACCCCACGTCCGCCGCGGCGTTGTGTCCGGTACGAATCCGTCGTCATCCGTTTGATGTAGCCACTGCTTGTCAACGTGATGATGATATCCTGTTCCGGAATCAAATCTTCGTCTTCGAATTCGATGTGGTCCATGCGGATTTCCGTCCGACGTTCGTCGTTGAAACGTTCTTTTAACTCCTCGAGCTCTGTCCGGATTAAATCAAGCAAGACTTCCTCACTCGCAAGGATGCGGTTCAGTTCCGCGATCAATTGCATGATTTCGTCATACTCTGCTTCAATTTTCTCCCGCTCAAGACCTGTCAGGCGTTGCAAGCGCATATCAAGAATCGCTTGTGATTGTTTCTCGGATAACGCAAAACGCTCCATCAACTGTTCACGTGCTGCGTCCGCTGTCCGGTTCCCGCGGATGATTTGAATGACTTCATCCAAATGATCGAGTGCAATCCGTAGACCAGCGAGTAAGTGTTCACGTGCTTCTGCTTTTTCGAGATCGAACTGTGTCCGACGACGCACGATTTCTTTTTGATGCTCGAGGTAATGATAAAGCATTTCCTTGAGCGTCAATGTTTTCGGACGTCCTCCAACGATCGCTAGCATGTTGACACCAAACGTCGTTTGCATCGACGTCTGCTTATACAAGTTGTTTAAGATGACGCTCGCATTTGCGTCACGACGGATTTCCATGACGATGCGCATACCGCGGCGATCTGACTCATCTCGTAAATCGGTGATACCTTCGATCTTTTTCTCGCGAACGAGATCGGCAATCTTTTCAACGAGGCGGGCTTTATTGACCTGATAAGGCAGCTCCGTCACGATGATCCGTTCCCGGTCTTTTTTCGTCTGTTCGATTTCAGCTTTCGCGCGGACGATGATTGAGCCACGTCCTGTCTCATAAGCGCGACGAATACCGCTACGACCAAGAATTTCACCAGCTGTCGGGAAATCAGGTCCCGGAATGTGCTGCATCAGTTCTTGGATCGTGATTTCTGGATCGTGAGATAATGCTAAGACACCATCGATGACTTCGCCAAGCTGATGTGGTGGAATGTTCGTTGCCATCCCGACCGCGATCCCGCTCGAACCGTTGACGAGTAAGTTCGGGAAGCGTGACGGTAAGACTTCCGGTTCGCGTTCCGAACCATCGTAGTTATCTTTGAAATCGACTGTGTTTTTGTTGATATCGCGAACGATCTCCATCGCGATTTTTGACATACGAGCTTCCGTATATCGCATCGCAGCCGCCGAGTCCCCATCGACAGACCCAAAGTTTCCGTGTCCATCGACGAGTTCGTAACGGTAGCTGAAGTCTTGCGCCATGCGGACCATCGTGTCATAGACGGCAGAATCCCCGTGCGGGTGATACTTACCGATGACTTCCCCGACGATACGGGCAGACTTTTTATGTGGTTTATCGGCACGAATACCGAGGTCGTTCATCGCATAGAGAATCCGGCGGTGTCCGGGTTTTAAGCCGTCCCGTACGTCCGGAAGAGCACGTGCGACGATGACGCTCATCGCGTAGTCCATGAAGGACGTACGCATCTCTTGACTGATATTAATATCCTTGATGATTCCGTGATTTTGTTCGGACATGCTTCTGGCCACCCTCTCTGTTCAGCGTTAAATATCCAGGTTCTTGACGTAATGTGCGTGTGATTGAATGAAGTCGCGTCGTGGTTCGACTTGATCTCCCATCAAGATATCAAAGACTTCATCTGCTTCGATTGCATCTTGAAGCTCGACACGCAACATTTGACGACCACTTGGATCCATCGTAGTTTCCCAAAGTTGCTCTGGATCCATCTCCCCAAGACCTTTGTAGCGCTGAATGTCGTACCGTGCGTTTTCAGGAAGCGCTGCAAGCGCCTCTGTCAATTCACGTTCGTTATGCACGTACGTGATGTTCTTCCCTTGTTTGATCCCGTATAGCGGTGGCTGAGCGATATAGACATACCCATGCTCGACAAGCGGACGCATGTAACGGTAGAAGAACGTCAACAAGAGTGTCCGAATGTGGGCACCATCGACATCGGCATCGGTCATGATGATGACTTTGTGATAGCGTGCTTTTTCGATATTGAACTCAGAACCGATACTTGTTCCGAGTGCCGTGATGATCGTCCGAATCTCATTGCTTCCGAGAATCTTATCGAGACGTGCTTTCTCAACGTTCAAGATTTTACCGCGAATCGGTAAGATCGCTTGGAAATGACGATCGCGTCCGGATTTTGCAGAACCACCCGCCGAGTCACCCTCAACGATGTACAATTCGGAAATCGACGCATCACGTGATGAACAGTCAGCCAGTTTACCCGGTAGTGAGCTCACTTCGAGAACACCTTTACGGCGTGTCAGTTCACGGGCGCGTTTCGCTGCCATGCGGGCGCGCGACGCCATCATCCCTTTTTCGACGATTGCGCGTGCGTTCGTCGGGTTTTCGAGCATGAACTGCTCAAATGCACCAGAGAAGAGTGAATCCGTAACCGTACGCGCGTCGGAGTTCCCGAGTTTCGTTTTCGTCTGACCTTCGAACTGTGGGTTCGGGTGTTTGACGGAAACGATCGCGGTCATTCCTTCACGCACGTCCTCACCGGATAACGTACCGTCCGCATCCTTCATCAAACCGAACTTCTTCGCATAGTCATTGATGACGCGTGTCAGAGCTGTCTTAAAGCCCGTCTCATGCGTACCACCCTCATGCGTCGGAATGTTGTTCGTGAACGAGTAGATGTTTGACGCAAATCCATCGTTGTACTGAAGCGCGACTTCGACTTCGATGCCATCCTTTGTACCGTGTACATAGACAGGTTCCGCATGAACGACTTCTTTTGAACGGTTCAAGTGCTCGACGTAGGACTTGATTCCACCTTCATAGTGGAAGCTACGTGTCATCGGCTCATCTGCACGATCGTCCGTGATGATGATCTTCAGGCCTTTGTTCAAGAAAGCAAGCTCGCGAAGGCGTGTCGCTAGCAAATCATAGTCATACTCGAGCGTCTCTTGGAAAATCTCACCGTCTGGGAAGAAACGAATCGTCGTTCCTGTCTCTTCTGATGTTCCGATCACTTCAAGATCTTGCGCTGGTACACCGCGATGGTACGCTTGGTAATACAGTTTTTCGTTCCGTTTGACGAATACTTCAAGTTTCGTCGACAGGGCGTTAACGACCGAAGCCCCAACACCGTGTAGTCCACCCGATACTTTATATCCGCCGCCGCCGAACTTACCACCGGCGTGGAGGACTGTCAGGATGACCTCAACGGCAGGACGACCCATCTTCTCTTGAATGTCGACTGGAATACCGCGTCCATTATCCTCGACTAAGATCGAGTTCCCTGGTTCGATCGTCACCTTGATCGTGTCACAGTATCCTGCGAGCGCCTCATCAATCGAGTTATCGACGATCTCCCATACGAGGTGATGGAGACCCTTTGATGCCGTCGAGCCGATATACATCCCTGGACGTTTACGAACTGCTTCTAATCCTTCAAGTACTTGAATCTGATCGGCACCGTACCCTTGTTCCAATTCCATATCTTCATGATTACTCATCGGTTTTCTCACCTACTGTTTCTTTATATGATGTCTCTTCCAAATCGACCGTCCCTTGTTTCACGTGGAACAACTTCGCTTGGTTGATCGTTTCATGCGCAATCCCGTCGACGCTTGTCGTCGTCAGGATCGTCTGGACCTTTTGTTGCATCGTATCGAGCAAATGTGTTTGACGATGATCATCAAGCTCGGATAAGACATCGTCGAGCAGAAGAAGTGGATATTCCCCTACTTCCTCATGAATCAATTCGATCTCCGCAAGCTTTAACGAGAGGGCTGCTGTCCGTTGTTGTCCTTGTGAACCATACGTTTGGACGTTTCGTCCATTGACTTCCATCTCGAAATCATCGCGATGTGGTCCAAACAACGTAACTCCTCTTCGGATTTCATTTTCTTTTATTTTACCAAACTTCCGCGTGTAGGACGCAGTCATTCCTTCGACATCGAGTAATTCGTCGCCGAATGTGTCCGAACGATAGATGAGCGCGAGTTCTTCCTGTCCACGACTGATTCCGTCATGAATCGGTCGTGCCCATTTTTCGAGCTGGGCCATGAAATGATGCCGGCGCTGAACGATTTTAACGGCTAGCGTAATCATTTGCTCCGTCAAGATATCAAGGAAGGTCTCGTCTCCTCCCTTCATGGACAGTTGTTTCAGCAATGCGTTTCGCTGCTTCAACACTTTCAGGTACTGACTCAATTCATGCAGATAGACCGGACTGACTTGACCGATCTCCATATCGAGAAATCGCCGGCGGACTTGTGGACTGCCTTTGACGATATGCAAATCTTCCGGGGCGAATAAAACGATGTTCAGTGCCCCGACATAATCACTCAAGCGTCGTTGCTCTAGATGATTCAGCTTTGCTTTTTTCCCGCGACCCGAGATGACGATCTCTTGGACATGGGAGCCGGTCCGCTTGACGACACGTCCTTCGACGCGCGCTGTTTCTTGGTCCCAACCGATCAGTTCCTTGTCATGCGTCGTCCGGTGCGACTTCGCGAGAGCAAGAACATAGATCGCTTCCAGTAAGTTCGTCTTCCCTTGTGCATTTTCACCAATCAGGACATTCGTTTTTTCGGAGAATGACAGTTCGAGTGCGTCATAGTTGCGATAATGACTGAGTCGGACTGAATCCAGCCGCACGTTAGTTGCCCTCGTTCTTGATGATGAACTGACCGTAGTCTTCTACATCAATGATGTCTCCATCCCGTAATTTACGACCACGTCGCTGATCGACCTCGCCGTTGACTAGAATCGGTACCTCTGCTAAAAACGGTTTGGCTTGTCCTCCGCTTGAGATGATATCCGATAGCTTCAGGAACTGCCCTAATGTGACGTATTCCGTTGTAATTCTGATTTCTTGCATGGATTGACTCCTCCTACCTACATATTATAAATGACGTACTCTTTATTGTACTAAACATTGAGCGATTTAGCAAAATCCCCGAACGTATATACGGTATACGAAAAAGACGGGTCCGATGTCGAAACGATCGAACCCGTCTTATCACGTATTTCGTGTTTATACTTACGCCGTCCGGACTGGAAGAATCAGTTGCAGGACGTTATCTTGATCGACTGGGTGCAAGATAAATGGACGAATCGAACCCGTGAACTGGATTTCGATATCTGTCGCGTCAAGTGCCTTCAAGGCGTCCATCATGTACTTCGAGTTGAACGAGATTTTCAGCTCTTCTCCTTCAAGCGAAAGAATGCTGACTTGCTCCGAGACTTTCCCGACTTCTGGTGAATGTGAAGAGATCTCGACCGCTGTCGTTCCTTCAGCTGCGAACTTGATGACGTTGTTACGGTCCTCACGTGCAAGCAGTGACGCGCGATCGATCGCTTGGAGCAATTCTTTCGCGTTCATGCGGACAGCTGTCCGGTACTCTTCCGGAATCAAACGTGATGTATCCGGATAGTTTCCGTCGAGTAGACGCGAGAAGAAGAGGACGTGCTTCATCTTGAATAAGATTTGTTGGTTTGTGATCGTGATATCCACATGACCATCCCCAAGCAACTTCGATAATTCATTTAAGCTCTTCCCTGGAACGATGACGTTCTGGAACGAGATATCTGTATCTGTCTCAAATTGAGCACGACGAAGGGCTAGACGGTGACTATCTGTTGAGACACACGTCAAGATGCCTTTATCGGCTGAGAAGTTCACACCTGTCAGAACAGGACGTGTTTCTTGAACAGCGACAGCAAAGCTTGTTTGGCGAATCATCGAACGTAAGAGATCAGCCGGTAAACGGAAACGTTGTCCCCCATCGACTTGCGGAAGGCGTGGGAACTCATCTGGATCAAGACCGTTCAAATGGAATTCCGCTGTTCCTGACTGGATCCGTGTCATGAAGTTCGGTGAGACTTCAAGTGTGACTTCGTCTTTTGGCATCTTTTTGACGATATCGCCGAAGAAGCGGGCATTCAAGACGACACTACCTGCACGGTGAACCGTGACATAAGATGTTCCATTCTCTTCTGCATAGATCGTCCGTTCAATCGAGATTTCTGTATCGCTTCCTGTCAGCGTCATACCATCTCCATGAGCTTCGAGTTTGATTCCTGTCAGAATCGGAATCGTCGTGCGGGATGAGACCGCTTTGGCTACATCTTGTACTGCTTGAATTAAAGCTTCGCGTTGAATGGTGATATGCATATCGTCGTTAGACTCCTCTCGAAAATAATGGGCATGCGCCCATCATAACATAATAATATATTTTTTTAATAATAGTCTTAGGGGCTGTGGATAGTGTGGATAAGTCGGTGGATAACTTGATATAAAGCCAAAAACGGTGTGGATAAGTTGTGGATAACTGCCCTACTTTATCCACATGTTTATCCACAGTTTTACGAATGCTTCAATTCATGTTTGATTTGTTCGATGACTTTTCCCGTTTCCCCGTCCGATTTGATCAACATACTGATCTTTTCATGGGCATGGATGACGGTCGTATGGTCGCGTCCCCCGAATTCTTCTCCGATTTTCGGTAACGAGCTCTCCGTCATCTCACGTGAGAGATACATCGCGATTTGACGTGGGAAGGCAATCGATTTCGTCCGTTTCTTCGCCTTCAGATCATCAAATGGCAAATTGAAGTGCTTACTGACCGACTCCTGGATGTCACGAATCGTGACTTTACGCGGTTCAGCGACCGGCATGATGTTATGCAAGGCTTCTGCAGCGACATTTGGATCGATTGGTCGCCCGACGAGATTCGCATAGGCGATAACGCGGGTTAACGCTCCTTCGAGCTCCCGAATATTCGTATCAATTTGACTTGCGATGTAGAGCATGACTTCGTTTGAGACATCAAGTTGCTCCGCATTCGCCTTTTTCCGTAAAATCGCAATCCGTGTTTCGAGATCCGGTGGCGTGATGTCGGTGATTAATCCCCATTCGAAACGTGAACGAAGCCGATCTTCAAGCGTTGGAATCTCTTTTGGTGGTCGATCGCTCGAGATGATGATTTGTTTTTGGTCGTTATGCAGGGCATTGAATGTGTGGAAAAACTCTTCTTGCGTCTGTTCTTTGCCAGCAAGGAACTGGATGTCATCAATTAAGAGGACATCGATGTTACGGTATTTATTTCGAAACTCAACCGTCTTATTATCACGGATGGAGTTAATGAAGTCATTCGTAAAGCGTTCAGAAGAGACATAGGCAATCCGTGTCCCAAGATTTTGATCTTGAACGTACTGTCCGATGGCATGCATCAGATGGGTTTTGCCAAGACCAACGCCACCATAGATGAAAAGCGGATTGTATGCTTTAGCAGGCGCTTCCGCAACAGCAAGTGAAGCGGCATGCGCAAAACGGTTCCCCGATCCGATGACGAATGTATCGAACGTATACTTCTCATTTAATTGTCCGAGTTCACTCATCGTCAATTCCTCTGTTGGTCTCCGCATGTTCGATGGACGCGATTTCGGAGTCGGTGTTGCCTCAACACGTTCCTCTTCTTGTCGATCGAGCATTTTCTTCGCTTGTCCCTCTTCAATGAACTGAATATCGAGTCGGCTTCCTGTTACTTCCTCAACTGTGTCTTCGAGTAAAGATAAGTACTGGCGCTCGAGCCATGTCACCGTAAATGCAGCTGGTGCTGAAACGAGTAGTGTCGTTCCATTTAGCGTGACGCCTTCTGTGGATTTCAACCACATATCATAACTAGCTTTCGGTGTTCGTTCCTCTTCCTCGATCACAGATAAGACATTATGCCAAAGTTCGGCAGCGTTTTTCATAAATACCCCCCTTTTTTTATCAAGATAGAAAATTTTTGTACACAGGCTTATACACAGACAAAGTTAATGAAGAAACTCGACTTATCCCCATAACGTAAAAACTGTGGATAACGTTATCCACAGGCAGTTGAATCTGTGTATAAAGTTATCCACAGGGTGTGTATAACTTGTTTTGTCCTGAACAATCAGGATCATGTTATGCACAATTAGTGTATCAAAAGAAATGAGCCCTGGCAATGGTTGGAATGATTTATCCACAAGTAAATTAAACCGTCCACAGGTAGTTACCCACAAGCTGTGGATAGTGTGGATAAATTGTGGATAAGAGGTGGATAACTTTTTAAATGAGGAAGCGTTGAAAAAGAGTTATTCACAAAATACAAAAGAAGTGGAAAAAGGAAATCCAAAATCGAGGATTGACGTCGATTTTAAAAAATACTAGTGTAGACAAAGTGAAGAGTTATCCACGGAAAGTGTGGATAATGTGGATAAGTCTGTGGATAGGTGGATAAGTCTACACACATCCCCTCCATGATCGATATGTATTCTATCGCGTAATAGAGTTTGCGCAGTCGAATCCTATCGCCTGTTTTCGAACCAGAAATCCCTTAAGCAGGACAAGAAATCTTCTGAACTTTCATTGACAATGCCACAATCAGTTTATATAATGTACAAGACTGCCTTAAAGTAGAAAATAACAATTGGTTATAAAGATCTTTTAAAGGAGGTGCAGACGAATGAAACCAACTTTCAACCCAAACAACCGTAAGCGTAAAAAAGTTCACGGATTCCGTGCGCGTATGGCTACGAAGAGTGGCCGCCGTATCTTGGCTGCTCGCCGTCTTAAGGGCCGCAAAGCCTTGACTGTCTAATGCATTGATGCATCCATCACTTCGGGCATGATCCGAGGTGATTTTTTTTTATGTTTTTTCGTGTGTTCGTGCTTTTGTCACATGCGCCCTATCGCGTCGCGTGTTTATTCTATGATATGATGAGAGACGACGAATTTTCGTAGTGTCAGGATGGAGTGTGAATAAGGTGAAGAAGGAATACCGCGTCAAGAAAGACAAGGAGTTCCAAGCGGTGTTTACTAAAGGAGCCTCTGTCGCAAATCGGCAATTTGTCGTGTATGCCTTGAAAAAGGAGCAACAGACTCACTTTCGGGTTGGTTTATCCGTCAGTAAGAAAATCGGGAATGCCGTCGTCCGGAATCAGGTAAAACGGTATCTTCGGGAAGCATGCCAGCAGCATGAAGCCTCGATTGCCCCGAATTATGATTTGGTGATCATCGCGCGCAATCCGGCCGCGAAGATGACCGCGCAAGAAGTGGCTGACAGTCTCCGTCACGTGCTCAAACGTTCCGGTGTCTGGATGCGATCAAAAAAATGAATCGTAGCAATGCATCCTGTTGATTTGTACGGCGCTCCCTTTCCTTGCCTTACTATAGAAGAAGATGGCGTTCGACAAAGCGTAAACAATTTCTAGGAGGAATTATGAACAAGAGAACTAAGATTTGGTTAACTCTCGGACTCATGTCCGTGCTCGCGATCGTATTATCCGGCTGTACACCTAGTTCGTATGGTACTGGTGAACCGATCACAGCAGACACAGAAGGTTTTTGGAAACATTACTTCGTTTGGCCGATGGCGTGGTTGATTCGTGAGATTTCACAGTTCTTTAGCGGGGATTACGGTATTGGAATCATCATTACGACACTTCTCGTTCGTCTTGTCATCCTTCCATTGATGATTAAACAAACGAAGAGTATGGGTGGAATGCAAGTCATTCAACCAGAAATGATGAAGCTTCGTGAGAAATACAGCTCAAAAGACCAAGAGACACAACAGAAATTGCAACAGGAAATGATGAAGCTCTATCAAGAGCACAACGTCAATCCACTTGCAGGCTGTTTACCGATCTTGATCCAAATGCCGATTTTGATCGCGTTCTACAATGCCATCATTTATACACCGGCTATTTTCCAACACACATTCCTCTGGTTCGACCTCGGGAAACCGGATCCATTCTTCATCTTGCCGATCTTGTCTGCAGTACTGACGTATTTGCAACAAAAGATCTCGATGGCAGGTCAAGAAGACAATCCACAAATGAAAATCATGCTTTATGTCTTCCCGATCATGATCTTCATCATGGGGGTTACACTCCCATCTGCCCTTTCGCTTTACTGGGTCGTCGGTTACATCTTCTCGATCATCGTCACGATCGTCATCATGAAGCCGATGCGTGAAAAGATTAAGTTGCAGACGGAAGCGACAATGGCTGCTAAACGTGAAAAAGAAGCAGCACAAGCAGCTCCGGCTCCTAAAAAATCGAAAAAGAAACGCTAATACGTGAAGAGCGACGCTTTGTTTTGACAGAGTGTCGCTCTTTTTCTTTTGCGTCATTTCGTGTATAGTTGTTTCGTTATACCCATTGCAACGATTAAGGATTAAATACTCATAAAAAGACAGAAGAAAAACGAGGTGGAAGAACGGATGATGGAATTTGATACGATTGCCGCGATTTCGACGCCGATGGGAGAAGGGGCGATTGCGATCGTGCGCTTATCAGGTCCTGATGCAGTCGCTGTAGCCGACCGTGTTTACAAAGGGAGCAACCGCTTGACGGAAGTACCAACCCATACGATTCATTACGGGAAATTGGTCGACCATGAGGCGGACCGTGTCGTCGATGAAGTAATGGTGAGTGTCATGCGCGCACCAAAGACGTTTACACGTGAAGATGTCATCGAATTGAATTGTCATGGAGGAGTCGTCGCGGTCAATCGTGTCCTCGAACTCATCCTCGCCCAACCGGAAGTCCGGCTGGCGGAACCTGGTGAATTTACGAAACGTGCGTTCTTGAACGGACGAATCGATTTATCACAAGCGGAAGCCGTCATGGATCTGATCCGGGCGAAGACGGACCGAGCGATGCATGTCGCCGTCAGTCAGATTGAAGGACGTCTCTCAAAACTCGTCCAAGACTTACGTCAACAATTGTTACAGACGATTGCTGCAATCGAAGTTAACATCGATTACCCAGAGTACGATGCAGAAGAGATGACGCAACAGATCGTCGAACGTGATGCTGGTGCTGTCCGCGCGATTTTGGCAGAGTTATTAACAACGGCACGCCAAGGAAAAATCTTGCGCGAAGGGTTATCCACAGCGATCATCGGTCGACCAAACGTCGGAAAGTCGTCTTTGCTCAACACATTGGTGCAAGAAGCAAAGGCCATCGTCACGGATATCGCGGGAACGACGCGCGATACGATCGAGGAGTACGTCAATGTTCGCGGTGTACCGTTGAAGTTGATTGATACGGCAGGGATTCGCGAGACGGAAGATATCGTCGAACGGATGGGTGTTGAAAAGTCGCGTCAGGCTTTGAAGACGGCCGATTTAATCTTACTCGTCCTGAACGGGAATGATGTTCTAACGGATGAGGACGTCTTGCTGTTTGAAGCGATCAAAGGGATGAACGCGATCATCATCGTCAACAAGAGTGACTTGGCGCAACAGATTGACTTAGCGCGTGTCACGGAGCTTGCTGATGGTCGACCAATCGTCACGACATCCTTGCTCGAAGAAGCAGGTGTCAACGATCTTGAAGCAGCGATTGCGAGTCTGTTCTTTGAACAGGGTGTCGAGAGTCAAGATATGACGTACGTCTCAAATGCACGTCACATCCAGCTCATCAAACGAGCGAGTCAAATGATTGAAGATGCCCTCGGTGCAGCAGAAGCAGCGATGCCGATCGACATGGTACAGATCGATTTACGACGGGCATGGGACACGCTCGGCGAAATCAATGGTGATACAGCACAGGATAGTTTATTGGATCAGTTGTTTTCGCAGTTCTGTCTCGGGAAATAATTCGAGACGACTGCGTGTGGAATAAGAAGGAGGAACCAGTACTATGGCTTATCAAGCAGGTGAATTCGACGTCATCGTCGTCGGAGCCGGACATGCCGGCATCGAAGCCTCTCTTGCTGCGGCACGAATGGGCTCGAAAACGGTCATGTTGACAATGAATCCCGATATGGTTGGATTCATGTATTGCAACCCGTCGATCGGTGGTCCTGCAAAAGGGATCGTCGTCCGGGAAATCGATGCGCTCGGTGGCGAAATGGCACGCGCGATCGATGCAACGTACATTCAAATGAAAATGTTAAACACGTCAAAAGGTCCTGCCGTGCGAGCATTACGGGCACAGGCAGATAAATTCGAATACCAAAACCGGATGAAAAAAGCGCTCGAGGATGAGCCGAATTTGCTCTTACGTCAAGCACTCGTCGAACGGTTATTGATTGACGACGAAGGACGCTGCGTCGGTGTCGTCACGAATACAGGGGCGGAGTACCGGGCAAAAGCGGTCGTCATCACGACAGGAACGTTCATGCGTGGAAAAATCATCATCGGTGAATTGTCGTACGAGAGTGGTCCGAACAATCAGATGCCATCAATCAATCTATCGAAACATCTTGAAGAACTCGGATTTGAGCTCGCACGTTTCAAAACAGGAACACCACCGCGAATCGACGGGAAAACGATCGATTACTCGAAGACGGAGATTCAACCAGGTGACGAAGTAGCACTTCCATTTAGTCATGAAACGACTCAGATGATCACGGAACAGATCCCATGCTGGTTGACGTATACGACGGAGTATACGCATCAGTTGATCGATGCGAACCTGCACCGCTCACCAATGTTCTCTGGGATGATCAAAGGAACAGGTCCACGTTATTGCCCATCGATCGAAGATAAGGTCGTCCGGTTCAACGATAAACCGCGTCACCAAATCTTCCTTGAGCCAGAAGGTCGCGATACGGAAGAAGTCTACGTGCAAGGATTATCGACAAGTTTACCGGAAGACGTTCAACACGATATTCTCCGCTCGATTCCTGGGCTTGAGAATTCAGAAATGATGCGTCCTGGTTATGCGATTGAGTACGATGCCGTTGTTCCGACACAACTATGGCCAACACTCGAGACAAAACGTGTTCCTGGTTTATTCACAGCGGGTCAAATCAACGGAACAAGTGGTTATGAGGAAGCGGCAGGACAAGGGATCATGGCAGGGATCAATGCCGGACTACAAGTCCAAGGCAAAGAACCACTTATCTTGTCACGTTCACAAGGCTATATCGGTGTCATGATCGATGATCTCGTTACGAAAGGTACGAACGAACCGTACCGCCTCTTGACGTCACGTGCCGAGTATCGGTTGTTGCTCCGTCATGATAATGCGGATCTTCGTCTATCGGAAATCGGACATGAACTCGGATTGATCTCGGAAGAACGCCAAGCGAAGTTACTCGATAAACAAGAGCAAATCCGTCTTGAGATGAAACGTCTTGAGAAGGTCGTCATCAAAGCGACACCGGACGTGAATGCACAACTAGAAGCAATTGGTGCATCACCACTTAAGGAAGCTCTGCATGCGATCACGTTGCTGAAACGCCCGGAAATCACGTATGCGATGATCGCGCAGATGACACCACCGGAAACACCACTGTCTGCAGAAGCAGCAGAACAAGTCGAAATCCAAGTCAAATATGCCGGCTACATCGATAAACAACTCGATCAAGTCGAAAAAATGATGCGGATGGAGCAAAAACGGATTCCGGATCGTCTCGATTACGATGCGATCAGTGGATTAGCGATTGAAGCGAAACAAAAACTAAACCAAGTGCGTCCGCTCTCGATCGGACAAGCATCCCGGATCTCAGGGGTTAACCCGTCTGATATCTCGATTTTGCTTGTCTACATCGAACAAGGCCAATACGCATTGACTGCGGAGTGAACGAGATGAACCAACAGCAATTCGTAACAGCATTGGCAGCACAGGGACTTGAGATCTCAGAACATCAGTTGCATCAATTCAAACGGTATTATGAACTGCTCGTCGAGTGGAATGAAAAGATGAACCTGACGGCGATCACGGACGAAGAAGATGTCTATCTCAAGCACTTCTATGATTCGATCACAGCAGCATTCTATTTCGATTTCACGACGGTCACGACGGTTTGTGATGTCGGAGCGGGCGCTGGTTTCCCAAGTCTGCCGATCAAGATCATGTTCCCACATCTCCAAGTGACGATCGTCGATTCACTGAACAAACGAATCGGCTTCCTGAATCATTTGGCGACGGAACTCGGACTCGAAGGTGTCGCGTTCCATCATGGACGCGCCGAAGAGTTCGGTAAAAATAAACAATTCCGCGAACGGTTTGATGTCGTGACAGCACGTGCGGTCGCCCGGATGTCCGTTCTCGCGGAATATTGCCTACCGCTTGCGAAAGTCGGGGGTCAATTCGTTGCCTTGAAGGCAGCGAAAGTCAGTGAAGAGCTCGAGGATGGTGCGATTGCCTTAAAAGTACTCGGTGGGAATTTACGGGAAAGTTTCCAGTTCCAATTGCCAGGCGAGGAAAGTGAGCGTAATATCGTTATTGTAGATAAAAAACGAACAACACCCGGGAAATATCCGCGTAAAGCGGGGACGCCTGCAAAAGATCCATTAAGCTAAACACCGTTTCACGTGAAACGATGACTGATAAAGGTGAGGTGCGCCAACGTGAGAAATGCAATTGCCAAGCTGCTCGGTAAGGGAGGGCAACCTGCTACGATCGAGCTTGACCCACAAGAGACGGTTCAGGAATTACCATTGACAGAACTTGTCGCAAACCAGTTCCAACCACGGACAGTGTTTGATGGGGACCGAATTGAAGAGCTAGCCGTTACGATCGAAGAGCATGGATTACTCCAGCCGATCGTCGTTCGAAAACAAGGAACAGGATACGAAATCATTGCGGGAGAACGACGATACCGGGCAGTGCGCTCGCTTGGCTGGGAAACGATTCCTGCCATCGTCAAAGAGATGACGGACGAGACGACTGCTTCACTGGCATTGATTGAAAATCTGCAACGCGAAGATTTGACACCAATCGAAGAAGCAGAAGCCTATGAGCGCTTGCTTGCGTTACAAGACATCACGCAAGAAGTGTTAGCTCGTAAGCTCGGACGTAGTCAATCGACGATTGCCAACAAATTGCGTTTGCTTCGATTGCCAACGGATGTCCGGGAAGCATTGAAGCAACGGACGATCACGGAGCGTCATGCCCGTGCGTTATTACCGCTCAAGGATGAAGCGCTACAAGTAACGGTACTCGCTGAAATTCTGGAACGGGAATGGAACGTCAAGGAGACGGAGCGCCGGGTGGAACGATTGATGACACCACAGCCACCGAAGAAAAAACGTCATAAGAGCTTTGCTCGCGATACACGGATTGCGTTAAATACCCTTCGCGATTCCGTCGATATGATCGAGCAAACCGGATTGACGATTGAAAAAGAAGAAGTCGATTGTGAAGAATATGTAGAGGTGCGGATTCGCATCGTGAAGGCACGTCCGGAATAAGCGGTCGTGCCTTCCGCTACGTTTAGGAGAGAAGGCAAGTGAACGAATTACCTGTTCGGGCGATTCGCCCGAATCCGACTCAACCCCGGAAACGATTCAATGAAAAAGCATTAGAAGAGTTAGCCCAATCACTCGTTCGGCACGGGATGATCCAACCGATCGTCGTCCGACCACGTGATGGCTATTATGAAATCATCGCCGGCGAACGACGGTATCAAGCAGCGAGTCGCGCAGGATTCGAACGTGTACCGGTCCTCGTGATCGAAGCAGACGAGACACGCGTGATGGAGCTCGCTTTGATCGAAAACATCCAACGGGCGGATTTATCCGCGATTGAAGAGGCGATGGCGTATGCGGAGATGATCGAGGAATTCGGTATCACGCAAGCAGAGCTTGCGCAGCGTGTCGGCAAAAGTCGTTCGCACATCACGAACAGTCTTCGGTTACTACAATTGCCGTTACTCGTTCAACAAGCGGTCATGGATGAGCGGCTATCGATGGGACATGCCCGTGCCCTATTGTCGCTGAAGCATCCAAAGAAGATCGAGCAGATGGCAGAACGCGTCATGGCGGAAAACTGGAACGTCCGTCGATTAGAGCAGGCGCTTCGGGAACGGAAAGAATCCACGCGTCCGCAACAAGCGACCGCTGTGCAATTCGTCGAAGAGTCGCTTCGCGAAAAATACGGAGCAACGGTTCGGATCAAACAAGGGAAACAAGCAGGGAAACTCGAGATTGATTTTGCAGATGAAGACGACCTCAATCGGTTGCTCGATTTGTTATTACCTGAATCGGATCAATGAAAAAGAAGCGTTCCGGTAACGGTTCGCTTCTTTTTCATTACATCGAACGGGGCGTGAAGGAAATCGTCGTCCGTGTCGATTCAGCGGATAGTTTCGCATCGAGCATGTGGAAACTGTTCGCGACGAGTTCTGCTAGTTCATAAACGAGATGTAACCGTGTATTTTGGAGAATCATCATCTCCATGAATCCACTGACGTTAACGACGGCCTTAATGTTGAAGTCACCGACCGAAGGCAATTCTTTTTGAACGCCAGCACCGGGTGCGAGTGGACCTTCCGAGAAAAAGACGTGCCCAACGCTTGAAAGCCGACCAAGACACGCATCAATTGCGATGACGAGCGGACGGTAATGGGTCGTTTGGATCGAGTGAATCGTTTCAGCGAGATTCAGTGCATGGACGGGTTTAGCGAGTGTACCGTAAACGTGGAGATGAGCAGGTGCTTGTTTTTCAAGGAATGTTCCGACAAGTGGACCGAGTGAGTCGCCCGTCGAACGATCAGAACCAATGCAGACGAGTACGATTGGTCGTTTTTCTTGGACTGCGGAGATTTGTTCGAATAGTTGTTCAGCTAAGCGTTCTTTCGCGAACGGTTCCGTATATTCTAAAAAGAAAGAATAAGGCTTGGGCTCGTGCGAATGAAAGCGGAAATTCATCGAAATCATCCTTTCTTCTCTTGGTGTCGGTGTCGTGGTGGATTGGCAAGAGTGAAGGGTTCTTAGATGATTTTCCTTTCCCGGTTTTTCCAAAAATCTAACGTCAAAATCGGCTCTTTGGTTGAAACTCAATTAAAATCACGTATACTGTCGTAATAGAGAGAACAAGAAAGGATGAGAGAATGGCTACCAATCAAGATGTACAAGAATCCGTCGCCCAAGTCGATAAACTAATCAATCAAGTAATGGATGCGGATATGTGGATTCGTTTTGGGATGAAATTACTGATTGCGCTCATCATCATCGCGGCGTTCTATGTGTTAACGCGCGTTTTGACTGGGGCAGTCTCGCGTCTCTTTACGATCAGGAAAATCAATGAACAGGACTATTTGGCGCAGCGACAGAACGAAACATTACTGAAGTTGCTCCAAAATGCAATCCGTTACGTGCTCGGAATCGTCATGTTGTTGACAGTACTCAGTCAGTTTGGAATCAACATCACTGGTCTTGTCGCCAGTGCCGGAATCGCCGGTCTTGCGATTTCGTTCGGTGCGAAGAACTTGGTGCAAGATATCATTACCGGAGCGTTCATCATCTTCGAACGCCAGTTCAAAGTCGGAGATTATGTACGCGTCGGTGTGATTGAAGGAGTCGTCACGGAACTTGGGATCCGGACGACGAAACTCAAAGGACTCAACGGGGAGATTCACATCATCCCGAACGGTCAGATTTTGCAAGTGACGAACTATTCGGTCGACAACAGTTTTGCACTCGTCGACGTCCAAGTCTCCTATGACGAAGATCTCGAGCGGGTCGAACAAGTCTTGCATGAGATCGCAGACCGGACGACGAAGAAGTATGTCGATATGTTCGTCGAACCGATCCAGATGCTTGGCGTCCAGACACTTGGTCCTTCCGAAGTCGTCTATCGTTTGATGGCAGAAGTACCACCGATGCAACATTTCCAAGCTGGTCGTCTGATCCGGAAAGAATTGAAGCAAGGACTCGAAGAAGAAAACATCAAGATCCCGTATCCACGGATGGTCATGATGAATCCAGAACAAAAGAATGGTGGACAGACGGATGATTCCAAAAACGTATCAACTCCATGATTATGTTGAGATGAAGAAGCAGCATCCATGTGGTACGAACCGATGGCAAATCATTCGGGTCGGCATGGATATCCGAATCAAATGTCAAGGTTGCGGGGCAAGCATCTTAATGCCACGTCGTGATTTTGATAAACGATTGAAAAAAGTCTTACCAGAGTAATGAAAAGCGGATCTGATCCTCGTGATTAGATTCGCTTTTTTGTTGTCTTGCCTAAGTGGAGCGGTTGCGTTCGGTTAGGACGTGAGTAAAAAAGACGGTCGAGCTCCTTGCTTAAAAAAATTGAACTATCTATAATTGTGAAAGATGTGCTGACGTGGTGTAATCATTCTACCCACTGCGGCCGCTAGCACGGATTTCCTAGGAAATACCGAAAAGGAGGAATTCCAAGTGGGATTAACAGCAGGAATCGTTGGCTTACCAAACGTAGGAAAATCAACACTTTTTAACGCCATCACACAAGCAGGTGTAGAGGCAGCGAACTACCCGTTCGCAACGATCGACCCGAACGTCGGTGTCGTTGAAGTACCAGATGCACGTCTTCGGAAATTGACGGAACTCGTCAACCCGAAAAAGACGATCCCGACAGCATTCGAATTCACGGATATCGCAGGTATCGTAAAAGGTGCGTCTAAAGGGGAAGGTCTCGGAAATAAATTCCTCGCGAACATTCGTGAGGTAGATGCGATCTGTCAGGTCGTGCGTTGTTTCGTCGATGAAAACATCACACACGTGGCCGGGAAAGTCTCACCGATCGATGATATCGAGACGATCAACCTCGAATTGATCCTCGCAGACCTCGAGCAAGTCGAAAAACGGATTCAGCGTGTCCAAAAACAAGTCAAGTCCCGCGATAAAAACGCAGCGGCTGAACTCGAAGCACTTGAAATCGTGCAAGCATTACTCGAAGATGAGAAACCAGCACGTCTCGCTGAATTGAACGAAGATCAAGCAGCTCTCGTTAAACACTTCCAATTGTTGACGATGAAACCGATGCTTTACGTCGCAAACGTCGGCGAAGATGAAGTCGCAGATGCGGACAATAACGAAAATGTCCGTCTCGTACGCGAATTCGCAGAAAAAGAAGGTTCTGAAGTTATCGTCATCTGTGCTCGGATCGAAGAAGAGATTGCGGAGCTTGAGCCAGAAGAACGTCAAGAGTTCCTCGTCGATCTTGGAATCGAAGAATCAGGTCTTGATCAATTGATCCATGCAGCATACAGCACGCTTGGTCTTGCGACATACTTCACAGCAGGTGAAAAAGAAGTACGCGCTTGGACGTTCAAAAAAGGGATGAAAGCTCCACAATGTGCGGGTGTCATCCACTCGGACTTCGAACGTGGATTCATCCGTGCAGAAGTCGTTTCGTACGAAGATTTAGCAGCAGCAGGCAACATGGCTACAGTCAAGGAACAAGGACGTTACCGTTCAGAAGGTAAGGAATATGTCTTCCAAGACGGCGATGTCGTCACATTCCGCTTCAACGTCTAATCGAAAACGAATCGTTATTGCATAAAGCAAAATACTTTGGTAGTATTAACGAATGTGAGTAATGAATTATTGCTCCTTGCTCGAACATTCGAGCCGCCAGTCCAAGAGGAGGTGACAGATATGCGTAAATACGAAGTACTTTACATCATCCGTCCGGAACTTGATGAGGAAGCACGCAAAGCAACAGTGGAGCGTTTCAACAAAGTCCTCACTGATAACGGTGGTACAGTTGATAAAACAACTGAAATGGGTAAACGTCGTTTCGCTTACGAAATCAATGATATGCGTGAAGGGTTCTACGTTCTTCTTAACGTTTCTGCTGAACCAGCAGCTACAAAAGAACTTGACCGTCTCATGAAGATCAGTGACGATATCGTTCGCTTAATGATCACAAAAGACGAGAAATAAGCTGAAACAGGAGAGTGATTCTGATGATTAACCGCGTCGTTTTAGTCGGTCGGTTAACTCGTGACCCGGAAATGCGTTATACGCAGAGCGGGATTGCGGTAACGCGATTCACACTCGCATGTGACCGTCCTTTCACAGGGCAAGATGGGAAGCGAGAAGCTGATTTCATCGATTGCGTCGTTTGGCGCAAGCAAGCAGAGAACGTTGCTCAGTATTTGAAGAAGGGTAGTCTTGCTGGTGTAGAGGGTCGCCTCCAGATTAGCAGCTACGACGATAAAGAAGGGCAACGCCGTTATCGTGCGGAAGTCGTCGCTGATAGCGTCCGCTTCCTTGAGTCACGTAACGCGAGCCGTTCTTCGGATGGTAGCGAAGGCTACGCTTCATCTACTGGTGGAAACGGGAATGCTGCAGGATGGGGTTCACAGCAACAGCAGAACAACTCTTCCTCGCCAGCACCCGCTTCATCGAATTCGGGCTTCGGCGCTGATCCGTTCAGCGGCGGTAGTTCGATCGACCTTTCAGACGACGATCTCCCGTTCTAAGGAAATCGTCCTGAAAAATCCAAGTTAAAAAGGAGGTTAATCACATGGCACGTCGTCCAGGTGGAAAACGTCGTCGTAAAGTATGTTACTTCACGTCGAACCACATCACTCATATCGATTATAAAGACGTAGAACTTCTCAAACGTTTCATTTCGGAACGCGGTAAGATTCTTCCACGTCGTGTGACTGGTACTTCAGCGAAATACCAACGTCCACTTACAATCGCAATCAAACGCGCACGTCAAATGGCTTTAATCCCATACGTGGCTGACTGATTTCGTAGCACCATCCTCATGCGTGAGGATGGTGCTTTTTTTCGCTTCCCTTTCATCCCCTCCTGCTTTTCGGTTATAATAAACAAGTTACTAAAAATTTAAATGAACCCTATAGAGCATATAAGGAGGACACGATGGAGTCAGGTCAACAAGTATCACCGGAACGAGAACGACGCATCGTTCGCTTCATTCCGTATCTATTAATCGTCGGTCTGCTTCTCGTCGTCGCTGTACGTGAACCGATCATCTCTGCTATCGGAGCCGTCGTGACTGCCCTCCTCTTCGGATTGCACCTATTCGAAGAACGCCGTGCACGCAGGGCATGGGAGGCGTATGTCGCCGGAATCTCGATGCAAGTCGAGGAGACGGGACAAGATGCGTTGACGAACATGCCAATCGGGATTTTGTTATACGATGAGGAAACCCTCGTCACCTGGTTCAATGATCCGATGCGGGACATCTTTGATGATGTAGCGATGGGACAGACGCTCAATGAGCTCGATCCCTTATTCATCGAGATGGTCGCGACGAACGAGGACCAAGCGACGCTTGAAATCGGTGATGCCGTATATCGCGTCTTTTCAAATCATGAGAACCGGACGTTCTATCTGTTCGATATGACAGAAGAAGCACAAGTCGAACAACAACTCGTCGATAATCAGACGGTCATCGGCGTCATCTATCTTGATAACTACGATGAGATGACACAAGGTATCGAAGATCAGTTGCGCAGTGAGTTGAACAGCCGAGTTACGCAACTGTTGAATCACTGGGCAGCCGAACACGGAACGTATATCAAGCGGACCGCATCTGATCGGTATTTCATCGTCACGACAGAAGAGAATCTCCGGATTCTCGAACGATCGAAGTTCACGATTCTCGATACCGTTCGCGAAGAGACGAGTCAGCGTGGTGTCCAGTTGACGTTATCGATCGGAATTGGTTGCGGTAGTGATCCGATTCCTTCGCTTGGTCTGATGGCTCAATCGAGTCTCGATCTCGCGCTAGGACGGGGAGGCGACCAAGTCGTCATCAAACGCGACGGGAAAGTCCGCTTCTATGGTGGCAAGACGAACCCGACAGAAAAACGGACACGTGTCCGGGCACGGGTCATTGCCAACTCGCTTCGTGACTTAATGCAGGAATCAAGCCGTGTCCTGATCATGGGGCATAAGAATCCGGATATGGATGCACTCGGATCAGCGATCGGGATTTTGAAGCTTGCGGAAATGAACGATAAGGAAGCGCATATCGTCTTACCGCCAGAAGAAATCGGTCGCGGGATTCGCCGGATGATGGACGAGATCGCTGAAGTACCACAACTCGAGACACGGTTCGTCAATGCGTTTCAAGCGGATCAGTTGATTGACGATCAGACGTTACTCGTCGTCGTCGATACCCACAAACCGTCGCTCGTCGTCGTACCGACGTTACTCGATCGATTCGAGCATATGGTCGTCATTGATCATCACCGGCGCGGGGAGGATTTCATCGAAGATGCGGTCCTCGTTTATCTCGAGCCTTACGCATCGTCGACGTCAGAACTCGTCACCGAGTTAATCGAGTACCAGCCGACGAATCAGAAGCTATCGATGCTTGAGGCGACGGCGTTACTTGCCGGAATCATCGTCGATACGAAAGGCTTTGCGCTTCGGACCGGCTCGCGGACGTTCGATGCTGCATCTTACTTGCGTTCACAAGGTGCTGACACGGTGCTCGTGCAAGAGTTCCTCAGTCAGGATCTTGAGACGTACGTTGAGCAGTCACATATCCTCGAGCGGTCCGAGGTCTATACGAAAGGGATGGCGATTGCGACAGCGGAACCTGGCGTCATTCACGATCAAGTCTTGATCGCACAAGCGGCCGATCAATTGTTGTCGCTTCAAGGCATCCGTGCTGCCTTCGTCATCGCGGAACTTCAAGACGGACGGACAGCGATCAGTGCCCGTTCACTCGGAGAAGTCAACGTCCAGTTGATCATGGAGACGCTCGGAGGCGGCGGTCACTTGACGAACGCGGCGACACAGATGTCAGAATCGGTCGTCACGGTCGCGGATGCGTTGCGTAAAGCGATCGATCAATATCTAGAAGATGAGACAAAAGGAGAGGAATCAGAATGAAGGTTATTTTCTTACAAGATGTAAAAGGACAAGGTAAAGCAGGAGACGTTAAAGACGTGGCCGATGCTTATGCAAATAACGTACTCTTCAAGAAAAAGTTGGCGCGTCCTGCGACGACTGGCAACTTGAAGCAACATGAAGCACATGAACGTAAAGCAGCAGAAGAAGCGAAACAGAACTTGCTTGACGCACAAGCGTTAAAAGAGAAAATCGAAAAAGAGACGATCGTCGTCTCGACGAAAGCCGGTGAAGGCGGTCGTGTCTTCGGTTCTGTCACAAGCAAACAGATCGCGGAAGCACTCAAGAGCATGGGTTACAAAATCGACAAACGTAAAATCGAGCTCGAGCACCCAATCAAGGCACTCGGCTTTACGAAGGTACCATTGAAGCTACACAACGAAGTGACAGCGACGCTGAACGTTCAGGTCAAAGAGGCGTGAGTAGAAAAGGGGAACGGTGATGAGTGAAGTCATGCAAAATATGCCTCCCCAAAGTATCGAGGCAGAACAAGCCGTCCTAGGGGCGATCATGATTGATGCGGATCGTTTGATCAGTGCATCAGAACGTCTGTTACCGCAGGACTTTTACCGTGCCTCTCACCAACGGATCTTCGAAGCGATGCTCGTGCTGTCCGACCGAGGCGAAGCGATCGACCTCGTCACGGTCACAGCCGAGCTCAGTACGCTTGGCATCCTAGATGAGATCGGTGGTCTACCGTATCTAGCGGAACTAGCGGAAGGGGTACCAACCGCAGCCAACATCAATTACTACGTCAACGTCGTTGACCAGAAGTCGACGCTTCGGCGTCTCATTCGGACGGCGGGTGAAATCGTCACTGACGGATACGAGCGGCAAAACGAGGTCGATGTCCTGCTGAACGAGGCAGAACGGAAGATTCTCGAAGTATCACAAGGAAAAGGGAGCGCGAGCTTCATCCCGATCTCGGACGTCTTGACGAGTGCCTATGCAACGATTGATAAATTGCATAAACAAAGCGGCGAGACGACGGGGATTCCGACCGGTTTCCAGGATCTCGATAAGATGACGGCCGGATTCCAGCGTAACGATCTAATCATCGTCGCAGCACGTCCATCGGTCGGGAAGACGGCGTTTGCCTTGAACATCTCGCAAAACGTCGCGACACGCGCTGACGAGAACGTCGCCATCTTTAGTCTTGAGATGGGTGCCGAACAGCTCGTCATGCGGATGCTCTGTGCCGAAGGAAACGTCGATGCGCAGCGACTCCGGACTGGTCAACTCGAAGAAGAGGACTGGGGCAAGTTATCGCTTGCGATGAGTAACCTGTCTCAAGCCGGCATCTACATCGACGATACACCAGGGATTCGGGTCAACGATATCCGGGCAAAGTGCCGTCGTTTGAAGCAGGAGCACGGTCTTGGGATGATCATGATCGACTACTTGCAGCTGATTCAAGGGAACGGTCGCTCAAGCGACAACCGTCAACAAGAGGTTTCGGAAATTTCCCGTTCCTTGAAATCACTCGCGCGGGAACTCGAAGTCCCGGTCATCGCCTTATCGCAGCTCTCCCGTGGGGTTGAGAGTCGTCAAGATAAGCGACCGATGATGTCGGATATCCGGGAATCGGGAGCGATCGAGCAAGATGCCGATATCGTCGCCTTCTTGTATCGTGACGATTACTACAACAAAGAAACGGAAGATGCGAATACGATTGAGATCATCATCGCAAAACAGCGGAATGGTCCAACCGGTACCGTCAAACTCGCCTTCCGAAAAGAATTCAACAAGTTTGTGGATCTCGAGCCAAGTAACTCGTACGCGCCACCAGCTTAATCCAAGCTACGCTTTGTCTTCGATCGATCGGAGACAAAACGTAGCTTTTTTTATTTTCACCTAAAGATTCTCAGTTTATTTATCAAAAACGATAATTAAACGAACGAAAGAGAATTGTAACAATTAATTGTTCGGTATTTGGTTGACTTCTTTTTTTTATCGCGTTACACTTAGTCGTGGTTTTGAATCGTACGTGGAGGTGGATGATAAGATGTCATCAGTAGTAGTAGTCGGAACACAGTGGGGCGACGAAGGAAAAGGGAAAATCACCGATTTTCTTTCGAAACAAGCCGACGTCGTAGCACGTTATCAAGGTGGAGACAATGCAGGACATACGATCGTATTCAATAACGAGACGTACAAATTGCACTTGATCCCATCAGGTATTTTTTACTCGGATAAGAAATGTGTCATCGGGAACGGTCTCGTCGTTAACCCGAAATCACTCGTCAAGGAATTGAAGTATCTGCACGATCGTGGTGTTTCAACGGATAACTTGTTAATTTCGAATCGGGCGCATGTCATCTTGCCGTATCATCAGTTGCAGGATCAGTTAGAAGAAGAAGCGAAAGGCGACGCAAAAGTCGGAACGACGCTAAAAGGAATCGGACCGTGCTACATGGATAAAGCCGCTCGAATCGGAATCCGGATGGCAGACTTACTCGACAAAGAAACGTTCGCTGAGAAGTTGAAGATCGTTCTCGACCAAAAGAACCGCATGTTCACGAAGATGTATGACGCTGAACCAATCGCGTTCGACGATATCTTCGAAGAGTACTATGCGTATGGACAAGAGTTCGCGAAATACGTCTGCGATACATCCGTCGTCGTCAACGATAGCCTCGACCATGGTGAAAAAGTGTTGTTCGAAGGCGCACAAGGTGTCTTACTCGACCTTGACCACGGAACGTATCCGTTCGTTACATCATCGAACGCATCAGCTGGTGGTGTCGCATCAGGTGTCGGTGTTGGTCCAGCTCGGATCGATCACGTCGTTGGTGTCTGTAAAGCGTACACGTCACGAGTCGGTGACGGTCCGTTCCCAACGGAATTGTTCGATGACATCGGTCATCAAATCCGTGAAGTCGGTCGTGAATACGGAACGACGACAGGACGTCCGCGTCGTGTTGGTTGGTTCGACTCGGTCGTTGTTCGCCACTCGCGCCGTACAAGTGGATTGACGGATCTTTCGCTCAACTCGATCGACGTTTTGACAGGACTCGACACATTGAAAATCTGTACATCATACGAATTCAACGGTAAACAGATCGATGAGTACCCAGCAAGCTTCCGTGATCTCGAAGCATGTGTTCCAATTTACGAAGAACTTCCAGGCTGGAAAGAGGACATCACAGGTGTCCGTCGCTTTGAAGATCTACCGTTGAACGCACAGAACTACGTTAAGCGGATTGCGGATCTGACAGGTATCTCACTCGTCACGTTCTCGGTCGGACCGGGTCGTGAACAGACAGTCGTCTTGCGTGATCTCTACGAAGAAGCATAAGTCTCAACAGCCTCTTGCTTCCTGCAAGAGGCTGTTTTTTGTGCGAAATGGTTCACAAACGGAAGCAAAAACAGGTATACTGAATACAGTGTTTCACGTGGAACCTCTCTCGTGAGACGACGAACAGCAGAGAGAGTGGCGCCGGGAGTTTCCGTCGCCACCTTTCTATATGCCGAAAAAACAGGTAAAATAGATTGAATAGAAATTTTTAAGGGGGCACACCCAGTGACGGAACGCAAAATTCTAGTCGTCGATGACGAGTTACCGATTGCAGATATACTCAAGTTTAAATTAGAAAAAGAAGGCTACCAGGTCGCGATCGCAAATGACGGCGTGGAGGCATTAGAGAAATTCGAGGAGTTCAAACCGGATTTGATGTTACTCGACATCATGCTTCCGCTGATGGACGGGATGGAAGTCTGCCGAGAAGTCCGGAAGACGTCGAAGATTCCAATCATCATGTTGACAGCGAAGGATTCCGAGATTGATACGGTACTTGGTCTTGAGCTTGGCGCGAACGATTACGTGACGAAGCCATTTAGCTCGCGCGAGTTACTTGCCCGTGTGAAAGTCCACTTACGCAACACGAGTCCTGAAGCTACACCACAACCGGTTGGACCAGGTCCACTCAAAGTCGGAGAACTGTATATCGATACGAATTCGCATACGGTGACACGTAAGGATCAAAAGATCGAGCTGACGCAACGTGAGTTCGAATTGTTGCACTACCTCGCGAAAAACATCGGTCAAGTCATGACACGTGAGCATTTGTTGCAAACGGTCTGGGGCTATGACTACTTCGGTGATGTCCGGACAGTCGACGTGACAGTACGTCGTCTCCGTGAGAAAGTCGAAGACAACCCAAGTACGCCTGTCTATATCATGACGCGTCGTGGTGTCGGCTACTATCTCCAAGACGGGGAGAATGAATAACGATGTTAAAAGGAACGAACTTCTTTAAATCCATCCAATGGAAACTCGTCGTCATCTATGCCTTATTGATTTTAGTGGCGATGCAGGTCATTGGCGTCTATTTCGTTCGTTCCCTTGAAAAGCAGTACATTACGAACTTCTCGAAGTCGGTCGAGGACCGAGCAGGCCTTGTCGCCTATAACGTCGGGAAGGAATTCGATAAAACAGGCGATGATGACGCCTCCAAGCGGCAGTTGTCCCAATCACTAGGGCAACTGCTGTCTGAGTTTAGTAATGGCTCCACCTCAAGGAACGACATCCTCGAAGTCCAGATCATTGACCAGGACTCAATCATCCAAGCGACATCGGATAACGAGAACCAATCAGCAGTCGGACAACGGGCGACGAATTCACTGATTAAAAAGGCACAGGCAACGAGCTCGACCCGGACGGACACCGTGCTTGATCCGGAATCAGAGGATAAGATCCGGATCTTTGCCGTACCGGTCACCTCGGAACGAGACGGCGTAACGACCGGTATGATTTATGTTCGCGCCTCGATGGAGTCAATCTATTCGCAGATGCAACAGGTTACGCGGATTCTTGCGACCGGAACGGTCATCGCCCTCGTCATCACGTCAATTCTCGGTGTGTTGCTGTCGCGGACGATCACGCGCCCGATTTCCGATATGCGGCGTCAAGCGATTGAGATGCGACGCGGGAACTTCTCGCGGAAGGTTAAGGTCTATTCGGACGATGAGATCGGGCAACTCGCCCGTTCCTTCAACGAATTGACGGATGAGCTACTCGAAGCAAACGCGACGACGGAAGCTGAACGGCGGAAGTTGACGAGTGTCCTAGAGAACATGACCGATGGCGTCATCGCGACGGACCGGACGCTGCGCGTCATCTTGATGAACGACCAAGCGAAGGATATCGTCGGTGCTGACGATGCGAGCGTCGTCGGCACGAACTTGAAGGACTTACTGGCACTCGGTGACGATTTCATGATTCCGGAAGACGGTACGATGCCACCGCGTCTGCTTGATTTCAGCAGTGAGGACGAACTGTTCCTCGTTCGGGCATTCTTCTCGCCCGTCAAGAAACACAGTGGTCCGATTACGGGGATGATCGTCGTTCTGCATGACGTCACGGAACAGGAGCAAGTCGAACAGGATCGTCGCGAATTCGTCGCGAACGTCAGTCATGAGCTCCGGACACCGCTGACGACGATGCGCAGCTATCTTGAAGCCTTAGCAGAAGGAGCGTATCAGGACGAGGAACTTGCCCCGCGTTTCCTTGAGACGACACAAAACGAGACGGAGCGAATGATCCGCCTCGTCACCGATCTCTTACAACTGTCGAAGATGGACAGTAAGGAATATAAAATGAACAAGGTCCGCTTCGATTACATTCAGTTCCTGAATGAGATTCTCGATCGCCATGACATGACGAAGCCGGAACGGATTCATTTCCGTCGTAAGATCATGAAGCGGAAAGTCTATATCCGTGGGGATCAGGATAAATTGATTCAGGTCGCAGACAACATCCTGACGAACGCAATCAAGTACTCACCGGAAGGCGGAACGATCACCGTCCGGACGATGCTCCGGGCAAAACGAATCGTCATCAGCATCAAGGATGAAGGTGTCGGAATCCCGAAAGCGAATCTCCAAAAAATCTTCGAACGCTTCTATCGTGTCGATAAAGCCCGTGCCCGTAAAATTGGCGGCACCGGTCTTGGTCTGTCGATCGCAAAAGACGTCGTTTCAGCACATGGTGGCGACATCTGGGCAGAAAGTGAATGGGGACGCGGCACGACGATTTACTTCACGCTTCCGTATGAGGTGATCGAAGAGGTGGATGCCGGATGAAGAAACAACACTGGAGTTCGCTGTTACTCGTCCTGCTTGTCGCCGGTTCGATCGCTCAGACAGCGATGCTCTGGACCTATCATCCAAGCAGTGAATCAATCGAGCGGGAACAGGTCTCGTTCAACGAGATCGATGCCTCAAAGACGATTGAAAGCAACCAACTGATCAACCCGGAACTACTCGTCTATGCGGATCAGGAAGGGATCTATCAGACACAAATCATCGGTCGGACCTTCCTTAACCGCATCGGTGCGTCGTTTAACATCGGTGTTCTTGTCTTGACGGATAAAGCGAATAATATCCCGGTCGGTGACCGGAGTGTCGAGATGATTTTCCCGACACCGATCAGTGCGACGATTCTTGAAGAGTTACTCGGAGAAAAACAAATCGCCTTCTCGGAACCGATCAAACGGCTCTATTTACTTGATTATGATGGACCAATCCTCCGTCTCGAGTCGGCGACCGGTCGCCTGAAGGACTTCAAGCTCGTCGGCGATGAGACGGTTCTGAAGCGACTGTTCGCGCATGATAAGAAAAAACCGATGACACGCGTCGAACTCAAAGGTGGCGATTATACGTATGTCGCGAGCGGTACGACGCGACTAGAGCAAGTCTTCGTCTATGACGAGGTCGGGCAATCGCCAAAACCACTTGATCGCATCCGGAGTGCCTTTTTTGCCGAGAACTCGAACGTCCAGCAGATCAAGAGTCGGGATGATCTTGACGTCTTGACAGACGGTGTCAGCGTTTCGACGTATGACCGAAACTACAATGTCTATCGCTTCAACACGTTATCGCCGAATACCCAAAGCTCGACCGTCGATTACAGCACGCTCGTCAGCTATGTCAACATTCATGGGGGCTGGCTCGATCAAGATACCCAGCGCAGTGGTTTCCGGTATTACTTTGATCAGATGAGTAAAAAGAGTGAGGAACAGACGGCGACGTTCCGGTTGTACTTGAACCGGTATCCGGTATTTGGGGAGAGTGGTCCGCTGCTCGAACAGACGAAGTTCGATCTCGCGACACTCAAGATCATGTATGAGGAGAACCAAGTCCGATCGCTCAGCCGTAGCATGCTCCGAGCGAAGCGGAAGCTGATCCTTCGGGAAGAGACGGTGCCAGCCGTTGAAACGGTTCTCGAACGTCTGAGCCGTGCTGATCTCTTAAAAGAGATCAGTGGAATCCGGATTGGATATGAGATGACGTATAAGATTTCAACGAGCCGTTATGCCGTCTTTGAGCCGACGTGGTTTATCAAAATCGACGGCGTCTGGCAATCGATCAATCAAGCTGTCGGGAATGAGGGGTGAGGATGAATGGACTGGAGTAAAGCGAAGACCTTATTGATGCTGACCTTTTTGATCCTGAACGTCTACCTCGCCATTCAATTGATGGACCGGATGGTCGAGCCGCGGATCGTCGCGACGAGTGCGACCGGGAAATCGATCTTGAAGGATCGTCAAATCGACGAGAAGAAACTACAACCGGTCACGCGGGACATCGGCTATTTAACAGCCGAAGTTGATGCGCGGACGCTAGCGCCACTTGCGAGTTCACCGATTCGTGATGCGGTCGCCTCCGTCAAGAATGATGTCGAGTGGTCGGTCCGGTTGACGAAACCGTATCGACTCGAAACGAAGACGATGCGGGATTCTGCTTCATCGTTCGTTCAAGCGTCCGTTCGGTATGGTGCCGAATATACATTTTGGAAGTATGATAGTAAGTATCAGGAGATGACATTCGTTCAGACGTATAAGGGACAGCCGCTCTATTCGACACCACAGCAGTCGCGTGAGGACGATGCGATGATCGGACCGTCCCTGCTCGTCTTGCAGCTCAACGATGCGAAGGAAATCGTCAGCTACAAACAACGCCACTTGAACAAGGTCGTCCGGCAAGCACAGGACGTGACGTTGTTATCAGCAAGTGAAGCAATCGTCCAGTTGTCGGAGCAAGGCTTGTTCCCGGCATCGAAGCAGTTGACGAGTCACAAGCTCGGTTATTTCTGTCTCGTCACGGAAGGTACGGAATCGGTCCAAATCCTGCCGCCGACGTGGCAAATCGAGCTCGATAATGAAGAAGTCTACTTCGTCAATGCGATTGATGGCGGTGTCCAGACCGTCGAACGATTGGATACAGTCTCAGAGAAATGAGGAATGCACGATGAGCCTACACTACAGCGTCATGGCCAGTGGCTCGACGGGGAACGCCCTCTATATCGAAAGTGAACAGACCCGCTTGCTCGTCGACGCGGGATTGACCGGCAAGGCGATGCTCGCCTTGTTCGACCAGATCGACCGGTCGCCACATGGCATCGATGGTCTGTTCGTCACCCATGAACACTCCGACCATATCAAAGGCGTCGGCATCATGGCACGGAAGTACAATATCCCGCTCTATGCGAATGAAAAGACGTGGGCAGCGATGGAAGCGAAGATCGGTAAGATCGATCCGGCGCTGAAGTTCCTCTGGGAAGTCGGAGAGGTCAAGCAGTTCGGTGACATCGAAGTCGAATCATTCAACGTCAGTCACGATGCAGCCGATCCGATGTTCTTCCAGTTCGCACACGAAGGAAAACGATTGGCGCACATCACGGATACCGGATACGTCTCGGACCGGATGAAAGGTGTCATTCGGGGCGCTGATGCTTATATCTTCGAAGCGAACCATGATATCGGCATGCTCCAGATGGGACATTACCCGTGGAGCGTCAAACGACGGATCCTCGGGGATTACGGACACGTCTCGAACGAGGATGCCGCAATCGCGATGAGTGAGGTCCTGGATGACCGGACGAAACGAATCCACATGGCCCACTTGAGCAAGGACAACAACATGAAGGAACTCGCCCGGATGAGTGTCTCCCAGACGCTCGCGAGCCGTGACGTCGATCTGAGTAAGATTCAGCTTCTCGACACGGATCCGGTTATTCCGACACCGCTCCTAAAGCTTTGATTATGGGAAATTACTGAATATGCTCAAAAGACCCCCACATTTGGCTCACTTGCCACGTGATGGGGGTATACTTGTGTAAAGAGAGTCATAAAGGAGGCGTATGTCGATGGATCGACCCGAAGAACCACGGAACGAATCCGAACGATACGAACAGTCATCCGATGAGAGCGGCTTCCCGCCCCGTCAGCCGGCAACGAGCGAACCGGTCAGCCCTTATCGTGAACCATATGAAGAACAACCAGAACCACCACGGCGTCGCGGTGCCGGAAAAGCCTTTTTCGTCGGTCTAATCGGCGGAATCGTCGGAGCCTTGTTGATCGCCCTCGTCGCGTGGCCGTTCGTCCGCGATGAGATGACGAGTCCGACTCCGGTTTCGTCGACGACAGCGGAACAGACTGCGACACAGACGACGGAGGATGAAGCCGACATCGTCGGTGCGGTCGGTAAGACGAAGGAAGCCGTCGTGAGCGTGACGAACCTTCAGAGCTCGTTCCAAGGGACCGATCAGGAAACGGGTGCAGGGTCCGGCGTCATCTATAAAAAAGACGGCAATAAAGCCTACGTCGTTACGAACTACCACGTCGTTGAAGGGGCGAGCCGCTTGTCTGTCACGTTATCCGACGGAACAGCACTCGAGGCAAAAGTCCTCGGCGAAGATCCGACGTACGATTTAGCGGTCCTCTCGATTGATTCATCGAAAGTGACACAAGTCGCAAAACTGGGGGATTCGGATACGTTACGTGCCGGTGAAACGGTGCTTGCGATCGGAAACCCACTCGGCATCTTCGCGAACTCCGTCACACGCGGTGTCATCAGTGCGCAGGAACGGACAGTTCCAGTCGATACGAACAAGGATGGACAGCAAGACTTCAACACGGAAGTCATCCAAACCGATGCAGCGATCAACCCGGGGAACTCGGGTGGAGCGCTCATTAACACAGCCGGTCAATTGATCGGGATTAACTCGATGAAAATTGCAGAAGCAAGTGTTGAAGGAGTCGGATTTGCGATTCCGATCAACGAAGCGTTACCAATCATGCGTGATCTCGAGCAAAATGGTGAAGTCGTTCGTCCACAGCTCGGGATTCAGATTCGCGACGTGCAGGAATTCCCAAGCGGATACCGCGAAGATCGTCTGAAATTACCGAATGATGTCACGAAAGGAATCGTCGTCGTCGGTCTGACACGTAACAGCGGAGCCGAAAAAGCGGGTATGAAGGCAAACGATGTCATCGTCGAAATCAACGGAAAAGCGATCGCATCGTTCGCTGATCTGAAAAGCGTCCTCTACCGGGATGCAAAAGTTGGCGAAACGGTCAAAGTCACGTTCTACCGGGGCGGTGAAAAACAGACAGCAGATGTGAAGTTGTCCGCCCAGTCACCAACCGTTCAGTAAGGTATAACCTGAAAAACCATCCACAGGTCCGACCTGTGGATGGTTTTTTTGAGTGAGGAAACCTGCGCCTTTTCCGGTCAGGAAGGTTGATATTTGTTATACTGGAAGCGGATAAATGTGGATAAGTGAAAGGAGGAGACAACCTGTGGATAAGTACGTTTGTTTAGAACATGTCGAGCTCGCGCTTGACGAAATCGTAGATGAAACAGAACAATACCCGATTCTCGATCAGCTAAATCCAGAAAAAAACATCACGTGTGAATATTGCGAGGCGTCGGCAACATATCTTGTGTCAAGCAAAAAATAAATATCAACATGTGGATTTGTGGATAACTCTGTGGATAACTCCTGAATTTTCTGTCAGAAAGCGAGAAAAAAGATGCAAATTACCATTATTACGGTCGGAAAGCTAAAAGAGAAGTATTTGAAGCAAGGGATCGCTGAATATACGAAGCGTCTCGGCGCTTACTGTTCAATCCAAGAAATCGAGGTCCCGGACGAAAAGGCACCGGAGCAATTGAGTGAAGCGGAGATGGCGCAAGTGAAGAAAAAAGAGGGCGAACGGATTTTAGCGAAGATTGGACCGGACGTTCATGTCCTTGCACTTGCTATTGAAGGAAAACAACGGACGAGCGAACAGTTTGCAAAAGAACTCGATCAACTCGCGACATACGGCAAGAGCAAAATTGCTTTCGTCATCGGTGGATCACTCGGTCTTGCACCAGAAGTGATGCAGCGTGCGAATGATACAATCTCGTTTTCAAAGATGACATTCCCGCATCAATTGATGAAGATGATCCTTTGTGAACAGATTTATCGGGCGTACCGAATTAATCGGAATGAGCCTTATCATAAGTAAACGTATAAATATCATTCTGAAGCGTCAAAGTACATCCTAAATGTCTTTGATGCTTTTTTTATAAGTCAATATTTCGAATAATAAAAAGGACATGAAAATCATGGAGGTGGAGAATAGATGGGAGCTTGGGGAGTAGCGATATTGTCTGATGACATAGCAGAAGATATTAGCTTTAGATATAAGGATTTATTAGGCGACAACTTTACGAATGAAGAAGCAACGAAAGTTGTTATTGAAGAATACCTAGATGAGATAGACGATGAAGAAATTACAGCTTTTTGGTTATCTTTTGCCTTAATACAATGGAAATTAGGAAGACTTCAAGATGAAGTGAAAATTGAGGCATTGCGTATCATTGATAGTGGTGTTGACCTTGATCGTTGGGAGGAAGATCCTAAATTGAAAAAGAAACGCGAAGTCATCCTTTATAAATTGAAGGAGAAACTTAACTCTCCTCAGCCACAAGCCAAAAAAGTACCAAAGAGATTTATAGCTGAAACAAATTTAAAGACCGGTGATGCGATTAGTTATCAATTAACATCAGGTGATTTCATGATTCTTAAGGTTATCGAAATCATTGAACAGTGGACGAAGGATCGATATCCTCTTTTTGAAATATGTGATTGGATAGGAAAAGAAATTCCTTCAAAAGATCAAATCAATCAATTAGATTTAAAGAAAGAAACTCAGGCGGATGGGGAATTATTATTTAATAAAATAGCTGTTTATCCTGCAGGAAAAAGAGACAACCCAGCTAAACGTATAAAAGTAATAGCAGAAAATGTCTCTATAAAATTAGAGGCGGGAACTCCATATACGCTATTAACGTGGAAAGACTTAGATGAATATTTAACTTGGAATCGTTACATAGAATAAACATTAAAAATAAATGGAGGACATAATGATTATTCAGGTCATTGAAGAGGAAACACGTAGTCAGGTCAAAGCCTTTTTTACCAAGCACTGGGGCAGTTCACAAATGGTAACGTCGACAGGTGTTCATGATTGCAGTCTCTTAGACGGATTTTATGTCATTAACGATGATCATGAAATCATTGGACTTGTCACCTATCATATCTCTTCGCAGACGTGCGAAATCATTTCACTGGATAGTCTTGAAGAAGGCAAAGGAATCGGTTCACGATTGATGCAAGTGGTAGAGGAAAAGGCAACACAGCAACAATGCAACTTGCTGACACTCGTTACGACAAATGACAATGAGCATGCGATACGTTTCTATCAACATCGGGGATATACAATATCGCAGGTAATTCCGAATGCCGTGGACCTTGCACGCAAAATAAAACCGGAAATCCCGTTTTACAATGAAAAGGGAGTTCCGATTAAAGACGAAATCGTCTTGATAAAACATTTATGAGTCACTTATTCGTTGTTGATGTTAGAACTTCTAAATAATCTTTCTCACTCTTGAATTGATCATTCACAATCAAATCTGGTGAAATCAAATAGGTTCCGGCATATTCACCGTGCTTAATTTTGAAATAGCATGTCTTAGGTGCGAGTAGACTTTTCGATTGATGAATCTGCTCTCGTGATAGTGGCGTCCAACCTGATTGGTCTTGTGAATTAGCAAAAGAGACAACAATCGATTGATCAGCTTGAATCAATAGTACAAGATCGTTGTCTTGTAAACGTGATGGATTGACGTGGGCGAGGATCGGGTCAACAGACTTAGCGATAAACCCGCCAATAGTAGCGTGTAACTGCTGTTCCTCGATGAATTGTTGAATCATAATTATCCCCCTGACTGGACCTATAGATTACTCCGACTTTTCTTTCGTGATGATACCGATACCACAACCAAACAGCATGATGATGCCGGTAACGAGTAACGCAGGCACGTGACTTTCTAGTGCCATATAGAGACCTGCACCACTAAAGATGACACCGGTTGGGATCAAAACGTTTCGCATGAAGTATTCCTCCCGAAAGGATAATGACGTTGTTTTCACTATACCGGATAGAACGTCAGATAAAACGCATGCTTTAGTAAATAATGACAATCTAATTTTGAATATGCAGAACGAAAACAGACGCCGCCCATTAACTTGGACAGCGTCAGTTTTTCGTTATGTTCGCTCTAGTACATTGACGAGCATCTGATGGATGACGTCATGATCCCGGACGTCGTGGACACGATAACTGCCAGGTAACGTATAGACGTCTATCGCTCCGACGTAAGCAATCTTCAGTTCCAACGTTCCGTCCTCCTGACAGGTCGTCCGGAGTTCGAGTTCACCGCTGATGACACCGACTTCTTGCGTCATGACACCATGTGTGGCGGTAAAGGTAGAGGTTTTCGTTTCCATCGAATCGACTCCTTTTTAGTATGTACATGTGTTCAACATCGTTTGTAGAGCTGTTTTTTCACTCGACTGTAAGCTGAGGTTCCAGCGGCTCTTCGTATTGATCCACATCTTCGAGTAAGCACAGCTCGCACCTGCCCGTGTCGGCTTCCATGTCGACGGATCCTGGTCCCCTTTTGAACGGTTCGAGCTTGCAGAGACAGCAATCAATTGTGGACCTGTCAAATCGTTTGCGAACGCTTGACGTGTTGTCGTCGTCCAGCTGCTTGCTCCTGAGCGCCATGCTTCCGCAAGCGGTACGACATGATCGATGTCGAGGTCAGACGGATTCGTGAATGTCAGTCCGTCATAGTAACTATACCAAGAACCGGATGTAACGGGGCACGATCCGACATATGAATCAGCGTCACGTTTTAAGACGACTTGTCGTGTATCACAGCCGCCTCCTTGACTGCTCCAGTGCGGGAACAAATCACGCGAATAACCGGTCATGCTGCCTTCTGTTTTAACCGTTAAGGCATCGAGTTGAGACTGGGCCGTCGCTTTCGATGAGATGCCCGATGGTAACGCGGAAACAGACGTCGTATCGAATTGGAAAGCGGTCAGGCAGACGAGCGTAGTGATGACGATGGACTTGATGGCTTTGAACACGTGTCATTCCTCCTATGTATGAGACGAGATGATGTGATGTGAAGACACCCTTCACAATTTTTAGTATGGCATCACTCATTTAGGAGAAAATGAATATCGTGTAAATGTTATTAAAATTAAACTTTTGTCATTATATTGAAGGGTCTGATGTTAGGATTTAGGTGGAGAAGAAAGGGGACTACATCATGAACGAACGAATCAGAGGATGGTTGATCGTGTTCGGTATCTTTTTAGTCGTAAGTGGTACGTTGACGGAAGCACAACGTTATTTCAACACAAAAGAACTAGATAATTGCATCGCGCAAGCTCGTGCTGCCCACCAGGAATATGAATATGAAATCGTTAATCCTGTCACACGCGCGTATTCGTTCCGTGCGCATTGATTTTCTAAAAGATGTCGGTTCATCTCGCATATGGTACGCTTTTCAGGAAGCAGGATTTTAATGATTTGAGGAGCTGGTATGCATGAATAAAAAAGACATCGCCGACATCCGTCGTCACTTCAAGATGGATGCCGATTTACTAAAAATCCATGAAATCTACAACGTCTATATCCGAAAAGAGACGAGCGAAATCTATTATGAGGAAGCCCGACCGTTTCCATTGCTTGATCCGGAGCAACAGGAACTGTTCCTCGCGAACTTCAAAAAAGTATTAGGTGGAAAACTCGACGTCAAGCTATTCGAGGTCAAGTTCACGCATCCGGAAGAAGGGGAGACGGGTCATACGCAACAGCTTCTTTATGAAGGACTGTATGCGGAAGAGCCGGAGGACTGGGTCGAACAGATGCAGACGATGGCGCTGAAGATGGTTCAGGACGTCCAGTACGAGAACGACCTCGTCGTCACGTTCATTCGCGGACAATACTATAAAACGACGAAGCGCCAAGCAGATGAGACAGAGATCGATCCAAATGACGACGTCTATACGACACCGTTCATCCTCGGTAGCCTTAACTTGACGGAGTTACCGAAACAATCGCTCGTCTTTGATTTTGTCGAACGCGAATTCAAGTCGAACTTATTCATCAATCCGGTCATCAAACTGGCATCCCCGATTGGTGGATTCCTCTTCCCGACCTTCACCGACAATGCAGCAGACGTCAATCATGTCCTGTATGCGGCGGGCAAGCCGAATAAACCAGATTTTGGCTTCCTTGAAAACGTCTTGAACGGTCAACCGATCGTCACGGCAGATGAGGATAAAGCGATCTTCGAGGAAATCGTCAAATCAGTCGTCGGTGAATCGATGGATACGAAGACGTTAGCTGGTGTCTATGAAAACATCAACCAGTTGATCGTCGTCGAAGAGGATCAGGATGAAGAAGAAGTACCGATGCTCGACGTTCAGGAAGTCGAGCGTGTCCTCAAGGCAAGCGGTGTCGAAGACGTCAGCACGGAGCAGGTCGAACGGGCGTTCAAGACGGTCGTTGACGATCCGACATACGAGATGAAGGCAAGTAACATCGTCCCGAACTATGAAGCGAAATCGATTAAAATCAATACGAAGGTCGCAAATATCGCGATCAGTCCGCAAGACTTGAAGTACGTCAAACAAGTCAACTATCAAGGGAAACGATGCCTGTTGATCGAGGTCGAGGAAGACACGGTCATCGATGGCTTTACGATCGTTTCCCAAGAACAATTACGATGAGGATCAGCGCAGGCGACTGCGCTGATTTTTTTAGGTGAAACATTTGCTTCTGCTATCAAAGACAGGTATATTGTGATGTAAGCGGTCTCTTTTTAAAAAAAGAGGCATTCGAAATTTTTTTAACCGTTATCGAAAGCGCTTTCGATAACGGTTTGACTAGAAAGGAAGCGATTCATTTGTCTACTGCATCGATGCAAGACTTACTGCGGACGTTACGAAATCGTTCATCCATCCATCAAGACGGACTTGAAATCGTCGATAAGCCGATTCCTGACGTCTCGACTCCAGGAACACTCGATCCGCGTGTCCGTGAGGTCGTCCTCACGCAGCGTCCATCGGTCTCGATTCCAGAAGGGGCGTCGCCAGTCGAACTGGCGCGTGCCGGCATGGGCTGGGACAACGAAGACGTGACGACTCGGCAAATCTCAACGGATGTCCTCGCGATCCCAAGACCCGGTACCACGATCGAAGCACGGCTGTATCGTCCGAAAGCGGCGCGTCAACTCCCGCTCGTCGTCTATTTCCATGGCGGTGGTTTTTTCGGTGGTACGCTCGAGACGGTCGAGAATCCGTGTAAAGCATTAGCCGATAAAGGGAACGTCGCTGTCTTGTCCGTTGGTTATCGATTGGCGCCAGAGCATCCGTTTCCGACAGGGCTTATGGATTGTCATGCATCGATCGATTGGGCAGTCGAACACGCTGATCGACTTGGGATTGATCCAAGTGCAATTGCTGTCGCCGGTGATAGTGCCGGTGGGAACTTAGCGACGGTCTGTTGTTTGCTCGACCGCGAGCGTCCGACGCCGTATATCCGCTATCAAGTCTTGTATTATCCGGTCGTTAATGTCGGCGAACATCCGAATTCGGAATATGATTGGACGCTTGAAGCGTATGACCGACAAACGGAACCGGAGCTACTCGAACGGATCATTTTGTCGCTGCAAGATGAAGAGGGTGTCCTCGAGCAGTGGTACGTTCAAACAAGTGACGCAAAGGATCCGAGGATTTCTCCGTTGTTCGCGACACTCGACGATCTACCAGAGGCACTCGTCATTACAGGAGAGTTTGATTACTTACGTCTTGAAGGGGAAGCGTATGCGAAAAAGCTCGCACGCGCCGGCGTCAAGACCCGCTATCTCCATTACCGCGGGATGGAACATGCCTTTCTTGATAAACTCGGTCTGTATCCGCAAGCCGAGGACAGCTTAGACGAAATCGCGAAAGACTTAAAACGACTTTTTTCTCAAACTAACTAACAAAGGTGGATGACGCATGACATACACGCTCGATTGGCAAGCCTATACAAAACTCGCTCGACAAACCGTCGCGGAAGGGGCGGTCCTCTTACAAAATGATGGTGTACTCCCGTTACAACCCGCATCGACGGTCGCTGTCTTCGGACGTAATCAGTTCAACTACTATAAAAGCGGTACGGGATCAGGCGGAATGGTCAACGTCACGAACGTCGTCAGTCCGCTCGATATGCTACGCGAAGACGTAACGCTGAATGCAGACGTCCTCAAGGCGTACGAGACGTGGCTTGAAGACCATCCGTTTGACCAAGGTGAAGGCTGGGCAGCCGAGCCGTGGTCGCAAGAAGAGATGCCGCTTGACGCGACACTCGTTCAGCAAGCAGCGCTTGACTCCGATGTTGCCTTGATCATGATTGGTCGTACGGCTGGGGAAGACCGCGACAATACAGCGGATCCAGGGAGTTATTTTTTAACGGAGACGGAACGGGAGATGCTCCGACTCGTGACGACACACTTCAAACAAACTGTGGTCGTCTTGAACGTCGGGAATATCATCGATATGCGCTGGGTCGAAGAGACAGCGCCAAGTGCTGTCCTTTACGCGTGGCAAGGAGGGATGGAAGGCGGAACTGGACTGAGTGATCTTTTGCTCGGCCGCGTCTCGCCGTCTGGGAAACTACCGGATACGATCGTCCGTTCACTCGATGATTATCCGTCGACACCATACTTCGGTCATGCCGATCGCGCGTTGTATCAAGAAGACATCTATGTCGGGTACCGTTACTTCGAGACGTTCGCACCGGAAGCGGTCTTGTATCCGTTCGGTTATGGATTATCGTATACGTCGTTTGACCTTACGACAGACGTGACGACGTCAGCTGATGCTTGGACGGTTACGGCGACGGTGACGAATACCGGTCAGACGAGCGGGAAGGAAGTCGTACAAGGATACCTCGAGAAACCACAAGGACAACTTGGGAACCCAACGCGTCAACTCGTTACGTTCGGCAAGACAAAAGAACTCGCACCAGGCGAACAAGAGTCTTTCACACTCGTCGTACCGTTCGCCTCGTTTGCGAGTTATGACGATAGTGGCGTTACCGGGCATAAGTCGTCTTATGTCGTCGAACCCGGCACGTATCAGCTCTATCTCGGAACGGACGTCCGGTCGGCGGTTCCAGTCGCAAGCTATTCCGTCGAGACGCTTGACGTCACGGACGTCTTAACGGAGAACATGGCACCGGTGACGGCGTTTGAACGCATCAAACCGCAAGCGACCGAAACGGGATATACGGTAACATATGAAGCAACACCACTGCGGACAATCGAGCCGGAACAACGTCGTCAACAGGAGCGTCCCGTTGAACGGACGCAGACGGAAGATGCCGGTTGGAAATTACGCGACGTCAAAGAAGAACGTGTCACGCTCGAGACGTTCCTCGATCAATTAACGGATGCGGATCTCGCGGCAATCGTCCGAGGTGAAGGGATGAACTCACCGCGCGTTACACCGGGAACGGCGGGCGCCTTCGGTGGCGTGACGACAGAACTCGAAGCGCTCGGTATTCCAGCAGGCTGCTGTGCAGATGGTCCGTCTGGGATCCGGATGGACATCGGAACGAAAGCTTTCTCGTTACCGAACGGAACGTTGCTTGCTTCGACGTTCAACACGACGTTGATCGCCGATCTATTTGAGATGACAGGTCTTGAGTTACGGAAGAACGAGATCGATACGTTGCTTGGACCCGGGATGAACCTTCACCGCCATCCACTCAATGGACGGAACTTCGAGTATTTCTCGGAAGATTCGTATCTGACTGGAAAAATGGCAGTGGCACAGCTTGATGGGATGCACCGGGTTGGTGTGACGGGAACGTTGAAGCACTTCAGTGCCAACAACCAAGAGTTTCACCGACATGATCTGGATTCGATCGTATCAGAACGGGCGTTACGTGAGTTGTACCTGAAAGGATTCGAGATGGCCGTCAAGGACGGGAAAGCCTACTCGATCATGACAACGTATGGTGCCGTCAATGGCATCTGGACTGCCGGCTTATATGATCAGAACACACGTATTTTGCGTGATGAATGGGGCTTTGACGGAATCGTCATGACCGACTGGTGGGCGAAAATCAACGCCGAAGGTTTGGAAGCAAACCGTCAGCAAACGGCGACGATGGTCCGTTCGCAAAACGATCTCTATATGGTCGTCGGCGAACCGGGAACGAATCCGTTCGAGGATGATACATTGACTGCTCTCGCCGACGGAACACTTCGACGTTCCGAGTTACTGCGCAGTGCTGCGAACATCTGTCAGTTCTTACTCCGGTCACCGGTCATGGATCGCGTGATGGGAACGGCGTCACCTGTCGAGGTCCTCGGGGCACCGATCGAAGAAGAGACGCTCGAAGAGCAAGCAGTCTCGCACCAACGCCTCGTCAGTGGGGATGCGTTCCCGTTAACGGACGTCGTGACGACAACAGGCAGCAGTCATGTCTTCGCTGTCACGGCGGAAGAGACAGGGATGTATCAGGTCACGTTGACGGCACGTTCGAATGCTGGTGAACTGGCGCAGATGCCAGTGACATTGTTTGCGAACAACATGCCGGTTGCGACCTTCACCTTCAATGGAACGAACGGCGAGTGGGTCAGTCAGACGAAGGACGTCTTCGTCTTCAACCCACACAACTATTTAAAACTCTACTTTGCACTCGGTGGTCTCGAGTTAAAAGAGTTGACGTTTACGCTTGCGGAATCGTTTCATATGAAGAACGGCTGATTAGATTAGCCGGACGGAAAGGACGGATTGCGTGCAGTTTTCCATCATTAAAAAACGGGTCGAGCAACTGCTTGCCCCGTCGTTACAGGGACGGATTGCTTTTCATGCAGCCGTCTACCGGATTCAAGACAGTCCTAGTCGCGTCTGGATGACGTTTGACGGAGAAGAGATTCTCGGAGCAGACGACTTTCACTTCGAGCGGGAAGTCGAGCGGCGTTATGCATTACAAGCTGCACAGTTACCGGAAAAACCAGCCGGATCGTTATGGCAGTCCGACTGGTTGAAGCAGTCGCATGCGTTATCCGCTGAGATCGAACGACAGGTCAAACAAGACGGGTACATGGAGAACTACGAGATGCAACAGGACTTGTTGCAGTACCCGAACCTTGCGTTTGAACAAGCGCTCGTTCATCCACATCCTTTCATCCGCGGCATCGCACGGCTCGATCGGCGACTCGGCAAACGGCGTTTCCTGTCGCTGACGCATCAGTCTGATTTTGAACAATGGTGTGCAGATACACGTCAAACTATCGAACACTGGTGACACGAAAAAGCACGCTTCCTCAATACGAGGAGGCGTGCTTTGTTGTTAGATTGAAAACGAGTTGACCTCGTGAATCCCTTCTTCTTCAACGAAAGCGTCGAGTAAAGCACGCACTTCGTCCGTTGAGTTCGTCTCCATCAATTTGACCCGCAGTTCACTCGCACCGCGGAATCCGCGGACGTAAATCTTGAAGAACCGGCGTAATGGCTTGAAGAGACGGGGCTCGAATTGAGCCGAGTAATGATCGTGCAGATCGAGCTGGAGACGTAACAAATCGAGGAGTTCTTGGCTCGAATGTTCTTTTTTCTCGACTTCGAATGCAAACGGATTGTGGAAGATCCCGCGACCGATCATGACACCGTCGACACCGTATTTCTCGACGAGTTCAAGACCGTGTTGGCGATCGTTGATATCCCCGTTGATCGTCAGTAACGTCTGTGGTGCGATTTCATCACGTAACTTCTTGATTTCCGGAATCAATTCGAAGTGCGCTGGAACGGCACTCATCTCTTTACGTGTCCGGAGGTGAATCGAGAGGTTCGCGATATCTTGCTCGAGGATGTGGCGCAACCAATCGTGCCACTCTTCGACCTTCGTATAACCGAGACGCGTTTTGACGCTGACCGGGAGACCGCCCGCTTTTGCAGCTTGGATCAGTTCAGCTGCGACTTCCGGACGATTGATCAAACCGGAGCCTTTACCGTTAACAGCAACGTTATGGACGGGACAGCCCATGTTGATGTCGATCCCGCTAAACCCCATCTCTGCCATGCCGATACTCATTTCGCGGAAATATTCTGGTTTGTCGCCCCAGATGTGAGCAACCATTGGTTGTTCATCTTCCGTGAACTCGAGACGTCCGCGGACGCTCTGCTTGCCTTTCGGATGACAATAGCTTTCTGTATTCGTAAATTCCGTGAAGAAGACGTCCGGACGCGCCGCTTTTGCGACGACGTGGCGGAAGACGACGTCGGTGACGTCTTCCATCGGTGCTAAGACGAAAAATGGTCGTGGTAAGTCCTGCCAAAAGTTCTTTTTCATAGTATATTAAACCCTTTCCTTAAGGTAATGCACATGTGTGGTTAAAGAATTTCATCAACTATACACTTTAAGCGCTCTGGCTAAAAAGTGCAAGTGAGTGCTATTCGTTACCGTGAGGAAAGAGAGCGATCCATCATATGCCGTGCCATCCAGTCCGGCCCCGGAATCAGGTGTCCGGCTTCGTCCTTATAGATGACGTGTTCGGGTCGAAGTTCCGTCGGCGAGACGAGTCCTGCTGCCGCCGTCAGGTTATAGAGACCTTCTCGTAACGAAATGATGTAGTTCGTCACGCGGAAACTTTTTTCGTCGACGATTAGCGCCTTTTGCAGCTTCGGGTCGGTCGTCGCGACACCGACCGGACAGTGATTCGTGTGACAGACTTGCGCTTGGATACAGCCGACATTAAACATCAGACCACGTGCGATATTGACGAAGTCGGCACCGAGGGCGAGAGCGATCGCAATCTTATCGGCACTGATCAGCTTACCGGACGCAAACACTTTGACCTTGTCGCGTAAACCAGCTTCCGTCAGGAGTTGGTGGACGAACGGTAAGGCGGAAAAAAGTGGTAGACCTGCAGCATCCGCGAGTTCTTGGAACGTCGCGCCTGTCCCTCCTTCACCTCCATCGACCGTCATGAAGTCCGGATGACGTCCGGATTCTTTCATATAAGCAATCAACTGCCGCATGTCTTCAAGATTACCGACGACGACTTTGATTCCGACCGGTTTTCCGCCAATCTCACGTAGACGTTCGACCCAGTCGAGCATCGTCTCTGGTGTCGTGAATTCGTTGAAGCGGTTCGGACTATCGATGCCGACACCGACTTTGACCTTCCGGACAGCGGCAATCTCTTCTGTGACCTTTGATCCTTCGAGGTGACCACCGCGCGTCTTAGCTCCTTGAGCGAGCTTGAGTTCGAAAGCTTTGACTTGCGGTAACTCACTTTTTTTCTGGAACTCATCGAACGAAAAGTCACCGTCTTCCGTTCGGACACCGAACAGACCGGGACCAATCTGACAGATGATGTCGACGTCACCTTTTAGATGAAAATCGGATAGCCCGCCTTCCCCGGTATTCATCCAGCTCCCTTTGGCGCGACCCAGTCCGATCGAGAGCGCGGTAATGGCACGGTCACCGAGCGCTCCAAAACTCATTGCTGATTGACCAATCAGTCCTTGGATTTGATAAGGGTGTCGACATGTCGTTGCGCCAATGACTGGTGCATCCTCCATTTTCAAGAGATACGGTGAAATTTGCTTCGCAACGAGATGTTCTTTACGTGTAAATAGTTCATCGCGGTCAATCTGATAGATGTGTGTGTCGACACGTTCCGACTGGTCGATGCGTAATTCCTGACGATTCGTTGGAAAGAGGGCGTTTTGTACATAAAAACCGGCTTCTTCAAAATCACGTTCCGATCCAAAACCGAGAATCCGACTTTGATATTTGCCGGAAAGGACGGCCGTCTTGTATTCATTACGGGAGAAGGGTTTCCCTTCGTTATTGTTGAGAAATAAGTATTGGCGGAGTTCCGGTCCCATGTTCTCGAGGATATAGCGCATTTTTCCAAGGACAGGGAAGTTTCGCAGGACCGCGTGTTCTTGCTGACGACGATCAGCGCGCCAGACGTGCCAAAAGAGAAGCGGTGGGACAAGGATGATCAACAGGGCGATGGCGAGTAAAATGAAGAGAACAATCGTATTGATAGACATCAAAATTCCTTCTTTCCCGTAGATTCGTGGTATGTAAGTTGATACCACTGAAAGTTCGGATACAAACGATAATTTCCAGATATTGAATCTTTTCCGTCGGTGATCGCGTAAATGAACTTATACATTAAAGGAGGAGACCGGTATGCATACACTCTATATGAAAGAAAAAGCGTTCAGTTTACGTGGACGATTCTCGATTCAAGACGAGGCAGGGCACGACGCCTATCACATCGAGGGAAGTTTTATGAAACTTCCGAAGTCATTCAGCGTGACGAACCGAGATGGAGAGGAAGTCGCGGAAATCACGAAGAAGACGTTCAGTTTCCGACCGGTCTTTTATGTCGAAGCAGCAGGGCAATCGTTTGAGATCATTAAAGAGTTCACGTTCTTCAAGGACCGTTATACGATCAACTCGGATCAGTTCGAAGTAACGGGCGACTGGTGGGATGTTGATTTTGAGGTCTTACAACAAGGACAACGAATTGGTCGCGTGCAGAAGAAATGGATCTCTTGGACCGATCAGTACATCATTGAAGTCGAAGATGAAGCGATGGAAGAATTGTTGATCGCCCTCGTCGTCGCGATTGATTGCGTCAAGGCGGAGGAAAGTTCGAACTCTACATCTTTCATTGATTAAAAAGGAGCAGGATTTAGAATGGAACAGTGGGACGTATACACAGCAGATCGTAAGAAAACAGGACGGCTCTGGCAACGGGGAACGCCACATACAGCCGGCGATTATCACATGACGATTCATGTCTGTGTCTTTAACGCCAAAGGAGAGATGCTCGTCCAACAACGGCAACCGTTCAAATCTGGTTGGCCGAACATGTGGGATGTGACGGTCGGGGGTAGTGCGATTAGTGGGGATACGAGTCAGATGGCAGCACAACGGGAACTGTCGGAAGAGCTTGGACTCGATATCGATTTCACAGGCATCCGTCCCCATCTGACGATCCCGTTTGAAATCGGTTTTGACGATTATTATCTCGTCGAGCAGGAAGTGGATCTGACGACTTTGATGCTGCAGGAAGAAGAAGTCCAGCGCGTCGCTTGGATGACAGAAGAAGCAATCGTTAACGGAATCGAAGAAGGATGGTTCATCAGTTATCATGAATCATTGATTCGGCTGTTGTTTGCTCTTCGTCATAGTTATGGCGCGCATAACGAGGCATAAAAATAAGCCCTTCCGGTGATTCGGAAGGGCTTGTTGCTTGATTAAGCGGATTTTCGAAGTGCATCCGTCCGTTTTGGTTTTGTTTCTGGTAAGAAGAACGTGAAGAACAGATACACGGAACAGCAGAGGAAGAAGACGATCATTGAGACCGTATATCCAGCATGTCCGAGTGCGTAACTCCAAATGATCGTAAAGATCGTCTGCGTCGCATAAGCGATTGCCCAGAAGAGACCAAATAAGACGGTGATCTTTTGCGGTGTCATCCCTTTTCGTTCGTGTGCCAAGTTCATGAAGATCGGATACTGGATGTACATCGCAAATCCGGAAATGAACGCAAAGACATACGAAACGAGTGGCGAGATGTTTCCGAACAAGACGGTGACGAGGAAACTCGCAATCATGACCGTCCCGCTGATCAACAGAATCGGTTTACGAGGTGTTCCTTTGTTACCGATCCGTAGACCGACGAACGTTCCGACGATTCCGGCACCTGAGACCAACAGGTTGACGAGCGAACCGTTCAACTGCGTATACGTATCGAACACAGGTTTCAAGCCGACGAGCGATAAGATATAGAGCGTCAAGAAACCGCCGAAGGCAACCGCATATTTCCAAAGGAACGGATCGCGGACAGCATCTCCGTAACCGTAAGGCGTTTCGTCCGCGTCCGCAGCATCGTTCAACTCGAACGATTCACTACCGATCCACCATGCGAAGAAGAGAATCGCTGTCAGACTCGCGAAGATCGTTAACGTCAGTTTCCAGTCACTGACGAATTGATCAGCGAACAAGGTGAACAAGAGTGACACGACGAATGCACCGACGTTATAGGAGACAGTATTGAAAGCGTTGATGCGTAATTTTTCAGCCGGATCTTGAACGTAACGTGTTACGACCGGGTTCATATAGACGATGACCATTGAACCACCGAGTCCCATGACCATGCGAGCGACCGTATACGCCCAGTAGTTCGGCAGATAGATGGCGACGATCGACATCATCAGGAACAACAATGCGAGCAACGGTGCTTTTTTCGGACCGAGCTTCATCAAGATGAGCGCAGCGAGAATGTTCGCGAAGACACGCGCCGTCGTAATCGAATAGTTGACGAGTTGTGAGATGAGGGGGTCAACGGTCTGATTGCCAAAGAAATGCGCCGTGATTTGTGGCGTCAAAGACGAACCCGCGACCCAGTTCATGGCGAAGGTCGCATAGGCGAACCAGAGGACGATCATCATGAAATAGCCTTTTTTTGTGGTAGACATAAAAATCCCTTCTTTTCTGAAGTTCCGCTTCATACATGAATCGAAAACTACTTAACTTTATTATCAATTCATTCAATATAAAGCCGTTCCGAAGGGAAGTAAAATAGATAGTTCTTATGAAATCTATAATCAAATTGAATGAGTAGAGTTCGTTATTATTCTTCAAATGAATAATAAAAGGAAATTAAATGGTTATAATTGTAATAAAAGGAGGTATTCATTTGAAACCTAATATTTTTGATTATGCCACAAGTGAGCTATCACAAGATGCTTTTCTATGTTGGTTATTGAAGTGGGCGGAAGAAGGAGCACGAAGTCACGATCCGCAACTCCATACGATTGCGAATGTATTTGTTAAAGAAGTTTTTGATCTTCATAACTGTCAGTTAAACGAATCGATTCAAAGTGTGTGTATTAAAAGACAGTTCAATAGTCTAGATATATTAGCGATTATCAATGAGAAATATGCCATTATGATTGAGGACAAAGTATTTACGAGTCATCATTCAAATCAATTAAATCGATATTTGCGAATGGTCGAAAATCACTCTAAAACCAAGCATTTAAAACCGTTACCGATTTATTACAAAATCGTAGAACAAGGTGACTACTCCGACGTGACAGGAGCAGGATATCAAATATTTACGCGAACGAAGATGATCGAAGTACTGAGCGGCCTTGATGATTCGACGACCAATGATATTTTGAACGATTATCTTAAGTATCTCAAGCAGATCGACACCTCGATAGAATCCTATAAATTACTACCAATCACTGAATGGAATTCTTTCTCTTGGCAAGGATTCTATAGAGATCTGCAAAAAGAATTGAAGAACGGAAAATGGGGACGCGTTGAAAATGCACGTGGAGGATTTTGGGCATTCTGGTGGAAAGGAGACGATAGTCAACCGCACTATTGGCAGTTAGAAGAATCAATGTTAAAAGCAAAGGTAGAAGCTGCTGATAGTCAAAATAAAAGAGAGTATCGAGATCAGTGTATGCAAGCATTATTGGAGTATTCTCAAAAAAATGAGTTGAATTTAAGTCGACCAAAAAGTGTTCGTAGTGGAAAAACGATGACGATTGCACAACGCCCCGATTACATACAAGTCTTTGATGATCAAAAAATTAATTTTGAACAAACCGTATTAGAGTTGAAGCGTTATGCGTACTTTAGTCAGGCTCCGTTAGTATAGATCGATTGGTTGAAAAGATATTACATCATCTACTTGCGTCACCTTAAAAATATCTGGATTCTTCAGCTGTAAACTTTCTTCGAATCCAAAAGTAGGGTCAATCGAATGCAAGTATAAAGATAACAGATTCCCGTGCGTCACGAGAATGGAACCATCATGCTGTTGCAACGCTTTTTCAACGACACGCGTGATGCGCTTAGTTGCTATCCGGCTAGATTCACCACCAGGACACGTATAGTCTGGATCGATGAACGTTAGACGAAGATGATCCTGCCAATCGTCAAGTGGAACGGCACTTAACCGTCGTTCTTTTAAGTCATCTTCTTGTGCAACGGGTAGTTTCAGAGCAGTCGCAAGTGGTTGAATCGAGTCGAGCGCTCGGCGATACGGACTCGAAATAAGATGTGTGATCGGAAGCTCAAATAACTGCGTACACAGTCGTTGCGCCTGTTCTTCTCCACGAGGTGTTAACGGGGCTTCCGGTGCTTGACCAGTCGTTTCACAGTGGCGAATCAAGTAAATCGTCGACATGAATGTTTCATCCTTTCGTGATCAAGTGGTGCTGTATGATTTCTGGAAAAGATGGTAAAGTCCTTTTCATAGATTGAAAAATCATTTTGAAAAAGGCGTTGACAAACGCTGTCGAGATTACTAGAATTAGAAACAATTCATCGATGCAGCGACGCATCGGATAATCAAATAAAGAGAAAGCTATGATTGTCATGGGTCACACTATGGCAGGAGCAGCTTCTGGAGAGACCGTGTCAACACGGCGCCGAAGGGTTCACAATCTCAGGCAAACGGACAGAAGAGTAATCACATGCAGCGACAGGCATTCATGGAATGTCGTAGTGGCGTGTATGGGTTATTCCTTTGATTTTGTTGAGATTGGACATTCGTCCAGTCTCTTTTTTCTTTTTCAGGACCGACAGAACGGTCTGAAGCGTAGAGAAACCATCACAAGGAGGAGTTCAGGTTTGGAACAGCAAGGATTAAAACGGGATTTATCGAATCGTCATGTACAGTTGATTGCCATTGGTGGAACGATCGGAACGGGTTTGTTTTTAGGGTCAGGTAAAGCGATCCAACTCGCCGGACCATCGATTATTTTTGCCTACTTACTCGTCGGGATCGCGATCTTCTTCGTCATGCGCGCACTTGGGGAATTGTTATTGTCAAAAGCAGGTTATCAGTCACTCACGGATATCGCAGAAGATTATCTCGGACCACGTGCCGCGTTCGTGACCGGTTGGACGTACTGGTTCTGTTGGATCATGACAGCGATGGCGGACATCATCGCCGTCGGTCTGTACGTCAAGTATTGGTTTGATATCCCGCAATGGATTCCAGCCGTTCTCGCTCTCTTGATTTTACTTGGTTTTAACTTATTAACCGTTAAATTGTTCGGTGAACTCGAATTTTGGTTCGCCTTGATCAAGGTCGTGACGATCCTTGCTTTGATTGGTGTCGGAATCGTCTTGCTCGCGATCGGTTTTAAAACAGACGCTGGTCCTGTGACAGTTTCGAACCTCTGGTCACATGGTGGCTGGATGCCAAACGGAATTACTGGATTCTTGCTATCGTTCCAAATGGTCGTCTTCGCCTATGTCGGAGTCGAGCTCGTTGGGGTATCGGCAGCAGAGACAGCGGATCCGAAAAAGAACATTCCGTCCGCGATCAATAAGATTCCGCTTCGGATCTTATTCTTCTATGTCGGTGCTTTACTCGTCCTCTTGATGATCAACCCATGGACAGGATTAAGTGCGACAGAAAGTCCGTTCGTCAAGACATTTAGTCTGATCGGGATTCCACTCGCAGCAGGAATAATCAACTTCGTCGTACTGACGTCCGCTGCTTCTGCGTGTAACAGCGGAATGTTCTCGACGAGCCGGATTCTGTATAACCTGGGAAATCAACAGCAAGCGTCGAACAAGTTCTCGAAGTTGAATAAAAACCATGTCCCGGCAAACGCCTTGTTCGTCTCAACGATCGTCGTCTCAGTCGGTGCTTTGCTCAGTAAACTGTTACCAGGACAAGCGTTCAGTATCGTTACGACGATCAGTGCGATCTGCTTCATCTGGGTTTGGGGTGTCATCCTCGTCTGTCATCTCCGGTACAAGAAACAAAATCCGGAATTGCATGCGGCGTCGACATTCAAAGCACCATTGACACCACTCGTCAATTACCTCGTGCTCGGATTGTTTGCAGTCATTCTCGTCGTCATGCTGTTTGCTGACGATACACGCCCAGCCTTGTTGCTGACACCGGTCTGGTTCCTCGGACTATTCGGACTGTATCACCTCCGGAAAAAGAAACAACAAGCAGCTAATCAAAAAAGTGCGTAAGCCAAAACAAGCCGGTCGGATCTAATCCGACCGGCTTGATTTATGGTGTATCGAAAGCACCGTCCTGCAGTTGTTTGCGAAGTGCTTTCGCTTTCTTTCGAATATCGCGTTTGCTGTCCGCATCGCGCTTTCCCCATTGCCGATACATCATCGACATCCGCTGATTATCAGCGAACCGTTTTTCGTGCCGGTCGATGAAGTCCCAGTACAAGGCGTTAAACGGACAAGCATCTTCTCCGAGCATGTCCTTTTGATGGAACGGACATCCCTTGCAATAATCACTCATCTTATGGATGTAATTCGCCGAAGCGATGTACGGTTTCGTCGATAACGTTCCGCCATCAGCATGAAGCGCCATCCCGAGGACGTTCGGTAAGACGACCCAGTAATAGGCATCGATGTACATCTCGTTGAACCAATCTGCCGTCTGTTGCGGCGAGATCGCAAACAGATTAGCGAAATTCCCGAGCACCATCAAGCGCTGGATATGGTGATTGTGCGCATGCTCGACAACAGGACGTAACGATTCAGCGACACAGTTCATGTTCGTCTTACCGGTCCAGAAAAAGTCCGGTAAATCCGCTTCATGACGTAGCGCATTGACGGAAGCATAGTCTGGCATCTCGGCTAGATAGACGGCACGCATGTACTCGCGCCAGCCGAGGATTTGTCGAATAAAACCTTCGACCGCATTGAGCGGAGCATCTTGATCTTCGAGGGCGGCTTCAACTTGACGAATGACCTCTTCCGGTGTCAGCAATCCGAGATTGATTGCTGCTGATAAGAGCGAATGCGATAACGTATCTTCACCGGTCAGCATGGCGTCTTGATACGTTCCGAACGTCTCAAGTCGTTCTTCGATGAAACGATGAAGAGCCCGCGTCGCTTCCTTGCGCGTGACGGGCCAATGGAAGGAATCAAGTGCTCCCGGATGATTGGAAAAATCACGTTCGACCTTGTCGATGACATCCTTTATGATGCGATCGGGACGAAACTGAATCGGATCGGGGAACGTCGTCCCGGACTTCGCCGGTTTCCGGTTCTCGGCGTCAAACGACCACTTTCCACCAATCGGTTTGGAGCCGTTCATGAGAACGTTTCGTTCCTTGCGCAGTTTGCGATAAAAACGGTCCATCTTGTAGGGCTTGTCGCCGATTGCTTCGACCGCTTCTTCCTGTGTCAGTAAAAACAACGGCACGTCGGAACAGACCTCGACCTTGATTTTCTTCGGTAAAGCGTCTTGCCACTTGTGCATCGCCTTTCGCATCGGTTCGTCCGTGATCGCCGTATAGAATACATGATCCGGATCATGATCTTTCCGGTGCGCCTTAAATGCCTGATCGAACGAATCAGCTTCCCGGTAATCGACGGTGAAGCCTTTTTCGCGCAGTTCTTCCGCAAAATGTCGCATCGCTGAGAAGACGAGGACAAGTTTTTGTTTATGGTACGTCTTCCACTTGGAGCGTGAGGTCGCTTCGACCATCAGGATGACGTCGTCTTGTTTGTTTGCTTCCTTCAATAAAGGGAGATCGTGATTCAATTGATTGCCGAATATCCAGCGTGTCGCCATGAGTGTTCCTCCTTTTACTTTCGTTATATGATTACCGTTTTTCGTCAAAGTCATGCCTGATTGTATGCCGGCTGACGAAAATCTTCTTACCTGAATCGTCGCTTTTACACATTTCTGAATGTAAAAGAAGTTCCTTTCTGTGCAAGCTATGATAGGGTTATAATGGAAAGGTAAGTTGTCGTCATGAGGGGGAAGTTTTTCATGACAGGTAGTCCATAATATCAACGGGGATAGGAAGGATATCATGAGCAGTATGCCTAAAAAAACAGACGTTATTTTAATTGGTGCCGGAGTCATGAGCGCGACGTTAGGGGTCTTATTAAAAGAACTCGCGCCTGAGATCAACATCAAGGTATTCGAGAAACTCGCGAGTGCCGGGGAAGAGAGCTCGAACGAGTGGAACAATGCAGGAACAGGTCACGCCGCACTATGCGAACTGAACTATACGACGGAAAATGCCGATGGTTCGATCGATATCAGTAAAGCGGTCAAAGTAAACGAACAGTTCCAACTGTCACGTCAATTCTGGTCGCATCTCGTCAAGGAAGGTGTCTTGCCGAATCCGAAAGAATTCATCATGCCGATTCCACATATGAGCATGGTTGAAGGAACGAAAAACGTCGAATTCCTGAAAAAACGATTGGAAGCGCTATCAGCGAATCCGTTGTTTGCGGGAATGGAATATTCAGAGGATCCAGCGAAATTAGCCGAGTGGATTCCACTCATCATGAACGGTCGGACGTCACCAGAGCCGATCGCTGCGACAAAAATCGATTCAGGAACGGACGTCAACTTTGGTGCGTTGACACGAATCCTGTTTGAATATCTCGCACAACACGATGTAGCGATCAACTATCAGCATGGTGTCGAGGATTTGAAGCGTGTTGACGGGGGTTGGGAAGTCAAAGTGAAGAATGAGCGCGATCACCGGATCGAGCATCATACGGCGCAGTTCGTCTTCATCGGAGGTGGCGGCGGTAGTCTGCCGTTGCTCCAAAAAACAGGCATCGAGGAATCGAAGCAAATCGGTGGTTTCCCGGTCAGTGGTTTATTCCTCGTTTGTAAAAATCCTGAGATCATCGAACAGCACCATGCGAAAGTCTACGGAAAAGCGAAAGTCGGAGCACCGCCGATGTCAGTACCGCACTTAGATACACGATACATCGATGGGAAGAAATCACTCCTCTTCGGACCGTTTGCTGGCTTCTCACCGAAGTTCCTCAAGACAGGATCAAATCTTGATTTGATCGCGTCTGTCAAACCGAACAACGTCTTGACGATGCTTGCTGCGGGAGCTAAAGAGATGGGATTGACGAAGTATCTGATCGAACAAGTCCTCTTGTCGACGGAACAACGGATGAACGAATTACGAGAGTTCATTCCGAATGCGAAGACAGAAGACTGGGATGTCGTCGTCGCTGGTCAACGTGTCCAAGTCATCAAGGATACACCACAAGGAAAAGGGACACTCCAGTTCGGAACAGAGGTCGTCAGTGCAGCCGACGGATCTGTCGCTGCCTTACTCGGGGCGTCACCAGGTGCCTCAACAGCGGTTCCCGTCATGCTGGAAGTACTCGGAAAATGTTTCCCGTCCGAATTACCGGCGTGGGAAGCAAAAATCAAGGAGATGATTCCGTCTTACGGGATCTCACTCGTTGAACATCCGGAGCTGTTCGAACAGATCCATGCCGAAACAGCAAAAACGCTCGAACTCGAACAAGGTCAACCGATTCGCTAAACGAAAACCGTCCGACTCTACGAGGAGCCGGACGGTTTTTTGATTTAGCGGAAGTTACGGAAGAAACGTGTTTTCTTCAGTGCAATCCCGACTGGAATCGCAACGAGGATTCCGACGACGTTTTGTGTGATGTTTCCTGGAATTGAAGCGACTGGTGCGACCCAGTTGCTGTAAAGAATACCTTCACAAACATAGTAAACAGCAAGCATGACAGGAGCAGAAACAATCATTGCGAAAATATTTAAGCCTGGATTGTCTCCTTTGTATCGCGAAGACCAGGCGATACGTCCGACAATATATCCTTGGAGCCCTCGAGCTACGATTGTAAATGGAGCCCAGAGTGTCCATCCACTGATAAGATCAAATAATCCCATGCCGATTGCTCCGGCAATCAGTGCTGTCCGTGGACCGAATAAAATCGCGATGAGAAAGAGCATCGCTGTTCCCATATGAACGAGACCACCGCTTGAAGCGATTGGCAATTTGATATTGATGAATAGTGTCGCGACAAGAACAAGTGCGATTGACATCGCAGTGATGACGAGCTGGCGAGTACGAGTGCTAGAATACGGTGCTGCTTTTTGCATGTGGCTAACCTTCTTTATGATAGATTTTAAGATAGCTTTAATCTATCAGATGACTGGACTAGTCAAAAGTGTCAACTTTGAATTATTTATAGGGGTCAGATTGACTAAAAAGTCGTCATTCGTTCTTAATTCCAAAAGAGTTTAATCTATTCATACAGTCTTAAATGAAAAAATCTCCAAAACGGTTGTCGTTTTTGAATCTACTTTTTGTTTTTTCTGTACAATGAACAGCGAAAGGAAGGGGAAGTTAATGAAATATCAGATCGCGACAGCTGTTTTTTTATTCGCTTCATTGTCACCAGTCATATCGGAGGAAAAGGACCAGACGACACAACATCAACGTTATTACGCGGCATATGAAAAAATCGTGCAGAAAATAAATCGGACACATGAAAATGCGGACGTCACGTTGCTTGCAGCAAATCAATTCGCAGACGAGGACTGGGTTTCGCCGAAACGTTTTCAGGAACGAGCAGTCAAACGGTTAAAGCCGTTACGTGTCCAAACGAGCTTCGAGTGGGATAGTGAACGGACGCTCGAACGCACGCAACGTGGAAACGAAGTCCGGATTATCGGGAATTTCGAGACAGAACTCTTGGAACAGAGTAAACGCCAACGATTATCCGATGTCTTTTCGATGACGTCTCTTGCGATCGATGATGGAAGATGGACGCAAACTGAATTTGTCGGTAGACCAATCGATGCAGGACAAACGATGGTCGTAACGGTCAGTGGTACATACGCGAAGCAAGGCATCTTAACAAAGCACCACATCACAAAAGAATTTCATTGTTCATCCGTTGGTGAAATCTACTATTGAAACAGAAAAAGAGCGAAACTCGTTTGAGTTCCGCTCTTTTCGTTTAATTCCGGATCAAGTGATCGAAAGCACCCAGTGCAGCTGTTGCACCAGAGCCCATCGAGATGATGATCTGTTTATATGCGCTATCCGTGCAGTCTCCTGCTGCGAAAACGCCTGGTACGTTCGTTGCGCCGTGGCGATCGACTTGGACTTCACCGAACTTGTTACGGTTCACTGTTTCACCGAGCCAGTCCGTGTTCGGTACGAGACCGATCTGGACGAAGACACCTTCGAGCTCAACGTGACGCTCGACGTTCGTTTCGCGCTCGATGTACGTGATACCGTTTACTTTGTCCGTTCCTGTGATTTCCTTCGTCTGTGCGTTGACGACGACCGTGACGTTCGGAAGAGAAGCGAGGCGTTCTTGAAGAACAGCATCCGCTTTTAGTTCCGGTGCGAATTCAAGGACCGTGACATGCTTGACGATTCCCGCGAGATCGATGGCTGCTTCGATCCCTGAGTTTCCGCCACCGATGACTGCGACACGTTTTCCTTCGAACAACGGACCATCACAGTGTGGGCAGTAGGCGACGCCTTTGTTCTTGAATTCGAGTTCGCCTGGGACACCAACGTTACGCCAGCGTGCACCTGTTGAAAGGATCAAACTCTTCGTCTTCAAGACAGCACCATTCTCAAGCTCGAGCTCGAGGAGGTCCTTCTTCTCAAGACGAGTTGCTCGTTGCAGGTTCATGACATCGATGCCATATTCCTTGACGTGCTCCTCAAGACTTGCGACGAGTTTTGGTCCTTCCGTGTACTTCATGCTGATGAAGTTTTCGATGCTCATCGTATCCATGACTTGTCCACCGAAGCGTTCTGCGACGATTCCTGTCCGGATGCCTTTACGGGCTGCATAGATGGCAGCACTCGATCCAGCTGGACCACCACCGACGACGAGGACATCGTATGGATCTTTATCAGCGAAATCAGAAGCATCGGCACCTGTGCCAAGCTTCGCCAAGATTTCTTCGAGTGACATCCGTCCGTTACCAAACGCTTCGCCGTTGACGAAGACCGTCGGAACAGCCATGATCTCTTTTTGTTCGACTTCTTCCTTAAATGCCGCACCATCAATCATCGTGTGACTGATGTTCGGGTTGAGGACGCTCATGACGTTCAATGCTTGTACGACATCTGGGCAGTTGTGGCAGCTCAAGCTGATGTACGACTCGAAGTGGTACGTTTCTTGAATGCCTTGAATCTGCTTGATGACGTCCGCATCGACCTTCGGTGCTCGACCGCTGACTTGTAGCAGAGCGAGAACGAGGGACGTGAACTCATGACCGAGTGGAATTCCCGCGAACGTGATGCCGCTTGTCTCACCGACACGGTTGACTGTGAAACTTGGTGTCCGGGGAAGGCTTGCCTGCTCGACGGAGATGCGTGGTGTCATGCTTGCGATCTCTTCGACGAGTGCGCTCATCTCAAGCGAGACGGCGTCTGTCCCAGCGCTAACCGCTAGGACGAGATCGCCTTCGAGAAGCTCGAGGTATTGCGCGAGTTGTGCTTTAATGTCTGGTGCTAAAGCCATCGCGAATCCGCTCCTTAAATTTTTCCGACGAGGTCAAGGCTTGGTGTGAGTGTTGCAGAGCCTTCTTCCCATTTCGCTGGGCAGACTTCGCCTGGATTGTTACGTACGTATTGTGCTGCTTTGATTTTGTTGACGAGCGTGCTTGCATCGCGACCGATACCGCCTGCGTTGATTTCTACCGTTTGGATGACGCCGTCTGGGTCGATGATGAACGTACCGCGATCAGCAAGACCATCTTGTTCGTTCAAGACTTCGAAGTTACGTGAGATGACGTGTGATGGGTCACCGATCATGACGTACTCGATTTTACCGATTGTTTCTGATGTTTCGTGCCATGCTTTATGTGTGAAATGCGTATCTGTTGAGACAGAGTAAACTTCAACGTCAAGCGCTTTGAGAGTTTCGTATTGGTTTTGGAGATCTTCGAGTTCTGTCGGGCAAACGAATGTAAAGTCTGCAGGGTAGAAACATACGACACTCCATTTACCGCGAAGGTTAGCATCCGTTAGGTCAACGAATTCTCCGTTGTGGAATGCTGATGCACTGAATGGTTTTACTTCACTTCCGATTAAAGACATGATAAAAATCCTCCTCAAGGGTTCTATTTTTAGAATCTGTTCTAGTGCATACAAACAATCTGTATTTATCACACTAGAATAATTCTAATCTAATACTAATTTCATATAGACCAACACTTTTGTCAAGGTATAATCGGTAATTTCTTATTTCAGGAAAGATTGTGTGAACAAAAAAAGAAATCCCGACTCCTAAATGAAACAGGAGTCGGGAGCTGTATTCTTTATTGCCAGTCCGTGTGGAAGATCCCTTCGCGGTCTGTCCGAGCATACGTATGAGCACCAAAATAATCGCGTTGCGCTTGCAACATGTTGGCATTCGAATTCGCTGTCCGGTAGCTATCGTAATACGTCAGTGACGTCGATAGAGATGGGAGTGCAAAACCAGATAACGCACCCTCGGCAACGACGTGACGTAACGATTCTTGATACGCCTGTACTTTCTCAGCGAAGAACGGGGCAAGCATCAAGTTCGAGAGGTTCGCATCATTTTTGAACGCTTCACTGATGACGTTCAAGAAGTCTGCCCGGATGATACATCCACCACGGAAAATCAAAGCGATCTCTTCAAGGCGTAAGTTCCAGTCATACAACTCAGACGACGTCCGGTACTGGGTGAAGCCTTGCGCGTATGCGGCAACTTTCCCCATATAAAGCGCTTGACGAATTCGTTCGACCCACGCGTCTCGCTCAAGCGTCGACAAGTCTTCTGGTCCCTTTAAGACAGTAGACGCTGCGACGCGTTCTTCTTTAATAGCTGAAAGGTAACGCGCGAACAGAGCTTCTGTAATGATTGAAGAGGCGATCCCATTATCAATTGCTTGCAGGCTCGTCCATTTTCCAGTTCCTTTTTGACCGGCTTGATCGAGAATGACATCAATCAACGGTTGCCCTGTCTCGTCATCGGTTTTTCGGAGAATGTCCGCTGTGATCTCAATCAGGTAACTTTTCAGTTCACCCGCGTTCCACTCAGCGAAGATATCCGCGACTTCCGTGACGTCGAGTCCGAGACGGAAACGGAGGAAGCTATACGCTTCAGCGATCAGTTGCATGTCCGCATACTCGATTCCGTTATGGACCATCTTGACGAAGTGACCAGCGCCCTTCGGACCAATATAAACACAACATGGATCACCTTCGACGTGAGCAGCGATCTTCGTCAAGATTGGTGCGACATGTTCGTAAGCTTCTTTCGATCCACCAGGCATGATCGCAGGACCGGTCCGCGCACCGACTTCACCACCCGATACACCGACACCGATGTATTCGATCCCGTGGCGTTGTAACTCGTCGAAACGACGCTCTGTATCGAGGAAGTGAGAGTTTCCGCCATCCATGATGATATCGCCTGTTTCGAGATGCGGAAGCAACGATTCGATGACTGAATCAATCGCGCTACCAGCCGTGACCATCATGAAGATTTTCCGTGGACGAGCGAGTGATTGAACGAATGCTTCAATGTCATAGTACGGATGAAGAGGTAGTCCCTCATCATGTGCGACGAGATCGTCCGTTAAATCACGTGTGTAGTTATAGATGGCGACTTCTTCTTGATGACTCGCCATATTCAGTGCCAGGTTGCGTCCCATGACGCCAAGCCCGATGACTCCGATAGAATGTTGCATAAGTAGAACGACTCCTTTTCTTAGACGACGAGGCTGAGGAGAAGAACGAACCCAAGTCCACAAACGGAAATGATCGTCTCAAGCACAGTCCATGTCGCAAACGTTTCTTTTAATGATAATCCGAAATACTCTTTAAACATCCAGAAGCCTGCATCATTGACGTGTGAAGCGATCAGACTACCTGCACCAGTCGCGAGAACGACGAGCGCTAAGTTGACGTCGGATTGCTCCAGTAACGGAATGACGAGACCTGCCGTTGATAGGGCAGCGACTGTTGCGGAACCAAGTGAGATCCGGAGAATCGCAGCAATCAACCAAGCGAGTAGAATCGGGGATAACGCTGATCCCTCAAATAATTGGGCAACGTATTTCCCGACACCACCGTCAATCAAGACTTGTTTGAAGGCACCGCCACCGCCGATGATCAATAGCATCATCCCGATTTGGGCGATTGCCGTCGTACAAGATTCCATGACCGTTTGCATCGGAATCTTACGCGCGATCCCCATCGTGTAGACCGCGACGAGTAATGAAATCAACATCGCCGTCGAGGCGTTCCCGATAAACTCGATTGCCGAGATGACGCTGTTTTCACCCCAGCCGAGTGTTTCTTGTAAAAGCGTGAAGATCGTTGCGACCGACATCAAAAGAACCGGTAGCATCGCCGTGAAGACACTGATGCCGAAGCCTGGTGTCTCGTCTAAATCAAATTCTTTTTGTTCCCCGAGTGACGCGATGTTTCCTGTCCGTGTAAACGATTCAGGAACGAGTCGTTTCGCGATTTTTGTAAAGATAGGACCAGCGATGATGACTGTCGGAACAGCAACGATGAAACCATACAATAAGACTTCCCCGATATTGGCTTTATACTCCCCAGCGATGACGGTCGGACCCGGGTGAGGTGGTAAGAAGCCGTGCGTGACGGATAGGGCAGCGACCATCGGGATCCCGAGATATAGAATCGAGACACGAAGTTGACGTGAAATCGCAAAGACGATTGGAATCAACAAAACGAGTCCGACTTCGAAGAAGAGGGCGATCCCGATGATGAACGAAGCGACGACAACCGCCCACTGGATGTTCTTTTCCCCGAATCGGGCGACAAGCGTCATGGCGATTCGCTGCGCCCCCCCGGCGTCAGCAATCAGCTTTCCAAGCATGGCACCGAGACCAAAGATCAGTGCCAAGTGACCAAGCGTTCCTCCGATACCGGCTTCGATCGTCTTGACGATTTGATCGAGCGGCATGCCGAGTAGTAGTGCAACGCCAAAGGAAACGATGATGAGTGAGACGAACGTATTTAATTTCAACCCCATGATGAGAACGAGCAACGCGACGATCCCAATTCCTACGATGACTAAAGGCATGATGACTTCCCCCAAAAGATTAAGTTAGTTTTCTTCTTGAATCAAGCTCCGTTGATACGTAGCGATTCGTTTGTGATCCTCAGACAATGTCCGCGCTAGACTAATGAAAATTGGTAAGAGCTGACGATATTCATGCATCGCTTCTTCATTTGGTACATGGCGATGCGTTTCCCCGATCATCTCAGAGACGACTTCGAACGAATCGACTTCCCCTGTCGCATACAGTCCGAGAATACAAGCACCAAGACATGAACTTTCAAAACTTTCCGGAATGACGACTTCTGATTCAAAGATGTCCGCCATCATTTGGCGCCAGACTTCGGACCGGGCAAAGCCACCCGTCGCCTGAATCCGTGTCACGGGACCGTCCATGCACTCGATTAGGGCGAGGAAGACGGTATAGAGATTGTAGATGACGCCTTCTAGTGCCGCCCGGATCATATGCTCTTTTTTGTGCGAAAGTGTCAAACCGAAGAACGAACCGCTGACATCCGGATTCCAGAGCGGCGCTCGTTCACCGGACAAGTAAGGATGGAACAATAGCCCGTCGGATCCAGGACGGACGCGTTCGGCAATCTTCGTCAAAACAGCGTACGGATCGATGCCAAGGCGTTTTGCTGTCTCGACTTCGGCTGAAGCGAGTTCGTCTCGGATCCACCGTAAGACCATTCCACCATTATTGACGGGTCCGCCGATGACCCAGTGGTCCTCGGTCAGCGCGTAACAGAACGTCCGTCCCTTTTCATCGGTCTGCGGACGATCAATGATCGTTCGGATGGCACCGCTCGTTCCGATCGTGATCGCAATTTCCCCTTTGCGAATCGCGTTGACACCTAAGTTAGAAAGGACACCGTCACTGGCACCGACTAGGAACGGCGTATCGACGGAGAGTCCCATTTGTCGTGCGTAATCAGCATTCAGTCCGGTACATGTCGTCGTCGTCGGTACGGGTTCCGATAAGTAGCTTGCATCGATCCCTGCGACGTGTAACGCGCCCGTATCCCAGCCTAATTCATGAATGTTGAAGAGACCGGTCGCTGAAGCGAGAGAGTGGTCGATGACATATCTGCCGAACAGTCTTTGGAACACGAATTCCTTGATCCCAACATATTTTTTCGTTTGAGCGTGGAGCTCCGGACGATCTTCGACGAGCCAACTGATTTTGCTGAGCGGTGACATCGGATGAATCGGTGTTCCGGTCCGGTGATAGATCGATAGACCATATTGTTCCTTGATCTTGTTCGACCATGCTTCACTCCGACTGTCTGCCCACGTAATGCAGGCAGTCAATGGTTGATGCTGTGCGTCCATTGCGATCAAGCTGTGCATAGCACTACTGAACGCGACGAACTTTGGTGGCATGCTCGGATGACGTTTCGTGATCAAGCGGATCGATTCGAGTACAGCATCAAAAATTTCTTCCGGATCCTGCTCCGCCGTCGAGCGATTTGGTGTATGGAGCGGGTAACCGACGTTCGTTTGTCCGATGACCTCTCCTTTTGTCGTAAATAAGACCGCTTTCGTACTCGTCGTTCCGATATCGACGCCTAGCATATATTCAGTCATGTGAATCGACTCCTTTCGACATCATTTGTTGCGTTTTCCAGAGATCTTCGACTTCCTGGACGTCATCAAAGTTCTGATGTAAGGAAGCAACCATCCGTTCACGGTCGCCCGTCTCAATCGCTTCGATGTACAAGGCGTGGTTCGCGAGGATGCGTTCGAAGTCTTCGATGTCTTCCTCGAATCGTACCCGCATCGATAGGAGGATGAAACTTTCCATGACCGGTTTGAGATTTTGCCAAATCATGCTGACATATCCATGATCAATCGAGCGGATGATTGTTTCATGGAACAGTACATCCTGGAAGGAGAATTCATCGGCATCCTTGTATTTGATGGCAACCTTCATCATTTCGAGAATCTTACTGAGTTCCCGGACGAGTTCTGCCCGTTCGATTTTGACGAGTCGTTCGAAGACGAACGTTTCGATAAGTAGCCGGACATCATAGATTTCCTGAATGTCGCGCTCAGACAAACCGACGACGACCGCTCCCATCCGCTCGAGACGAATCAATTGTTCGGATGCAAGGACCTTTAACGCATCACGGACAGGCGAGCGACTGACTGAAAAATCAGAGGCTAATTTGTTCTCAGATAAGATGGTACCGCTTTCAATCATTCCTGAAATGATGCGCATCCGCAGCTCGTGTGCAACACGATCTCCGGCGGAAGCTTTTGATAACCACTTCAAGGGGTATAACATTTCTGACATGGAATCACCTGATTTCTAAAGTGAGTATACTTGTATACAAGTTAGTATATACGTTTTTTTCTAAAATGCAAACGCTTAACTTAAAACGGATCGATCCACGCAGAAATCAGGAAATCGGTTCCAAATATGTTAGGGTGAAGGAGTAAGCAACGCACAGAACGGGTAAGGAGGAGATAGTACATATGAACATGTTAGTTGTAGGTGCAGGGGCAGTTGGAGGCTATTTCGGAGGTCGTCTTGCTGAGCAAGGGGAGCAGGTGACATTCCTCGTCCGTTCGAATCGATATGAACAACTACAAAAAACAGGACTACACATCACTAGTCCTCATGGCGATATGACGATTACGCCCCGGTTGATAACACGAGACATGCGACCGGATCGTGCATTTGATGTCATCTTGCTTTCGACGAAAGCCTATCACTTAGATGACGTCCTACAGGACCTCGCGCCATTCGTTTCGAGCGAGACGTATATCATTCCTTTGTTGAACGGCATGCAGCACATTCGACGATTAACAGAAGTCTTCGGAGAAGATCGAGTTTTGGGCGGTCTTTGCTTTATTGAGTCGACGCTTGATGCAGAAGGGCGCATTGTACAGACAAGCCCGTCGCATCGGCTGCTATTTGGTTCACGAACCGGTAAACCAACAGCGCGTCTAGAGAAAATCGCAGCGTGTTTTGCGAAAGCGAAGGCACCAATGAAGTATTCGATGCATATCATGGATGACATGTGGCAAAAGTATCTCTTCATTTCGACATTCGCGGGCGTGACGACGCTATTTCGTTCAGCAATCGGTCCGATTCGGGAAGAAGCTGTTGGACATCAAATGATCCTAGACGTCATGGCGGAAGCGAAACAGGCGATGGAAAAACAAGGGGCAGTCTTTAATGACGATGTAGAAGAGGTCTTGCTGAAGCAGATGCATGCAATGGAAGATACGATGAAATCATCGATGTTACGGGACATGGAAAAGGGTCAGCCCGTCGAAGTGGAACATTTTTTCAGTGAATTATTAAAGCCTGCTACGACTGATCAGATGCATGCCTTGAAATTAGTTGAAGCGAATCTACGCATGTATCTCGAAACGATTAAATAGTAACATTTTTCTATTTTAGAAAAATGATGGTGTGGTGCAAATGTTTCTTTTTGATGACGAAAGACCTGTTTCCCTTAGGAATCGTTGACTTCCGAAATAAAGTTCATCTATTCTTAATGAGATTGAAAAAAACTGATAATATATTTTTCCGTATTTTTTTCTTGCAAGGACGAATGAAGCAGACGAGAGGGGAAGTTTATCCATTATGAAACGTATTATTATTCGTGCAGGTATGACACCATTCGAACAGTTCGATGCTCCTTATTTGATGAAACATAATTCCATTGGAGGAAACGTTGGAAATCTTATCTATCAATACAGTATCTTTCGGACATTGATGACAGAAGGTACGACGATTACACCTGACTATTACTATTACGACGAAGAACGGGCAGACGAAATCAATGCCAACTTTGACCTTTATGTCATTCCGTTAGCGGACGCATTCCGAAAAGAATTCGTACCGACGTTACGGAAATATACACGTCTCATCAAAAAATTAAAGATTCCAGTCGTCGTCATCGGTGTAGGGTTACGTGCACCGTTTGAACCAGACTTAGATGGTGGATTCCCATTCGATGAAGATGTCAAAGCATTCGTCAGTGCCGTTCTCGAGCGCTCGAGCATGCTGGGTCTTCGCGGGGAGATCACGTCGAAATACTTAACACGTCTTGGTTTCCGCGAAGGGATCGATCATCGCGTCATCGGATGTCCTTCGATGTACGCGTTCGGTCGCGACTTGCACATCCGTGAAACGAACATCACACCTGAGTCGATGATTACGGTCAACTCGTCACGTTTAGCTCCACAAAACGTCCTCGATTTCATTACACGTGGGATGGAAGAGTATCCGAATCACTACTTCATTCCACAGTGGATGAAGGAACTGAAGTTGACGTATACAGGAACGCACCCAATCGCAGACTTGTCCGTGACGAACTATCCGGTGAAGATGTCGGATCCTGCTTATATGAACGATCGTGTCCGTTTCTTCTTGAACGCACAGACATGGTTTGATTTCATCGGTCAAGCAGACCTCAGTTTTGGAGCTCGTTTACACGGAAACATCACAGCGACACTTGCGGGTACGCCGAGTATCCTCATTCCAAAAGATGCACGGATGCGCGAATTGACGGATTACCATCAGTTGACGCACATTTGGGCGAACGACATCAAAGCGGATACACAATTATCCGACGTCGTAGCAAATGCTGACTTCCAAAGTCCGGCACGTGTTCAAGCGCGTAACTTCGACAACTTCGTTGACTTCTTGAACGTGAACAATCTTGAGCATATTTATCAAGAGACGAACTATCCTGAGAATGTACCGTTTGACCGTCAAATGGCGCAAACCGAGTTGCTCCCACCAGTCCAGCCGATTTCTGGCGTAAGTCTTGAGGAAGCAGTCGCTCGTTTTGAACGGTTCTTCCCGGAACAAGAGAAGAAGATTGCGGATGCGCAAAAACAAACAAAAGCACAATTAGCTGAAAAAGATAAGAAAATCAAAGCATTGCAGAAACAAACAGGAACGGCTCAAAAGGATCAAGAGATTGCGGCACTCAAAGCGCAACTGGCTGCCCAAACGAAGAAAATGAAGCACCAGCAAGGAACATTGAATCGGAAAGCGGTTCGTGCAGCCTTGAAAACAGCGGATTTATTCGCCAAAAAATAAACCCTCCAAACATTCCGGATCGAAACGATGCGGAATGTTTTTTTGATAGAAGTATTCTGAATTGTGTTGACAATTTGAAAAAGACTTGATAGGGTTAGGAACAATTACATACTTATCCAGAGAGGTGGAGGGACTGGCCCTATGAAACCTCAGCAACAGGTCGAAAGATACTGTGCTAATTCCTGCGGGTGCTGCACCCGATCGATAAGATTTCCGAATTGTCGACCGACGCATCCGTGAGGATGCGTTTTTTGTTTGGAATAGGTGGAACGAGGAGGAAATGGATTCATGAAAACGAGCGGAGCGTTTCGACGCAAGATGGAATCACGTCATCTGATCATGCTGTCGTTAGGTGGTGTCATTGGAACAGGATTATTTTTAAGTACAGGTTATACGTTGGAACAAGCAGGACGCGTCGGAACGATTCTGTCTTACTTGATTGGGGCTGTCGTCGTCTATCTTGTCATGTTAAGTCTCGGTGAACTCGCCGTGCACATGCCGGAAACCGGATCATTCCATAAATACGCAACGAAGTACATCGGGCCCGGCACCGGTTATACAGTGGCCTGGCTCTACTGGCTGACGTGGACGGTCGCCCTTGGTTCAGAATTCACGGCAGCAGGCATTTTAATGCAACGTTGGTTCCCGTCGATTCCTGTATGGGTGTTCAGCGCATTGTTCGCTGCGATGATCCTTGGTATCAACGTCTTGAAGGTTCGTGTGTTTGCTGAAGTCGAGTTTTGGTTTTCCGCCATTAAGGTCGTGACGATCATTGCTTTCATTTTACTCGGTGCGGGAGCGATCGTCGGCTTCATTCCACTGCAAGATGGTAGCTCGGCCCCATTCTTTTCTTCGTTAACCGAAGGCGGGTTGTTCCCAAATGGCGCTTTCGTCATCTTCATGACGATGCTTGCTGTGAACTTTGCTTACTCGGGAACGGAACTAATCGGTGTCGCAGCGGGTGAAGCAGTCGATCCGAAACGGACGATTCCGCTTGCAATCCGGACGACGATCTTGCGACTCGTCCTCTTTTTCGTCGGTACGATCATCGTGTTAGCCGTCTTATTACCAACGGATGGGAAGGGCGTGCTCGAAAGTCCGTTCGTCGCCGTGTTTGAACGAATCGGAATTCCCTACGCAGCAGACGTGATGAACTTCGTCATTTTGACAGCGATCTTGTCGGCAGCGAACTCTGGACTTTACGCTGCCTCTCGGATGCTCTGGTCGCTTGCGAACGAACGCATGATTCCACGCTTCTTCGCCCAGGTGACGCCAAGTGGGGTTCCACTTCGAGCCGTATTGTTCAGCATGCTTGGCGGAGGACTTGCCTTGCTGTCTAGCATCTATGCAGCAGGAAGTGTCTATATCGCGCTCGTCTCGATTTCCGGTCTCGCTGTCGTCGTCGTTTGGATGAGTATCAGCGTTGCCCAGTATCGTTTCCGGAAACAATTCCTCCGTGAAGGGCATACGGTCGACGAATTGGTCTATCGCACACCACTCTTTCCATTTGTACCGATCGCCGCTTTCGTCGTTTGTTTGATTTCTCTGATTGGTATCGGATTTGATCCGACACAACGAATTGCCTTGTATTGTGGTATTCCATTCATCGTGATCTGTTATATCGTTCATGCGTTCACGAATTCTTCTCAGAAACGGAGTGTTGAAGATGTCCCGAATCAAAAATCCAGTTGATCAACGATTACAGGAAGTTCCCTTTCTTATTTTAGATGGTGCCCTTGCAACCGAACTTGAACAGAAGGGATTCGACCTGAACGATCCGCTTTGGTCAGCACGTCTCTTAATCGAAGCACCAGAACAGATCGAACACGTCCATCGTGACTACTTTGAAGTAGGTGCCGATGTCGCGATCACTTCAAGCTATCAAGCAAGTATCGAAGGATTCAAGCAACGTCATATCACGACAGAGGAAGCAAAGGCGCTGATTCGACAAACGGTCACCTTGGCGCAAAACGCACGCACGCGTAGCGGAAAGAGTGACGCATTGATCGCGGGATCAGTGGGTCCTTATGGTGCCTACTTAGCAGATGGTTCTGAATATCGCGGTCATTATGGGGTGTCAGCAGATGTGCTAGAAGCCTTTCATAGACCACGAATCGAAGCGTTGATTGAAGCGGGGGCTGATCTGCTGGCATTCGAGACGATTCCGTCGCTCGAGGAAGCTGTCGTATTGTTCAGGATTCTCGAAGCGTATCCGGAAGTGTCCGCTTGGCTGACGTTCTCGCTTCAAGATGCGACGCACATTAGTGAAGGAACGGCACTTGCGACGTGTATTGAAACGGTCGGACAACATCCACAGCTCGCAGCAATCGGTGCAAATTGTTTTCCGGCATCTTACGCGACCGACTTTATCCGTCACGTCAAGGCGTTGACGGATGTGCCAATCATCGTCTATCCAAACTCTGGTGAGGTCTATGATCCGGTCGCAAAAACGTGGTCAGGTACGAATCAGTGTACGTCGTTCCAAACCGTCGCGAAGACATGGTATGAGGCAGGGGCACGATTGATCGGCGGTTGTTGCCGAACGTCACCCGAACACATCGCACAAATTCGTTCGGTTTGTCAGGTTTCTCATACATCATGAAGAATGACGAAAAAACGGACGCGAAATCGATTGATTTCGCGTCCGTTCCTTTAAATGGTGTGATTTCGTTACCGCTCGCGCAAGGCACGGTTGAATTGTTGCAATAGACGTCCAAAATCTTCGGCATCGTCCGATGGCCAATCCGTCAGGAGACGTTCGATGCTCGCGAGGCGCGCTGTCCGGTAAATCGTGAGCTCTTCTTGTCCTTTATCCGTAATATGATAGAAGAAGGCACGACCATCTGTCGGATCTTTTACTTTTTCCACAAGTTGCTTCTGATCGAGCGCTGCAGCTTGGCGGCTGACGGTCGAGACATCAAGCTGAAGTTCACGGGCAAGTGTTTTGACACCGACGTTGCCGGAATCTGCTAGTTGTCGCAGTAAGAGGTAGGAAGCACGATCTAAATTACGATTGTCTGCCGTCGCTGTCGTCAAGCGCCGGATCAGGATTGCTAACTCCAATTCAATGGTTTCGAGTGCTTGTTGAGACATCGGGTATCTCCCCTTTCAAAAAAGTCTCTCTGTCCCTCATGATTACCCAATGTGGATAAGCTGTCAATGCGAAAAGCAGGAGGCTTGACAGAGTTGTAGTTGTATTATACAATCATTTTTGTTCTTTTAATTGTATCATACAACTTTCGTAGATGAAAAACGAACGACAAAGGAGAATTCAGATGAAAGCTTATGAGTCGATGAAACAAGAGGTCATCACGGTAAACGATACAGATCTGATTCGGACGGTCATCGAACGATTCATTCAATCTGGTATTAGCGGCGTTCCTGTCATCAATGCTGAGCAGGAGGTCGTCGGGTATATCAGTGATGGAGATATCATGCGCGCGATCGGAAAACACAAGGACATCATCGTCGATACATTCTTATATGTAGATGTCATCAAAGGAGACGAAGAAGATTATGAAGATCGGATTCGTCATATCTTGAATCGACCTGTTATGGAACTGGCACGCCGGAAAGTCGTAACTGCGGACGCTGACACAGAAATGGAAGAGATTGCAGCAACGCTCGGCGCAAAACGAATCAAAAAGCTTCCAATCCTGAAAGCAGGACGACTTGTTGGGATCATTAGTCGAGGCGACGTCATCCGTCATTCGTTTAAACAGTTCATGTAACACACTCAATAGAAAGAAGGGACACTATGGCACTTGCTGAAAAAACAACGACGCTTGAGCCGGAAACGGTATTAGCAGAAAGCAAACATGGATTATTCCATCAACCGGTTGCTGTCTGGGCAGTTTTTTTCGCCAGTATTACAGCATTCATGGGAATGGGTCTCGTCAATCCCGTCTTACCGACGATTGCCGAGAATTTAGAAGCGTCAAAAAGTGAAGTAACGCTCTTATTTACAAGTTATAACGCCGTCATGGCATTCGCGATGTTAATTACAGGCGCGATCTCATCACGGATTGGTCAAAAAGGAACATTGATGCTCGGGATCGCCGTCCTCGCAATCGTTGCTGGTTTTGCTTCACAAGCAGACAGCATTTGGACGCTCGTCGCGTTACGCGGTGGTTGGGGACTAGGGAACGCCTTATTCGTCGCAACAGCACTCGCTGCGATCGTTTCTCTGTCGTCAGGCGGAACAGCAAAAGCGATCATTTTATATGAAGCAGCCGTTGGTCTTGGGATTTCGATTGGACCACTATTAGGCGGAACGCTCGGTTCAATCACATGGCGCGCCCCATTCATGGGTGTTGCGACGATCATGGTCATCGCGTTCCTTGTCTTGCTCTTCTTAATGCCAAAACCAGCAGCATCTGCTGCACCGAAACAGAAGTTGTCGTTAAAAGCACCGTTCCAAGCGATGAAGCATCGTTCGCTCTTGACGCTCGGGATCGTTGCAGCACTTTATAACGTTGGGTTCTTTACGATCATGGCCTATGCACCATTCGTCATGAAATTACCAGCTCAAGGACTCGGATTCGTCTTCCTCGGCTGGGGGATGTTGCTTGCCATCACATCGGTTCTAACAGCTCCGAAACTGAAACAATGGTTCGGAACGATCAAAGCGATGGTCATGATGTTGATAACATTCGCGATCTTGCTTCTGTTAATGGGGATCTTTACGGAAACACCAGCCGTCGTCATCGTCTGTGTCATTTTGGCGGGAGCCGTGCTTGGGAATAACAACACGCTCATCACGACAGCTGTCATGGACGCAGCACCTGTTGAACGTTCGACAGCATCTGCGGCATACAGTTTCCTACGTTTTCTCGGGGCAGCCATTGCGCCATTCATGGCCGGTAAATTGGCTGAAATCTTCAACGCAAACTTACCGTTTTATGTCGGAAGTGGCTTTGTCCTCTTATCCGTCATCATCATCGGGGTCAATCTCAAACACATTCGCCATATCGATCGGACAGAAGGCGGACATTAATTTCAAAAAACAGCCGAAGCGAATCCGCTTCGGCTGTTTTTGATTGAAATCAAGACGGGTACATGTCTCTTAACGTGCGAATCGAGTGCTCAATCATTTCCCGAAGGACGTTTAAATCGATGTCAGTCAGTCGTTTTACGTAGAGGCAGGACTTGCCGCGTCGATACGTACCGAGAGTGGCAAGCAGTCGTTCCGATACATCGTCTTCACCAAGCGCGAGGTAAAGGACGAGGTTCGTCTTGCGCGGAGAAAAGCCGACATAAAAGCTGTCGCCCTCGCGACCGGAGGCATAGCGGTAATGGTAGGAACCAAAACCAATCAAGGAAGATCCCCAAATGACGGCTTCGTATCCCGTGACATCTTCGAAGAACTGACGTAACGTGATACCATCTGCTTGACGTAGTGGCGGTTCGACTTGTGCCAAAAAGGCATCAACGGACTGTTCGGTAGGACCTGTCTTTGGCGTATCAGACATAAGCAGACTCCTTTCGGATGAAGAAGATATCGGTTACTTTCGAGAAAGGCTAGTAAATATCCTGTAACTCAGAGGTGGAAATCGAATGAAGCATCGTATCGTGTTTCGAGGAGAAGAAGACAGTATATCGTGGGACATCTTACACGTATATCCAAAGCAAGGTGAACTAACGATTCAGATGACGGGACAAGATAGTAAACACGACATTTCAGTTTCATTCGACGAATATGATCTGTTCATCCGTGATTTTGCCCATGTTCAAGAATCGTTACAGGGAGAAGTCGTATTTGAGCAGGGCGTGATACGTCTCCGTTTACGATATGACCGGCTTGGTCGTGTCTTCATCAGTTGGTCTGACGGACAAACGAATCATCAGTTTCGCAGTGATCAAAGTTATTTAAGTGAGGCATTGGCACAGCTTGGTGTGTACTAAACTAGACACAGTAAAAGTAGAAGGGACGACTTTGGGTATTGCACCCGAATGTCGTCCCTTCTTTTATTTAGTGTGATGAAAGTGGTTGGTGTAGCGGTGTGTTGATCAAGTTGAAGCAAAACGCAATCGTTTGTTCATATTCGGATAACGGAATCGACTCATCGACTTGATGCGCGAGACGGAAATCATGGAAAGAAGCAATCGCGATCGGGAATGCTTTTTTTGCTTGGCTGAACATCGCACCATCCGTTCCGCCTGGGATGGCGATTTTTCGTGGTGTCACGCCACTGACTTGCTCCATCGTATCTGCGACCTGCTGCAAGAAAGGCGCTTGTTCATCGGTTTCACAGGAAGGAATATCCTTGATGACGATCACGCTCATATCAAAGTCAGGATCTTCTGCAACAAGTCGACGCTCGACATCCGTAAAGGCAGCAAGAACGTCCGCTCGACCGAATCCCGGAATCGTCCGGATGTCCATATAAAACGAAGCCTGACTCGGAACGACGTTTGGTCCTTCGCCTCCTGAAATCGAGGTGATCGATGCAACGACCGGACCAAGTGCCGAGTGATGATTCGTCGTGATCGAAAAACGCTCCGACTTCACTTCTTGGATGACGCGATATACGTCATCAATCGCATTACGTCCAAGTTGCGGGGCAGAGCTATGTGCACTTTTCCCACGGCATGTTACTTCAATCCCAACGACCCCTTTTTGTGCATAACCGATCATCCCACTCGTCGGTTCTGTGATCAGTAGAGCATCTAAATCATCCGCATGCCCTTGTTCCGTCAAATGCCAAGCTCCTGTCATGCCATTTTCTTCATCGGATGTAATCAGAAGTTTGACGGTGTTCGGACGGTTTTGACGTTCCTTGTATTGAATGAGCGCTTGCACCATCGCCATGACACCTGACTTCATATCCGAAGCCCCACGACCATAAATGCGTCCGTCTTCGATTTCACCACCGTATGGATCTTTCGTCCAGCCGTCTCCTTGCACAGGAACCGTATCGAGATGACCAGATAGCCCGAGTACGGAAGGGCGTGAAACCTCTTCACTCGCAGGAACGGTCGCGACGAGACAAATCCGTTTCGGTGAGACTTCGATCCATTCTGTCGAGATGTGATGATCAATCAGTACATCGTACACATAACGTGCGACGGCTTCCTCTCCGTCCGTCGGATTAACGCTTGGAATTTGAAGACATCGTTGTAAGTAAGTAATTGCTGTTTGCATAAGTATTTCCCCCCTTACCTATCCTGTACCCTGATAAAAATACTTCAGGGAGGTAAACGAATTCGGAAAATAATTTACGGAGCTGAACGTCTTGAGATAAAAGAAAACGGTGCAACCAGAGGGTTACACCGTACCTTGCTCATTCACTTTTTTCTGCTTCGTCTTTCCACTTCGAATCGATTAACATCTCTCCCGGCCATGTATAAGCCATGATGCCACCGTCTGCTGTGATATCCTCACCTGTAACATATGAGCTGTCGTCAGAAGCAAGGAAGAGGGCGATCGTTGCCATCTCGCGTGGTTTACCGAGTCGTCCGAGTGGTGTAATCCAAGCGTTCGCATCGCGGAACTGTTTGCCTTGCTCTTTTTCTTTTTCACCGACAAGTGTATCGATGAGTGGTGTTTCGATCGTTCCTGGTGATAATGAGTTGACACGAATGCCGTGACGCGCGTAATCGATTGCCATCGCGCGCGTGAAGTTCGCGATCCCGCCTTTTGCTGCGTTATAACCGGACCGGTTCAAGTCAGCTGCGCGACCAGACATCGATGACGTATTGATGATTGAACCACCGTTATCAAGCATGAGTGGAATCAAGAATTTACTGACGAGGAATGTACCGCGCAAGTCGACCGCGATGATCCGGTCGAAGAGATCGATTGGATACTCGTGGACTTTCCCGCCTTGTTCATCGATTCCGGCATTGTTGAAGAGGACGTCGATCGTACCGTATGTCTCTTTGACGTGCTTCGCAAGTTGCTCGACACTCTCGACGTCTGAGACATCGACATGGACGGCTTCTGCTTTCCCACCTTGTTGTGTAATCTGTTCTACTGTTTGTTGTGCTTTTTCAAGTGAGACATCGGCACAGACGACCGTTGCTCCCTGTTCTGCGAAGACAAGTGCAGTCGCTTGTCCAATCCCTGTTGCCGAGCCGGTAATGACAGCTACTTTTTGATCGAGTCTACCCATTGTTAAATCCCTCCTAAGTCGTATCGTTCACCTTATGAAACATTCCCGGAGAAATGGAGATTAAACCCATCGATGCGTCTAGTAATAGAGGATAGGGGGTACATCTACAACAGCACAATCGCTGTATAGAGGGAGATGAGAACGCTGACATCCGATCAATGGCAACTTGCCAAAAAATTATTACACGAAGCCGTCCAGTACCAAATAACACTCGAGAAGAGTGCATTCGCAAGTGAATTGATCGACCAAACGACACCGGTCCTCTGGTTTGGTGATGCGACACGTAGCAGTTGGGTGACGATCGCGACGAACCCATCTCGATCGCAGTTTTTAGACCGAACAGGTACATTACGATTTGACGAGCATGGTCCGCTTTTCATACGTCCGAAGTCGATGGCATGGGAGGATTATCTGCAGGAGAAAACGCTGACGGATTCGATCCGACGCTTCAATCGTTACTTCAAACAACCAAATGTGTACCGGACCTGGTTCGGTCGACCAGGTGGGGGGAAGCTCGAAGGATTCTTGAACGGACTCGGTGCGTCGTTTTACGAAAAGACGTTTGATCCAGTCATTCATTTGGATTTTTTCCCGTTTCCGACACACCATTACATGGGAGCGATCAAAGAACGCAGCGTGTTGGAAGATAGTCCGTTCGGTCAGACATTTTTGTTACGCCTGCTTGAACTGTTTTCGATAAAAGGAATCATCCTGCTCGGTAAGGAACACACGGAACGATTTGCGAAGCTCGAACCAGACATCGATTGGACGACCTATCGACCAACGGATTATCCGGACGCGATTTTTCAAGTCGGCTTCTCGTCACGATTTCAGGTCCCCGTCGTCGGACTCCACTTCAAACCGAGTGAGCAGTTCATCGGTCTCGGTAATCGAAAGGATGAAAACGGCGTTAGCCATGGCACCTATGGGTCAGCAGAACACTTACGTCAAATCGGAATGATTGTCCTTGAAAAAGTCACGACATACAGTGAAAAAGGAGATTGACAGATATTTCGAACTCCCTAATAATAGGAGATGAATTAGCACTCTATATGATTGAGTGCTAAAAAAGGGAGGCAGAATGAGCATGGAAACGAAACAATTTAAGGCGGAATCAAAACGATTGCTGGAGATGATGATTCATTCCATCTATACGCATAAGGAGATTTTCCTGCGCGAATTGATCTCGAATGCAAGTGACGCCATGGATAAGATGTACTACAAAGCATTGACGGACGAGACGATTTCGTTCGAAAAGGAACACTACAAAATTACAATCGAACCAAATAAAGAAGCGCGTCAACTCATCATTCGTGATACGGGAATCGGAATGACGAAGGAAGAACTAGAAGAGAATCTCGGTACGATCGCGAAGAGTGGATCGCTTGCCTTCAAAGCAGAGAATGAAGCACAAGATGGTCATGATATCATCGGACAATTCGGTGTCGGATTCTATTCTGCATTCATGGTCGCAGACGTCGTCACCGTCGTTACGAAACCGTTCGGCAGTGCAGTCGCTTATAAATGGGAATCGCGTGGTGTCGAAGGTTATACGATCGAGGAAGTCGACAAGGAAACCGTCGGAACGGAGATTACGCTCCATATCAAGGCGAACGAGGAAGAAGAATCGTATGACGAATACCTCGAGACATATCGTCTACGTAGCATCATCAAAAAATACTCGGATTTCATCCGTTATCCGATCGAGATGAAGGAACTCGAACGTCAGCCGATCGAAGGCAGTGACGAGACGGAAGAGGTCGAAGTCGTCAAGACGATCAACAGCATGGTGCCGATCTGGCGGAAGAACAAACGGGAACTGACAGACGAAGACTATACGAACTTCTACCAAGAGAAGCGTTATGGTTTCGACACACCAGCGAAACACATTCATATCAGTGTCGACGGCGCTGTTCGTTATCAATCGATCTTATTCATTCCAGAGCAGGCACCGTACGATTATTATTCGAAGGAATTTGAAAAGGGTCTTGAACTCTATGCCAACGGTGTCTTGATCATGGAAAAATGCAGCGACTTGTTGCCGGATCACTTCAGTTTCGTCAAAGGGATGGTCGACTCGGAAGACTTATCGCTCAATATCTCGCGCGAGTTACTGCAGCACGATCGTCAATTGAAATTGATCGCGAAAAATATCCAAAGTAAGATCAAGACACAACTCGAAGCCCTCCTGCGCGAGGATCGCACGAAGTACGAAACGTTCTATCAAGCGTTCGGACGCCAGCTGAAGTTCGGTATGTATAATGATTACGGCATGCACAAAGAACAGGTGCAGGACCTCGTCCTCTTCTACTCAGCTAAGGAGAAGAAGTTGATCACACTCGCAGAGTACGTCGCAGCGATGCCGGAAGATCAGGCACATATCTACTACGCCGCTGGTGAGAGTACGAATCGTCTGGATAAATTACCACAATCCGAGCTCGTCCGTGATAAAGGGTATGATATCTTGTACTTCACGGAAGAGATCGATGAGTTCGCGATCCAGATGCTCGTGACGTACAACGAGAAGACGTTCAAGTCGGTCACGAGCAGCGATTTAGGGATTGAAGCGGAGGAAGCGGAGACGACGGACGCACAAGCAGAGATGTTCCAAGCCATGCAGGAAGTGCTAAGTGGGCAAGTCAAGGAAGTCAAAGCCTCAACACGTCTAAAATCGCATCCTGTCTGCTTTGCGACGGACGGCGCTGTCTCAATCGAGATGGAGAAAATTCTGAAGGCGATGCCGAATAATGAAGGGGTAGAAGCGGTCAAGATTCTTGAATTGAATCCGTCACACGCAGTGTTCGAGTCTCTTGAAACGGCGTATCAAAACGATCGTTCAAAATTCGAGCGCTATACCAAACTGATGTATCAACAAGCATTACTTGTCGAAGGGCTTCCACTTGAGGATCCGGTAGCGTTCGCGAATGATGTGTGTTTATTGATGGTGTGAAACGAATAGATATAAAAAAGGCATTGGATGCGCGCATCCAATGCCTTTTTCATAAAGTGTTTCATCAATCCGTTTGTAAATCCGAAGCGGTTTCGCCTTTTTTCGAGAGAACGTTCAAGACGACGACGAAGAGTACGAATGTGACAAGAGCTCCGATGAAACCGAATACCGAAGACTCCGTGAAACCGATGACTAAATAACCGACTGCCGCAGTGACGGCACCGACTAGCGCATACGGTAACTGTGTCGTAACGTGATCGATATGATGGGATCCAGCCCCTGTCGAACTTAAGATTGTCGTATCGGAAATCGGTGAACAATGGTCACCGAAGACAGATCCAGCAAGAACAGCAGCAAGTGTCGGTAACAAGAGTGAGGCATCGACAGCCATGACGAGATCCGCACCGATTGGCAACATGATCCCGAATGTACCCCAACTTGTTCCTGTCGAGAATGCCATCAAGCCGGCAATCAAGAATAACAAGAACGGCAAGTACGACGCAGAAATCGAGTTGCTAACGAAGCTCGCGAGATAATCACCGGTTTTCATATCACCGATGACAGCAATGATCGTCCAAGCGAATAACAGAATCACGACTGCTGGCCACATCGAACGCATACCAGCAACGATGCTTGCACGGTAATCGCGGCCCGGAATTTTTCGTCCGATCAGCATCAGGAAAGCGACGATTAAACTGATGACGACACCTGCGACGAGTGAACGTGTGACGTCTGTTGCCTCAAATGCTCCAATTAAAGTAAACGGGCGATTGTCGGCTGCAAGTGCCTGAGCACCTGTCCCGAGTAACGCACTGATTGTAGCAATGACAAGAACGACGATCGGAACGACGAGATCCCGGACTTTTCCGTTCGTATGTTCGTTGACCTCTTTTGCCATCCCCATCGGTGTTCCTTTTGACGCATCAAAAAGTTCACCATTCGCGGCACGGCGTTCATGCTGTTTCATCGGTCCGACAGAAACGCCAGAATAAGCGATGTAAAGTGTTAAAAGTAACGCGAAAATCGCATAGAAGTTCATTGGAACGATCATCATGAAAGCACTAAACGCTGAGTAATCCGTAATCGAGTGCGTCGTTAAGATACCGGCGATGATGGAGATGATGAATGCGCCCCAACTCGAAAGCGGACTGATGACACAAACAGGCGCAGCTGTTGAGTCAATCAAATAGGCAAGCTTTGCACGTGAGACACCACGGCGATCCGTTAACGGACGACTGACGTTGCCGACAGCGAGACTGTTGAAGTAATCATCGATGAAAATCAAGATACCGAGTCCGAAGGCAACTAAGCGTGCACCACGCGCTGTCTTGACGTGAGTAGAAGCCCATTCACCGAAGGCACGAGCGCCACCTGATGTCTGAATGAGCGTGGAAAGGACGCCGAGCAATAACAAGAAGACAAGCAATAAGACGTTCCACTCGTTCAAGGCACCGTCTGCCCAAAAGAGGCTGAAGATGTTCTTGCCGAGATAGGTTACCGTATCGATCGGGTTAAAACGGTGAAGTAACAGGGCACCGACGAGAATACCGACACCTAACGAAAGAACGACCTTTCGGGTAAAGATGGCTAATAAGATAGCTAGTAAAGCAGGTACAAGGGCAATGATGGAATCTGAATAGTTGACCATGAAAAATATCCTCCTCTTTAATAAATGGCTTAAAGATGAGACCCCGCGGCACAAAAAAAGCAAGGGCACCGGCAACAAAGCCGACACCCTCGCTGGATGCGTCTTTCTTAGCCGAATTGGAGCGCTCCATACAATTGTTATGTATGGCAATCGATCGGGTGTTTCCCGAATCGACCAACGACGATATGCTCGACACATACTGTCATTTCGGCGATGTCACCTTTCCTGTAGTCGTCTTCGTTGTCATCCTCGGACCAAGTACTGATTGAAATCGCGCCTCTACCTCATCGATAGAATAGTCATATTCTGTTCTTATGGACACTTTATCATGTATTTCAGAAGCGATTCAACCATATATTCTGATAATTTAAGATAAAGTTGTTTATTCAGCAAAATGTTGAATGAGCTGTTTCATCAAATAGGCTTGGTTTTCCTCGAATTGTTTTTTTCGATGACCGTTCGCGCCAGATGGGTGGGGGAATCCGGAAAGAAGCTGATGCTGTTCGATTCGTCCATCATGAATCAATCCACGGACTTGCGTCTCGACGACCCGACCGAGTGGAATTAATAACACTGGTTTTTGTAACTGATTGATCTCAGCGACGAAGTGTTCTTCCGCGTAGTGCCTTAATAAAGGGCTACGATTGATCTTCGGTTGATGACCCGAGTAATTCTTTTCGCGATAAAAGACGGGTTGCTTTAACAGTGACGTTGGATGCAATAATTTCTGATGTTGATGAAATAAGCTAGCCGTCGTCTCGATTCCGAGCAATGCTGGAAGTTCAAGTGTATCGAGCATCTGGACGAGGTTACGTCGCATCGTTCCGGCAAAGCTTGCTGTATATTTGACGAGGCGTGCCGTCTCTTCTAATGAAACACCATGATGGAGGGCATCCGTCGCTTCTTCGAAAGCGATTCGCATCTGTTCAAAACCTGGTGTGATCCCGATGATGACGACTTTTGCTTCAGTATTGACATATTCGCCAATCGGAGAGTAATAGACGGTCAGCTCGTTCTCCTGTTGCAATAAAAAATCGTCCGTCCATAATTCATCACGTCGTAACGTACGATCGTCAGGTAAGCTACGAATGGCTTGTTCAAATATAGTTAATGAATTCATGAAGGACCCTCTCTCTCTGTAATGGCACTATGATAACAAATAATACCATTTGAGACAATTCGACCCTTTCACTATTTTTATACAGGTATCTAAAAAAGGACTCGAGACGAGTCCTTTTCGTGCATCATGCGCGTTCTTTGACCGAAGCGACTTCATATGTCAGAATCTCGCTGCCGAGCATTGGCGATTCTCCTGCCTCACTACTCGCAGGTCGACTATGTGACGCTTTGAAATCGTCACTTTCCCGCCACGCTTGAAAACTCTTCATATCTTCCCAGTACATGTTGACGTTCATTTCATCGTGTTCTTCGATGTTTTGCGTCAATAAGACCTCGACGCGGATGAATCCGTCCATCGTATCAAGTCCACTTGGACGCGTAAAACGAGGAGCGAGAGCTGCAGCCATCCCTTTTTTGACTTTAATCCGGTTCGTAACGACGATCATCATAAAATCCCCTTTCAAAAAACGAGTAACGTACTTCTTCAGTATAGTACGATGAGGGAAAGAATGCCGGAAAGAAGGAACAAAAGACGATGAATGAACAGGAATATGATCAACGATTACGAATTGAGACCATTGAGATGCAACACCTTTATGGTGTGTTTAGTCACTACAATCGCTATGAACCGACGCCTTATGCGGCACTCGGCGAATTATGCGAAACCTATCCGTTTCAAAAAGAGGATACTGTCATCGATTTCGGGTGTGGGAAAGGGCGTTTAAACTTTTACTTACATGACCGATTCGACTGTTCCGTCATCGGAATCGAGATGAACGGACAATTTTACGAGGACGCACTTCGGAATATGGCGAACTACCAAAGTCGACGGAAGCGGCGTTCCGGAAGTTTGCGATTCGAACAGACGTATGCCGAGCAGTATACCATTCCGGATGAGGCGAATAAGTTTTATTTCTTTAATCCATTCTCTTCACAAATTTTCATGAAAGTGATCGATCACATTTTAAGTTCGGTCGAACGTTCCCCGCGTTCGGTTGATCTCATCTTGTATTACCCGACCGATGAATACCGGGAGTACTTGGAGCGCCATACCGTATTCGAGCAAATCGATGAGATTCGATTACGAGACCTCTATGAAAAAAATCATGACGAGCGGTTCGTCATCTATCGCTTTGATCCGAACAAACTGCTTCAAAACGGGTATGAATACAGTGAGGAAAGAAATAAAAGATAGGGAGGTCGGATGATGATCCGTTTGGAGCATGTGACGAAGGAATTTGCGCCGGGGCGTGGGATATTCGATGTCAGTTTTACAGTTGATCCGGGTACGATATTCGGTTTCATCGGACCAAACGGATCTGGAAAATCAACGACACTCCGACATTTGATGGGACTATTGGCTGCGGATGCTGGAAAGGCGACTATCGGTGGTTTTGATTGCTGGAAGCAAAGTAAAGAAGTGAAGCAGTTGGTCGGTTACTTGCCGGGGGAGATTAGTTTACCTGGAGACATGACGGGAGCAGACATGCTGGATTTGATGCAACGACTACACGGTAGCGATCCGGCACGGCGACAACTGTTGTTGAAACGATTTCCTTTTGAGACGAAGACGAAAATCCGCAAGATGTCAAAAGGGATGAAACAAAAATTGGCACTTGTCGGTTGCTTCATGAAGGATGCACCCGTCTATCTACTTGATGAGCCGACCAGTGGACTCGATCCTTTGATGCAAGAGCGTTTTTTAGAGTGGATCGAACAGGAGAAGCATGCTGGAAAAGCGATTCTGATGAGTTCACATCACTTTCCGGAGATGGAAAAATCGTGCGATCGAGCGGCTTTAATCAAAGCAGGGCGCATCATCGTCGAATCGGATATTCATGAGTTGGTTCGATCGAGTCGAAAGACGTACACGATCGTCTTCCGAACTGAGGTGGAGGCAGCACAGTTCGCGATGCAAGTCGGTGTTGAACCGAAGCGGCTGGAAGTCAGTTTTCAAACGGACGAGACGTTGAGCTTAAATCAGGCAATCGCTTATTTAACCCAATATGATGTGCGGCTGATTCGTCCGTCAGCAGATGATTTAGAACAGGTCTTCTTGCATTATTATGGAGAGGAGGAATCGTCGTGATATTGCTGATCCGCTCTTTATTCAAGCAGGTCAGAAAGCCCGTGCTTGCTTATGCGATTGGAACGAGTCTCTACTTATTGATGCTTGCGTTGCTTTATCCATCGATGATGAAGACCGGTTTACTAGAAGCAAAACTAGAAGCGTTACCTCCAGAAGTCTTAAAAGCATTTCAATATGATAAGGTGACGGGGTTCGATAATGTACTGGATCTGCTCGGAGGGAACTATTATGGACTGATCTTTCAAGTCATTGCGAGTCTATTCTTGCTCTCATTAGCAGCGCGCCTCGTTGCGCGACCGATCGACAACGGAGAGCTGATCGTCTATCTCGCAGCCCCGATCACTCGGAATGCGTATACGTTTGCTGTCGCAATCGTCATGGGTATCGCAAGTATGGTTCTCGTAGGACTGAATGGACTCGTCTTGATGGTATCCGACTGGTGGATGACAGATATTTCGATCAATGACGTCATCTTATGGCGGATTCAACTCAATGCGCTATTGTTACTCTTCGCGATCGGTGCCTTTACGTTATTCGTTGCGACGTTATTTGACGAAGAACGTCGTGCTTTTTCGCTTGCCGGTAGTGTACTGGTTCTATCGATCGTCTTGACGATTCTGTCGGAACTAAGTGACAAGACGGAGTGGCTTCGTTATCTATCCGTCTTCTCCTTATTCAATACGACGCAATTACTAGAAGGAACGGATCATTTTCTTCTTCACTCCGTTCTTTTACTTGTCCTCTGTCTTGTGTTCTTGACTGGAGCAGTCGTTCAATTCGGACGTCGGAGCCTGTCGATTTGATCGAAAGTGGCGCAAAAACTTTACAGAAAGTGAACATTTAGGATTTGAACGTTGCGTCACGCGCTGATTTTTACTAAGATAAAGGAATGTTGTAGTTCTGGAAAAAGAAATGAGGTCTTTCGAAATGAATAAACCATCCATTTATGGATTAACGCTTGAGCAGATGACAGAATGGTTATCGAATCAAGGGCACAAACCATTCCGTGCCAAACAAGTATGGGATTGGCTCTACCGTAAACGTGTCACGACTTTCGCGGAAATGACGAATGTCAACAAGGATTGCCTTGAGTTGTTAGATCAGAGTTTTACGATTGACTCGATGACAGAAGCGGTCAAGCAAGAATCAGCAGACGGAACAATCAAGTTCCTTTTCAAATTATATGATGGCAACTTGATTGAAACGGTTTTGATGCGTCATAAATACGGTCTTTCTGTCTGTGTTACGACACAGGTCGGCTGTAACATCGGCTGTAGCTTCTGTGCAAGTGGTCTTATCAAGAAGAGCCGCGACTTGTCAGCAGGCGAAATCGTTGAGCAGATCATGAACGTTCAACATCACCTCGATGCAGTCGGTAACGAAGAACGTGTCAGCCACGTCGTCGTCATGGGTATCGGTGAACCGTTCGATAACTTCGACAACATGGTTGACTTCTTGAACGTCATCAAGGACCACAATGGTCTTGCGATCGGTGCACGTCACATCACGGTTTCAACAAGTGGTTTGGCAGACAAGATCTACAAGTTCGCTGACTTGAAACTCCAAGTCAACTTAGCCATCTCGCTTCACGCACCAAACAATGAATTGCGTACGCAAATCATGAAAATCAACCGGGCGATCCCGCTTGAGAAATTGATGCCAGCGATCGATTATTACGTTCAAACGACGAACCGTAAAATCACGATCGAGTACATCTTGCTTCGTGGCGTCAACGACCAAAAAGAACACGCAGTCGAACTTGCGAAACTGTTCGAAGACAAACGTCACCTGACGTATGTCAACTTGATTCCGTACAACCCAGTCGATGAGCACGGTCAATATCAGCGCAGTACGTCTGAAGATATCACGACGTTCTACGATACGTTGAAAAAGAACGGCTTGAACTGTGGTGTTCGTCTCGAGCACGGAACAGACATCGATGCGGCATGTGGTCAATTACGTAGTAAGCAAATCAAAAAAGATAAAGTAGCATCCAAATAATTCGTTGGGCTTCTCATCGTTTCGGTGGGAAGCTTTTTTTACGATAAGAAATGAGGACATTCTATGACACGTACACGATTTAATGATTTTAACTTAAGCGCACCGATTCTCGACTCAATCGAGCAACTCGGCTACACGACACCAACCGAAGTCCAGCAATCCGTCATTCCGGTCGTATTATCTGGAAAAGATGTCATCGTCAAATCACGGACGGGGAGCGGAAAGACGGCATCGTTTGCGATCCCACTGTGTGAACTCGTCGAGTGGGAAGAAAACAAACCACAAGTCTTAGTCTTGACGCCAACACGTGAGCTTGCCTTGCAGGTCAAAGAAGATATCATGAACATCGGACGTTATAAGCGGATCAAAGCGACAGCTGTCTTCGGCAAGCAACCGTTCCGTGGGCAAGTCACGGAGCTCAAGCAAAAGACACACGTCGTCGTCGGAACACCGGGACGCGTACGCGATCATATCGAGCGGGGCACGTTATCGCTTGAGAAAGTCCGTTACGTCGTTTTAGATGAAGCGGACGAAATGCTGAACATGGGCTTCCTCGATCAAGTCGATGCCATCTTGTCTGAGTTACCGAAGGAGCGGATGACACTATTGTTCTCTGCGACCTTCCCAGAAGACATCGAACAGTTGAGTGACCGTTACATGGAGGCACCAAAACGGATCGAAGTGGGTGAAACCGTTGTCTCGACGATTACGCATAGTTATATTCCGGTGACGGACAAGACGAAGTTCGCGATTTTGAAAGATGTCCTGGTCGCTGAAAACCCGGATCGCTGCATGATCTTCTGTCGGACGAAAGAACACGTTGATTTCGTCGCGAATGGTCTACGCGCACATGACTATCCGGTTGAAGCGATCCATGGTGGGATGGAACAAGACGATCGACTCGATGCGATGAAAGCCTTCCGTGCCGGGAAGTTCCGAATTCTTGTCGCAACAGATGTCGCGGCACGTGGGATCGATATCGAGAACATCACGCACGTCATCCAGTATGATCTCCCTGTCGAACGAGAAAGCTACGTTCACCGGACCGGTCGGACGGGGCGTGCAGGAGCAGCAGGACAAGCAATCAGCCTCGTCACGCCGGCAGACGAACGTCGCCTGAAGGAAATCGAGCAGTATCACGGGAAACTGACACGTCGCCAAGCACCGACGGAAAAGGACTTGATGCGAACAGCGGATGCATTTGAGGAGAAGATGGCGACGGAAGATACGCGTTCTTCGAAAACGGAGCAGCTTGATGCGGACATCATGAAATTGTTCTTTAACGGCGGGAAAAAGAAAAAACTCCGTGCCGTCGACTTCGTTGGAACGATTGCGAAGATTGAAGGCGTCACAGCAGACGACATCGGCATCATCTCGATTCAGGATACGTTGACGTATGTCGATATCCTCAACGGGAAAGGTCCGCTTGTCCTCCGGGCGATGAAGACGACGAAGGTCAAAGGGAAACAATTGAAAGTGTACGAAGCATTCAAGAAATAAGACAAGCCGGTCATTCTCCGCTTAAGCGAAGAAGGGACCGGCTGTTTTGCGTCAAGGCATGTCCAAGATGGAGTCCGCTAGCAGCTGCTTGGGCAAGCGAGTGTGTGGCACCGGAACAATCCCCGATCGTATAGACACCGGGACATGTCGTCTCAAACGTCTCTGACGTCTCAAGCATCGGTGCGTAAAACTTGCCATCTAATCCGTAAAGCAACGTATCTCCCGGAAGTTCCACTTCAAGGAGTTGCTCAAGGCGCTCTAAAAACCCTTCTAAGACAAGCAGGTCTTCTGCAGGTACTTCTGCATGCAAATTACCGGGGGACGCGGTTAGGGAAGGGACAATGGTGTTACGACTCAATTGATCGTGTGTCGTCGCTCGCGATGCTCGGAAATCACTGAGTCGCTGAACGAGAATGCGATCACCACCTTGGTTGATTCCGCCAATGATGCGTGCGGCATACGCATTCGCTTTCGTTAGCGTCGAAAAATAACGCGGGAGAAATAGTGTAAAGTTCAGGTTTGTCGAGCCGTCTGCCGTCTCGTGGACGTTTTGACCGTCCGGCATGACGAGTCCTTCTTGATATTTGCGGATGATCCGTCCGCGTGGATTCATGCAATAGGTGACGGCTTGACCGTAAGGCGAGTCGTAACCGAGCTTCGTCTCGAACGTCTCCTGTAACAATGTCCGAAATAGTCCCTCATCCGTCTCAATTCGCACCCCGAGATCGAGTCGGGTCCGCTGTGGGGTGACGCCAAGCGTCGCTAACTGTTGCAACGTAAAGTCTGCACCTGAACGACCTGTCGCGAACACAATTCGTTGACTGACGAAGATCTCGTCCGCTGTTTTGATCGTAAACGGCTCTGATTTTTTGATCTGCTCGATGGTCGTTTCGAACCGGGCATCGAGTCGTGGCAATAAGGCGTCCTCAAACGCCGTGAAGACGGCAGCGGTCCGTACTGTGCCTAAATGACGGACGGTCGTCTCGACCGTATGCAGACCGGCGCGACGGGCACGAGACGCTACAGTAGGGGAATACGTGGAATAGGTCTCAACTGTACCTCCACCATATGTACATAAGAGATCATCGACTTCTTCGAACAGTCGTCGTGTCGTCTCTTCACCGATTTTTGAGACGAGTTCCCCGCCAAATCCCGTCGCATAATTGAACTTTCCTTCTGATTTGCCAAGCCCTGCGAATCCAAGATACGCATCTTCTGCTGTTCGTTCGCGAATCGGTTTTCCGGCATCGAGCAGTAGGACGCGTTGTCCATCTTCAACGAGCTGATGGGCGAGGAAAATTCCTGCCACACCGGCTCCGATAATCGTCACATCATACATCACAGACGCCTCCTTTTCTTTGAGTATACAAAAAAGCCGGATTCCTGTGAAAGGAATCCGGACTAGGTGAGATCGCTTATTTCCACTCTGCGATGTCAGCGATTGGTAGACGAACTGATGGGTATCCTGCGTCGACTGCTTTACCGATTGAAAGCAGCATGACTGGAAGATAACGTTCTTTTTCAAGACCGAATGCTTCTGCGATTTGATCTTTTTCGTAACCACCGATTGGGTTTGTATCGTAACCGTGTGCACGAGCAACGAGCATCAATTGCATCGAAACGAGACCTGAGTCAATCAAGATGCTATCACGTAATGTTTCAACGTCTTCTGGACGGTAGAAACCTTTGATGGCTGGTACTTGGCGATCACGTACTTCTTGTGGCATAAGACCTTTTTCAACAGCCATGTCGTAGATTGTCTCGATGCTATCGACCGCGTTCATGTCACCGAAGACAGCGATGACAGCAGAAGATGTCTCGACTTGAACTTGGTTGAATTTTGCGAGTGGTGCGAGTGTCGCTTTACCTTCTTCGCTATCGATGACGAGGAAACGCCATGGTTGCATGTTAACTGAAGATGGTGCAAGTGTTGCTTCTTCAAGGATTTGTGTCATTTCTTCTTTTGAAATTTTTACGTTCGTGTCGTAGTTACGAATCGAGCGACGTCCTTTGACGATTTCCATGAAGTCCGTTGTTGTTTGAGTAGTCATAATTATTCAATCTCCCTTGTGTGTGTTTTCTTTTTTTATAGTGTAAAAAACTTATTTCCAGTCTGCGATGTCGTTGATTGGTAGGCGAACTGATGGATATCCAGCGTCCACCGCTTTACCGATCGATAGCAACATGACCGGTACATAACGATCTTTTTCAAGACCGAATGCTTCCGCGATTTGATCTTTCTCGTAACCACCGATTGGGTTTGTATCATAACCGTGTGCACGAGCGACGAGCATCAATTGCATCGAGACGAGACCCGAGTCAATCAAGATGCTGTCTTTCAAGTCGTTTGCTGATACGCTGCTGTACATCCCTTGGATCGCTGGTACTTGGCGATCGCGTACTTCTTGTGGCATGAGCCCTTTTGCGACAGCTGTATCGTAGATGTTCTCGAGTTGATCAACAGCGTTCATGTCACCGAAGACGGCGATGACAGCAGAAGATGTCTCGACTTGGACTTGGTTGAATTTCGCGAGTGGTGCAAGCGTTGCTTTGCCTTCTTCGCTATCGATGACGAGGAAACGCCATGGTTGCATGTTGACAGAAGAAGGTGCGAGTGTTGCTTCTTCAAGAATTTGTGTCATTTCTTCTTTTGAGATCTTCACGTCTGTATCGTAGTTACGGATCGAACGGCGTCCTTTGACGATTTCCATGAAGTCTGTTTGAGTTTGCGTTGCCATATTAAATCGACTCCTCTTTTAATTTAGGTAATGTGTCGGCGTTCGCTTCGATGCGTTGAATCATCTCAGCTAACGTCCGTTGTTCTTCAGCAGAGAATCCTTCGAGTAGGTTCTCGAGGAACTCATCTTTTTGTTCGCGTAATCGTGCAATGCGCGTCGCCCCTTGTTCCGTTAATGAAACAAGAATCACCCGATTGTCAGCGGCTGAACGCTCGCGAGCAATCATCCCTGTCGATTCCAGGTGTTTGAGGTGACGGGTCACCGCCGCGTGATCGACATTGACGCGTTTTTGCAATTCTTTTTGACTGATCGTTTGATCGACTTGTAGTTGAGCAAGTAGGTCCATTCGAGTCTGACTGAAACCATCCGTACAGAGATCGAATTTTTGAGCAATCGTCTTATTGACGGAGACGAGTGCATAGATCAAACGTCCTTTTTCGGTGCAGGAAATACTCAATCCATCACATCCTTCCCTTCGTTCGAAGAAACCTTTGACGTATCAAAGATTGATATGTAAACGAATATAACGTGTTTATTTTGATGACGCAACTTATCTGCTTCTGACATAAAAAAAGATATCATTCACGCGGAATGATATCGAGTCAGGTGACTTAGCTAATTTGGCGTTCAGACGCTGGAATTCCTTTTGCATCAATCGCTGCAATGATCCGGCGGAAATAGAACAACCAAAATTGCAGGAACGGTCCGATTAAGAAGATCGAGAGAATCGTACCGAAGAAAACAGGTCCCCCAAGCAACCAACCGATGCCGCATGCCGTGACTTCCATGATCGTCCGCATCAGACGAATTGACGTTCCGAAGCGCTCTGCAAGTGTCAGCGTCAACCCATCACGTGGACCGGCCCCGTATCCGACAGCGACATACAGACCAGCGCCCATCCCAATGATGAAGATACCGAAAATCAGCCAGAGTGTATTCAACCAAATCGACTCAAAAGAAGGTAAGAGATGAGAACCAAGCACAAGATTCATGAAGACACCGACGAAAATTGCATTGACGAGCGTTCCGATTTGCGGTGTGACGCGGTCTAATGCGTACTTAACGAAAACGAGTAATAGACCAACAAGTAAGATGATCGTTCCGACGGATAGTGGCGTCTTCTTTTGGAGACCAAGATGCAATACATCCCACGTCGAGACACCGAGTTCAGCCGTGATCATCATCGATGAGCCAAGAGCGAGTAAAAATAAACCAAGCAGGAAGAGTCCCCACTTTAACGTAGCGCGTAACAACCAGGAAGCGCGATGACGCGTCATGTCTGGCACCTCATTTCTTAAAATAATTGATTCGTTAACTGTATCATGAGGAAAGTGGAAGAAGAAAGACGAAATTTTCCGTTTTTTCCATCTTAAGAAGGAGGGGAAGGAGGATTGAGACACGTATACTGAAGAAAAAAGGAGATGACCGAATGAAAGCGATCCGGCACCTGATTCGTTTTACATATATAGAAGCCATCTGTTGCGTCTTTCCCGTGATGATTTTCGCAGCGCTTGCTCTTTCACGTTATCTTCCTACTGAACCGGTTGCTCGATATGATCTCCTGTTGCTATGGTGTATTCTCGTCCAAATCGTCTTACTCGTCACGCGGTATGAAACGATGGAGGAATTCAAACTGATCTTATTGTTTCACGTCATCGGTCTAGTACTTGAACTGTTCAAAGTGAACGTCGGGTCTTGGAGTTATCCGGAAGACGCTTTGACGAAAGTGGCTGGTGTTCCATTGTATGCAGGATTCATGTACGCAAGCGTCGCGAGTTATGTCTGCCAGGCTTTTCGGCGATTTCATTTACGATTCATAGCATTTCCTCCCCCGTGGCTTGCGATCAGCGTCGGTAGTCTCGTCTATCTCAACTTCTTCACCCACCACTGGATCTTCGATGCACGCTGTCTATTGATGGTTCTCGTCGTCCTCGTTTTCTATAAGTCATGGGTTCATTTTACGATCGAGCAGACGATTTACCGGATGCCGCTCGTCCTGTCCTTTTTACTGATTGCCTTTTTCATTTGGATCGCGGAGAACATCGTAACGTTCTTTAAAGGCTGGGTCTATCCGCATCAGGAAGGAGGCTGGGCAGTCGTTGATCTTGGAAAATTGTCTTCTTGGTTCCTGCTTGTGATCATCACGGTTTTGATCGTCATCGTCGCGAAATACAAGCGTCAGGATCCGGCTGTGGAAATTCAACAACGTACCCAAACAAAAAAATGACCAGGCTATTTTTTTGCACTACTTCCGCGTTTTTTCGTTGCTATAGTGAAAAAAACGCAAAGGAAGTGGTTACGGATGATGCAACAGGTGTTGGAACGAGCAACTGAATTGGTACAGATGAAATTAGCGGTCGTGGAGCAGTATGAAGATTGGCAACTCTGGCTCGACGAAGTGAACGGAATCGATGAATGGGTCAAAATGTCAGCGTATTATGCACCGCGCGACGTTCAAGAAACACCGGTCATCGATGAAGTGATGGAGTTAGAGAAACAGACTATCGTCATGCCACCGCAAGTACCGATCGAGCCAGTACGCAAGCAACGTTATGCCTATACGTTTCAGCGGGGGTTAAAAGGTGGTACTTTACTAGAATGGTCGGGCAGTCATATTTCTGAACGAGACGTCCGCGATTGGAATCTCGAGCACGGCATGGAAGTCCGTGTCCGTGTCGATCGTCAGGATGATCAAAAAACGATATGCCGTATCGAAGCCGTCGTCTCGACGGAGCGAATGAGAGAGAATCCAGAACGTGTCGTGTTTGAACAAGCAATCGTCAAGGCGCATGGAATCATTGAGGAAACGGTGAATGGTCCACTGCAAGATGAGTCGGGCAGATCGTTCTATTATGTCGTTCCGGTAGAAGACATGCGCTATTTCCGACTAGAAGCAGGTCAACTCGTCGATCTCGTCATGTGGCGGGAACGGAAGGATACACTGACGATTGCTTGGAAGCATCCATTCACGTATAAAGAGCCGATCGTCAACGCATCATCTAACCGCCCATCAGAGGTAGAGCAACCGGTAGTGAAGACGTCTGTGACAACGAAAAAGTCAAATCGGTATGCACGAAAAATGAAACGACAACCGGTTCCGAAAGCTAAAAAAGCACAGCGTCGCGTCCGTATGCCAAAAGAGCGAACGATTGAACCGATCGTGACGACAGCCGTACCTGGACAATTGATGGATTTCGTTGATAAGACACCACTTGATTTCACGCGCTTCACAGGAATGCGTCTCGTCATCGTCGGAAATGAACAACAGACCGCTGTCTATCGCGAGTTCTTTGCGCCGACGGGAATCGAATTGATTCATCTTGCAGGGGACGCACAGTCCGCGAAAAAGATTGCCTGTCTCGCCAAAAAGACGGACGCGATCGTCGTCGTGACGAGTCGCGTTTCTCATGCAGCGAGTGCACATGTCATCGCGCAGGCAAAAAAGCATGGTATTCCATTCGCGATGGAACGGCTCGACGGTCGACGATCGTTATACACGGCGTGTGAACGACAACTTGAGCGTGCTTGGCTCAACCAGCAACGAGACGGGAAATTATTGAAAAAAGAGTGAAACATTAGAAGAATTCGACCGTAAAGTAAGGTGAGAACTTATTTTTCAAGGAGGACCTTACTCATGTCATCTCAATTAAAAAAAGCAGCGAAGGAGTCGCTCAGCGGTCGTTGGGGATTTGCCATCCTCATGTTCGTACTGTTTTCTATCATCCAGAGCGTTCCGACGTTCATCGGACCAGATCCTAACGAAGATCTAAATGCGATGAGTGCGGTCAGTATCATTCTTTCGATTTTATTGATCCCAATCGCAGCGGGTTGGACGTGGGTCGCGATGTCGTTCGCACGCAATGAAGAAGTCAAAGTAGCTGATTTGTTCGAGCCGTATAAAATCTTCGGCAAAGTCATCGGCGTCTCGATTGTGCAAGCGGTCTTCTTATTCTTATGGACATTACTCTTGATCATTCCAGGGATCATCAAGTCGTTCTCTTACCTGTTGACGTTCTACATCCTTCGAGATGAACCATCGGTCGGTATCTTCGAGGCCATCACACGTTCACGTCAACTCATGGATGGTCATAAAATGGAAGCATTCTTACTCTTCCTATCATTCATTGGTTGGGCATTACTCGTGATCGTTACACTTGGTCTTGCTGTCTTATGGGTTGGACCATACTTCAGCGTCACAATGGCAAAATTCTATGATCGTGTGCGTGGTGAACAAGCGCCAGAGCCAACATCAGATTTCGTCGCACCATATTAATACCGAATCCCGACACGACGTCGGGATTTTTTTATGCGTGAAATAATTCCGATTGGAAAAGACGGTTTAATGGTTGCTTTAGTTCAGTGAATTTTGTACGATGAATGCAACACATCTTATCTAGAGAAGTCGAGGGACTGGCCCGAAGACACTTCAGCAACCCCGCTACGGCGGAAGGTGCTACTTCCAGGAAGGGATACCTTCCGAAGATAAGAGCGGACAGGACAAGATACCGTCGCTCTTTTCGAACTTCGAAAAGAGCGTTTTTTTATGATAAGGGGGACGATGGAGTGGAGTATGGTTTTTGGTTACCGATTTTTGGGGGATGGTTACGTAACGTCGAGGATGAACAGATGCCACCGACCTTCGATTATGCGAAACAAGTCGCACAAACAGCAGAACGAATCGGGTTCTCGACGACGTTGATTGCGGAATTGAACTTGAATGATATCAAAGGCATTAAGGAACCGAGTCTTGAGGCATGGACGACGGCAGCAGCGATTGCTGCAACGACAGAACGCCTTGAGATCATGACAGCGGTTCGTCCCGGGTTCCATAATCCAGCGACGACGGCGAAGATGGCGGCAAACATCGATCAGTTGAGTGGTGGACGCTTTACGCTCAACGTCGTTTCAGCGTGGTGGGCAGAGGAAGCGAAACAATACAACGGTATCTTCACAGCGCACGATGAACGCTATGCTCGGACGGAAGAGTTCGTCACGGTCATGAAGGGACTGTGGGCAGATGCGTCACCGTATAGCTTCTCCGGTCATCACTACACGATCGAGCAAGCAGAACTCCATCCGAAGCCAGTCCAGCGTCCAGGCATCAAGCTCTACGCTGGTGGAGAGAGTGAAGCTGGAAAGCGAACGATCGTCGAACACTGTGACGCTTATGTCATGCACGGGGGCACTGTTGAAGAAGTAGCCCATAAAATCGACGACATGAAAGTACGCCGGGAAGCGACGGGACAAAAGCCGCTCGAAAGCTTCGGTCTTGCTGCCTACATCATTTGTCGGGATACGGAAGAAGAAGCACTTCTTGAATGGCAACGGATCACGGACGTCAAGGAAGACAGCGCCGGTTATGCCGGTTATCAGGATTTCATTAGTAAATCGCAACTGGAGCAACAGGTCGAGCGGAACGATTATTCTGTCTCGAACCGTGGTCTACGTCCGAATTTAATCGGGACACCAGAACAAATCGCTGAACGGATTCTAGCGTTCGAAGCCGTCGGTGTCACGTTACTTTTGTTACAATTCTCACCACAACTTGAAGAAATGGAACGCTTTGCTCGTGACGTAATGCCACTGGTCGAAGCGAAACGAAAGGTAGGTCAACAATCATGACAAAAATTCATATTCTCCACGAAAACCAAGAATGGACGGACCATCTCATCAAACGTCTCGAAGAACTCGAATTACCGTATGAACAGTGGCACTTGAATGAAGGAATCGTTCCGCTGGATGAACTGCCGCCAGAAGGCGTCTTTTACAGCCGGATGAGTGCTTCTTCGCATACGCGGGGACATCGTTACGCGCCGGAGTTGACGGAAGGGGTCCTCGCTTGGTTAGAAGAGCATGACCGGACCGTCTTTAACGGAACGCGTGCGCTCCGTCTTGAAGTCAGCAAAGTCAATCAATATACGGCGTTGCGGAAGGCTGGGATTCGTGTACCGAAGACGACGGCTGCCGTCGGACGTGATCAAATCGTACAAGCAGCAAAAGAAATCGGTGTTTCGTCATTCATCACGAAACACAACCGTGCCGGAAAAGGTCTCGGCGTCCAGCTGTTCCACTCGATTGAAGCACTTGAAGCTTATCTCGACGGTCCGACATTCGACGAACCAGTCGATGGCATCACGTTGATTCAAGAGTATATTCAAGCACCAGAACCGTACATCACACGTTGTGAGTTCGTAGGTGGAAAGTTCGTCTACGCGGTTCGAGTCGATACATCAGAAGGGTTCGAGCTTTGCCCAGCGGATGCATGCGTGATCGACGACTTGTTCTGCCCAGTCGGTGAAGAAGCACCGCAAACACCGATGAAGTTCCAAATCGTTGAAGGCTTCGATGACCCGATCATCCAAAAGTATGAAGCATTCCTCCAAGCGAACCAAATCGCGGTCGCAGGCATCGAGTTCATTAAGGATGCGTCAGGTACGATCTATACGTATGACGTCAATACGAATACGAACTATAATTCGGATGCCGAGGCAGCTGCAGGACGCTACGGTATGCTCGAACTAGCGAAGTTCCTCGGTGCAGCCCTTGAAACAAGCACAGTAAAATAAGAATCTGCTCTCGCCCTGTCACCGGACGTTACAAGACCGGATGACAGGGTATTTGTATAGAAAAGGGGGCGGATCTATGATTACGTGGAGAGAAGAACGACAGCTCGATATTCCGATTGAGGAAGCATGGCACTTGTTTGATCACACGCGATTGCAGCGTTTGATTCCAAACGTCGTCCAGCACGAGGTGATTGAACGAAAACCGGGTGTCGTCGGTTCGACGTATCGTCAAACATACATGCAGGGTAATCGACTTGAAACCTATATCGTGACCGATTTAGCCTATACGAACGAGCCTGACTTCAAACAAAATACGATTGGATTCACATTGGCTAAAATATTCAAGATCGAGATGACGTTTACACTTAAACCGATCGACCATGACCGTTGTCTGTTGATCTATACGGGAAAAAATGAGGGAGCGAACTTTGTTGGAAAGAGTCTGTTGTCGCTTGGAGGAGAGCGAGAGAATGAGAAAATCGTTCATGGGCTGTTGCAACGTGTCGAAGAAGAAGCGGCGAAACAAAAGAAGAATAACGCATGAAAAAACGGATTCCCGCGTTTTTGTATCCTGTCGCTTCGTATACGATTTATCAAAATCAGGCGAGAATACTCCCACCTCTAAGTGTAGCGTAGGTAGGAGATGAATCACCCGTTTCGATAAGACTATAATCATTTGATGAAATCAGTGCAACCAATAAAAGGAATTGATACACAAACAAAATTTAACACAGATAAGCATTCAGTCTTTCTTCTGAATTACGATCTTATCCTCGTAGTGAAATACAGGAGACAAGTGATTGATGACGCCATCTCGACGTTTGCGAGACAGATGTTCGAACGAATAGGCACGTCATATCGTATTACACTGATCGAGTGGAACCATGACAACGATTATATCGATGTGTTGTTTAAAGCGCACCCAAACGCGGAAATGTCCAAGTTTCTGAACGCTTATAAGAGTACCAGCAGTCGATTGATCAACCACGATTTTCCACATGTCAAAACACAACTTTGAAAAGAAATGTTTTGGTCCCGAAGTTATTGTCTAGTGAGGACCGGAAATGCGACGATCGATGTCATCAGACACTACATCGAAAAAAAGGAGAGGAGTGATTTCCTTGCTGAAGGCGTACAAGTTTCGACTTTATCCGACGAAGTTCCAACAAGAGTATTTCGTGAAGACGTTCGGTTGTGTCCGTTTCGTTTACAATAAGATGCTCGAAGAGCGTATCCGATTGTATAAAGAGTCTAAGCTCGACCCTGACGTGAAGCAGAAGCTCCCAACCCCAGCAAAGTACAAACCTGAATTCCCTTTCCTAAAAGAAGTCGATAGTCTTTCCCTAGCGAACGCTCAGATGGACTTGAATAAGGCATACCAGAACTTTTTTCGGGATAAGTCTGTTGGGTTCCCCAAGTTCAAATCGAAGCACAACGACCGCGCCTCTTACACGACGAACAATCTGAAGGGAAGCATCCGAATCGAGGCATGTCAGGTGAAGCTTCCTAAGATTGGTTTTGTGAAGTTGAAACAACATCGTCCGTTTACAGGTGTGATCAAGTCCGCGACGATCTCGATGACGAGGACCCGAAAATTCTTCATCTCGATCCTCGTCGATCAAGCCGAAGAGCAATGGATTCCCGCCAAACATAAAGTAGGGATTGATCTTGGTTTGGAGCACTTCGCCATCCTGACAAACGATAAACATTTTTCTGAGAAAGTTGCCAATCCGCGCTTTCTTCGAAAGTCTGAAGATAAGATAAAGAAGGCGCAACGTGGCTTGTCACGCAAGAAAATTGGGAGTAAGAACCGAGAGAAGGCGAGGATGATCCTTTCCAAGAAGCATGAAAAGATTGCGAATCAACGTCAAGATTTTCTTCATAAGCTGTCGAAACGAATCGTTGACGATAACCAAGTCATAGTCGTTGAGACACTTAAGTCGAAGAACATGATGAAAAACCATAAGATCGCCAAATCGATCGGGGATGTCAGTTGGTATGAGTTTGTTCGTCAGCTAGCATACAAATGCAAATTCTACGGGCGAACACTTATCAAAGCGGATCAATGGTATGCCTCTACACAGATTTGTTCTTCTTGCGGAATAAAAAGCGAGAAGAAAGCCATGGATGTGCGCGAGTGGAGCTGTATTTGTGGTGCTCTTCATGATCGAGACATCAACGCGAGCATCAACTTGTTGATGTTAGCATACTGAAAATTCTTCAGGGTGGGGACCACCCGATGAGCTTGGTCAATAATCGTAGCTTGTAAAAGTACGGTCTTCCCAAGAGGCTCCTACTTCAATTTGCGAAGCAAACAAGTGGTGAGTAGTTCACTCAGTCGATTATGTAGGGAGTGTAAAGAAACCTGGTTAGTTATATCTCAGTTAGTTAATCTTTCCTTTACAGTAAGTTCAGCAAACGAGTAATCTGTGAATCATCTTGAAGGTCCTTTAGTGGTCGGAAACGGACGGTTCGTAATTCCTGTTTATTAAGCGGAAGTTCGGGATCAATCCCGAGTCGAGGTGCAGAAGAACTACCTGAGGTGCGTTGAACGAGAAAACATGTCTCGATTCCCTGATCGATTGAAATCTCGTAGAGTTGTCGTTCGATTGTGATGTGAAGATGCGTCTCCTCTAATACTTCGCGCACGACGGCTTGTTCTTTTGTTTCACCACGCTCGACACCTCCGCCCGGTAACGTCCAAAATGTCCGGGAAGGCGTGTGTAATTCAACCATTAAGATCTGTTGCTCTTCAATCAGCGCGGCACATACGCGATGACGCATATCGCATTCCTCCTTCAAAGTGTTCAAAAAAGAGACCGAAACGACAGTTCCGGTCTCTTTTGACATCATTGTGCGTATAACGCTGTTAATTGCTGTTGGATCGTATCATTGTTCAAGTACTCATCGTATGTCGTTTCTTTATCGACGATACCGTTTGGCGTCAACTCGATGATACGGTTCGCAATCGTTTCGACGAACTGATGGTCATGCGAGCTGAAGAGCATCGCACCTTTGTAAGCGATCAAGCCATCGTTGAGTGCTGTGATCGATTCGAGATCCAAGTGGTTCGTTGGATCGTCGAGGACGAGAACGTTAGCACCGCTGAGCATTGCTTTTGAAAGCATACAACGGACTTTTTCGCCCCCAGATAAGACAGAGGCTTTTTTCATAACTTCTTCTCCTGAGAAGAGCATCCGACCGAGGAATCCACGGAGGAACGTATCACTCTCATCTGCCGGTGAGTACTGACGGAGCCAATCGAGGATCGTCTTGTCCGAGCCTTCGAAGAATTCCGAGTTATCTTTTGGCAAGTACGACTGTGAAGTCGTGACGCCCCATTTGAACGTACCGCTATCCGGTTCCATCTCACCCATAAGGATCTTGAAGAGAGTCGTGATCGCGATATCGCTCTGACTGATGAACGCGACTTTATCCGTCTTGTTCAACGAGAAGCGGACGTTATCAAGGACTTTGACACCATCAATCGTCTTCGAGATACCGTCAACCATCAAGAGGTCATTTCCGATTTCGCGTTCCGGTGTGAAACCGACGAACGGATAACGGCGTGACGATGGACGAATGTCGTCGAGTGTGATTTTATCAAGCAATTTCTTCCGCGACGTCGCTTGTTTCGCTTTTGAAGCGTTTGAGCTGAAACGCGCGATGAAGGCTTGAAGTTCTTTGATTTTCTCTTCTTTTTTCTTGTTTTGGTCACTTGCCATGCGCGAAGCAAGCTGACTTGACTCGTACCAGAAATCATAGTTTCCGATATACAATTGAATCTTACCGTAATCGAGATCCGCCATGTGCGTACAGACGTTGTTCAAGAAGTGACGGTCGTGGGAAATGACGATGACCGTGTTCTCGAATCCGATCAAGAATTCTTCGAGCCATTTGACGGCTTTCAAATCAAGTCCGTTCGTCGGCTCATCGAGTAAGAGAATGTCTGGTTTGCCGAACAACGCTTGTGCAAGCAAGACTTTGACCTTTTCCGATCCTGTCAGCTCAGCCATCGTTTTCGAGTGAAGGTCTTCCTTGATGCCGAGTCCTTGAAGAAGCATTGCGGCTTCCGACTCTGCTTCCCAACCGTTCATCTCAGCGAATTCACCTTCGAGTTCAGCAGCGCGCATGCCGTCTTCGTCCGAGAAATCTTCTTTCATATAGATCGCATCTTTTTCTTTCATGACTTCATAGAGACGTTTGTGTCCCATCATGACCGTTTCGATGACTTGGAATTCTTCGTATTCGTAATGGTTCTGACGGAGAACGCCTAAACGTTCGCCTGGTGTGATGATGACATCGCCTTGTTGTGCTTCGATGTCACCAGCGAGAATTTTCAGGAATGTCGATTTACCGGCACCGTTTGCACCAATCAGACCGTAACAGTTACCTGGTGTGAACTTGATGTTGACGTCTTCGAATAATTTTCGGTCTGCAAAGCGAAGACCGACGTTTTGTACTGTAATCATATAGAGATGAACCCTCGTTTCTAGTAAGTGATGTGCTCATTCGAGTGTACCACAAATCGTGATCTGTCGTAGAGCAGGCAAAGTTCCCTCCATATTAGGACAGAAATTAAAAATAAGCAACCAGACATTTAAAAAAATGAAACATTTTCCAGATAGATACGTAGAAGAAAGTAAGGAATTCGTTAGAGGAGGGGTTAGATGGCCATCTTTTTCACATTATTGTTTTTCGCCCTCATCGTTTTGCTTGGCATGGAACTCTACCGTTATATCCAAGAAAAGATCGATAAAGGAGATTCAGAATGAGAGAAATCAAACCGAAGAAAAAAATTCGCCCATCGATGATCATCGCTGGTGTGCTCGTACTAGCGTTGCTTGCAACAACACCGTTCATCGTTGAACAAATCGAACCTGGACAAGTTGGTGTCGTCTATACACCATCAAGCGGTGTCAAAGATGAGACGTTATCGCAAGGTTGGCATGTCGTTTCACCGATTACACGGGTGACAGAGTATCCGATTCGGACACAGACAAAAGCGCTTGAAAACATGACGCTTGCGACCAAGGATGGAAAGAACATCGTCGTCGACTTTACATACAGCTTCTCCGTCTCACCGGATAAGGTGACGAAAGTCTTCAATAAGTTCGGACCGATTGAAATCGATGAGATCGCAAAAGGATATCTGAAACAACGTCTCTATGATGCATCGCGTGAGCAAATCTCGAAAGTTACCGTCCTTGAACTGTTCGGTGAAAAATCAGGGAATGTCTCGACGAGCATTCAGACGCAGTTTGCAGAAGACGTCAAGGATATCGGTTTCATCATCGAAGATGTCGCACTCGGTGCGCCGAAACCAGATGAAAAGACACAGGAAGCAATCGATGCGCGTGTCAAAGCGTCGCAGGAACTTGATAAAAAGAAAACGGATCTTGAAATCGCTAAAGCAGAAGCAGAGCGTCTTCGCGTAGAAGCGAAAGGAGCAGCAGATGCGCGTTTGATCGAAGCCCAAGGTTTAGCAAAAGCTCAAAAAGAACTACAGAAGACATTGACAGAAGAGATGATTCAATACGAAGCTGTCAAGAAATGGGACGGAAAGTCACCACTCGTCAGTGGGTCGGGTAGTATGGTTCAATTACCGATTCCAAACGATACGACAGAAGAAAAGAATTAAATCTCGATGTGCTTGGAGACAAGCACATTTTTTTATTTCATCATAATAAAATGACTGTACTAATGCTCTTATGGCATTAAATTTTAATATACCAATAAATAATGATATATTTTATATCTTTTAAATCCCAAATTAATGGTTTAATTAACTTATTTAGAAGGAAAAAGATGTAAAGAAAAGTCATTTAGATCAACTAGGTCAATGAATTGTTCCAATTGAAGGAGGAATTTTATTGTATCGAAATCGATCACCAAATCTTTTTATCATCTTAATGATCTTACTGGCAACAAGCTTTCCGATTCCGCACAGTCATGCGACGACTGAGGAATTCGAGATTCCAGACCCTTTGACGTCATCGTTTTGTGAAGAGACGTTGAATGATCCAAAGAAAAAGGACTTGTTGGAAAAAGAGGAAATTGAACAATGCGAAGAACTCGTAGAAGTAGAGAAGACACCATCAACCGAGAGTGAAGACCCACCAACACCCGAGACACCCCCAACCGAGAGTAAAGACCCATCCACACCTGAGACACCTCCAACTGAGAACGAAGACCCATCCACACCTGAGACACCTCCAACTGAGAACGAAGACCCATCCACACCTGAGACACCTCCAACTGAGAACGAAGACCCACCAACATCTGAGACAGTACCAGCCGAGAGCGAAGATCCACCAACACCCGAGATACCTCCAACTGAGAATGAAGATCCATCAACACCAGAGATACCCCCAACTGAAAGTGAAGACCCATCAACACCAGAGACATCTCCAACCGAGAATGACGATCCACTGACACCTGAGACAGCACCTACTGATGAAGAGGAAAACAAAATTCCCGACCAACCTGATTCTGGTAAAGCAGAATCACCGAACGAAATCGAAACTCCTGTCCTAACGTCACCTAAACCAAGACAAGAGAAGCAACAAGCGGTTGTACCGATGCTTGCTGGAGTAGCACTGCTCGGAACATCAAGCTTAGATGCTTCTTATAATGGAACGACTAAAACGATCACATTAGAAAATACTGTTTCTGGATTGTTGGGCTTAAATTTATCAAGTGGATATATTATTTTTCGATTACCACCAGAAGTGATGCAAAGTATTGAAACGAGTTCCGTCAAACTTCAATATCGCTATAATGGATTACTTGGGATTGGATCGCAAACGAGAGATGCGACAGCAATAATCGATCGAACGAATAACCAAATTTATGCTGATGTTAGCTCTTTATTAAAGCTATCTCTTCTAAGTAGCGATCGATTCACCTTATCTTTCAAAGTCGGAAAATTACCAGTCGGAGTCGATAAAGTCTATACATTCCGGAGTGTTTTAGCAGATGGGTTAGTTGATTTGAATGTTTTAAGTAGTGGTACGGCTACAGCAACACTTGGAATCGGACCTACATTCAACTTAAGTGTTCCGGATACGCTAGATTTCGGAAGTCATGAGTTGACAGGACGTGAGAAAATAATCCCTCGCTTGTCCCCAATGACGATTTCTATTTCGCACGAAAATGCAACAGGTTACAGCTGGAAGTTACAAGCAAGTCTCAGTCGTCCTTTGACGAGTACAGACAATGACGTGTTGAGCGATGTTCTTTATTTTAAGACCACTTCGAAAACCCAATTGTTACAAACGACTGCTATTGAAATCGCAACAGGGACGATGTCGGCAAGCTCGAATCAGACACCGTTAACCTACGCAGAAAACGAAGGGATCATTCTCGACTTAACTGGCAAATATCCAAAACCTTCATCGTATAGCGCAGACATTCAATGGAGTTTAATCAATGCACCATGAAAAGGAGAGAACAGAAATGAAGAAACGTTTCGCTGTTTCGACGGTATTGATGAGCACAGCTTTGGTTTTAGGAACAACCACTGCATGGGCGGCGACTTCTACGGGCGAGTCGACGGCAAAAATTACGTTCACGACGAATGAAGCACCGGTCATCGTGGATCCAGATGATCGGGACCCGAACAATCCATATGAACCAGACAAAAACGGCGGAAATACACCTACAGGAAATACAGGAGCATTGACACTCGACTATGCGCCTAACTTTGATTTTGGATCAAACGAATTGCTTTCCAATAAAGCTGAGTTTAAGGCGACTGATCAAAAACCATTTCTCCAAGTAACGGATCGACGGGTTAATCGGACAGAATGGGAAGTAACTGTGAAGTTGGGAGACTTTATAGATGAAGGTGGAAAGCCCTCGTTAATAGGTTCGACGTTATCCATTGATGCCGGTACTGTTCAAACATTAGTGAATGTATCAGGATTCGCGGCACCTACGACAGGAGATATAACATTGACACCAGGAAATGCAGGAGATGCGCAAACGATATTAACATCCCCAGAAGGAACGTTCTCAACTTGGCAAATTTACTGGAAGGGTAATGGAACCGATAACGATTACATCAAACTCAATGTACCAATCAATTCTCAAGTGCAAGGCACACACACCGCAACACTCGACTGGACGCTTACGGATGTCGTGAATTGATTGGAAAGCAGGTGAAGACAAAGATGAAACGATGGGGAGCCAGTTGTCTTGCTATACTACTTTATGTATTGTTATTCTGCGTCATACCTTCGACTAGTTTTGCAGAAGATCGCGTCAATTTTTCGATTGAAGCCGTTCCGAATGCCTACCAAGTGGATTCTGGTGTCTCGTACTTTGACTTACGTATGACGGCAAAACAAAAGACAAACATTCAAGTTCGGATTTTCAATCACGGACCTGATGATCATACGTTTTTGACATCAATCCGGAATGCAACGACGAACGATAATGGTTTGATCGTTTACGATCAAAAGAAACCGGTCCCGTTAGCTCCGACTTCGTTGACGGATCTCATTCAACCGAACGCGACATCGACGTTCATCAAGGGAGGCGAATCAAAAGTCGTTTCTTTACCACTTGAGATCGTGAACGATTTAGACGGTACCTTGTTAGCTGGTGTTCGGGTCGAGAAGAAACCAGAAAAAGAAACAGCTGAAAAAAATACAATCGGTATTCAAAATCGTCACTCTTACATCATCGGTTTGAAAGTCCGATCTTCGATTAAAGACCTGGCGCCCGAGATTACGTACGAAGGGGTAGAGGCAAAGTCGTCTTTTTCTAGACCGACTGTCTTTGTTAAGCTAGCCAATCAGGTACCGACGATCAGTCAGCCTATGAAGTTCGAAGCCGTCGTCACGCAAGGCAAAAAAGTCGTCGTTCGGAAAGCGACGGAAGTTCGATTTGCTCCGTCGATTTATATGAGAACACCGATTGAAACGACAGGAATCTTAGAACCAGGTACGTATCAAATTAATATCCGTGTTGAAGGAAAAGAAAAGACGTGGAAGTGGAAAGACAGCTTTAAAATCACGAAGCGCCAAGCAGACCAGATGAAAGAACAGATGCCTGAGCGAGAGATTGAGGAAAATTCCAACTCCTTCGTCGGTGAATGGTCGAAGGAACTCATGATTGCCTCGACGTTGATTATCTTTTTGCTGATTGGTTACATCTATCGTTTGAAAAAACAACAACGTTAGACATGAAAAAAAGCAGATTCTCAGCGCTGAGAATCTGCTTTTGATTAGCGCGAAGCTTGTTCAAATCCTTGAGCGATGGCAATGATCACTTGTGTTGCTTTGACCATATTATTGACCGAAATGAATTCAAACTTGCCATGGTAGTTCTCGCCACCGGTAAAGATGTTCGGTGTTGGAAGACCCATGTATGAAAGTTGTGATCCATCCGTCCCACCACGAATTGGTTTAATGATCGGTGTGATGTCAAGCGACTCCATCGCTGCATGAGCGATATCGACGATGTGCATATGGGGTTCGATTTTTTCGCGCATGTTGTAGTACTGATCGTGTAAATCGATTTCGACACTGCCGGCGCCATACTTTTTGTTCCACTCATCGACAAGGGCAGATAAGAAGTGTTTCCGTCCTTCGAACGCCTCACGATCAAAATCACGAATGATATAGTCGAGCGTCGTTTTTTCGACAGAACCATCAAACGAAATCAGGTGAAAGAAGCCTTCGAAACCATCCGTGAATTCAGGAGACTCTTCTCCAGGAAGACGATCGTGGAATGCCATCGCATGTTTCTGCGAATTGACCATCTTATCTTTTGCTGTTCCCGGATGGACATTTGTTCCGTGGAAGACGATTTTGGCTGCAGCCGCATTAAAGCTTTCGTATTCGAGTTCACCCAGCGGACCGCCGTCAACCGTATAAGCATACGTGGCATCGAATGCTTCGACATTGAAGTGATGTGGTCCACGACCGATTTCTTCGTCTGGCGTAAAGGCAACACGAATGCGACCATGCTTGATTTCTGGATGTGAAATCAGATGATGCATGGCTGTCATGATTTCTGCGATTCCGGCTTTATTATCGGCACCGAGTAATGTCGTACCATCCGTTGTCATTAAGGTATGACCAACATAGTTGTGTAGTGCCGGAAAATCAGTTGGCGACAGGATGACGGACGGTACTTCACTTAACGTGATCGGATTTCCATCATAGGCTTCCACGAGTTGCGGACGAACATTCGTACCTGTAAAGTCCGTTGCTGTATCCAGGTGAGCAAGAAAACCAATTGTCGGAATGTCTGCATCTGTATTAGCGGGTAACGTCGCCATGACATAACCATTGTCATCGACCGTGACCTCTTCCATGCCAATGGTCTTTAATTCTTCTACGAGCAAACGAGCTAGTGTCCATTGCCCTTCAGTTGTTGGAACAGTCGTACTCTCATAGTTCGACTGTGTATCGACTTTCACGTATGTAGTTAGACGATCAATCAATTCTTGTTTCAAATCAAAAACGTCCCTTCTCGTCATAAGATACCTTCATCATAGCATGAACGCATAATGTGAGAGAATTCTGAATCATGATAGACTAATAATGAAAAAGGGGGAATTTTTCATGAGAGCATTCGTAGTCGATCAGTATGGAAAAGACGCATCACTTACAGAAAAAGACGTCACACCTGAAAAAGCGGGGAAACACGAATTACGGGTTCAAATCGAGGGGTCGAGCATCAATCCACTTGATACGAAGATGTTCTTCGGACATGTGGCGGCGGCTTCGACGACTGGAATTCTCCAGGGGGATGTAACGGGGAAAGTCATTGGGATTGGGGATAGTGTGACGTCTTTTTCTATCGGCGATCGCATCGTCGCATTTGGCGGTGGACTTGGAACACGTGCCGGTGCGCTAGCGGAAGAAATGCTTGTGCCTGAACAGATGGCAGTCTTCCGACCGGAAGGGGTCTCGGCTGAGGTTGCTGGTTGCTTACCGGTGATTGGGTTGACCGCGATGGAAATATTAAAAGAGCGAATCGCGATTACTCCAGGCATTCGTGTATATGTAGCAGGTGGAACGGGTGGAGTAGGACATCTTACCGTGCAACTTGCTCGTCATTATGGATGCGACGTCACAGCGAGCGCCTCTTCTGACGAGAAGGCAGCTTGGCTAGAAGCGAAAGGGATTCGCGTTCATCGGTACAAGAAAGAATCAGCTGAAGCGTTATTAAACCGACTGGATCTGGACGGATTCGACGTCATCATTGATACAGTCGGTGGTGACCATTTACAAGAATCGTTCATACTCGCAAAAGAGCGGGGACGCATCATTTCGATCGCGACACGGACGACACAAGATTTAACGATGATGCATAGTAAAGCCTTGTCCCTTGAAGCTGTGTTCGTCGCGCTTCCGTTACTGAAAGGAAAAGTAGAGGAGATGAAACAACAGCAACGTCACTTATCAGAACTCGTTCATTTAGTGGAAGAGGGTGTCATCGAGATTCGGATTGAAGAGCAGATTCCTTATGAACGCGATGCGTTAAACGATCTCTATCAACGATTTGATCAAACATCACATTTTGGTAAGGTGAGTGTATATCCAACCCCTAAAAAATGATTCTCCATTCATTTTACATTTCCTGTTAAAAGTATAAAAAATCCGCTACTGAAAAATTCGGTAGCGGATTTTTTATATAACAGATCATTTACGGCGAACAAGAATGCTTTTTGGAGCGAGTTGTGGCATGGAAGGAGGAGTCGGGAAATCTTTCTGCTCCGGTTGCTCCCATACGACTTCGAATTTTTGACGCAACTTGTTGAATGCCTGCTCGACAGCTTTTTTCAATTGTGAGGCATCAAGAGCAGGACTATCTGTCGTAATCGCAAGCAGTCCTCCGCGATTCGTCAGATGAATGACTTTTTGGATCCAAAGAGCGAGATCCTGTTCCGTCCGAAACTGACGCGTCCGTGTATTGACTTGTACGGGCGGATGGAACAAGACGACGTCAAAACGAGTCTTCTTATCCGCTTGTTCGATGTAGTCGAACGCATCCTGAACTATAATCTTCTGTTTTTCGGGAGTAAAACTGTTCAACATCAGATTATCTTTTGTCTTATTTCGACTACGTGTCGAGAAATCAACGCTTGTCGTTCGGGCAGCTTCACCATAAAGGGCAGCTACCGTTAACGTTCCTGTATCGGAAAAGAGGTTAAGTACGGTCTTTCGTTCGACGGAATCGAGAAGGATTCGGCGAAGTTCACGTTGGGCAATGTCAAAACCAGTCCGCATGCCAGCATCCAAATCATATTCATACAACACACCATATTCTTGTGCGACTTCAGGAAAATCGCCTCGTCCCCCCTTCAAAAAGTCGTCGCCTTTGACCGGTTGAAGATCGACGAGGAAATCTCGTTTTTCATAAATGCTTCTATAATTCAGTAGTGATTCAAGAGCCTCAAGAATCAGTGGGCGGAATGTATAGATGCCTTCATTTTCGAATGTAATGAGGTAATGATGATCATAACAGTCGATCGTCAAACCACCAATACCATCCCCAGCACCGTTAAAGATACGGAAGGCTTCTGAATACTCTTCAAAAAATTCATTTCGTTTGTCTAACGCTTTTTCAAAAAGTTGTTTGAAGAAGGCGACATCAATCGCTTCTTGCTCGTCCATTGAGAGAGTCCAACCGACACCTTTTTCCTGCTTGCCAAAATAACCGGTCGCGAGGTATTCTTTATGTTCTGTCATCAGATGAAGCAGTCCGCCTGCCTCTTTGACATGGTGCAAAGCTTCGAACATTTCCTTGCGTAACGCGGGATACCCGCTTTGAATCGATTCAATCCATTCTGGTTTGACGACAACTGGATAAAGTTCACGGGGCATGTTAATTTCCTCATTTCTACTTGTGGATAAGTGCCATAAGTATACCATAAATGGGGTTATCCACATGTGGATAACTGGATATAAATAAAACCGCTATTCTTTGTATAAGTCAAAGGAATAACGGTTTTTGTTATGATAAGCAGAGAACTGAAAAATCTATAATGATTTGGAGTGAAACATAAAAATGAAAAAACATATTCAAGTCGTAGGGGCTGTCATTCGCAATGATCATAATGAAATATTGTGTGCACTTCGTAGTAGCCAAATGTCATTACCCAACTTATGGGAGTTTCCTGGTGGGAAAATTGAGCTACATGAAACGCCTTCACAGTCTTTAGTTCGCGAGATCAATGAAGAATTAAAATGTAATATTAAGGTCAAACAACCAATCGAAAAAACGACTTACGAGTACGATGCTATTATTGTTACATTGCATACGTTTGAAGCTGAAATCGTAACAGGAGAACCGATTGCCGTAGAACATGCAGAGCTTCGCTGGGTGTCTGTTTCAGACCTTGATCAGCTTGATTGGGCTCCTGCCGATATTCCTGCAGTTGAGTACATTAAGAAAGAGTTTGCCACTCCTTAAACAGTTCAATTGATAGTGGAGAATGAAGTGACCAAGTCACACTAATCGGTTTAGAACCTGTACTTTGAAGATGCTTTAACTGGCCAAAGTATGTGAACGGTAGCGCTTTTCCTTGTTCTTTATCTGCTTTACGCATAAACAAATGAATACGAATTCCTTCGCTCTCATGGTTTTGATATAAAGTACCCGCTTTACCTGTAGCAGTTGCATTACTTTGAGACTGCCAGTGGAAACGATATTGATCTAAGAAATAATCGTTATATTTTAGTTGCTCATCAATGGCTTCATCTTTGTGTAAATTCACGAATAAAATGTAGTCGTCACCAACTTGAGCTACGCCTTCACGCCAAGAACCTTCCTGACTTGGTGAACAGAGAAGACGTTGAATAACAGAACGATTGTATGTTTGATGTAATAGAAACGCCTGGTCTTCGATCAACCAATTAATTCGATCTGGTAGTTGATGAAATGCAAGTAGACCTGCTTGGATAAAATGCATCATATATGAACGTAATTCAGTTGATTGTTGAAGTGCTTGGACGACAGTATTTGAAAAGCGATAGCGCTCTTCTGATACAGCATCTAGCAATTGAATACGATCATTTTTAAACGCAGTAGACCAGCGTTTAAAAAGATGATGAATAATAGGTCGCTTTGAAAAAGAGTGATTCGTCGATAAGGCGAATTCTTTGAAAACTTCTTGTTCAATATCTTGTACTGAAGCAGAAGGATGATGCAGTAAATGTTTTAAAATCAGTAAGCTGAAGGGCTCACGAATTGGGAATAGTCCTTCGAGCTGTTCAACAATTTTGCGTGTAGTGTCATCGAGCAATAAACGTAGTTCTTCATCGGTAGCATGTTTTTCAAGTTGTTTAAGACGTAATGTACTTCTCCATTGTTGAACAATACTTTCAATAGCTGGTGCGTCTTTATGCGTGACTAAATCATTTAAACTCGGAGGATTTCCGATCATGCGTGTCAGCCTTTGATAACTTTCACGGAGCTGTTTGCTAGCTGAAAACTCTATTTTTTTCATTTGTTCAATAATAAATCTTTCTGTAATTGAATCTAGAATGGCTAAAGATCCTTCCGGTAAAATCGGAAAATGCTGTTTTACAGCAGTAGCAATTTTATAACGATCAATAGAATGAAACGATTGTTGACCAGACAACACAAGCGGTGCAACAAAAGCCTTTTGGCTATTTCCGATAAAATCTAAAATCGTAACAAATTCTTTTGAGCTATGTTTACGTAAGCCTCTCCCCAATTGTTGAATAAAAATAGTAGGAGACTCCGTTGGACGTAAAAATAGCATTAGATTGACTTTTGGAATATCGACGCCTTCGTTAAACAAGTCAACTGTAAAAATATATTGCAGTGGATCTTGATCGTCCTCTAGTCGGCGAATGGCCTCTTCGCGTTCATCTTCGGACTGTTTACTTGTAACAGCCATTGCTTCAATCTGATGTCGTTTAAATTCCTGCTCCATAAACTCTGCATGATTAATATTGACGCAGAATCCTAGTCCAACAGCCTGATTACCACTGAACCCAAATTTACGAATCATTTCAACAATATAATCTGTTCGTGTTGATCGTTCGAGTGCAACAACAAGATCTTGTTCTACATAAAATCCGTTTTGCTGAGGAATAAGAGAATAATCAATCGATTCATCATCTTGAATCCCAAAATAATGGAATGGTGAAAGTAAATCTTGTGCTAAGGCATCATACAGACGAACTTCGTAAGCGACATTATAGTCAACAAGCTGGAAGATATTTTGACCATCCATTCGTTCTGGTGTTGCCGTTACACCAAGCAAAAATTGAGGTGTAAAATAGTTAAGAATGTTTTGGTAAGAAGCAGATGAAGCGTGATGGAATTCATCAATAATGATGTAGTCAAACGTATCCTGTAAAAATTGTTTGAGATGAACCTCTTTTGAAAGTGTTTGAACGGTAGCAAAGGTAAATTGTGCATCTTGAATTTGTTGTGATCCTGAATATCTACCAAATGTATAACTTTTATTTGAAAAAACTTGCCTAAATGTATGCTCAGCTTGTGATAGTAACTTTCCACGATGTGCAACAAATAATACTTTTTTAGCCTGAGCTTGACGGACATCAAATGCTGCTAAGTACGTTTTCCCCGTTCCTGTTGCCGCAATGACCATTGCTTTTGTTTCTTTTCGCTCGCGCAAACGATTCAGTTCTTCTAAAGCTGGAATCTGCATGAGGTTTGGTTCAATAACGGTGTAATCGACAGCGGGTTCGGCAACTGTATCGCGGATAGAAAATGATCTTATAGGTGGTGTTTCTTGTTGGTACTGTTCGTATTGAACTAATAATTCTTCTGTACATATAGTCGCTTCGTGGCTGTTCCAAAGCTGTTCAAACAAGTTTTTTGCTTGAGTGACTAATGTTGTGACGGGTGTAGAAGGTATACGAATATTCCATTCCATGCCGTGCGTTAAAGCTGATTTTGATAAATTAGAAGATCCAACAATAGCACTATCCAACTGATCAGGACGTGAAAATAAATAGGCTTTCGGATGAAACGCATGATTTTTTTTAATCGGTTCATAAATTTTTACTTCGATATTGCTGAATTCCATCAATTGTCGAATAGCCTTCGCTTCTGTAATATTCATATAAAATGAAGTCAAAATACGAATTGGTTTGTTTTGAGCTTCTGCTTCTTTTAAAGCTGGGACAAGCGTCTGGATTCCAGAATGTCGTGTAAAACTTACCATCCAATCAGCAGCAGATGCTGTCCATAATTCTTGATTGATATGATGCAATAACTGTTCTTGTTCAAGTTGGCCAGGAGCAATGAGTTCCCAAGCACGCAAAGAATTTTTATATTGTGTAGGTAAAGCATGAGTTGTGTTAGTAGTGAGTTCACGATGAAGCGGCGAGTCGATCGGAGGTTGATTTAAATGAAGGAGCCATTCATTGACCGTTTCAACCATTTGATCAGGTTTATCTTGTTTTTGTAAATGGTCTAAAGATTGATATAGTACTTGATTAAGGTGTGTAAGTAATTCTGTTGTGTAGTCATGTGCTGGTACAGAGACACTTGTTGTATCAGATTGTGAGTTAGTTTCAGTTGAAGAACGTAGTGTTTCATAATAAGACATGGTTATCCTCCGAATGATAGTAAATGGTATTTATAATGAGTAAATCATCAATAATATACCAATAAATAGATAAATAAAGTAAAAAAATCATCGTTTAACTAAAAAGTTAAACGATGATTTTTGTTTATTAATTTGAGATTCGCTCCACAACAGCCTCAAGCGATACTTTGACATTACCAGCCAATGCTCGCGTAATCATACACGAACCTTCCGCTTTTTCAGCAAGACGTTGCGCCTTCTCCAGATCACGATCCGACAGATCAGATGGTAATAAAAGTTTCGGACGATGAATGATCGCGCCGTACGTAAAGACACCGTTCGTGACATCCACGATGCCTTCAGATTCCATCGTTAACGAAACTTTTGGAATGTGACTACGCTCAAGCATCGCGGCAAGCGTGATGATATAGCACGTAGCAGCAGCCCCAAGTAACATCTCATCTGGATTCGTACCAACCCCTGGACCATCCATGGCGTCCGGAATTGAGATTTTTGTTTTTAGTTCACCCGTCTCGATCTGACCGACATCATTGCGATTGCCCGGCCAGTCTGCAGTTAAATGAAAATGGTGCTTCATGATCAATCGCCTCCATGCCTCCATCATACGAAGTTTAGTATGATTTTTCGCCTATTCTGCTCATGTGCATAGGAAGAGATCGATTAGCTAAAAATTTGGTCGATTTTTTTGATATCCTCTTGCGACAACTGAACGTCTAACGTACGCAACGTATCCGTCACCTGATCTGGTCGTTTGGCACCAGGAATGATGGCATCGATGCCGTCCTGTGCCAAATACCACGCGAGTACGACGTGTGCGACTTCCGCATCGTGTGCTTCTGCGATCGGACGTAGTTGATCGACTTTTGCGAGATTTTGTTCGAAGACATCTTTTTGGAACAAGGGATCATTTTTTCGTAGATCATCAAACGTCGTCTCTTTCGTATATTTCCCTGCCAATAATCCAGCAGCGAGTGGGAAGTACGGGACGAAGGACATACCGTTTTCAACGATATACGGGAGTAATTCTTTTTCCGCATCCCGTTTGAATAGGTTGTATTCCCCTTGGTAGACGTCGACATGTCCGTCTTTGTTCGCTTCCTTCAGTTGTTCGAGTGAGAAATTCGAGACACCGATTGCGCGAATCTTTCCTTCTTTTTTCAGTTCAGCGAGTGCTGCGACCGCTTCATCTTTTGGTGTCGATTCATCCGGAAAATGAATGTAATACAAATCGATATAGTCTGTCTGAAGACGTTTTAAACTCTCTTCGACCGATTGACGGAGAAAGTCTGGTGAATTGTTCATGACGACGTTTCCGTCAACGAACTGATGCGCACCTTTCGTCGCGAGGACGACATCTTCTCGAGCGACCGTATCGTTCCAGACCTCACCGACGAGTTCCTCCGAACGTTCTGGTCCGTAGATAAAAGCTGTGTCGAGGAAATTGATTCCTTGCTTCAAAGCGACACGAACGAGATCGCGTCCGGCTTGCTCATCGAGATTCGGATACAAGTTGTGTCCACCGACAGCATTCGTACCGAGACCGATTGGGTGAACGAATAAGTTAGATTGACCGAGTTGAACATGTTTTGTCATGAAAATGACCTCCTTAAACGATATCGAGTGGTTCTTTTTTTGTTGGTGCTGGGAACGCTTGATCAAGTGCAGCTAACTCTTCCTCTGTTAAATTCAGAAGCGCAGCGCGACCATTGGCTTCGACATGATGTGCTTGTCCGGCTTTAGGAATAGCGATGACGTCACCTTCACGAATCGCCCATGCGAGTAGAATTTGTGCCGGATCCACACCGTGTGTCTCAGCGAGTTCTTCGACAGTCGGATGATTCAGAAGTTGATCGCGTAATGAACCACCTTCTGCTAGTGGGCAATACGCCATCACTGGAATACCATGCTCACGTAGTAACGGTAATAGTTCATACTCGATTCCGCGTGATCCAAGGTGATAGAGTACCTGATTGACAGCGCATTGATCACCATTTGGCAGTGCCAACAGTTCTTTCATGTCTGATACGTCAAAGTTAGACACACCCCAACGGCGAATCTTTCCTTCTTGTTTTAAAGCTTCCAGTCCTTCGACGGTTTGTTTCAGTGGAATGTCGCCACGCCAGTGCAGAAGGTACAAATCAAGGTAATCGGTACCAAGACGTTCAAGTGTGTTGGAACAAGCCTGCTTCAATGCTTCCCCACCAGCATGATGCGGATAGACTTTCGAAACGAGAAAGACTTCCTCTCGTCGATCTGCGATCGCGTCGCGAATCAATTCTTCAGAAGCACCTTCTCCGTACATCTCTGCCGTATCGATGAGTTCCATTCCGCTATCAAGACCGACACGGAGTGCTTCGATTTCTGCTTCGTGCTTCTCCGACTCTTCTCCCATCCGCCACGTACCTTGTCCGAGTGCCCGAACATGCGTCTGATCGGGAAACGTCACCGTTTTTTGCTTTAATGCAGCAAGTATCAACGTCTTTTCTGTTGCGTTCATCGTTCTTCCTCCTTTAGTAGAGAGACAATAGTAGGGTTTACCACGCGAACTCCGAACAAAAACGTCTTCTTCAATAGAAGGAGACGTCACCAATGCTCAAACAAGGGACCGTGATCACCGAATACAGGATCTTGAGTTGGGCGCATCACCTGACGAATACGTTGAAGATTTTCCGGGCGTTCACTTGTTTGACCTGTCAGCGTATCGTAATCTTGACCATCCGGATAGGCACCGATTACTCGAAAGTGTCGACTTGTATCAAGTGCTTTATGTCCCGTACCTGCAGGAAGTAAAAGAATATCTCCACTCGTCAAAGTGAAGGTCTTACCGAGCGGACCACCCAGCTGAACGGTTGCATGCCCTTCAAGAATCCCGATCACTTCATGAGCGATACTATGATAATGATGAAAGTCAAAAATCCCATCCACCCAGCTGTTACGCCAGTCATGTGCATGGAAGGTCTGTTCGATGTGTGATGGCTCTGCAAATGCGTGCCGATAAATCAACACCGGGAATGTCGGGTTGTTCGGAATGTGCCCGTCATCCTCAAAATAAAATACCTCAACGCGCATCTTCGTTGCTCCTTTCTCTGGTGTGGCACAAAGTAATAATTACATCTGTAATTACCCGTAATTAAATATCATCAATCGTCCAAGCATCTTTATGGCGTAACGAATTCGGAGGTGCTAAGATGCTTAAGTTAACGAAATTACAAAGGAGGCTTTCCGATGATCGCCATCGAAGCAAAATTAGAAGTACAACCCGCAAAACGAGAAGAGTTTTTAGCAGCAACTAAAACACTAGTTGCAGGATCACGTGCTGAAGCAGGAAACATCAGCTATGACTTATTCCAAAGCACAGAAGACGAAAATGTCTTCATGATGATTGAAAAATGGGAAGACCAAGCTGCAATCGAAGCACACAACACGAGTGCTCATTTCGGACAATTCGTTGCGTTTGCACAAACGGCTCTTGCTAAACCATTAGACGTTCAATCGTTCCAAGCATAAGTGTAAGAGAGTAACGAAATAAAAAAGGAGGATATCCTCGGTTTTATGACCGAGAATATCCTCCTTTTTTCGTTCAATGTGACCGTTTAGAACGTTCATTTTCAATTCAGATTTCATATAAGAGTGTTTCACTTTTCTTTTACAATCATATGACATTTCACTGAAACTGTTAGTTTTTCCCTGATTAGGGCATTATTCTTATAAAGACACAAAAAGGAGGCTTTTATCATGAATGAACGAACGAATGCAGCAGAGTCGAAGCGATCATTCTTCAAGATGCCTCATACATATGCCATCATCATGGCAATTCTCATCATCTCAGTCATCTTGACGTATACACTTCCAGCAGGACAATTCGATCGTGAAAAGCAAGACGGACAGACTGTCGTCATCGATGGTACATATCGCGCGGTAGAGTCTGCGCCTGTCAATCTCTTTGGTTTATTTGAAGCAATTCCGCAAGGCATGGAAGCGGGTGCTGCGATCATTTTTTACATTTTCTTAGTTGGTGGTGTCTTCGGTATCATTCGTCAAACCGGTGCTATTGAAGCGGGAATCAATCAATTAATCCGTCGATTTGGTCAAAAAGGGCACATCATGATTCCGATGACGATGTTCGTCTTTTCAATTGCCGGAGCAACGATTGGTATGGCAGAAGAAACAATCATCTTCGTGCCAATTGGGATCATGTTAGCACGTGCCCTTGGATATGATGCGATGACAGGAGCCGCGATCGTCAGTCTAGGGGCAGCGGTTGGTTTTGCCGGCGGGATGTTGAATCCGTTTACGGTAGGTGTCGCTCAATCAATTGCGGAAGTACCGCTCTTTAGTGGTCTCGGGTATCGAACGGCTGTGTATATCGTATTTTTAGCGGTGACGATTCTTTATGTGATGAACTACGCACGGAAAGTTAAACATGATCCGGCGCGCAGTCTTGTTTATGATCTCGAACAACGTCGTTCGGAAGAAGCAGCGACGACGATTTCAAGCTTTTCGAAACGTCATGCCTTTGTTTTACTGGTTTTAATCGGTGGCATTACGCTCAATGTGATCGGAATCTTTGAGTGGGGCTGGTATTTGACGGAATTAACCGCATCCTTCTTGATCATCGGGATGATTGCGGGAATCGTTACGCTTGGTGTGAACGGTACGTTCGAGAGTTTGATTGACGGCGCAAAAGCCGTGACGTTCGGCGCCTTGATTGTTGGATTTGCTCGAGCAATCGTCGTCATTCTTGAAGAAGGACGTGTTATCGATACGGTCATTTACGGCTTATCGAATGCCGTAGGACATTTGCCAACGTTCTTCGCCGTCATCGGGATGTACGCCGTGCAATTGATTACGAACTTCTTCATTCCATCGGGGAGTGGACAAGCGGCGACGACGATGCCCATCATGGCACCATTGTCGGATTTACTTGGGATCGAGCGTCAAGTGGCTGTCCTAGCATTCCAATATGGAGATGGACTGACGAACATGATTTTCCCGACGAGCGCGCATTTGATGGCATTTCTCGCAATCGCAGGCATTCCGTATGAGCAATGGTTACGCTTCGTCTGGAAACTCTTCGCGATTTGGATTGCCTTGGCATGTGCTGCCTTATTACTTGCCGTAACGCTTGGTATTCAATGAAGTCGACCTTTCGGACATCTGTCCGGAAGGTTTTTCAGTTGCAGGAATCGGGAAGCGTTATCACGAACGGAATAGGTAATGACTAAAGGGGGAACTGAAGTGACATATTCAATCGTTGGGTATTGTGAAAAAGAACAAGCATGGGGCGTTGCCGTTCAGTCGAAGTTTTTAGCGGTCGGGAGTGCTGTACCATTTGCGAAGGCGGGAGTAGGTGCGGTAGCGACACAATCGTTTGCAAACACGACGTATGGCCCTGAAGGATTACGAATGATCGAACAAGGTGCTTCAGCGGACGAAGTGTTGCGTCGATTGACGGAAGCAGATGAAGGACGAGCGGATCGTCAAGTGGGAATCATTGATGCGAATGGCAAGAGTGCGACATTCACGGGAGAGGGATGTAACGACTGGGCAGGCGGTATTGCCGGGAAACACTTTGCAGCGCAAGGGAATATTCTTGTAGACGGTAACACGGTAAAAGAGATGGCACGTGTCTTTGAATCAACACAAGGTCCGCTCGCAGAACGTTTGTTGCGTGCGTTAGCAGCTGGTCAAGCAGCAGGCGGGGATTCACGCGGAATGCAATCAGCGGCACTCCTCGTCGTCAAGGAGGGTGGCGGATACGGTGGATTCAACGACCGATATATTGATTTACGCGTTGACGATCATCCGAGTCCGATTGAAGAGCTCGAACGCATCTATCAACTGCATACACTTTATTTGCAACCGAGTAAGCCAGAAGAAATCAAGCCAATCGATGATGCCTTAGAGTCAGAGTTGATGGATAAATTATTAGCGCTTGGCTACCGCGGTGATTTCGAAGACGCGTTCCGGACGTATCTGCATACGGAAAACTTCGAGATGCGCGAACAAGCGGAGCGTGCGATTGATACACGTGTTCTCGCGTATATTCGAGCACAATGAAAAAATGACAGGATGGACCGCGGTCCATCCTGTCATTTTGTTCATACTTGTGTCGACTGGGCGCGAATCGGTACTTTGAATCCGGTCGCGATGAATCGTTCCATTTCCGGTTCCGATTTAGCGTTTAAGCCAACTGTTCCGTCTCCTTTTAATGCCACGTTCGTCAACTTGATACGCGTGATGTCTGGACCGATCGTAATCCCGTGTTTGGCAGAATCCTCAATGCGGATATCACGAAGGCGTACATCCTCAGCTCCGTTTTCTCCCCCAAAGATTTGGATGTCCGTTTTCGCTTGACGGAATCCGCTCATCTTCAACTGACTGATCGTGACGTTCCGTGCCTTATATTGAATCCCGATCATCGGTTGTTCTTGATAGTCATAATACGGATCACCGAGCACCGTAAAATCATGTATGACGACATTACGATAAGCGGAAACGACGAGCGCACGCGGTTTTGAATTCGCATAGAGTTCTGTATATTTAGGAGTCTGAGCAATCAAACGCGTTGCGATGATATTATAAGCCGTCTGAGACGTCGGATCAGTCGCTTGATGGTGACCGATATGTCGGAAGTTAAAGGCGCGATGATCATCAATCGATAGGTGCCCGACGATTTTGACGGTCGAGGCAGCAGAAGAGGTTGCATGTGCCTTAATCTCAAGTCCACCGAAACAACGACTTGTTGCGTTATTGAACAACCAGACGTCGCGTGATCCATCATCGACTTCGATTCCATTTGAATTGGAAAAGCCTTCTGCATGGGCACGTCCACTTGGATCATGCATGAAACAGTTCGAGATGAAGAGATGATCACTATGATGCGTCGTAATCCCGTCATCGCCGAATCCATAACCGTTCAATCCATCGAACCAGATGAATGAACTACTTAAATTTGCTCGAGCTCCATCTCCGTTGTAATTGTAATATGGTGTCGAGATATCAAAACAGTGAAGTCCCGGGTTGACGGCCTCAACATCAAAGACCCAGCCATAGGTGACATGCGCATACGTAAGACAACTGGAGTGGTTGCCCCATGTGCTACTTTTTTTCGCGTCACCGATGCGTTTAATGTTCCAATCAAGCGTCATTTTTTCGACGAGTAGATGATGATTGCCGAGAAGATAATTTTGGTTCGTCACGAGACGTCGTCCTTTTGGTGCATCATCGTGCATCTTTAAAATTGTCTTCCCTTTACCGGCTCCTGTTAAAATCGTATAACTTGGCAAACGAATTCCCCGAACGACGTACGTACCGGCTGGGACATGGACTTGTCGATGTCCATCACCGAGCGCTTCAATGAATGCTTGTGTATCATCCGTCTGTCCATCACCGACTGCGCCAAAATCAGTGATATCGACAGTTTCGACATCGCTGATCAAACGTTCGAACTCATGATTGAGACGACCGAACCAACTTGGTCGAATCTCATCGCGTGGTGTCACGAAAGCGGGTGTCAGCGGTAGAATATGTTTATCACGGTTCGTCAAAAATAATGGCGAGATCATCGAACGAAGCGTTCGACTGAGGTTAGGATTGCGTCGTGGTGCGACGAATGGACTATCGTGTAGCAGTTGTTCCGCTTGTCGAACTGCTTGTTCGTTGGTTGACGTTTCAACGTATTCCTGAATCAACGCCGCATTTTGATACGGATCATGCGTGTGATCGAGTTTTAACATGAAATGGTTCCCCTCTCTGAATAGGTCTGTCTACCTTTTCCCCTCTCCTTACACAATCATTCCTCGTTTCAAGACATCCATAAAAATACACAAAAATTTTTAATATGGATTATAATGGTATTTAAAAAGGGGGGGTCTTCTGATGTCACTTCGAAAACGACTCGTAATTGGTATCGGACTGATTTTGCTAATCTTAGGAATCGGTAAGCCACTGACAGAAGCGGCTGTTCAAGCAATGAAGCCAAAAGCGGTTCAGCCGTCTGGAATCGAAACAAATAGATCGTGTAAACCGAACTGCAAGAAAAAAGGCGAATTGTTAAACATTCGATTTTTTTCATGGTTACCTAAAAAGAAAATGAAGAATGATGAAGATTTACGTGCTTGGGATACCAAGGAAAAGCCGAAGAAGCAGAAAGACCTCAAACCGAAAAAGAAAAAGAATAAGATCTTCACTATAGGAGTTGAAAATGCTAAACGAGGTACGAATGAAAAAGGAGGATCGTCCTCATCGATGTTACTGATGAGTCTGCTTGTTCTCCCGCTAGTCATCATAAGCTATATCGTTTGGCGGAAACGTCGAAAGACCAAGAAACAGGGTGAGGACTCGATCAGAACTGACACCCCGTTACAGTCCTTAGACAACGACTTTGTTATAAAAAAGAACTCGATCGAGCTACCAGATGCCTGGATTCGCAAACAGCTTATCCAGTTCAATCAGATTCTCCCGGTCCGTTTACAGCGACATGATACAGAGACGTTTCAGGAATGGTGCCTGCGAATTGGATTTCAACCTTCCCATCGCTTAACAAAAGCCTATCTTCTAGAACGATACACAGAACGATCTTTTGCGATATCGGAGATGGATAAACAAACGATTCAGGGAGAATTCGGAGCCTTCGTCCACCAGTTCAATTGAAACTTTTTGAATTAGGTGACGTAAATGGAACAGGAAAGGGGAGATGATGATGTACCTAGCAGATGCTGTGAAATTAAAGAGTATCCTGAGGAAACAGCTTGATCAGTTGATTGAAGAGATGGAGCGCGTCGCGTTCATTGATTTAGAAAAGGGAGAAGCACTCCCCGCGCAACAAGGTCGAACCTTAACCGATGTCGAAGCCGCCATGGACATCGTACGTCATGACATGCGGGTCTTGGATCGTCTCGTTTATGCAGCGAATTTAAACACCGTAATTGAGACGGATGAAGGAGACATACCACTCGTCGAAGCGATCGAGTGGGCTACCCAATTACGGGCAAAGGCACAAAACTATCAGATGCTCGCAAGTCGACCAAAACGCGAGTTCCAATATGGATTCGAAGGGACGACGATCATTCGTCATGCCTTGTTTGATCCAGATGCCTATCGTTTAAAAGCGGAGGAAGTGGAACGACGAGCACACAAAGTATCGAATGCAATCAATGCGGCAAACTATCAGACGACGATTGACTTTGATGGTGGACGTTATATGTAACTTCCTTGGCGCGGTGAGACTCCCCGTCAAGGATAGGGGACGGACCTCAATTTTCCTTTGTGGAGAAGAAATGGCGATGGCAAACCGATGACCACGAACCGTTGACAGATTGACCTGTTACCTTTGACCACCTATGGAATCCTGATGTTTTTTCCGTCCCCGCTCCCTGTCGCTTCTTTGAGAAACGGCAGGGATTTTTAGTGTGTCGATGGAAACAACAGGGTATAGAGAAGCACAAGCGAAAGGAGAGAGATCATGGAACACACTTTTTCAGCATTCGTCGTTCGAGAAGTCGATGGATCATACGAGGGGAATATCGAGACAAAGCACGTCGATGATTTACCAGAAGGAGACGTCCTGATTCGTGTCACGCACTCATGCGTCAATTATAAGGATGCTTTATCGATGTCGGGTAATCGTGGGGTGACGAAATCCTATCCGCATACCCCGGGCGTTGACGCAGCAGGATTCATCGAACAAACGACTGATGAACGATTTCACATCGGTCAAGCCGTCGTCGTCAATGGCTTTGATTTCGGGATGAACACTTCGGGCGGATTTCAAGAATACATACGTGTACCAGCCGATTGGGTGACGCTACTTCCAGAATCCATTCGTCCATTAGAAGCGATGCAATATGGAACGGCCGGATTGACGGCAGCGCAATCGGTTGATGAATTGTTGCGAATCGTCTCGAAGGATGCAGGACCGATCCTCGTGACGGGAGCGACAGGTGGGGTTGGTACGATTGCGATTTCTTTACTGATTCGATTAGGATACACGGTATATGCCGTGACCGGAAAACGAGTAGAACAAGAACGATTGCTCAAAAAGGGAGTGGCTGAGGTACTAGACCGCACGACATTCCTAGAAGAAACCGATCGTCCTCTAAAAAAAGGGCTTTATGCCGGTGTCATTGATACGGTCGGGGGACCATTGCTCGCGTCCGTCATTCGCTTCGTGCAATATGGTGGTGTCGTCACGACGTGTGGGAACGTCGGTGGGGCAGAAATGACGTTGACAGTCTATCCCTTCATCTTACGTGGTGTCCGCTTGATTGGAATCGATGCGGTGCAAACACCGATTGCTTATCGTCAAGCGTTATGGCAACGTTTAGCGAGTGACTGGCAGGTCAATCTTTCGTCAGAAGTCGATATCAAAACACTAAACGATTTACCTGAAATCGCAGAAGCCTTGCTGACTTCACGTCATCGTGGTCGAACTGTCATCGAAATTTAAATATTTCGAGTAAACATTGGTGGTATAGTGGGGAAAAACTGTGTCGACTTTTTCAGGAGGAACCATACATGAGTGAACACCAACAAGAACAAGAACGACAGTCTCGACAAGAAAGACGGAAACAAAAACGAAATCGTCGAGGGATTGCCTTTGGTGGTATTCTCGCGACATTATTCATCGTCGGTGGTTGGTTGTATATGTTGACGAACAACGATGCTTCTCAAGCGACATCTACACTTGAAAAACCGAAAACGACCAATCAAGCAACACAAAACGAGGAGTCGGAGAAGGAAACAGCAGCAACGGATGATAAAAAAGAAGCGAAAAAAGAAAAGAAGAAATCAAAGAAAAAAGCAGCAGAGTATGCGCAAGCGGCTTGGGTGACGCGTCCGTTCGCGAACGTTTACGGTGATGCGAATCGTAGTAGTGTCATCTACAAAGCAGATTTAGGTGATGTTTATGAGGTACTGGATGCGAAGGACGGCATGGTCCATCTCAAACTCAATGACAGCATCGAAGGATACTTACCGGAAAGTGATGTTCGTTTGGAAGCACCAAAAGGGACGTCAGACGAAGCCGTTCTTGCGGCGCTCTCGCAAGCAGTCGCTAATCAACCGATTGACAAGCCGGAGCAGTATCTCGGAAAACCGATTGCTGAATTCGAAGCGAAGTATGGTGCTGTTGGTAATACACAACAGGATGCCGTCAATACGTATTACTTCTCGAATGCTGGATATCTGCTTGTCGTCTCGGATGGAATCATTGAAGCGATTGACTGGACGAATGCTTCGACTGGTGGATTATCGACACTGGGTGAACCCGTCGTCGATACGAGCTATGGTACGTGGTACGAGGGAGAATCCTTACAACTAAAAGTGTTCCCGGACAACGGAAAGATGCGTCTACGTCTTGCGCGTGATCCTGGACAAGAATGAATGAACGGCGAATTCGCTTGAAGCGAGTTCGTCTTTTTTTTGCACAAAAAACCTCCCGAGTCCGACACTCAGGAGGAAATATGAAAATCCTTTGGGAGGAGATTTTCTTAGTATACGCCTACTGCATCAAATGATTTCGCTGCAGCTGTTGCTTCTGCACTTGTTGAACCGTAAAGGTCTTTCGCCGATTGAACGACTGCTGCACGGAGTGAGCTGAAGTTCGAGTTTGGAGTCAAGTACACGTTGAGGGCACGGTAGTAGATCGCACCGAGTTTCGGTACACCGATTCCTGTGACAGATACGTTGTAGAACGTTCCGCCGTTACCGAGGAGGTAAGCAGCTTTGTTGATGATACCAGAGTTGATGTGGACACCACCGTTATCTTGCGTACCTGTGTAACGTTTAGAGTAGTGATCTGGATCACCGTAAGCAGCTGGGTTCGACATCGAACGGAGTGCGTCACCGCTGACTCCTGGTGTGTAGATGTCTTCTCCTACGAGCCAGTCAAAGTTCGATCCGACTGTATACTCAGCTACTGTACCCATGATATCTGAGACGGCTTCGTTGATCGCACCAGATTCGTTTTGGTACACGAGACCAGCTGTGTATTCTGTGACAGCGTGTGTCAATTCGTGAGCGACGACGTCAAGTGCGCCTGAAAGTGCGACGAATGTCGTGCCATCTCCGTCACCATAGACCATCTTCGTGCCATCCCAGAATGCGTTGTTGTAGTTCGTTGAATAGTGGACCGTTGAGTTCAAGCGTGCACCAGCGTTGTCGTAACTGTTACGACCATATGTGTTTTTATAGAAGTCATATGTTTTTGCAGCGTTGACGTGTGCACTGACAGCAGCGCGGTCATATGTCGCGTTGAAGACGTTATCTGCATCTGCCCAGAGTGTTCCCGGGAGTGATGTCCGGTTTTTCGCGTCGTATGTGTAGACACCTTTTCCACGCGTTGTATCTTGAAGATAGTATTTCCCAGCACTCAACGTCGTGTTGAACGTTGCGCTTGTGCCAAGTACAGTCGTACCTGTTGCATGAGCGAGTTGGTCGAATTTGTTAAGTACTTTACCTGAGTTCGCATCGATGAAGTATGTCCAACGTGATGGCTCTTTGCCAGCGAGGACTGTCGATGTGACTTTGTATGCATAGACAGCATCATCTTTTACTGGATAGATGACGAGTTCTGCTTTTGGAGCGACTTCGAATTTAGAAGCCTTGATTGCTTTTTGATAAAGTTTGATGGCTTTCTTTTCAGAGAGCGTTGCTTTTTTCGCGAGACCTGGTTTTCCTTTGACGTTGATTGCATCGTTTACGACTGCTTTCAAAGTACCGTCTTTCGCGACGTTCCCGACGACGACACTACCAAAGACAGGGACGCCATCCACTTCTTGTTGGAGACGTACGATCTGTGAAGATCCGTCTTTTTCGACGTTCTGAACAGCAAAGTCACCCTTTTTGTTCACGAAATCTTTAACGATCGTTGCAGCTGGTTCTGACGAAGCTTTCGTGAGCTTACCAGACTGAAGACCTTCTGCACCTACTACCGTAGGAACGACAAGTACACTTGCGACAAGCGATGTAGCGAGAAACTTTTTCAAAATAAATCGCCTCCTTGTTTGGGTTGAGTCTAACTATGCCAAAGAATCAGAGAAGCGAGAATAAGTCATTCGAATTAAATAGAATTTTCTGAATATAGTCCGTAGTACCTGGACTGAATTATTAAGTGTAAAAGATATTTCAAGACGAAAAAAGAACCATTCAAGAGAATGGTTCAGCGAATGCGTTGGTAGAGATGGTGGACGTCATCTCGGGTCTCATCAATTTTAAAATCATGTGGGTCAAGTTCAATTCCTTGTTTTGAAGCGAAGCGTTGGATTTTCTCGAACGATTTCCAAATTTCGATATCCGGTCCTTCGTGCTTCCAGAAGACATAACGCGCAGCAGGAATCCGATGCCCTTTCATACCTTTAGGAATCTGTTCAAGCGACGAGACGGGATACCCGACACATTGCGAATATTTGGTTCCGTTTCGTTCGAGCGAGATATCGAGCGGATAGCTGTCCAGCTTTGCAGGGATCTCATGCGAACGTCTTGAAAATTCACGCCAGAGTTCCGGCATCAATGTATGCAACTCGTTCTCTTCACACGTCAGTCCAAGTCCCACAAAATAAAATTCATGGCGTTCAACGATTTTTGGATGCATCAGAAACTCCCTTCCTTCTTATGACACGTCCTCGACGGGCGAACGCTTCAAATCTAGAAATAGACGCGTAAAGGTGGCGTCCCATTGTGTACCCATACCTTCTTCTAAAATCGACAAGGCTTTTTCTGCGGACATTCCCTTACGATAAGGACGGTCGGATGTCATCGCATCATAGGCGTCAGCAATCGCCATGATTCGACCGAAGAGTGGAATGTCCTCTCCTACGAGACCTTCCGGATACCCCTTTCCGTCATAGCGTTCGTGATGGTACTTTACCCCAGGAAGAATCGGTTGTAACGTCTTTGGTAGCTGAACTTGCGATAGAATGTGCACACCGATGACTGGATGTTGCTGAATGATCTGAAATTCTTCGTCTGTGAGACGTCCTTCTTTCAATAACACATCGTCTCGAATCCCAATTTTTCCGATGTCATGTAACAGCGCGGATTTACGTAACAGTTCGATTTGTTCGTTCGGTAGATTGGCAGCGGTAGCGATTTCGACTGAATAGGCAGCGACACGAACGGAATGACCGGCTGTGTAAGGATCACGGGCATCTAGTGTCGCAGCAAACAAGGTAAACAAACTATCAAGTAACTGTTCGTTTTCCGCATCACGCTTTTTAATACCTTCCATCATCAAGTTAAAACCAGAAACGAGATGGGAGAACTCGTCTGAATATGGATTCGGTAATGAGACGAGTCGATTGCTTTCGACATCTTGAATCCCTTGTTGCAGGGTAGCGATTGGTTTACGGATGTTTTCATAGAGAAGAAGACTACAAAACGTCGCAACGGATAAGATGACGATTAAAATAAGTGTCGCCCAACTCCAGTAAGAGCGAAGGCTCTCATTTTCCGTTAACTGGACAGCTGAGGCGAGAACGAACAGCATGATCGGGAAAACACCGATGATGAGTATGCTGATGAGCATTTTTTGTCTTAGCGTGACAACTGTCGTTTTTTTAGGAAAATCAAATCCATGTTCAAAAGCATACTTCTCTAACGTCAGAAGCATGTGCTCCGTGACACGATAGGTTAGAAAAAACTCAATCAGCGCATGCAGAATGGCGACGAGGACCGCACCAAAACAAGCAAGACCAATCAAATAGTACGGCATCTGTAACCATCCTTGAGAGATCGCTAGTGCTGTCAGAAGTGAAGCGGGAACAGAAAGTCCTAAAAAATGAGGTCCCATGATGCGCTGGACAGTCAGTACCGGAAAACGATGTACCGTTTGATAAGCCTCCTGAAACGAGACGAGAGACGGAATATCGTTTTGGAAGAAACGACGTAAAGGGTGAATATGTCGCGAATAGACTGTGTATTCGAGTAAAAACATCAGACTGACAGATACGGCCATGAGCCCCATCAACATCAATTGTTCGGTTCTAGTGAAGGTGAGGGTCTCAAAAATAAACAGACATCCGACGCCGAAGACAGCGACGAATGAACCGATTAGATAGTTCCTTAGTAAGTGACGTTCAAAACGTTGTAAAGCGCTCATTGTATCCTCCCTTAAGTGAATTAGAGTGCTTTCAGCGTACCGTTTTCTAAAATAATAAGAACGTATTTTTTTGAAAAAGAGGTGAAAGAATCCTTTGAAAATCTTTTGAAAATAATCCCCAAAAATAGGTATGGTTACAAAGCACTAATTGTCTTAAAAGCAATTGATTAACGAAATAAAATAATCTATGATTTGAATATTCAGAAAAGTATAGTAATCAGATGCTTTTCACTAATACATAGGGGGTCAATTCACGTGGGAAAAAAGAAACAGCTTAGCCTAGCCGTTCTATCTGGAATTACGGCAGCTGCATTTGCTGTTGGTCCGGTCTTACCTGGTGGGCAGGTAACGTCCGTACAAGCAGCAGAAAAAGTAGCACCTGGTGCACCGATGGATTTGAACACGGTCGATCAGGATCGATTAGCAAAAGTGCTTGAAAAACGTGGGGTCATCTCAAAAGCAGCTTCAGCAGAAGCAAAACAAAAAGCCGTTCAAAAGTATCTGGACAAAAAGGCGAACGGAAAACCGGACGTCGATCATGACCACGATCATGAATCAAGTAAAGAAGCCGCGTTTGATAAGAAAACAAAAGACTTCTTAACAAAACAAAAGGAACAACTTGCTAAACAATTAAAGAAAAAACACGACAACTACAAAAAAGGTAATCCGAATGGCTTCGTCAAAGTGGATAAAGCAAAACAGGCAGCCTATAACGGTGCGACACGGACGGACAAAGTCCTCGTCCTTCTCGTCGAGTACAGCGACTTCAAGCACAACAACGTCGTTCAAGAGCCTGGATATATGTATTCAGATGACTTCAACCAAAAACATTATCAAGATTTAATGTTTGGTGATCAAGAGTTCGAACTTTTCAACGGAGACAAAGTAAAAACGTTCAAACAGTTCTATGAAGAACAATCAGGTGGTAGTTACTCGGTAGATGGTACGGTGTCCAATTGGTTGACTGTTCCTGGAACAGCAAAAGATTATGGTTCGGATAATCCTGCAGGTGGAAACGATAACTTGCCTGGCGCAAAAGGACCACGTGGTCTCGTCAAGGATTCCTTGAATGCAGCTGTTAAAGCTGGCATTAACTTAGCAGATTACGATAAGTTCGACCAGTACGATATGGACGGCGATGGCGACTTGAATGAGCCAGATGGTCTCGTCGATCACTTGATGATCATTCATGCTGGTACAGGACAAGAAGCAGGCGGCGGTAAGCTCGGTGACGACGCGATCTGGTCACACCGCTGGACACTTGGTAGCGTGTATCCTGTAGCGGATACGACGGCAAGCGTCAATTACTGGGGCGGAAAAATGGCTGCTTATGATTACACAGTTCAACCAGAAGATGGCGCAGTCGGCGTCTTCGCGCACGAATTTGGTCATGATCTTGGACTTCCTGATGAGTACGATACACAGTACACAGGTCAAGGTGAACCAGTTGCATCTTGGTCTATCATGAGTGGTGGTAGCTGGAATGGTAAAGTTGCTGGAACAGAACCAACAAGTTTCTCGCCACAAAACAAAGAGTTCTTCCAAAACGTGATGGGTGGAAACTGGGCGAACATCCAACAGATTGATTTTGATTCACTCACTAAGGCAGGAACGGCATCGTACCTCGACCAGAGTGTAACGAAATCAAAAAATCCAGGAATCATCAAAGTAAATCTACCGAAAAAACCAGTGAAAGGTATCACGCCGGCTTACGGTAAGAAGTATTACTACAGTACGAAAGGTGATGATCTTCATACGTCGATGACTTCACCAGAGTTCGATTTGACGAATGCAAAAGAAGCGAAGTTCGACTTCAAAGCCTTTTACGATGTTGAATTTGATTACGATTACTTGACAGTCACAGCTACTGCTGACGGTCAATCGAAAGTCATCGATAAAATCGGGGATCAAGATACAGATGGTGATCAGCGTGCTGAATCAACAAAAGGAGCATGGGTCGATAAATCATATGACCTGAGCGAATTTGCGGGTAAAAAAGTCACGTTGAAATTTGAATACGTGACAGATGGTGGACTTGCACTAGACGGATTTGCACTTGATAACGCGAAGTTGACAGTTGACGGTAAAGTCGTCTTTGAAGATGATGCAGAGGGTACTCCTAAGTTCACTCTAGATGGTTTCGTTGCTTCAGACGGTTTCTCTTATGCCGATAACGCGTACTACCTCGAATGGCGTAACTATGCAGGCTCGGATAAAGCACTCGAGCATGCACGAGGCGTTAAGTACAACACAGGTCTTGTCGTCTGGTATGGCGATTCAAGCTTCAACGATAACTGGGTTGGCGTACACCCAGGTGAAGGATTCCTCGGAGTCGTCGACTCACATCCTGAAGCAATCGTTGGAACACTCAACGGTAAGCCGGTTACGACAGGAAGCACACGTTACCAGATCGCAGATGCTGCTTTCAGTTATGATAAAGCACCTGCATGGCTCATCGATTCGCCATCACGTGGACTCTATGACTACAAAGGTCTCCCAGGTGTGACGAAGTTTGATGATTCGAAATCGTACATCAACCAGTTGATTCCGGACGCAGGGAAATTGCTTCCGAACAACGGGCTGAAGATTCAAGTCATCGGTGAAGCGAAAGACAACTCTGCTGGAGCAGTCTGGATCCACCGTTAAAAACAGAAGAACAGGTTCAGTTTCGGCTGAACCTGTTTTTTATTTTAGTTATGTAGAAGAAGTGGAATCAATTGGAAAAAACATTGGTCTGACAACTTGACTTTTAAAGCGCATCCATTCTATACTTACGTTAGCTTAATATTGTTATTGTCATTACGGATTCACATCGTGTCACGAACAATCTTTTCGTTGCTCCATGTATTTCGGGACAATAATGAATTCTTTTCATATGCCCAGCATATGTATTAAGTAATTTATTTTTGGAGGTTGTTCCCATGAACACAGGTAAAGTAAAATGGTTTAACGCAGAAAAAGGTTTCGGTTTCATCGAAGTTGAAGGCGGAGAAGACGTATTCGTACATTTCTCAGCAATCACTGGTGAAGGCTTCAAAACTCTTGACGAAGGTCAAGAAGTTGAGTTCGAAATCACTGAAGGCGCACGTGGAGCACAAGCTGCTAACGTCGTAAAACTTTAATTTCAACTATTCAATCGTCCCTTTTCGGAGGGGCGGTTTTTTATTAGACTAATATCTTGAATTCAAGATAAATATGAGATATACTCCAATTACCAAATCATTGACAAGGAGTGAGGAAGATGGAATTACTCGGAATTCATCATGTATCAATCTTAACAGGCATGGCGGAACGCAATTATCAATTCTACACACAAATACTTGGCATGCGTCTGATCAAAAAGACTGTCAATCAAGATGACACGACATCGTATCATCTGTTTTATGGAGATGCGGAAGGGAATCCAGGAACGGACTTGACGTTTTTTGATATTCCGCATCTTGGAACGGGTGTACCGGGGGCATCGAGTATCTCTTCGACATCGCTTCGTGTCAAAACAACGGCTGCACTTCATTTTTGGAAACGACGTTTTGAAGCGAAAGGTGTAGATCACGATGAAATCGTCGAGCGAGCAGGGCGCCAAACACTAGCCTTTCGTGATCAGGAAGGAACACGCTTGATTCTCGTCGCGGAAGATGGTGAGGCAGGTGTCGCAGGTGGTGTACCATGGCCGCAAGAAGAGATTCCATCGGAGCATGCCATTGTTGGACTGGGAGCTGTCACATTAACGGTCAACGATCCGACGTTGACGATTCGTGTTCTGACGGAAGTCATGGGATTCCGAAAAGTAGGCTCTTATCCATCTTTAGCAGGTGACTTTGAACCGATTGAAGTCTATGCAACTGGAGAAGGTGGTATCGGAGCAGAGGTTCATATTGAGGCACGTCCAGATCTCGACCGAGAACGTCTCGGTCGTGGTGGTGTGCATCACGTCGCGTTCCGAGTGCCGAACAGTGATGAATATGAAAAGTGGGTCGAACGCTTGAATTCTCATCACTTACCGAACTCCGGTAAAGTCGATCGTCACTATTTCCAAGCTCTTTACTTCCGGGAACCGAACCATATCTTGTTTGAGCTTTCAACAGACACACCAGGGTTCGCGACGGATGAGTCCGTTGAAACATTAGGAGAGACGCTTGCGTTACCACCGTTTCTTGAACCAAAGCGAGCTGCCATCGAAGCACGGTTACGTCCACTCGAAATCTGACAATCCTGTGACACAGGTCACAGAAGGATCGTCCATCCCGTATACTAAGAACAGGAATCAAGAAAAAGGAGTGACGGGATGTTAAGAACTACGCTTGGGCAATTCCGAATGATTGCGATACTAGAAGGAATCTCGTTTTTAGTTTTACTGTTGATTGCGATGCCGTTAAAGTATATGGCGGATATTCCGCAAGCTGTTTCGGTCGTTGGCGCACTTCATGGTGTCTTGTTCGTCATGTATGCACTCTGGCTCGCGGTCGTGAAATTCAAATACGATTGGTCGATTATCAAGGCGGGGATTGCGTTCATCGCATCATTCATCCCGTTTGGTACATTCGTGCTCGACTGGAAGCTAAAACAGGAAGCAACAAACGCGTAAATTGTGTATACTGAATAGAGCACGGCTGTGGATAACTGTTTTTGTCTATGCGAAGCAGGTTATCCACAGCTTTTTTTCTGTGGATAATTTTTAGGAGGATATATCATGTCAACATTTGAAACATTACACATCAGCGATCTGTGGATAAAAAAATTACAAAAACAAGGCATCAAGGAGCCAACACCGATTCAAGAACAAGCGATTCCGTCATTACTCGACGGACGTGACTTGATTGGGCAGGCGCAAACGGGAACAGGAAAAACGTTAGCGTTTCTCTTACCAATCCTTGAGCAAATCGATGTCGAATCACAAACGGTTCAAGCATTGATTGTTGCACCAACACGTGAACTTGCGCGTCAAATTGCCGATGAGACGCATAAACTGATTCGGAACATGGAACAGTATCGTGCACTCGCTGTATACGGTGGACAAGACGTCTTTAAACAAATTCAACGACTCGGTCGGATGCCACAAATCATCATCGGGACACCAGGACGGATTCTTGACCATGTCGGTCGCGGCACACTTGATTTAAGTGAATTACGGACGCTTGTCTTAGATGAAGCAGATCAAATGCTGCAAATCGGTTTCTTGCCAGAAATCGAAGACATCATTGAAGCAGCACCGGTTGATCGTCAATTCGTCATGTTATCCGCAACGATGCCACCGAAGGTAGAGGAACTCGCAAAAACGTATTTGCGTAACCCGGTCGAAGTCCAAGTAGAGGCGGAAAGCATCACTGTTGAAGCGATTGAGCAGTTCGTCGTCGAAACAACGGATCGTCGCAAACAGGCGACACTGCGGACGATGCTTGACGAGATGCGTCCGTACGCAGCAATCATTTTCTGCCGTACGCAACGTCGCGTCAGTAAATTGAATGAAGAAATGCAGATGCAAGGGTATCCGACGGATGAATTGCATGGTGGACTAACGCAAGGGAAACGAGAAAAGGCGATGGCGAAGTTCTATCAAGGAAAAACACAATTCCTGATCGCAACAGACGTCGCTTCGCGTGGACTCGATGTGACAGGTGTGACACACGTCTTCAACTACGATTTACCGGACGATGCGGAAAGTTATGTTCACCGGATCGGTCGGACAGGACGTGCCGGGAACGACGGAATTGCTGTTTCGATCGTGACACCAAAAGATGGTCGGACGTTCCGTGATATGGAGCGGGAATTGAACATCACGGTCACGCCAATCGTCGTCGAATTATCTGAAGAAGCGATTCGCGCACAGCACGACCAAAGCAAAGGATCACGGAAGACGACAGAAGGACGTGGAAACACACGTCGTTCGAATAACCGTCGCCCGGGACGTGCACATCGTAAATAAACAGAAACAAGATAAAAGAGCCGGTCTACTTCTCTCATAAAAAGAGAAAATAGACCGGCTCTTGTTTTTATTTGGCATAGACCATCTGACCACCGAGATGTCCGGTATAAGCAAGCAACCCGCTACCGACGATCGCAACAACGAAACTAAGTAACAAAAACATTTTTTTGTTTGAACGGTAACCCAATAACAGAAATAACAGCGAGACGCCAAAGGCAAGAAGACTGAACAACGCGAAATGTTCATGATTTTCGATAGCAGCATGAGTAACACTGCTTAAGTTCGCTTCCGCATACTCTTCTGCTCCGTCTCCAGACAAATAGGCGACGACTCCGGAAATCAGACCGACGACTAACGTAAAAAGAGCAAACAGTTTGAATTGCGTCCATTTCAGACTGACGAGTAATAAGATCGTCGCAAATAATAAAAGTGCAATCGGTGCATGAACAAGAAGTGGATGAAGCGGTACGTTCCCCAACATATCAAAGACCTCCTTGGATAAGTATGGTAAAGCATAATTTCACTTTACCCTGCTTATCTGACAGTTAACTGACACCGTTTTAAAGAGTGGGGAAATGAATGATGAACCGTGTGCCCTCACCTAATGTGGAATCAATGGAAATCGTTCCGCCATGTTGCTCCGCAATGGATTGAGCGATTGATAACCCAAGACCAGTTCCTGTTCCGTGACGCGAATGGTCCCCCCGGTAAAAGCGCTCGAATATTTTAGTTTGTTGATCGGAAGCGATACCGATTCCACGGTCCTGTATCATCAACTGGCGTTCTGTAGTAGTTTCTTCGAGGGAGACATCAATGACGTCATCACTGTAGACAAGAGCATTTTCAAGAAAGACCGTCAATAAGCGGTTCAATTGATGGGCATCCCCCTTCATGCGTAAGTCAGGCATTATCGAAGCATGGATGACACGATCCGAGTAGGCATGCTGAAAACGTTCGACGGTCTTTTGAACGAGTGAACTAAGGTCAACTTCCTGTTTCGGTGAAGGTTGTCCTTCTCGCGCAAGTAATAATAAATCAGAGACTAAATACTGCATGCCTGCCGTTTCTGCTTTAATGTCCTCTAGAATCGTACGCCCTTCATTCGAAAGTGATTCCGCTTCTAGCAATTCAATTCCGCTATAGACGATTGTCAGAGGTGTCCGTAGTTCATGTGAAGCATCGGACGTAAAACGACGTTGGCGATCGAATGCTTGTTGCACCGGAATGACGGCTCGACCAGCAAGAATGTATCCGACTAGCGTCAGGACAATCGTTGCGAGCACCGCGATCCCCGCCAGAACGGCAATCAATCGCTGTAAGGTGTCTTCGGTCGGAGAGATGTCCTTCATCAGTAGTAGTCGTCCTTCTTCGGTACTCCGTTGATACAGCAAGAAGTGTCGATCATCCCATTCCACTTGTTTCGTCGTATCATTCGAGCTTAAAAAACGGCGTAGTGTTTTAGACTCGACGTCTGGCGGCAGACTTGCATAGCGTTCGTTTCCTGAACCGTCGAGTAACTGGAAATAGATCGGATTTCGAATGAATTGATCTTCCCCGTGCTCGATCCGTTCGAAGATATCTCGATCAGATACGCCCTTCAATTGATTCAATTCCATTCGATTCAGCAATTGGGCGTTCGTGACATACACACCGATCAGGATGAGGACTAGTACAAGAAAAAACGAGCCACTGAATAACAAGGTCAGTCGTTTTCGAATCGATTCAAGCATGCGGATCACCTAAACGATAACCGAACCCGCGAACTGTCCGGATCAAATTAGGAGCACCGACCGCATCTAATTTTTTACGAACGAGTCGGACGAGCGCATCGAGCGCGTTATCCGTAATATCCGCACCGCTCCCCCACACGACTTCGATGATTAATTCACGACTCATGACCTGTTCAGGTCGTCTTAACAGTAAGGAAAGGAATTCAAATTCACGTCGTGTTAAATCAATCGGATGATGTTCGTAGGAAATCGTTTGTGACGATAGATCGAGGACTAGTCCGTTGAAGGAGACCGTCGACACGAATGCCTTTTGTTGACGACGACTGAGCGCGCGCAAACGTGCCAGTAATTCATTCGATTGAAACGGTTTAACGAGATAGTCATCGGCTCCACTATCGAGACCATGAACGAGATCGATTTCCGTATCGCGAGCAGTCAGCATCAAAATGCCACCTTCAAACTGTTCTTTCCGTAAGGTAGCGGCGACTTCGACTCCGCTCTTGCGAGGCATCATCCAATCGAGAACGAGTAAGTCATAGCGATACGTCTGACATTGGAGGAGCGCTTCCACTCCATCCTGCGCAACATCTACCTGATATCCTGCCCGCTCCAAATGGAGGCGTAACATCTTCGCAAGACGCTGATCATCTTCTGCTACCAAAACGCGCATGCACATCGCTCCTCTTTTTTTCTCATTATCCCATAGTTGCCGTCAGTTAGTTGTCAGTTTTTTTCGATACAGTAAACGTAACAAGAAGGGAGAGAAAACAGATGAAACCCAAACCATTTGCGAAATGGCTCGTCGGGCTTAGTAGTTCCGTCTTCATCGGACTTGCGATTGGTCAGTTGAGTGTTAGCTCGAACGATTCCTCTACGACACCTGTTTCGACAGGCGATACGTATTCGAACGATACGACGCTACCATCTCAAGGGAATCAGTATAGCGATGATGAAGGCGAATACGAAGGGGATGATGGATATTACGAAGATGACGATGATGATCAATGGCAAGGTGATGAATCGTCTGGCTTCAGTCAACCCGGTGGATCAAGTGACGGTCAGTCTAGCCATTCGAGGTAAGGAGGAGGAAGATGGAGCGACAATTGTATGCGATGCATAATCAGGTGCGGTTCGTGACGGATCAGCCGATCGATGAAGCAGAATGGGAGGAACTTGTCCGATTCTTTCATTATGTGGATCGGCAGTGGTCACGCTTTGATAAGCAAAGTGAAGTCAGTCGATTGAATCGCTTACGGATCGGCGACACGTTATCTGTGTCCTTACCGTTAGCCCGCTTACTGGGCCGCGCCACACGATACTTCGAGCAGACCGAACGTTATTTTTCCCCATTCCTGCTGGCGCAACAACAAGCCAATGGCTATCGCCAATCATTTCCCTTCACACAAGCTGTCGTTTATGAAGAGGTTGCTCCACCAGAGATCCCCCCGTTCATCATTGAAGGATGTGACGTGACTCGAGTCGGAGGCGGTTTTATCGACCTAGGTGGAATCGGAAAAGGAGCTGCCGCGATGATTGCAGCGCAGCGACTACGAAAAAGCTGGAGTCGTGGATTGATTGAAGCGGGAGGTGACGTCATCGTCTGGTCCGAGGAGGAACCATGGAATATCACGATCACGCATCCCGAGACCGAACAACGCGTCGCTGACATGCAATTACGACAAGGTGCGATTGCGACATCGAACCGTGTCTATCGATCGTGGAAGACGGACGGACAGACGCATCATCATTTGTTAGATGGACGAACAGGACGTCCGACGAGAAGTCCGATTCTTCAAGTGACGGCATCTGCGCCACAACTCTATGAAGCCGAAGTCATGACGAAGCTTGCCTTTCAGATGACAGAGGCAGAACGTCAAGAAAAGCTGTTTCGTTGGTTTCCAAAAGGACGATTATTGATCTTGGATACTGCTGGGGAATGGCGAAGTGAACAGAAGGGAGTGAGTGAGATATGGACTGGATGAAATGGTTGTTCTCGACATGGACGATGATTCGATTGAGTGGATTAAGTGGGCACTTCTTCATGACGATTTCTGTCTTAGCGGGATTGCTCGGTTCCTACCCGGCACTCAAAAAACAAAAAGCACGACTGCATCACGTGCACTTATATAGTGGCTGGGCAGGTTTGCTCGCAATCGTCCTTCATGCGACGCTCATCATCGTCGATTCATACGCACCACTGACAATCTTTGAGGTCCTGATTCCGGGCCAAGCTTCTTATGAACCACTCTGGAATGCGCTAGGAACAATCAGTCTCTACTTATTCGGGTTCGTTCTCGTGACTTCGGATTTCTTGAAGGAGACGCTAGGCAAGACGCTTTGGAAATTGACACACTGGCTCGTCTTACCTGCTTGGCTATTAATGACGGCACACGGTCTATTCATCGGTACGGATACCGGAACCCTGTTTACGACGATCTGGTACGCTGTCTCAACACTGACGATGTTTACGCTCGTCCTATACCGGATGCGGATCCGTCCTGTGCAACGGACTCGAACTTCAGCAAAAGAGCGCTCAGTCGTACGCTGAGCGCTCTTTTCATTGTCGTGCGAGCCAAGCTGTCCATTCGTTAAAGGCAGCGTCCCGATTCTCGATATAGTTGTGATCACTATCGACAATCGCTTCCTCGAACGGACTGTCGGGTAGCAATAAGTCATGATGAAGCGCTTTGATTGATGTTTCGTCCCGTTCTGACGTCATAAGCAACATCGAGCGATCGGCTAGACGTTCTTTTAGCGTCAGTAAGTTCCAAGTCGTATGATGATGCTTCAACTCGTCGAGTAACGCGTCAGCAGCGGCACCATTCAGGAACGAAGCTCCTCGTTCGAGTACACCGTGTAGCGCAGCTTCGTATTCCGGGTGTTCGAGGACGAGCTGACCGACGAGACCAAAATTAAACGGAGAGATCCCGACATAATGTGCAGCCTCCGGTGTCTCAGCAAAAGCATGTAGACCGGCGAATCCACCCATGCTATGACCAACGACGGTAATCTGATCCGCCTTGATGCCATGTTCGGCAGTGAAAGGCTCTGAGCAGACGTGCTGTAGTGTCGCGGTCGCATCTTCCAAAACATGTTGGAATCGAAAGGTTCCAGGACTACCGATCGTTCCACGATACGACGTGACGAGTACATGGTACCCTGCACTTTGAAGTTGAACTGCCCAGTCCATGTTCAACTGTTTCCCGGGAAATCCGTGGAAGAGTACAATCAGTGGAGCATCCGCTGTATGTTCAGGTGAATAGAGACGGGCAATCAACTGTTCTGAACCACCGCTTGGAACATGGAGATAGGATAGTGTTGCCTTTTTCGTGATCGTTTCCAAAAAAACACGCTCCTTCATAATCATTTTCTAAGTCTTAGTGTGCGTGAAGATGCACGATCATGCAATGATTAAGTGTATGAACTAAAAAGATGGGATACCCTTCTGGGCATCCCATCTTTTGTATGATGTAGCTTAGAATACTTTTGTCGTCCATGATTCACAGTTCCATAAGTCTGTCGCAACAGCTTCATAGAATTCTGGTTCGTGTGAGATCAACAGGACTGTTCCTTTGTACTCTTGTAACGCACGTTTTAATTCTTCTTTGGCTTCGACGTCCAAGTGGTTCGTCGGCTCATCGAGTACGAGGATGTTCGATTCCGTATTCATCAATTTACAAAGACGGACTTTCGCTTTTTCCCCACCGCTGAGCACTTCGATTTTCGATTCGATGTGTTTCGTCATCAAACCACACTTCGCGAGCATAGCACGGACTTGTTGTTGTGTCAGAGACGGGAACGTATTCCAAATCTCTTCGATACACGTATTCGAGTTCTTCTCTTTAACTTCTTGTTCGAAGTACCCGATATGCAAGTTCTCGCCTCGCTCAACGACACCCGAGACAGCTGGAATTTCACCGAGCAAACTCTTGAGCAACGTCGATTTCCCGATTCCGTTCGCACCGTGCAACGCAATCTTCTGCCCACGTTCGATCGTCAGATCAAGAGGGCGCGAAAGTGGCTCATCGTATCCGATGACGAGACCTTTTGCTTCGAACATCAATTTACTTGGTGTCCGTGCTTGGAGGAAGTGGAACTCTGGTTTTGGACGCTCTTGCGCAAGTTCGATGACATCCATCTTATCGAGCTTCTTCTGACGTGACATCGCCATGTTCCGTGTCGAGACACGTGCCTTGTTCCGGGCAACGAAGTCCTTCAACTCAGAGATTTCCTGCTGTTGACGCTTGAACGCAGACTCGAGTTGCTTTTTCTTCGCTTCATGGATCGTAACGAAGTTGTCGTAATCACCGACATAACGATTCAATTCTTGATTTTCCATATGATAAATCAAGTTGATGACGCTATTGAGGAATGGAATGTCGTGCGAAATCAAGATGAACGCATTCTCATATTCATTCAAGTAGCGTTTCAACCATTCGATATGCTGGACATCGAGATAGTTGGTCGGCTCATCAAGTAAGAGAATGTCCGGTTTTTCAAGAAGGAGTTTGGCGAGCAGGATTTTCGTCCGCTGTCCACCACTGAGCTCTTGTACATCCCGGTCGAGTCCGATCTCATCGAGCCCAAGACCGCGCGCGATTTCTTCGACTTTTGCATCGATCGTATAGAAGTCGTTATTCGTCAGAATGTCCTGCAAGACGCCGACTTCTTCGAGCATTTTTTCCAGTTCCTCTGGCTCGACTTCGCCCATTTTACCGTACAAATCATTGATTTCCTGTTCGATGTCGAACATGTACTGGAATGCACCTTTAAGTGCATCGCGGATGGTTAATCCTTTTTCAAGGACAGCGTGCTGATCCAAATAACCAACGCGTACATGCTTCGCCCATTCGACTTTTCCTTCATCCGGCTCAAGTTGCGACGTAATGATGTTCATGAACGTCGATTTTCCTTCACCGTTCGCACCGACGAGACCGATGTGCTCGCCTTTTAACAGGCGGAAGGAGACATTTTCGAAAATGGCGCGGTCACCGAATCCGTGACTTAAGTTAGATACCGTTAAAATACTCATAATTACTCCTTATTTCATGAATTCCTGTGACTTAGACGCCTGTCCGTTTTTTCTGGTTGTTTGCTTTTTTCGTCTGTTGGCTCGTCAATTGTTTCGTTTGTGTTCCTTGTAAGCCAGTCGGACGTTTTGTTTGCGCTTGTTTTTTTGCTTTCAAGCGTTCAATCATTGCCTCTTGCAATGATAGTTTTTTTGGTTGTTCACTCATGTTCGTTCACCTCGATTGATTCGTTCTTACTTTCTAGTATGCCAAAAAAAACGTCTCTTGGAAATGAAGAGACCTGATTTTACATCTCAAAGTGTATCGGCAAGATAGACGACGTAACAATTCCGGTCGATATCGATTTCACAGCTGTCACGCTCAAACACACCGTGGCCTTCGACTTCGATCTTGTCCTTGATCAAAAAACGCATCGCTTGGACGTGATTCGGAACCGTTGATGTCTTTAAGAGCGGTTGCGCGCTGTCAGATAAATACTGTCTGAACTCTATATGAATTTGATGCGGTGGATAAACGCGTTCTTCTGTCGCACGTGGTGATGCTTTAATGTGGTCGACGATCAATTGATCATATTCACCTGCCATCTCATTGGAACGAAGCTCGTATTGATGTCCTTCGATGATATGGAATTCGCAGAGTTGGTGGGCAATGATCTCTTCCGGTTCGATCGCATAACGATCATATTGATAGATCGGATGGAATTCACCATTTTCTTCAACGTAGTAGGCAAGTGACATGCGTAAATCCTCCTTTTCGTTCTATAGATACTATTACCACATTGAAGGAAAAAAAGTTCCGACAGAACAAAGAAACTTTTCTCTCCAAAAAAGCGTATACTATCCATAACGAGAGTAAAAGGAAAGGGGACTGAGACGGTGAATTGGATGAAACAAGCGACACTAGCTGCAACACTGTTGATCGGAACGACACTGAGTGGGTGTGGATCGGATGATGCACGAGCGGAACGACCAGATGATCCGGATTGTGATGACTATGAGTATGATAATGATGAAGGCGTTTGGTACTGTGATGATAGTTCATCAACCCATTCAGGATACTATTACTGGGGCGGTAGTTATTTCGCATCACGTGCCTTGATGCATAGTGCGATGCGAACAAAAGGGTATACGCCGAAATCAAAAGAAGTAAAGAGTTATAACACGAAGACAAAGGGATTCGGAACAGGCTCATCTTCCGGCTTTTTCGGCGGATGAATAGACGACAAACCTTTTACGGAGACATCGATCGTTTTTGGGATGTGCTAGACGGGGAACCGTACGCTGTGACGGAAATCATGCCCATCTCGGACGAACGAATCGACCAACTGCATATCGCGGCGCAAGAAGTTTACAAGATATTTGAAAAAGTACTTCCGATTCTTCGATCGATGGATGATGAGGCACTGCTCGAGCTGGGCTTTCCAGTTGAAAGTCTCGCTTTTTTGCGACTCGAGACGATGCGACCGTTGACCGTCATCGGACGCTTTGATTTCATTGCGACGGCAGATCGTATCTCACTCATGGAATGGAACGCGGATACGCCGACTTTCATTAAAGAAGTATTTGAAGTCAATGATGTCGTAGCGGAAAAACAAGGTTTTGAACGGGTCAACGATGGGGAAAACAAATGGCTGAAGGCAACTGTCCGTCGTGCGATCGAAGCCGCGATACATCGGACGAAACAGCATCCGCATGTCGTCTTCACCTCACATGGTGACCACATCGAGGATCGATTGACGGCTGAGTATTTGCAGTCGTTTTGGAGTGATGCGACCTATTGTCCACTTCATGCATTAGAGATTCGTCCAGAAGAAGGTCTGTACGATGAGGCTGGTAAAAGAATCGATATCTTATATCGTCAAACCTTTCCGATCGAGATGGCCTTACTTGACCGGGATGAGGACGGAAGAAATTTAGGACAATTACTCCTGCAACTCGTCGAGACGGGTCGACTCGAAATCATCAACCCGCCGTCTGCCTTTTTAATGCAAGCTAAGTCGGTTCTTGCATTGATCTGGATGTTGCATGAAGCCAATCATCCGTACTTGAGCGAAACGGACCATATGACGATTACGCGTTACTTTTTACCGACGTACTTATCCGCTGATCCATTCATTTCAAGCCAGCGATTATTCGTTAAAAAACCAATCTTCGGGCGTGAAGGAGATACCGTGACGGTCCATGATGGACAAGGACATATCATGCTAAAGAATGAACAGCATACGTTTCGTGATCAACCGGCTGTTTATCAAGCGTATCAAGAATTACCGACGTACTCACTTCAGGAAGAGGGAGAAGTCGCGTATATGTATGGTGTCTTTATTTTAGGAGGAAGACCAAGTGCGATTGGTGTACGTGCCGGAGAACGGATTACTGGAAACCGTTCCTATTTCGTACCAATTGGTCGACAGCATGAAGGAGGGAGAAACGTATGAGAGCAGCAATTTTAGGAGCATCTGGTCTAGTCGGACAAGAACTCGTCGATCGTTTGTTGGCAGAAGATACGTATAGCGAGGTACATGTTCTCGTTCGCCGCCCGATGCGCCGTTTTCATCCGAAATTGGAAGAATGGGTGATTGATTTTGATCGTGTGACAGAAATTGAACTACCTGTCGTCGACCATGTCTATTGTGCACTGGGCACGACGATCAAACAAGCAGGATCACAAGAGGCATTTCGTCAGGTTGACTACACATATCCGATTGAACTTGGCCGTGAATTGTTAGACCTCGGGGCGACACGATTTGCCTTAATTTCGGCGCTCGGTGCCCATCCGAATGCCAAAACCTTCTACAATCGCGTAAAAGGGGACACGGAAAACGGATTACGTGTACTCGGATATGACGCGTTATTGATTTTTAGACCATCCTTGTTATTAGGGGATCGAGATGAATTCCGCTTAGGCGAACAAGCGGCTGCGAAAATTTCGACGGTCTTACGCCCCTTGTTGAAGCGGAGCGCCATTGCTCCGATCGAAGCTGGTCAAGTCGCTGCGGCGATGATCCGTGAAACGTTACATGCACCGCCTGGAATTACAATCATCGAATCGAAACAGATGCAATCCTGAGCAGTCGAGTAGTCGACTGCTCTTTTTGTTATTCTTGTAACGTAAATAATATTTGACTCGTCAAATGATTTGCGGTTGAATGGTAAAGTGCTGTCTCATATATAAAAAAAGAAGTGAGACAATTCAGGCAAAACAGTGTATTCGTATCCTATCTGTTTCGTCACGCTTATCGTTTGGGGAAAGCGGGAAAAGATGATGGATTATGCACTTATTTAGGATTGATGAAAGGAGCCGATCATATGGCAGAGTTTGATCGCGATCAGGTCTATAAGACCGTTCCGCAAAAAGGATTCTTCGGGAATCCGAAAGGGTTGTTCACCCTCTTCTTCACTGAGTTTTGGGAGCGTTTCTCCTACTATGGCATGCGTGCCATCCTTATCTTCTATATGTACGATTCAGTTGCCAACGGTGGTCTAGGTATCGATAAGACGACAGCTGCGTCAATCATGGCCGTTTATGGTTCGCTCGTCTACATGTCAGGGATCATTGGGGGATGGGTAGCTGACCGTTTACTCGGTACGTCACGCACCGTCTTCTATGGCGGTATCTTGATCATGCTAGGGCATATCGTCCTTGCTTTACCAGCAGGCATTACAGCCCTCTTCATCTCGATGGGACTTATCGTTATCGGTACTGGTTTCTTGAAACCGAACGTATCGAATATCGTCGGTGATTTGTACAGCAAGACGGATAACCGCCGCGATGCTGGTTTTAGTATCTTCTATATGGGGATCAACGCTGGGGCATTCCTCTCACCACTCGTCGTCGGTGAAGTGGCTGACCGCGGTGGATATCACGCTGGTTTCGCACTCGCTGCCATCGGGATGTTCGCAGGACTTGTCGTCTTCGTCTTGACGAAAAAGAAAAACCTTGGTCAAGCGGGTACGTATGTCTTGAACCCATTAAAAGGGGACGAGAAAAAACGCTTCATCACGATCGCATCAATCGTTGTCGTCGTCGTTGCGGTACTCGGTGTCGTTGCATCGATGACAGGACTGTTGACGATTTCTCGTTTTACTTTAATGGTCACGATTCTCGGGATCTTGATTCCGATCGCTTACTTCACAGTCATGCTTCGTAGTCCAAAGATCACGGATGATGAGCGCTCACGTTTGATTGCGTATATTCCGCTCTTCATCGCAGCAGCGATTTTCTGGGCAATCCAAGAACAAGGTTCATACGTCCTCTCCATCTTCGCAAGTGAACGGACGAACCTTTCATTCTTAGGATTCGAGATTCAGCCGGCATTCTTCCAATCGTTGAATCCGCTCTTCATCATCGTATTAGCACCTGTTTTTGCGAGCTTCTGGGTCAAACTCGGTGACCGTCAACCAACGACGATGCAAAAGTTCTCGTTTGGTCTTCTGTTCGCCGGACTTTCGTTCATCGTCATGACACTACCAGGTATCCTGTTCGGTGTGGAGACGTCAGTTAGTCCACTCTGGCTTGCACTGAGCTTCTTCCTCGTCGTCATCGGTGAGCTCTTCTTGTCACCAGTCGGTCTATCGGCAACAACAAAACTGGCGCCGGCAGCCTTCTCAGCGCAAACGATGAGTCTGTGGTTCTTGACGAACGCAACAGGTCAAGCGGTCAACGCACAAATCGTTAAATACTACACGAATGACACGGAGATTTTGTACTTCGGTATCACAGGTATCGTTGCCGTCATCTTCGGATTACTCTTGTTCGCTTTCGCACCAAAACTTCAAAAATACATGCGCGGTATTCGCTGATGCATGAAAAAAGACGCTTTCTCAATCGAGAAAGCGTCTTTTTATTAATCATTCGTCCGGATATGGCGTAACCCTTCTGCGAGCAAGGCGACCAATGTTCCGAGGACGAGACCGTTTGACATCAGGGTCGTCACGAGTGGCGGTAAATCGGCCGTTGCTCCTTTTGGTAGTAACAACGCACCGATGCCGACAAGGACCGGGAGACCGACCGTGATCATCGCCGTTTGACGATTCAAGTCGCGGGCTGCTTCCGTGACGCCGATGATTGCCATTCCGGCAACGATCGGTGCGACCATCGCATAACCGACAGCGACGGGGATTTTAGCGATCAATCCGACGAATGGTGTCACGATACTGAGGAAGAGACACGTGATATTCGCATAGACGAACGCTTTGCGGTCCGTGTTATCTGTTGAAGCAATGAACCCAGCCGTTCCGGAAATGGCGACAGGACCCACCGTACCGAACAGACCAGCGAAGAGTTGTCCGATACCAGCCGTGATACCAGCTGTTCCGACTTGTCCTTTGACGGTTTCACCACGCTTGGCACTGATGATCCGTTCGATGACCTTGATGTTCGCTAAGACGTTCGTCATTAACAACAACGAGATGATGAGAGCTGTCGGTAATAAGCTCCAGTCGACATGAATACCGCCGAACGGCAATAAACTCGGTAAAGTGAACAGTGGACCATCGAAACTTGGCATCTCGGCACGACCGATCAATGCAAACATGCTCCAACCGACGAGTAGCGTGATTAATAAAGCGTACTGGCGTAAGCGATCACTTCGTTCTAAATAAAGCGAGATCAAGACCGTCAGAATCGAGATGACGGCAGGTAATACTTGAATTCGTCCATCCTCGATATTGAGCAATCCTTTCATAACGGATCCGGACAGTTGTGCCGACAGCAGTAGCATGTAGACACCGATGACTTGCGGTGTAAAAAGAGGGACTAAGCGCCGTAATACACCCGTCATCGTCAAGACGATACAGATGATACCGCTGAGTAGGAGTAAGAATCCAAGCGACTGTAAAGTGTTTGAATAACTGCCGTACAATGTGACACCAATCGACGAATAGAGGGCAAATACACCCCACCAAATTCCAGCAGGACCTTCCATGATCGGTAGACGGTGTCCGAGCAGGACTTGAAAGAGACTTAAGATGGCAAATACGAATAGACAACGAGATAAGAAGGAAAGCGTCTCGGCACCCGAGAGTTCAAACGATGCTGCGATGGCAAGGGGCGGGGCAATGTTAGTACAGATGATGAATAAAAACCATTGAATCGTAGACACAAGGGTACGCGGCAAAACGTGAATCTCCTTTCGAAAAAACAATATTGGTTTCATCTTAAACCAATTCATGAAAAAGCGATAGGGATGCTTACAATGACTGAAAATTCTAATATTTGTTTTCATATGTGATTTAACACATAATGTGGGGTATAACGGTAACGGGAGGGAATGAAATGAAAAAATGGAGTATAAGAATCATTGGAACGATTGCTGCGCTGTTGGCACTGCTCGTATTTGCATTCATGATCTGGGCGCAGTTCGATTATGATGCATCTCCCCAAGCGATATCTTACGTGGAGACAGCTACACCACGTGAAGTGACATTTGGAAAAAAGACGAGTGACGTCGGATTCATCTTTTATCAAGGGGCAAAAGTCGATGCAGCGGCCTACAGTTATTACGGCAAGCAACTAGCGAAAGACGGGCACTTCGTCGTCATCCCGAAGCTACCGTTTCGGATTGCGTTGCTTGACTCAAGCGAAGGACTCGATGTCATCGAGGAGTATCCGCAGGTCAAAAAGTGGTATCTGATCGGGCATTCGCTCGGTGGAAGCGCAGCTTCGACGATCGTCGAACAACATCCGAAAATTAAAGGAATCGTTTTCCTCGCGTCCTATCCGATTGATTCGATTGATGTACCCTCGTTGACGATTTATGGTGGACGAGATGGTGTCTTACCAGTCGCTGATATCGAAAAAAGTAAACAGGACGTTCGAAAAGATGCCGTATTCCATGAAATCAAGCAAGGGAACCATGCGAACTTTGGTATGTACGGTCGACAAAAAGGGGATAACAGCAGCTCATTAACGCCAAAAGAACAACAGGACGAGTCGTTAGATGAAATCAAACGATTTATCGATACACCTTAATCAATTCTCTAGTGAATAAACGACTCATCAATCAAATGAAAAGGATGGAGAGATTCTGGCACTGGGTCCGGAATCTCTCCATCCTTATTTCTACTGAGTCATCGATTCAATTCAAGCGATGAGCGACTTCGTCGAGCGTTGGCAAAGCAGCCATCGCTCCTTTGACGGAAGCAGCAAGTCCGCCTGAAATCGCTGCGAATCGACCGATGTCGCGAAGTTCATCTTCAGACCAATCAAACGAAAAATCGCGTAACGCGCACTGGTAGAGTAAACCGGACATGAAGGCATCTCCAGCTCCTGTCGTATCGATTGCGTCGACCGTAATCGCATCGATGACAGCCATCGCACGATCCGTATAGAGAATCGATCCTTCACTTCCTCGCGTGATGGCAAGAAGACGAATCGGATATTCAGCTAACAATTCAGCAGCCCCGTCATCAAGATTCGTTTGTCCAGTTAGAAACGTCAATTCTTCCTCAGCAAGTTTGACGATTTGTGCATCCGGTAGGACAGACCGGATCGTCGTCCGCGCTTCGTCAAGATTCGGCCATAGCGACTCTCGTAAGTTCGGATCGTAAGAGACTGGTACTTGGTGCGCTTTTGCACGTGCGATGGCTTTTCGTGTCGCGTTGACGGATTCTCCAGTGATCAAAGAGATCGAACCGATGTGTAATAAATCGACGGACGTGAAATCCTCCGGTACATGTGTTTCGTGGAATTGCATATCAGCGCGCTCCGCGTTGATGAACTCGAACGACCGCTCTCCATCCTGACCGTTCGTAACGAGCACAAGTCCTGTTTTTTGCGTCGAATCGTGGACGAGATGATCGGTACGAACACCATAATGATGTAACGTATCTTTCAAGAAGTGTCCCATCGAATCATCACCGACAGCTCCAAGAAAATAACTATCAGCGCCTAATCGAGCGAGTCCGACAGAGACATTGGCAGGAGCACCTCCAGGATTTTTTTGAAACGTCATGTTTTCAGCATCAAGAGGAATCAAATCAATCAATGCTTCCCCTAAACTAAAGATTTTCATACGTAGAACTCCTTTCAAGATCCGGACGAATCCGTTCGATGTGTAAAGCCATATAGCCGATTTCTGATTCAGGTACACGTGTATCGAGTTCGACAGTCAACCAATTGCCCATTTGACTCGCACAGGCATAAGCCTCAGCATAACGTGTTTTGACGGCAGATAAAATCACATCATCCATGTCGTGTAAGGTTTCTCCTTGTTCAATCCGGGCGAGGACCAATTTCATGTGCGTAAAGAAACGATAATACGTCATCGATGAGGTCTCGATCGTTTGTCCAAAAAAGACTTCGATCTGTTCACGTAGTTCATTGAGTAACGTAACCGTCTGCAACGCAGTGGCCATATTCGGATGCGTTTGGCGTGCATTGTATAAGTGAAGCGCGATGTTCGCAGCTTCTTCTTTCGGTAGCGTGACCTGTAAGGCACGCTCGATCTCAAGAACTGCCCATTCTCCAATCGCATACTCCGGTCCATACAAAAGGCGAATCTCTTCTGCCAATCGATTATGCACGACGAGTTGTTCACGTGCTAATCGTACGGCATGAGCAAGGTGGTCCGTCAGACTGACGTGAATATAGTCATGAAACGGCGTTTGGAGCTCACCTTCTGCATGTGAGATGATGCGTTCCGATAAATCAATGATCTCAAGTGGTGTCGTTGTCAGAATCTCTTTGAACTGTTCTGCATTTTCAAATGAAGGGATGAACATTTTTTCGATCTTCGTCGCTTGAATCGGATCTTTTTTCTTTTTTCCAAAAGCAATGCCTGGTCCCATGACGATGCGTTCCTGTCCATTTTCTTTGACGACAACAGCGTTGTTATTGAGGATCTTATGAATAATCAGCCTGACGTCCTCCTTTCCGATCTTTTCTTTTATTATAAAGCGAACTTCAGCGCTTTGCGAACCGACAAATGCGACCACCGAGCCCGAGGACTCGGTTTGGTCGCATGAAGGATTAAGCAGCAACGTCCGTTTCTTTTTGTTTCCGTGCATCGAGACGCATCAAGACGACAGTCGAGATGAAAGCAGTGACGACTGCAATGGCGAACCCGACGAGATAGTTGATCAAGTTTGACGCACCGAGTGGCGCGACGATCGCAATCATCGGAATTCCAGTTAATCCATAAGCGTTCGCAGCGACTTGTGTCAAGACGACATAACCGCCACCGATCGCACCACCAATGGCACCACCGATGAATGGTTTTCCAAGACGTAAGTTGACACCGTAGATGACGGGTTCTGTGATTCCGAGAAATGCTGAGAACGCAGACGGTAGGGCGAGTGCTTTGAGTTTAACGTTCTTCGTCAAGAAGTAAACGGCAAGTCCGGCACCACCTTGAGCGACATTCGCCATCGACCAAATCGGTAAGAGGAAGTTCTTTCCGATACTCTTATCTGCAAGTAATCCTGCTTCAATCGCATGGAAACTATGGTGCATCCCTGTGATGACGATTGTCGAATAAAGTCCACCGAAGAGAAGACCGGCTACGACTGAGAACTGTTCATAGAAGAAGACGAGTACGAATGAAATGCCTTTTCCGAGTAACGTTCCGATCGGACCAATGACGATCAATGCCAGGAATCCAGTGACGAGAACCGTAACGAACGGTGTCACGAGTAAGTCAAGCGTTTCGGGTGTCCGTTTCCGGACTTGTTGTTCAATCTTTGCCATGACCCAAACGGTTAAGAGAACCGGGAAGACCGTTCCTTGATAACCAATCAACTCGATGTTCATTCCGAGGAACTTCATGACTTCCGGATCACTATTACCGAGCGTCCAAGGGTTTAAGAGGGACGGGTGTGTCATGATCCCCCCGATGACGGCACCGAGGTACGGGTTCGCACCGAATTCACGGGCTGCCGAGAAACCGATCAGGATCGGTAGGATGATGAAGGCAGAAGACGAGAACATATCCAGTAGTTGGACGATCGGTGAATCACCGTCAACCCAACCGAAGGCCTTGATCATACCGAGTAATCCCATCAAGAGACCGGCTGCGACGATTGCCGGAATGAGTGGAACGAAGACGTTCGAGAGCGAGCGGGCAAGACGGGCGAACGGATTTAATTTTTGCGATGCAGCCTTTTTAACGTCGAGTGGTTCTTCTCCATCGACCTTTACACCGGCAAGTGGTGCAAACGCAGCAAATACCTTGTTGACGGTACCGGTTCCAAAGATGATTTGGTATTGACCAGAACTTGAGAAGGCGCCGCTGACACCATCTAAGTCTTCAAGTGCTGCTTGATCGACCTTTGATTCATCATGCAAGACAAGACGTAAACGCGTCGCGCAATGAGCAGCAGTGATGATGTTCTCGCGTCCGCCGACGAGTTCGAGCACACGTTTAGCAGTTTGTTGATAATCCATCGGAAAAGTCCTCCTTTTTCATGAAACGTGCTGAATGAGACAAAAAAAGGCAAGACCGAACAACACCTCTCCTAACGAGGTGTCATTTCGGTCTTGCCAGCCGTACTGTCACAATCCGCACTATTGATTTGATTTCATCTTAAAGGAGGAAAGAAAGCGTTGTCAATACTTAATGTTCATTTTTTTGAATCTGAATATCGACCTCAACACCGTAGTGGTCTGAAACGACGGGACCGTGAATCCCATCGAATACGACCCCGACGCGTTCGACGTCAATTTTCCGATTCGATAAGACGAGATCGATCCGCAATCCTTGTTGATTGTCTTCCCATCCATCGATGTTGCCATTGATCGTCTCAATTCCGACCGTTTCCTTAGCTAGCAGGAAGACGTCGTGTAATCCCCGTTGCATCATATAGTCATAACCTGTATTTCGTTCTAAAGCATCGTTGTTGAAATCACCGAGGAAGAATGTCCATTCGAGTGGATCCATCCGGGCCATCAAATGATTGAATTGTTCTTGGAACGGTTCGACTTCATCTGCCCACCAGCCAAGATGGCATGTATTGAACGTAATCGGTGTACCGTCGACTTGGATCGTCGCACGGACGATTTTTCGCGATTTCCAATCGAATGTATCTTGACTGCGGCTGACATAATAACTGTCCGATTTTAAGATTGGGTGTTTCGTCAAAAGAGCGAGTCCTTCTTCATACTTATCATAGCCGATATGAGCAAAATCCCAGACTAGGGAGTAGGTTTGACCTTGTTCTTTTAACGCTTGCTGGATCAAATAGGCAAAGTTATCGTTGCGCACATCGTCATAGACGATGGGTGTATCCATCAATTGACTCACTTCTTGCAGTGCGACGACATCATAATCTTGAGCGAGAATTTGTTGAACGATCTGGTTTAATTTTTCGAGTGGCTGTTCTTCCTGCCACGAATGACAGTTTAGTGTGAGTAGACGCATGAGTGGTCCTCCTGATTTTTCAAATAAGAAAGGTGAAACTCTTATAAAAGAGCTTCACCTTTAGGTAGTTCCCTAATCTCGCAGGTTTATGCGCCGATCCGGTCTTGGATATCTGATTTTAAGATATCGGCTTTTGGACCGTAGATGGCTTGCACGCCATTGTTCTTAAGGATCAGACCAAGTGCACCGTTTGCTTTCCAGTCTGCTTCTTTTGCAACAAGCGCTGGATCTTTGACAGTGACACGAAGACGCGTCATGCAGGCATCGACGTCCTCGATGTTTTGCTGTCCACCAAGCAAATCGATGATTTGTGAAGCTTGCGAACCGTCGGCAGGAGCTGATGTCGCAGCAGCCTCACCTGAAGCTTCAGTTGTAGATACGTTGATATCGTCAAGATAGTTCCCGTTACGACCTGGTGTCGCATAGTTGAACTTCTTGATGACGAAACGGAACGTGAAGAAGTTCAAGAAGAAGAAGAACACACAGACACCGATGAAACGAATTAAATCACCAATTAATCCAGCTTTTGCAATCAATGGAATCCGCGTCAAGAGTTCGATCGCACCGAATGCGTGAATCCGAAGATGCATGACATCTGCTAGTGCGAAAGCAACACCCGTGAGCACAGCATAGATGACGTAAAGAACAGGAGCGATGAACATGAACATGAATTCGATTGGCTCCGTGACACCTGTCAAGAAAACTGCAAGTCCAGCAGATAAGAAGACAGGTTTGTATGCTTTCTTCTTATCTTCATCAACTGACATGTACATTGCGACAGCGATACCGATCAATGAAGCAAGTGATGTGACGACTTGTCCTTCTTTAAAACGAGCAGGAACGACACTGTTGATTAAGTCATTGTATCCTTGTGTGTTACCGGCTTGTTTTAAGTTAACAAGGTCAGTGATCCAAGCTAACCAAAGCGGATCTTGACCAGCAACTGTCGATCCTTGAGCGGCGCCTGTCAGGATTTTGTACGTTCCACCGAGTTCCGTGTAGTTCATCGGGACAGTCAACATGTGATGAAGACCGAACGGAAGTAATAGACGCTCGAGTGTACCGTATACGAACGGTGCAATGATCGGTGCAGAATCACGTGAAGAGGCAATCCAGCGACCGAAGTCATTCAATAAGCCTTGAACGAACGGCCAAACGAGTGATAAGGCGAATGCTGCAACGACTGATCCACCAATGACGACGAATGGTACAAAACGTTTTCCGTTGAAGAATGCAAGCGCATCTGGCAATTTACTGAAGTTATAAAATTTATTAAAGAGAACGGCACCAAGGAAACCAGAGATGATTCCGACGAATACTCCCATGTTGAGAGCAGGTGCCCCTAAAACTGAAGTGAAATAATCTTTTACGATGAGCTCAGAACCAAGCAATGAATCGACCGTTGCTTTTGGGTCCGCGATCATGTCAGCGTTGACACCGAAGATAGCTCCTGTGACACGGTTGATCAAAATGAAGGCGAGTAACGCTGCGAACGCACCACCAGCACGTTCTTTTGCCCATGACCCACCAATCGCGACGGCGAATAAGACATGAAGGTTCGTAATGATAGCCCAACCTAAATCTTCAACGATTCGAGCAATCGTTTGCATTAACGCGATATCGCCTCCATACATGCCGATCAGTTTCCCGACCGAGATCATGATTCCTGCAGCAGGCATAACCGCGATGACGACCATCAAGGCTTTACCGAGTTTTTGCCAAAAATCGAACGAAATAGCATTTTTCAAGATCATTCACTCCTTTTGTATCTCTTTTTCTCTAATATGTGTGTAAGAACAGTGCAATAATGTAAGCGATTAATGCAACCGTTTGCATATAGAATTGTAAGCGATAACTTTTTAAAAAGCTAGTGTTTTACAAGAAAAATATTTGAAATTTTATTTTGATTAGAAATTGATAGTTCGGAAAGGTATTCAGATTTTAAAAAAGTGGGAATAAGACTACAGTGAACGTTGTTTAGTTTTAAAAGAAGAAAGGATGTTTGAAGCGGATGAAAGAAGGGATTCAACCGATCGGACAGTACGGACAGCGGATTCGTACATTACGAGAACGTCATCAGTTAGATCAAAATACATTAGCAGAGTTAACTGAGACGACACCTGAGATGATCCAGCGTATTGAAAGTAGCATTGCCCATCCCTCATTTTCAATGATTGAGCGACTGGCCCGTGTCTTACATGTCCCTTCGGATCACTTAATTCGGCATATCTGGCCACCTGAGGTCATCCGTCAGCATGATAGCCCGTCCTTGATCGACCTTCCATCTAGTTGATGGGCATCAAAAAGGAGGAATAAAGGGATTTCTTCTTGTAGATTGTAGACAAATGGGCTGACTCAAAAAATGACGCGTCTTTTCACGCCCTTTCCTCAGGCGAGACACAAGCCAGTTTTCCCACTCTATTCGAGCAGAAAAACGGGTCTTGTTTGTCTCTGACAGCGCAAAATCGCGCTTTTTCCTGTAGGAGTGGCGTGTAACGCGTCATTTTTTTATATCGAAAGAACAATCAGAGAAGCGCTTTGTTCACTCGGCATCGATTCCTTGGGAAAAACAAGCAAGAGCGACCCTGCAGCGAAGTGAAGCGGCGCGATGCTTGTCCCAGGAAAACGATTCGAGACGAACAAAAAAGCGCAATCCTTCTCGTTAGAGAAAAATTGCACTTTGTCTTCAGTCTCAAAGGGATTTCCCCTTGTCCCTCTTTTAGTCGTCTTAACGATTATCGATTGTTTCAGGATAGAGATCGTGATTGAATAAACGGTGCTCTGCCATTTGTTCGTATTTTGTACCAGGCTTCCCATAATTGTAGTACGGATCAATTGAAATTCCACCGCGTGGCGTGAATTTGCCCCATACTTCAAGATAGCGAGGTTCCATCAATTTCACGAGATCCTTTCCGATAACGTTGATGCAGTTCTCATGAAAATCACCGTGGTTACGGAAGCTGAACAAGTACAACTTCAGTGATTTTGATTCGACGAGTTTTTCGTCCGGGATGTACGAGATGTAAATCGTCGCGAAGTCCGGTTGATTCGTGATCGGGCAAAGACTCGTAAATTCTGGTGCATTGAATTTCACGAAGTAATCATTTTCCGGGTGACGGTTCGGGAATGCTTCGAGTACTTCGGGTTGGTATTCAAAAATGTATGGAACGGCTTTTTGGCCGAGTAACGATAAGTCGTTTAAATCTTCAGGGCGCATAAATCATTTCTCCTTAGACGCCACGATCGTTCGCGAAAACGAGGGCGTGTAGTTGTGGTAGGACGCGCGCATGATTGAAGCGCTCATCACGGGCGACGCGTTCCCAAAGTGTTTTTAAATCGTGTAGCATGCGTGGAGCGATCGTTCCTTCTTCGTGCGGATCAGGATTACCGAGCGATAGATAAAGCGTCTTTAGCGCATATCGTTCTGAAATCATCGCCGCGAAGTCGAGGTCTTCCTCATTAAAGATGACGATTTTAACGGCACGCTGTTGTTCCGGTAAACGTTTAAAAAAGACATCCAAGCGATCGAAATCAATCTTCATCCCACTTGAAGGTGGTTTAGGGCTAAGTGTGACGTCATCGATATCAAGCAACCAATTTTGCCAGTAGGAGCCTTGTGTCTCGACGGACATCGTGATGTTTCGTTCTTTTAGTGCCGCAACCAGTGTGCCGATCGAAGCATGAAGTAACGGGTTCCCACCAGAAATCGTGACATGTCCGTAAGAGCCGAGTGCATCAAGACGTTCTATAATCGTCTCTGCCGTCAAGAGTTCAGGTTTTTCAGAACCATCCCATGTGAAGGCGGAGTCACACCACGAACAGGAGTAGTCGCAACCGCCGGTCCGGACAAACATCGTCTTTTGACCAATCGATCGTCCTTCTCCTTGAAATGTTGGTCCGAAAATCTCGAGAACCGGAATTTTTGGTGTTTTCGTTAAGGCACTCATGCTTCGTTCATCCACTCACGACGGACTTCAGCAAAAGCAGTCGGTGTCTCATAGAGCTTGACGAATTCGACACGAAGTCCACGCTCATCCGGAAGGTGTTGTCCGAGCGTCTCGAAAATCCAAGCCGCCATGTTTTCAGCTGTCGTATTCATGTATGGTAACGATTCATTCAGGTAGCGGTGATCCAATAGTGGTTCGAGATGTGTTTTGAAGATTTTTTTGAGATCACCAAAATCGAGTGTCATACCGCGGTGATCCAGAAAACCACTGATCCCCATATCGACATGGTACGTATGACCGTGAAGGGCACGGCATTTTCCATCATAATCATATAGGTGGTGTGCTGCGTCGAACGTTAATTTTTTTACGATCATAACGCGGGATTTCGTATAGATAAGCGAGTCGCCAGTCGGGCGCTCGACCGTTTCAGGTGCTTCGTAATTGAATGTCATGTGTGTTGAACCTCCTTGATGTATGCATCTAAGCCATTTTTCCGTAATTCACAGGCCGGGCATTCGCCACAACCATCTCCAATGACGCCGTTGTAACACGTCAACGTGCGATTTCGAACGAAATCAAACGCACCGAGCGAATCGGCAAGCGCCCACGTCTCTTTTTTGTCGAGCCACATGAGTGGCGTGTGAAGTACGAATGGATAGTCCATCGCAAGGTTCAATGTCACGTTGAGTGACTTGATGAAGGCATCACGGCAGTCAGGGTAACCGGAAAAGTCCGTTTCACATACGCCAGTGACGATATGACGGATTCCGCGTCCTTTCGCAAGGACGGCTGCGAACGAAAGAAACAGGTGATTTCGTCCATCTACGAAAGTAGAAGGAAGACCATCTTCATTCGTCGTGATGGTTTGGCTGTGGTCAGTCAAGGCGTTACTCGTCAGTTGACTGAGAAGAGAGAGATCAAGCTCATGGTGTTTGACACCGAGCTCAGAGGCGATGTCGCGTGCGACTTCGAGTTCTTGTGCATGACGTTGTCCGTAATTAAACGTCACGACTTCGACTTCTTCGTATTGTTTCAATGCCTGAAACAAACAAGTCGTTGAGTCTTGGCCGCCACTAAAGACGACAAGAGCACGTTCGTTTTTCATAATGTACACTTCCATTCCTAGTTTTTGTAACGGAGGAGGTTACGAACTCCGGAGACATAGTCTCAACTATTCACACTAGCAGAAGCCATTGAAAAAGTCGACGTTTTCTGATGAAGACAAAAAAAGAGATGCGTATCGTCAATCGGACGGTACGCATCTCTTGTAAGAAGATTAAAGCGGATAGTGATAGTAGCGTTCTTTGACGAGTAGATCTCGAATGTTCGAATCTTCCGAGATGACTTTCATCAGACCACCTGTTTGTGAAGCATGCGCTTCTAGTGCCTTGATCTTTTGATCCGTATAGGCACTGACATCATGAATGAACGTTCCTTCCCCGAGCTCTTCTTTCGTATTGTTCGCGAAAGCGACCGCAAGGAACTCTGGACGATCAGTAGGATCCATCATCCGAAGGGCACGAACGACGGCACGAGCTGTCGCTTCATGATCGGGATGGACCGCGTAACCCGGGTAGAACGAAATCAAACGAGTTGGTCGTGTCTGTTGAATCAAGGCAAGAATACGGTCAGCAAGTGCTGCTTCATCCTCGAATTCAACGGTCTTATCACGAAGTCCCCACATTTGGAGATCCGAAATCTTCATTTTTGCAGCAGCATCAATCAACTCGCGTTTACGAATCGTTGCGAGCTGTTCCCGGTTCGTAAAGACAGGACGTCCCATGTTACGTCCCATCTCACCAAGTGTCAGACAAGCGTAAGTGACAGGACCACGGTTTTCAGCGTGTTCGATGATCGTACCGGCAGAACTGAAAGCTTCGTCATCCGGGTGAGGGAAGACGACGAGTAAATGATCTTCGTGTGTCATGCGTCTACCTCCTCTGCACCTTGAGCGAATGGTGTCGGGCTAAGTTCAAAAGCAATCGCAAGACGTCCTTCGATATCGTGACCGGCAATCAACAATTGATCCCCAGCAAATTCGAAGTCAGTCAATCCTTCACCGTATAACCAGCCGTGCGCAAGTTTCAAACCGATCCGGTAAGGTCCGTTTCCTGTGATCAGACCACGTTCGTAAGTGATTTCCGCATTACGGAAAAACATCCCTGCGCTATGGAAAGTTGGATCTTGGTGCGTCGCGTAGGCACCGTTCGTCGTCTCGACGTGTACATATAACGGTGTATTCGCATGTTCGTCGATATAACGCTGTATTTCTTGTAAATCAATGGCTTGCATAAACTTTTCTCCTCTCCTATACAGAAAGAAGTCCGCGGATATCGCGGACTTCTTAAGCGGATCAAGACTGGACTGTACGATGTGCAGCGTGGTCAGTTGGTCCGACGTATTCATTCAAACGGAATGAATGACGAATCGCGGAAGTGATGAAAGATTTTGCTGTACGGACAGCAGCTTCTACCGATGCACCTTTTGCGAGTTCGGCCGTGATTGCTGCAGAGTACGTGCAGCCAGCACCGTGCGTGTACGGTGTCTCGATTCGTTCGTCCTCAATCAGGATAAACTCTTTTCCGTCATAAAGCACGTCAACTGCTTGTGGATGGTCAATCTTGCTGCCACCTTTGACAAGAACGTATTGCGCACCTTTTTCATGAATCCGCGCTGCTGCAAGTTTCATCTCGTCGATCGTTGCTGGTGTTTTACCAAGACCCGACAGTTGTCCGGCTTCGAAGACGTTCGGTGTGACGACCGTCGCAAGTGGTGTCAAGACATCACGAAGTGCGTTTGCCGTATCAGGGTTCAGTACTTCGTCTTCGCCTTTACAGACCATGACAGGATCGATCACGACGTTTTGAACGCCGGATGATTTGATTTTCTCAGCTACGGCTTCAATGATCTCGACAGTCGGGAGCATACCCGTCTTCATCGCATCAACACCAATACCTCCAAGGACCGTGTGGATTTGTGTCCGGACGAGTTCTGTGTCGATTGGGTAAACCGCATGGTGCCAAGAGTGATCAGGGTCTTGGGCGACGATGACCGTCAAAGCATTCATTCCATAGACACCAAGTTCTTGGAATGTTTTCAAATCAGCTTGAATACCAGCTCCACCGCTCGTGTCGGAACCAGCAATCGTTAAGGCTTTACGTTTTGTCATGGGGCATTCCTCCTAAAGAAATAGACAATCCTTCTTGTTCTTCATCATAGCGAATTATGGGAAAAACAACAACTATCGACGCTTCTGACGTACACAAAACCCCACCTCTTTTGAGTAGGCGGGGCAAGTACTTATTTAATGAATAAGAAGTCAAGAATATAGTAGATCAAGGCAGCGAAAGCCATTGAAATCGGCAATGTGATGACCCATGTAATGAGCATGCGTTGTGCTGTTCCCCACTTTACACCTTTCTTACGGTGTGATGTACCTACACCCAAGATGGCAGAAGAGATGACGTGTGTCGTCGAAACCGGAAGATGAATCGCTGTCGCTCCAAAGATGATTGCTGCTGATGTTAAGTCAGCTGCAACCCCGTTGACCGGACGGATTTTCATGATTTGACCACCAACGGTCTTGATGATCCGCCATCCACCGACAGATGTTCCGAGACCCATTGCGATCGCACATGAGAGTTTAACCCAAGTCGCAACTTCGTGATCCGTTTGATAACCAGATGAGATCAAAGCAAGCGTGATGATCCCCATCGCTTTTTGTGCGTCGTTCGTACCGTGTGTATACGACTGCAAAGCAGCGGTTGCAATTTGAACATGACGGAAGCGACGATTCGTCTTCGCCAAGTTTCCTTTTTTGAAGATGACTTTAAAGATTGCATAAACGATGAAACCGAGTGTGAATGCGAGTACTGGTGAAATGAGCAAGGCTTGAACGATTTTCAAGAAGCCTTTTGCTTCGATTCCTCCGAATCCAACAGAGGCAACAGCAGCACCAGCAATCGAACCGATCAGTGTATGCGAAGAACTTGACGGAATACCGAAGTACCAAGTCAAAAGGTTCCAGGCAATGGCTGAAATCAAGGCAGCGATGACGACGTAGCTACCATGTTCAAGTGTTGACGGGTCAACGATGTCACCAGAGATCGTTTTTGCGACTCCAGTGAACGTGATTGCACCTAGGAAGTTCATCGATGCAGCCAAGATGATGGCATGACGTGGTTTCAAAGCACGAGTCGACACCGAAGTCGCGATCGAGTTCGCTGTATCGTGGAAACCGTTGATGAAGTCGAAGCTAAGTGCGAGAATCACGATTATGGCGGTGATGATAAACAGGCTATCCATCTCGTTAGCTCCTCACTTAAGCGTTTTTCATGATGATCGTTTCAATGACGTTAGCTGCATCTTGGCAGTAGTCCGCGATTGATTCGAGCGATTCATAGATTTCTTTATATTGGATGATTTTAATTGGATCTGTTTCTGTTGCGAACAATGCTTTGATCGATTTACGGCGTAGGTTGTCACAAATCGTCTCTTGTTCTTTGATTTTGATGACGTGTTCACGCATCGGTTGCAATTTACGTGCAACAAGAAGATCCATTGACATCGCGAGTTCTGTGACAGCGATGTTGATTTCATCGACGAACTTGATCATGTGCTCGTCTGCTTGAACGATATTGTAGATTTCGAAGATCGCTGAACATTCTTCAAAGCCGTCTAAGACGTCATCAAGTGCGTTAGCAAGTGCGAGTAAGTCTTCACGGTCGATCGGCGTGATGAACGCATTGTTCAAGTCGATGATCAACTGGTGCATCAAATCGTCCCCAGCTGTTTCGAAGTCTTTTACTTTATGTGCAAATTCTTTTACATCCGCGATGCCGTTGATTTTAAAGTCAACGAAGAATTGCGAAGTCGTTTTTAAGTGTCCTGCGATTTCGGATAATTTCACTGCGAATGGATCTTGTTTTTTACTAAACATTTCTTCTGCCTCCATATTAAGAACAAGAATAGAATAGTGAAGTAACTTCACGAGTTCGATTGTAGCAGACGGTATTGTAAAAGAATACATTTATGAAGCGTCTTTACGAAATCTTAATAAATCTTAATATGAAGGTGATTGTAGATTTAATAAATTGTCTGACAATGGTAAAAGCGAAGTGTACTTGATTGAAATGAGTTGGATTATGTTGTAATTGCAAGAGATTGTCTTGTGATTGTAAGAATAAAAGCGCATCAGAAGTGGGAAAAGAGGATATGGCGCATGAAAATCGAATGATATGATTAAGTCTGCGTAATCAGGTAAAAGAGGAGGATTTTATTATGCTCGTACAAAGTTTATGTATTCCGAAGCATCAATGTGTCACGATTTCCGAGACAGCGACGATTCGTGAAGCACTCGACACACTTGAAAAAACCGGATACCGCTGTGTCCCGGTCCTTGACCAATCAGGACAGGACTTCAAGGGCAACATCTATAAGATGCACATCTATCGGCATGGGATGAATGGTGGCAGCTTAGACGACAACGTCATGTCGCTGATTAAGAATACATCCAAATACATCTATACAGGAAGTAATTTCTTTGAAGTCTTCTTCTCGATCAAGGAATTACCGTATATCGCGGTCTTAAATGACGATGGTCATTTCTTCGGTATTCTACCTCACGGAAAAATGCTTGAAATGCTTGAAGAAGCGTGGAACCGTGATTCTGGAAGTTACGTCCTGACTGTAGCCCTTAGTGAACAAAAAGGGGCACTTGAGAAGATCTCGAAGATCGTCAACAAATATTCAACGGTCGCGAGTCTGATGACACTCGATGCGAAGAGTAGCGTCATGCGTCGTGTATTGATTACATTACCGACGGATTGTGACGAGAAGACGAAGAAAAAAATCGTCAAGAAACTTGACGATAAGGGACTTCGAGTCGTTGCTGTCGAAGATTTAGCCGTTCGTGTATAATGGACCCGCACAAGACCAGTTCATGACTGGTCTTTTTTTGAGGGAAAGGAAGGATAGATGATGAAACTATTAATAGTAGGAGCCGGTGCGATGAGTGAGGCACTCGTTCAAGGATGGGTCGCTTCTGGATTTGCACGAGAAGATATCACGATGACAAATCGGAGTGGTGGGGCACGCTTGACAGAAGTCGCAGCACGACACGGTGTTCAGACGGTCGAGCAGGAAGATGTCTTCTTATACGATATCGTCATGCTGGGCATGCAACCCGATGGTGTACTCAACTATGTAGCGAATCAACAATGGACGAATCAGACGATCGTTTCGATTGCTGCACATATTACACCATATGAAATCGAACAGTTGGCAAAACGTCCGACAGTTGCTGCCATGCCAAATACCCCAGTCGCACACCGTTTAGGAATGACTGGACTATGGTTCGGCTCACGCGTGAATGAAGAGATCCGAAGTGTAGTCGAGGCATTATTTGGACGTGTCGGAGAAATTGCGGAAGCAAATGAATCGACGATGCCTGCATTCATGGCGGCAGCTGGATGTAGTCCTGCTTTCTTCTATGAAATCGTAGCTGGCATGGTGCCGGTTTTGACGGATGCTGGTTTTGAAGAAGAAAATGCACGCCGAATCGTTGCTCAAGCGATGAAAGGTTCGGCTGAAATTCTCATGCGCTCCGACGCAAGTACGGATCGTCTGATTGCTGATGTTGCGGCACCTGGTGGACCAACGGATCGTGGCGTCCAAGTGCTACGGGAGCATCACTTATTCGATACGATGCAAGCGGCACTACGAGAGAGTGCACGCGAAGCAGACGAATAATGGATTCAAAAGAGGCTGACTCAAAAAGAATGACGCGTCTTTTCATGTCCTTATCGTAGAGACTGACATTTGAGTCAGTCTTTTTTTTCGTTCACGAAAGTTTCACGTGAAACATAAACAAAGCGATTGCATCTTGAAATAAGAATTCGTACACTGTAAAAAGAAACCGTCCAGACGGTACAGTAAATATGAGGGAAGGGGGAGACTATTGGCCAGTGCAAAAGCGCAAGAGACACGGCGTCGGATTCTTGAAGCAACGACGACGATCATTTTGCAACAAGGATTCACCCAATTGACGCTTGAAGAAGTAGCGAAACAAGCGAATGTCTCAAAAGGTGGACTATTGTATCATTTCGCTTCGAAAGAAGCTTTATTAATGGGGGTCATCGAGGCGCAAGAAGCACGACAATTTGAACTATATGAACAGCATCAGTTGACGATGGGACCGATGGAAGCGTTCGTGACGTTGCAAATCCAGCAACAAGAGGAGTTCCATCTCGACATGGATGCGCTTCTTTACTTGTTGTCCTTGTTAAAGGATCATGCGACGTTCGTCGAGGAACGAAAGCGACAAGCGGAGCAGTTCTTTCGCCAACTGACAGAACAGATGGATCCGGTTGAAGTATTGTCGATTCGCTTTACATTAGACGGTTTGAAATTGTCGGAGCATTTTCAGTTCGGCGCACCGTCTCCAGATGTGCGACAACGATTAATTCAGCAATTAATAGAACGTGCACGACGACTAGATAAACAAATTGAAGAGTGAGGGAGAACCATACGATGAAAAAGATCATCCAGTTTTCGGTGAACAATAAGTTTGCCCTCTGGCTCATGACGATCATCATCACGGTTGCCGGTATTTATGCGGGAACATCGATGAAGCTCGAGACATTGCCAGACATCACGACACCGACCGTGTCGGTGACGACGATTTATCCAGGCGCTACACCAGAACAAGTTCTAGATGAAGTCAGTCGAGAACTTGAAAGTAAGGTCGAAAATTTATCAGGAGTCGATACTGTACGTTCGACGTCATTCCAAAATGCATCGAACCTACAAATCGACTATAACTTCAGTACGGATATGGAAGAAGCCGAGCAAAAAGTAAAAGAAGCTCTTTCAAACGTCGAATTACCGGAAGGTGTTCAGGAACCACAAGTATCACGGATTTCCTTTGATGCATTCCCGGTCATCGGTTTTGCCGTTTCGGATAAGGAACGTTCCCTATCTGAATTAACGAAACTCGTTGAAAACGAACTTCAACCGAAGCTTGAAGGAATCGAAGGGGCGCAGACGGTTCAAGTCGCGGGTCAAGAGATTCGCCGGATCGAAATTCGCTTCGATGAGAAAAAACTCGAACGTTACGGTTTAACCGAAGAGAATGCGAAACAATTGATCCAAGCTAATGATTCACGTTTAGCGCTTGGCTTGTACGAGTTAGGAGATAAAGAACAAGCGGTCGTATTAGATGGAAAAGCAACGACGGTCAAGGAATTAAAAGATCTTCGTCTTCCCTATACACCACCAGCATCGGATACTCCTGAAGCAGGACAAGCAGGACAAGCAGGACAAGCAGGACAAGCAGGACAAGCAGGACAAGCAGGACAAGCAGGACAAGCAGGACAAGCAGGACAAGCTCCATCGTCAGCCCCTGCGGCATCTCAAACGACACCATCGACAGGTGCGGCGTCAGGTCAGGCAACACAGACGGCGCCAACGCAAGTACCAACTGTCACGTTGTCGCAAGTCGCGACGATTGAAGATAAAGGAATCGAGGAATCGATCTCGCGTTCGAATGGTGAACGATCGATCGGTGTTCAAGTGACGAAGTCGCAAGATGCGAATACGGTCGATGTCGTCAATGCAGTGAAGCAGACGATCAAAGACTTTGAAAAAGAAAACGGTTCGGTCAAGGCATCTGTGACACTTGATCAAGGAAAACCAATTGAGGAATCCGTTTCGACGATGATCAGTAAAGCATTGATTGGTGCGTTATTTGCAATCGTCATCATCTTGCTGTTCTTGCGGAACATTAAATCAACGATCATCGCTGTTATTTCGATTCCGTTATCGCTTCTAATGGCAATTCTTGTGCTGAAGCAGATGGATATTTCCTTGAATATCATGACACTCGGAGCCATGACGGTCGCAATTGGTCGAGTCGTTGATGATTCCATCGTCGTCATCGAAAATATTTATCGCCGTTTAACGGATCCGACGGAAAAATTAAAAGGAAAAGAACTGATCATCAGTGCAACACGAGAGGTCTTCATTCCAATCGCTTCGTCGACAGTCGTTACGATCGCGGTCTTCTTGCCACTCGGATTCGTTACGGGATTCGTTGGTGAGCTCTTCTTACCATTCGCTTTGACAGTCGTCTTTGCACTGTTCGCGTCCTTGATCGTTGCGGTTACGGTCGTTCCGATGTTCGCCGATTCGCTCTTTAAGCGTGGTAAAGCACCAAAACCGGAAAAAGAAGAGGGCGGAAAGTTGGCGAACGGATATCGCCGTATGCTGAATTGGTCTCTCAACCATAAACTCATCGTCTTTGGTCTATCAGTCTTGCTGTTGATTGGTAGTTTTGCTCTCGTACCAACGATTGGTGTCAACTTCTTGAATCAAGAAGGAGAAAAGACACTCTACGTCACGTACAATCCAAAACCAGGTCAAACGTTGGATGATTCGTTAAAAGCAGCTGATCAAGCAGAAGATTATTTCAACAAACAAAAAAATATCGATAATCTTCAGTTTACCGTCGGTGGAGAAAATCCATTGAATCCAGGGAATACGAAACAAGGGGTCTTCATCGTCCAATACGATCCAGACACGGAAGATTTCGCAGATGTTAAACAGACAGCCATCAAACAGCTGAATGCTGACATTCCGACAGGAGAATGGAAAGAGCAAGACTTTAGTGGTGGCGCAGCTTCGTCAGGCGTCTCGTACTCGATCTTTGCGAATAATATTGAAGATTTAGAAGCAGTAACACCGAAATTCGTTGATGCGATCGAAGGTGAATCGAAGTATGTTCGAAAAGTAACGACAGATTTAAAAGAAGCGTATACGCAATATACGTTCGAAGTCGATCAGCAAAAAGCGGCTGAATTCGGCGTTTCAACAGCACAACTTGCGCAAGGCATTGCTAATGTCCAAGGAGAAGAAAAACCACTTTCTACTATTAAGATAGATGGGAAGGAACTCGATGTCATCGTTCCAAACGAACAAACGACATACGATTCCGTTCAAGATTTGGAAGAGACGGATGTTGTGACACCGCTTGGCGTTCGCAAATTGTCCGATTTCGTTGAAGTGAAGAAAGGAACGACTCCTGATTCGCTCAACGAACGTGATGGAAAACTCGTCGCTACCGTTACAGCAGAACTAAAAACGGATAAAGCAACAGAGGCTTCTCAAGCGATTGAAAAGTCCGTTAAAAACATTGATCGTCCGACAGGCGTCTCGTATGAGCAAGGTGGAGTCACAGAGCAGATCCAAGAGTCGTTCACACAACTTGGTCTAGCAATGGCAGCAGCTGTAGCCATCGTCTATCTTGTCCTCGTCATTACGTTTGGAGGAGCATTGACACCACTCGTCATCTTGTTCTCACTTCCATTCGCAATCATCGGTGGACTGGTTGCCCTATTGATTACAGGAGAGACGATTTCTGTGTCATCCTTGATTGGTGCTTTGATGTTGATCGGAATCGTCGTGACGAATGCGATCGTCTTGATCGACCGTGTCATTCATAAAGAAGCGGAAGGTTTATCGACGCGTGAAGCACTACTCGATGCAGCAGGTACACGTTTACGTCCAATCTTGATGACAGCACTTGCGACGATTGGTGCACTTGCACCACTTGCGCTTGGACTCGAAGGTGGCGCATTGATTTCAAAAGGGTTAGGTGTGACGGTCATCGGTGGACTGACAAGTTCGACGTTGTTGACACTCCTCATCGTGCCGATCGTCTATGAATTCTTAGCACGTTTCCGTAAAAAGAAGTCAATTGATTCTTGAAAAAACGATTAAGTGACTCAAACTGACAGGTATGTAGAAATGGCTATCCTAAGCCGTTCTACAACCTGTTTTTTTATTTTGTTACAAAAGTATTACGAAAAAGAATGCGCGTTAAAGAACTGTAATATGATGAAAATCTGGAACATGATAGGATAAATACAGAAATTATCTGACAATTCAGACGTACAATACATTCATACATAAGAGGAGAATGAATCGATGAAAGCTGTCACTCGTGTTTTGTTAACCTTAACGTTACTCATCAGTAGTTGGACACTCGTCCCAGCATCAACGCAAGCTGCAACAAGTAAAAAAGTAGTGGTGTCAGTGGATGTGCTGAATATTCGTGCAAAAGCTGCTGTATCCAGTAAACGAGTCGGGCAATTGAAACTTGGACAAGCTGTAACCGTCGTAGGTCAGGTCAAAGAATGGTATCAAATTCGTCATCAAGGGAAATCAGCATACATCGCCTCTACATACACGAAAGCATATAACGCTAAAGCGACGAAAGGTCTTAGTAAAACAGGATCAACGATCGTTTCGGTAGCAGAAGGTCTCAAAGGACGTCCTTATGTTTTTGGTGCGACAGGTCCTGTTAGCTTTGATTGCTCTGGATTTACACGTTACGTCTATCAAGCACTAGGAAAATCACTCCCACGTACGGCAGCGGCTCAATACTCAGCAACAAAACGTACGGCACCTGGCGCTGGGGATCTCGTCTTCTTTACACATGGAAGTGGGATTCAACACGTTGGAATCGCTGTCGATGGCGGTACGATGATCAATGCGAACTCGTATTATGGAAGAGTCGTCAAAGAATCGTTCCGTGGCGGTTACTGGGGATCACGGTATGTAGCGGCAGGAACTCTTTAAACGAAATGAAGCGACGAATTCAAATCGATGAACTCGTCGCTTTTTTATATGGATTCAGGTATGAGGAAGAACGGTCGTTCCAGCAATGAACGCCGAAGGTACTTCGATTTGTGGACGAGCAACGAGATCTTCGCGGACGGTTAATTGAAAAGCATGTCGCCCGATCGTGGCATAAGGGATCGCGATCGTCGTCATCGCTAGGACTTCAGCGAGTTCACTTCCATCAAAACCAATGACAGACAGGTCTCCAGGAACCTGATAGCCTTGTTTTCGGAGTTCCAAGATCAGACCCGCTGCCACGTGATCACTTGCGGTCAAGATAGCGGTCGGTCGTTGTTTTTGTTGCATCCAGCGTCTTGCGACGGTCGCACCGTCTTCAATCGTCAAGGTCTGTTCATAGACGAATTCGTCACGTACGACCTCTTGATACGCATGTTTACGCGCCAAGCTATTCGTACTGTCCGGTCGTCCGAGACAGATGCCGATGCTCGTATGTCCCTGTTGTCGTAGATGTGCAAGTCCTTGTTGAAAGGCCGTATAGTGATCGATATAGACGGCAGCGACATCTTCATGATGTTCACAAAAGACGATCGGGCCATATTGTTCATACGATAAAATCGCTGATAAGGGAAGACTGTGCGACACGACGATGAGTGCGTCGATTTCCTGTTGCGCCAGCGCATCCAGTGCCAGTTGCTCATGCGTTTCCACATAATTCGTTTGCCACGTCAAGAACCGATAGCTCGCGTCAAAGGCGGCTTGCGCGATGCCTTGAAGAATGGCAGCGTGATATGGATGATCAACGAACGGGAGCATGACTCCGACCGTTTTTGTCATACCCGTCGATAGATGAACGGCAGTCTGATTACGGATATATCCGAGTTTTTCGATGGCTTCTCGGACAGCTTGTCGCTTCTCGTTCGCAACGTAAGGATGATCATTTAGTACACGTGAGACTGTCGTAACGGACACGTTGGCTTCACGTGCCAAGTCTCGGATGTTCGTCATCGCGCATCCCTCCTGGATTACATCTTACGAGATAATCGTCGTTCAAGTCGGCGCCAATCCTGTCGGGAGACGGGAGCCGAAAATGGAGCTGTCTGCTCAGCCAATTCATTGATCTTTGAGAGCAGTCTTATTTTTTCTTGAGGAGACAAATCAGGGTATTGATCAACCAACGTGTGCTGACACAAATAATAACCTGCTGGTGTATGCAATTGTTCGATGGCCCACTCAAAAGCAACATTTCGTTTAAACAGTTGCGTTAACCGTGTATGAATCGACATGATGATTACCTCCTTTTTAGTGTATATCAAGACGATAGGCTATGAAACGCGTTTCACGGCAAGAACTATTTTTACGCAGTGGATCGGTTGCAAAAATTCAGCAAGAATTGACCAGTTAGACAAAGAAGTCTATGATTGTGACGATACAACACAAAGAGGGGCGAACGTAAAATGGAATCGACAGACTCGAAGCTGGCATTAAAAATGCTCGTTGTTCTATCTCGGACGATGCATGCGGTGACGGAGCAAGTGAAGGCAGACATCAAAACACATCAGTTGAATTTATCGGAATTCGGAGTTCTGGAATTGCTGTACCACAAAGGGGACACGCCTCTACAACAAATTGGCGATAAGATTCTATTAACGAGCGGAAGTGTGACGTATGTCGTGGATAAACTTGAAAAGCGTGGGTTGATCGCGCGAAAATCATGTGCGACGGATCGTCGTGTCACGTTTGGAACCCTAACGGAAGCGGGACGTGAACTAATGGAAGAAACATTCCCGAAACATGAAGCCTTTTTAGCAGACTTATTTAAGGATTTGTCGGTTTCTGAAAAGGAACAGTTGATTGATCAGTTGAAACGAATCGGTTTACGAGCCGAACATTATACGCCGCTCGAAAATGTGTAAGAATTAGCACTCATAAGATCAAGAAAGCTCAGGTCACGGACTTGAGTTTTTTTTATTCGTTTGGAAGTCAAACTAATTGACAAACGAAAAGGTGGTTGGTATGTTTAGTTACAGAATTTACTTTAAATAAAAGGGAGAAATAATAATGACTAAATTACTTTATGTAACTGTTAACCCGAAAGCTACAGAACACTCTTTCAGCCTTCAAGTCGGTGAAGCATTCCTCGAAAGCTACAAAGCAGCGAATCCTTCAGCTGAAGTAGAAGTTCTTGATCTATATAACGAAACAGTCCAAGAAATCGATACAGATGTTCTTAGCGCATGGGGCAAATTCGCAACAGGCGAAGAGTTAACAGAAGTAGAGATCGCAAAAGTCGGTACGATGACAAAACATCTCGAGCAATACATGGAAGCAGATGAGTATGTCTTCGTCACACCAATGTGGAACTTCTCTTTCCCAGCACGTCTCAAAATGTACATCGACAGCGTTCTTCTTGCAGGTAAAACATTCGCTTACACTGCAGAAGGTCCAAAAGGCTTGATGGAAGGCAAAAAAGCACTCCACATCCAAGCAACAGGTGGCGTCTACACAGGATCTGGTCTCAACTTCGGTGATGACTACCTCCGTCAAGCACTTGCTTTCACTGGTGTAACAGACTACGATGCACTCTTCATCGAAGGTATGGCAATGAACCCAGAAAAAGCAGAAGAGATCAAAGAAGCAGCAATCGCTAAAGCAAAAGAACTCGGTCGTTCATTCTCGACTGTCAACGCATAAGATAAGTGTAAAAAAAGGCTCCCGCCGTGTCGGGAGCCTTGAGACTGAAGACAAAGCGTAATTTTTCTCTTAACGAGAAAGATTGCGCTTTTTTGTTCATCTCGCATCGTTTTCCTGGGACAAGTATCGCGCCGCTTCACTTCGTTGCAGGGTCGCTCTTGCTTGTGTCTCGCCTGAGGAAAGGGCGTGAAAGGACGCGTCATTTTTTAAGTCAGCCCTTTTTGTGTGCGCTCAAGAGAGCGTTGATTTTTTACGAAGCACAAGCGTCAGGAAAAGTAACAAGTCCTTGAGTTTCTCGAATCCACGAGGATGCGTCGAGATACGATAGAGCCACTCTAGCTTGAAGCGACGAAATAATTTAGGCGCACGCTTACTGTGTCCGGACCAGACGTCGAACGCACCACCAACACCGATGAAGATGCCGTGATCGACTTGATCATAGATGGAAGCAATCCATTCTTCCTGTTTTGGCGCACCGAGTGCGACGAGAACAAGATCAGCGTCTGCTTCTGTAATGGCTTGCGTTGCTTCTTCTGTCTTTCCAAAACCATGAAATGTTCCAACGAAGTGGATATTCGGAAAACGAATCGATAACTGACGTATCAACGATTTCATGACTTCCGGGCGTCCACCGAGTAAAAAGACGCGCTTCTCGAGTGCGTCTGCCGTCCGCAATAGTTCACGTGCGGTCTCGATTCCCGGCAATGTCGCAGTGAGCGGTGCTCCCATCCGTTTACTGGCAGCCGTCACACCGATCCCGTCTGGTGTAATGAACGTCGCCCGTCGTAAGATGGCATCGTAAGAAGGTTCGCGCAATGCACGCAACACGAGCTCGGGATTCGCCGTGACAAGAAAGGCTTTTCCGCGGTCGTGTAAGATTGTTTTAATATGGGTATACCATTGCGAAGGTGTCGCATCGACGAATGGTAGTCCGAATAATTGTTTTGTCTGAATCATAGTTTTCCACCTCATCATCCATCATAGCAGAATCAAGACGGACGAACAGCGACTTGAGACTGAAAAAGGAGCGGATTCACGTGCATCCATCTTGGCAAACCGTGTTAAAAGAAGAAAAGGAAAAATCCTATTTTCAAGAACTGTGGGCTTTTTTGAAGGAAGCCTATCAAACGACGACCGTCTACCCTCCGAAAGAGCGGATTTTTCATGCGTTCGATGCAGTCGCGCCAGAAGATGTCCGGTGCGTCATCCTAGGGCAAGATCCCTACCATGGTCCACGTCAGGCGAATGGACTCAGCTTTTCCGTGCATGACGGAGTGCCGATTCCTCCGTCCCTTCGAAACATGTATAAGGAACTCGTCACGGATATCGGTTGTCCGGCTCCGACCTCCGGAAATCTCGAAGCATGGTCCCAGCAAGGAGTATTCTTACTCAATACGTCGCTTACGGTTGAGGAGGGGAAAGCGGGATCCCATGCTAAAAAAGGCTGGGCGCCGTTCACGGATCGGGTCATCGAAGTATTAGGAACACAGACACAACCGATCGTATTCATCCTCTGGGGAAATCATGCGAAGAGTAAAAAAGCGCTGATCGATACGGATCGTCATCTTGTTCTTGAAGCCGTCCATCCGAGTCCTTTATCCGCAAGTCGTGGATTTTTCGGTAGTAAGCCATATTCGCAAACGAATGCTTGGCTGAAAGAGCAGGGAAGAGAGCCGATCGACTGGTGTTTGTCGTAAATCAAAAAAGGCTGACTCAAAAGTCAGCCTGAGACTGAAGACAAAGCGCAGTTTTTCTCTTAACGAGAAGGATTGCGCCTTTTTGTTCGTCTCGAATCGTTTTCCAGGGACAAGCATCGCGCCGCTTCGCTGCAGGGTCGCTCTTGCTTGTTTTTCCCCAGGAAGCGATGTCGAGTGAACAAAATGCTTCTCTGATCCTTCTTCCAGGTATAAAAAAAGACGCGTCACACGCAACTCCTACAGGAAAAAGCGCAATTTTGCGCTGTCAGAGACAAACAAGACCCGTTTTCCTGCTTGAATGAAGCAGGAAAATTGGCTTGTGTCTCGCCTGAGGAAAGGGCGTGAAAAGACGCGTCATTCTTTTTGGAGTTACTTAGCGGCTTGAGATAGCCGGCTCCTCATCCATCATGAACTTTTCGACGACGAGAGCAACACCATCTTCATCGTTCGAAGCGGTCATATACTGTGCCTTTTCTTTGACGGTATCGGCTGCATTCGCCATCGCGACGCCAAGACCTGCCCATTCGATCATCGATAGATCGTTGTTGCCGTCTCCACAAGCAATGACTTCTTCTTGAGCGATTCCCAGTTTTTCAGACAGTAAGGCAAGGCTTGTTCCTTTTGTGACACCATCTTCTGTGAATTCAAGGAAAAATGGCTTCGAGCGAGCTACCGCGAGTTCACCCGCAAGTTCCTGTTGAAGCGTCTGTTCGACGCGCGCGAGGTGCGTCTCTTCTGCCATCATTAAACACTTGACGACAGGTGTTTGAATCGCTGCCTTAAAATCAGCGACAGGGATGACCTCCATGCCTGTCAGTTGTCCTTCGAGCGTCGTATATTCATTCGGTTCCTCTGTCAGGATCTCATGTCCGACATACGTGTGGATGTAGACACCCTCCCGTTTACTCAAATCGTCGAGGCGGTGGACCGTCTCCGGGGAAAGCGTGCTGAGGAAGAGCGATTCGTTCGTTTTACAATCAATGATGGAAGCGCCATTAAAGCTTAGGATGTAACTTCCGTAGCGTGCGAGTTCCAGCTCTTTTGCGAGGTCGAGCATGGCAAATGTCGGACGACCGCTAGCGAGGACGACTTTCTTCCCGCGACGCTGCGCAGCGAGTAAAGCTTCTTTCGTACGTGGTGAAATCGTATGGTCACTTGTCAACAAAGTATCATCTAAATCGAGAACAATCATTTTATACGTCATACATTCAAACCCCTTTCAATTATCTGTATATCGTAACAACTTGTCCCCCGTTCGACAATATACTCTCCTCGAAGAGAGTATGATAAAGTGGAAACAGAGCCCGTACGGAAAGGATTCCAACTTTATGAAATATCTCTTCATGATCATATCAAGTCTATTATTAGCAGGATGCAGTACGATGTTTCCGCATCCCGCCTCTTTACTCGAACATCCGTCCCTTCCGGCATGGGAGCAGTCGTTGAAAGAACGGATTGACCGCGATTTGCCGAAACAGGCAGAGATCGTGGCGCCACGAAATCAAGCGGTATCCCGCCTATACGAACTCGTCGACTTAGATCGAAACGGTAAAGATGAAGCAATCACCTTCTACCGTAGTGAGCAGGACGGGCGCTTCACGATTCATCTTCTCGTCCATGAACGACAAGGCGAAAAATGGCGACTCGTGGCGCGACAGACGGTAGCTGACGGTCGAGCCATCGATCGACTCGAAGTCATAACTGACGCACGACATAAACAAAACCACCTGGTCATCGGTATTACCAGTTATGGTGAAAATACGTTATACATCATTGAACAGTTACTATCGAAGCAACGAGACGTCACGAAAGTCGATCGATACGATCGTCTGTCGGTAGCTGATTTGAATCAAGATCGAGAGCGGGATATGGTGCTTCTGCAAAAGGGCAGTCCGTCTCGTTTGATCTATTATAAAGACATCCTGTCGAAAGAGCACCAAGAGACGACGCTTTCGACGCAGGATGGCGATTTATTCGCAGAACATGATTTATTTGAAGTCGATACGATCAATGCCGCTCGGAATAAAGGCTTGATCGTCTCGTATACACGAGATGCAAAAATGCACATCGCATTATTCCGCTTAGCGAACGATACGTTGGAACAGGTCCGTTTCGGTCAGGTCGATGAGATCGTCGAACCGATGTATACCTTCCCGAAAGATGTCGATCAAGACGGAATCGTCGAGTTTGGTCATCAATACACGCCAGAAGGCAGTAAAGGGCGTGAGGGTGAACCAAAACCACGCATCACGGCATACTACACATGGAATGGATCAGATAATCCACCATTTCTCGAGAGTGGGTTCGAACTGCGAGAAGAGCAGTACATCGATCAAGAATACAATTTCGTCATGCGGTTCCCTGCCAACTGGGCGACGCGTGAAACGATCGAAAAACGCGAAAATCGTGTTCGGTTCATCAATCGAGAAACGAAGCAGATTGATTTCGAATTAGAGGTCATTCCGAAGAATCAATACATTGCGAGTGATCAAAAGCGAAAAATCAAAGAAGGTATCGAATATGTCTATGTGATTGATGCGACGAAGGACTATGAAGTGTTCGTCAATCGTGTCACACTCGTGGAATAAAGAATCAGGGGGAGAAAAGAATGACCAAAATACTAGTAGCCGAAGATGAACATGCGATTCGTAGTTTCATCGTCATTAACTTGAAACGGGCAGGCTATGATGTCATCGAGGCGGAAAATGGGAAAGAAGCGCTTGCGCAATTTGATCAACAAACCTTCGATATTCTGTTACTCGATATCATGATGCCGGAAGTCGACGGTTTTGCCGTCTGTGAACAGGCGCGGGCAAAGGATGAAGTCGTCGGGATCATCATGCTGACGGCACGGACACGAGAAGAGGATAAAGTCATGGGACTAAGCGTAGGCGCGGACGATTACATCGCGAAGCCGTTCAGTCCAGCAGAGCTTCTTGCGCGCATCCAGTCACTGTTACGACGGGTAGAGACGTTACGCCGCAGAAAACAGCCACGTGAACTCGTCTCTGGACCGTTCCGGATTGATTTAGGGGCGAAGCGCGTCCAAAAAGAAGGTGTTGACGTCGAAGTGACACCAACTGAATACGATTTACTTTGCCACTTCATCAAAAACGAAGATCAAGTCATGTCGCGAGATGAGTTACTCGATGCGGTATGGGGTGAGAATTACTTTGGTGATCGGAAGACGGTCGATGTCAACATTCGCCGTCTTCGTCAAAAAATCGAAGAGAATCCAGCGGAACCGAAGTTCATCGAGACATTGTGGGGACATGGATACAAGTGGCGTAACGAAGAATGAAGCGCCAGATATTGATGCGGTTCATGACGATCATCACGGTGACAGTCTTACTCGTCATCGGGATCCTTTCGTTCGTGACCTATAACTATTACTACGTGACGGCGACAGATGTCTTGAAACGTCATGCGAATGCGAGTGCTGTCTTATTTGCGAATAGCGGCCTTGCTTATGATTACGCCGATTCAGAAGCGACGATTCATGATGTACTCGATTCTTACGCTTATCCGGACGCTGAGATCGAAGTGTTGGATGCGACAGGGATTCCGCGTTACTCTTCGACCGGATTCATCTCGGAACGTAAGTTGACGCGAGCAGCGGTCAATCAAGTAAGGGCGGGACAGACCGTCACGAAACGATATGACGATGAAGCGACGGGAGAACATTTACTGGAAGTAACAGAACCTGTCGTATCGTTTGGTCAGACGACAGGAGCGCTTCGTTATACGACGTCGCTTGAGCGAATCGATCGACGTGTGATCGAAATTTGTTTAGCGATCGTCCTCCTGGGTACAGTTATTTGGGGACTTGCCTTCATCTATTCCTCACGTCTCGTCTCGTCGATCGTCCGACCGATTCAAGAAGTCATCGGTGCATCGGACCAAATCGCGAAACAGCATTACGACGTCAAGGTGAACGAGGAATACTCGTTCGAGCTTGGAGAACTAGCGCGGACGATCAATTATATGGGGCAACAGATCAAACAGCAGGAAACATTGAAAGATGAATTCATTTCTGGTATTTCCCATGAATTACGGACACCGCTGACATCGATCAAAGGCTGGAGTGAAACGTTACTCGTCGAACAGGATCAGTTGCCGGAAGAGGCGTCGCTTGGGATGGGCATCATTCATTCGGAGACGGAGCGTTTGATTTCGCTCGTTGAGCAGTTACTCGATTTCTCGAAACTCGAGACGAGTCGCCTCGTCTTATACCGTCAAGAAGTCAACTTGACGGAAATCATCGAGACCGTAACAGCGCAACTTCGTCAAAAGCTGGAAGAAAAAAATGTCCAGATCGTACAGAAGTTACCGGCGCAAGTCGTCGGTCTATACGACGAAAATCGATTGAAACAAGTCTTCTTGAACCTGCTTGATAATGCGATCCGCTTTTCTCCAGTCGGTGGCACGATCACCATTCGCCTCGTTCGTTCAGAGCGTGTGTTGTTCCTATCCTTCAGTGATGAAGGTCCCGGGATTCCGAAAGAGCACTTACGTCACGTCACAGAAAAGTTCTACCAAGTGCAAAAAGGAAAGGGTGGAACAGGGCTCGGACTATCGATTTGCCGAGAACTCGTCGAAGCACATGAAGGCAAGCTATTTATTGATAATCAGCCGGAAGGCGGCGTCATCGCAACGATTCTGCTACCTGTCACGAAAGCGTAAACACTGAGACGGGCAGAGTGAAACAGAAACTGGTAAAGTTAAGTGGATTATAGTACGAAATGGATCAGATGATAGGAAACGGAGGAATCAGTCATGGCACTTGGTGTTTCAAATGGTACGCTTCAACCGCTCTCCGGAAAACCGAACGCGGTATCTACTCAAACCGATCTACAGGATATGAAAATGCGTCCGCTCCCGTTCAAAGGAACGCTTGCAGATTCAAAGTTTCAATTACTACGTATCCTACAAAGCCTCGACCGCGTCAAAGTCGTCAAGGAGGAAGGGACATACATCCACGCCATCTTCACAAGTAAAGTCTTTCGCTTCAAGGATGACGTCGAATTTTACTTCGATGAAGCTGCACAGGTGATTCATTTCCGTTCGGCATCACGTGTCGGGTACTCCGACTGGGGCGTCAACCGTAAACGAATGGAAGACATCACACGTCGTTACGAGGAGGGATCACGATGAAGAACTATCAATTAGTCGTCATCGGTGGTGGTGCAGCCGGAATGACGATTGCTGCCGGTGCAGCAAGTCTTGGCGCGCACGTCGCCCTGATCGAACGCCATACGCATCTAGGTGGAGATTGTCTTCACTACGGTTGCGTTCCTTCAAAGGCTTTGATCGAAGCGGCGCACGATGTCCATGTCATGAAGCGAACGGCTGAAAAATACAACGTGACGCTGAACGGGGACGCGGTCTATTCGAAAACGAAAGCAAGCGTCGATCGGGCACGTAACATCATTCAATCACACGATGGAACGAAACGGTTCGAAGATCTTGGTGTCGATGTCTATATCGGAGAAGCGACATTCCTCAGTGCTCATGAAGTGGAAGTGGCGGGACAGCTTGTCGTAGGTGAGAAGTTTGCGATCTCGACGGGATCTCAACCCATCATTCCACCGATTGATGGACTCGATACGATTGATTATTTAACGAACGAGACGATTTTCGAATTGACGGAGCGTCCGGAGCGACTGCTCGTCATCGGTGGTGGTGCGATTGGTCTTGAGTTATCGCAAGCGTATGCGCATCTTGGAACAGAAGTCACGGTCATCGAGGGTATGAAGACGTTACTCGGAAAAGAAGATCGCGACATGGTCGAAGTCATTCAACGTCAGCTCGAACAAGAATTGACATTACATCTCGATACGAAGGTCACGCACGTCCGCAAGTCAGCCGGGGGCATCGAAGTGACGGTCGAAGCAAACGGCGAATCACGTGTCATCGAAACGGATGCCGTGCTTGTCGCGGTCGGTCGTAAGCCACGCATCGAAGCACTACGTCTCGATCGAGCCGGTGTACACGTCGAAAAAGGATTCGTCCAGGTCGATGGTTCACTTCGCACAAGTCAACGACACATCTTTGCGGTCGGAGATACGATCAACTCGCTTCCGTTTACGCACGTCGCAGGGCTTGAAGGAAAAACGGTCGTCACGAATGCTTTATTCGGTCTACGGACGAAGCCGGATTATCGAGCGGTTCCGTGGGTCACATTCACGACGCCTGAATTGTTCCATCTCGGATTGACGGAAGACGAGGCACGTAAGAAACATGGGGAGATCAAGGTCTATCAGACCGGTCTCGATGAAGTCGATCGTTTCGTCATCAATGGTCAGACAGAAGGGCGCGTCAAGCTCATCGCCGATAAGCGTGGAAAACTGATTGGAGCACATGCAATCGGAGAACAAGCGGGTGAGTGGATGCAAGAAGTCGTCTATGCGATGGCACGTAAAGATAAGGTCGGTCAATTGTCGCGTGTCGTCCACCCATATCCGATCCGTGGTGCTGCTGTTCAGCGTGCTGCTGATGTCTACTGGCGTGAACGTCTATTCGCTGGTCCGATCCCAAAATGGTTGAAACGTTATTTCGACTGGAAACAAGGAGAATGATTCATGCAACAACCTGCTACTAAACGGAATTTCGTTCCGCTCGTCATCCTGCTGACGCTTGTCATCAATTTGCTCGTGGCCCTTTTATTCTTTGCACCACCAGTACAAGTTGATTCAGGATTCGATTGGACGTTGCTTCCTTTTTTGAATGCTATCTTCAATAGTTTTACCTTCATGCTGTTGCTCGGCGCTTGGATTTCCATTCGTCGTGGCAATCGGGTGAATCATCGTCGCTTCATTGGTGGTGCGATGATGACGACGACTTTATTCTTAATTTCGTACGTCACGTATCACGCCGTCAGTGAATCGACGAAATTCGGGGGCGAAGGTTTCGTTCGCCCTGTCTATTTCTTTATCCTGATTACGCACATCATCCTAGCTGCAGTCATCGTTCCACTTGTCTTGATGTCACTCGCGCACGCTGTGAATCAAAACTTCGAGAAGCATAAAAAGTGGACACGCTTTACGATGCCGCTTTGGTTATACGTCAGTTTGACCGGTGTCATCGTCTATATCATGATTCGTCCGTATTATTAAAAAAAGCTCCTTCGTGGCAACCACGAAGGAGTTTTTTACGTTCAGGACTCGACTTTTGTTTCGTCGAGTACATTCGCTTTTAAGTCGATCAATGGTCGAATCAACACTTCGACGCGTCGATTCTGACTGCGACCTGCTTCCGTTTGATTGGACGCGATTGGTTGGAATTCACCGTAACCGCTGACGGTGAAGCGTTTTGGTTCAAGCTTTGGATTCCGTTGTAAGGCACGCATGAAACTGATCGCCCGGTCCGCACTCAGTTCCCAGTTCGACGGATACTGTGCTGTGTTGATTGGAATATTATCTGTATGTCCAGACACTTGAATCTGACGTTGCCCTGCTTTGACGAGTAGTGCACTCATCCCCTCTGCGATTTGAAGCGAGCGTCCTCTTACTTCTGCTTGAGCTGGTGAGAACAACGCTCGGTCGCGAATCGTAAAGACAAGTCCTTCATTCGTGATTTCGACCTTGATGTCTTTTTCAAGTTTTTCATTCTTAATGTATTGATTGGCTTCTTCTTTGATTTTTTCGAGTTCTGCGATTTCATAGCTTTGTGCCTTCGTCCGCGCATCGAGTTTTTTCGAATCCTCTTCTTCTTGAGTAGAAAGTGAACTGTTCGTGATCATCCCTGATCCACCGTTGAAGACAGAACTAAATGTCTGTGACATCGCTTTTAGTTTCACGACATCGACACTACTCGAAGCAAAAAGTACGATGAAGAGTGCCAGAAGTAAGGTCAATAAGTCGGCGTACGGAATTAACCAGCCTTCGGAGATATGTTCGTCATGCGGCTTCTTTTTCCGCTTCATAGTTCGCACGCTCCTTCGGTGTCAAGTACACAAGTAGCTTATCCTCTAAGTTTTTCGGTGATTCACCGTTTTGAATCGAGAGAATCCCTTCAATCATCATCTCGTATAATTGAATCTCGTTCGCTGATTTTTGCTTCAGCTTCGTTGCGAACGGGAACCACAGGACGTATCCGGTGAAAATCCCGAATAGTGTTGCGATGAAGGCACCTGAAATGGCGTGACCTAATTTTTCGATATCCGATAAATCGGATAAGGCGGCAACGAGACCGACAACGGCACCGAGAACTCCGAGCGTTGGTGCGTAAGTACCGGCTTGCGTGAAAATGTTCGCATTTGCATGATGGCGTTCCGTCATGTTTTCGAGATCACGTGTCATGACGTCCTCGACATATTCGGATGGTTGTCCATCGATGACCATCATGACGCCACGCTTCATGAAGGCATTATCGACTTCTTCAAGTGCTGACTCGAGAGATAACAGACCTTCTTTACGTGCTTGTGTCGAGAGTGTCAAAAATTGTCCGAGCAACACTTGTTTCGTCATCAGCTTTTGTTCGAATAAGATGACTTTAAATAAGGCAGGTAAGACTTTCAATCGTTCCTTCGGGAAGGAAATCATGATGGCAGCTGCTGTCCCGACGAAGATGATGACGAGGGCTGCTGGGTTAAGCAAAGCAACGGGAGGCGCACCTTTTAAGATCATACCTCCGACTAGTGTGATGAGACCAAGAATGATCCCGATGATCGACACGATATCCATGATTGATGTGTGCCACCTTTCTGTATGTAATCCGTATAGGAACGAAAAATAAAAGAGCAGAAGACACTTCTTCTGCTCGGAAATCCAAAAACCGAGAATCAAGCGCCGTTTTCGTCGATTAGCATTTGAATGCTTTCGTTTCGTTCGTCACGCTCTATATCGGTCAGTACGTCGTATTTTTTTAACACTTGATACAATTCATTTAGAATCGGTTGCTCCAAATGTAATGATAAGAGTTCCTCGAATTGATAATACAATTGCGCAGGCATCCATTGTGATTGTCGTTCCAGCCTTCGCCAGACATCCTCAATCGAATGATCAGCCGTCTTAGGGTCCACTGTTTCCCTCAACCTCCTTTAATGATTACACGTCCACTTTTATCTAGTTTACCAAAAAAATACGAAAACGTTTAGTCGATTGCATATTTCGATAGAACTTCTTAATTCGAGGGAGTATGATAAAGACAATTCTGTCTGAAAACAATCTAGGGGGAGTAAGATGTTCTCGCATAAAAGACGTTCACGACTCGCACGCTTCGGGCGTTTAGGTGAATTGATGTATCATCAGCTGTTCGATAAACCGGCACGTTTTATCGCAACTGGCTTTACATTGACGATTTTACTGGGTGGTTTTTTATTGTGGCTTCCGATCTCGCAGCAAGAGGGGCAAGATGTATCATTCATCGATTGCCTATTCGTTGCGACATCGGCAGGAACCGTCACAGGACTGTCACCGATTAATATTGCCGAATCCTATAATTTACTCGGTCAAATCATCATGATGCTCTTAATTCAGGTCGGTGGACTTGGATTCATGACGATCGCGCTCGTCTTGCTGAGCGTCACGGGACGAAAAATCGGGATTCGTCAGCGGATCATTATCCAAGAGATGTTTAATCTCGATAGTCCGGGCGGAACGATTCGTCTCGTTCGTAATATCATCGTCACGACGGTCCTCGTTGAAATCGTCGGCATGTTTTTGATTGCGCTTGATTTGTTCATTCAATACAAATACAGCTTCGGAAAAGCACTCTATTACGGTTTGTTCCACGCCGTATCTGCCTTCAACAATGCAGGATTCGCACTATGGGGTGATAATCTAATCGGTTTCCAACAAGATACGACATTCATTCTGACGATTGCAGCGCTCTTGATGATTGGTGGTCTTGGTTTTACGGTCATCGCGGATATCGCTGGTAAACGAAACTTCAAGAAAATTTCGCTCCATTCTAAATTGATGGTGCTATCACTACTCGTCATCAATGGACTAGGTGTTTTAGCAATGATGCTCTACGAGTGGGTTTCGAACTTGGGTTCATTAAAAGATGAATCGTTCTTCAGTGCGCTCCATATCGTGTTCTTTCAAGTCGTCACGACACGAACGGCTGGTTTCCAGACGATCGATTTAACGACGATGGTGCCGCTCTCGATCGGTTTGATGATGGTTTTGATGTACATCGGGGCAGGTTCCGCATCAACAGGTTCCGGGATCAAGGTCACGACGGCAGCGGTCATCTTGAAGAATGTCTGGACGTATATACGCGGACAGCGTGAAACGGTTCTGATGCGTCGGACTGTTCAGACGCAAGCGATTCAAAAGGCATATGCGATTGCTGTCTTCAGTTTATTGTTCATCGCTTTGATCACGACGTTCCTGGTGTTGACCCAGCCGAATATTTCCTTTATTGGTCTATTCTTTGAGACGGTTTCGGCATTTGGAACAGTTGGTCTTTCTTTGAACGTAACAGCTGAGCTCAATAGCTTTGGTAAGTTTTTAATCATGTTCATGATGTTACTCGGACGTGTCGGCTCCTTGACGATTTTGTTCACGTTCGCGACGCAACGAGACCGGACGATTCGTTATCCAAAAGAAAATATGTTGATCGGGTAACCGATTTAAAAAGTCCAATCGACTTCCCTTGAGGAAGAACGATTGGACTTTTTTAGTGTGTCGCATGTGTTTGGTAATACTGGACGAGTCGAGGCATCGTTTCTGCAAGGTCTGGACAAATAATACCAGTGTCCCGTAAGTCACGTAAGGCATGTGTCGTGTCATATTGAACGGGATGAATGAAGTAGTCAAGTGTCTGCCGTTGCATCTGAAGTCGTTTCGCGACAGCTGGAGTCAATGCCGTGCTAACGAGTCGAAACGGAACGATTCCGCGCGGATAACGTCCGTAATAGGCGACGTGTAACATCTCAAAAATCGCGCGTGCACCATGTGGGAATGGATCCGTCAGATGATAGGTCTTATTTCTTCCGACCGGTGCATGACTGAGATAAGCGGTCGCTTCAATGACGTAATCATAGGGCACGAGATTGACGAGTGCGTTTGCTCGACCGGGATACGGAAGAGGAGCAAAGGATTGCAGGAGACGCATCGCGTTCAAAACGAAATAAACACCATCCCACTTCGGTGTTTCGCCCGTTTCGGAATGACCGACGACGATCCCAGGACGGATGATTGTATAGGGGATCGTTCCGATTTCTTTACGGAAACGTACCTCTGCTAAATATTTCGTTTCTTCATAAGCATTTTTAAAGGCACTTGCTTGTAACTCATCTTCTAGAACCATTCCGGAACGAAGACCCGAGACATACGCTGTACTGAAGTAGATGTAGCGCTCTAAGGTCCGACACGTATGAGCAAACTGTGTCACGTTCGCGGTACCGATCACATTGATTCGAAAGGCGGGCTCATATGCTGTTGCTAAATCATATAGCGCCGCGAGATGAAAGATGTGTGTGACGTCTTGTTGCAACATCATCCGCGCCTCTGATGATAAAGCAAGCTGTTTGACCGTGATATCGCCTTCGTGCAATACAAGTTGCTCCGATCGTAAGGATGTACGTTCTAGAAGATCCTGGCGTCGCTTAACAGCTGCGTTTCGTTCTGACGATAAATGAAGCAAATGAAAACAAGCGATTTGATCCGGTACACGTGCCAGTTGTTCGATCAGTTTGGTCGCTAAAAAACCGGGGAAACCCGTCATGAAGTAGGTCCGCATCAATTCCATTCCTTTCTTGGATCACGTTCGAGTACAACGGTGAACGTCGAACCATCATTGATTTCTGATTCAACGGAAATCGCACCTCCGTGTGATTCGATGATTTCCTTACAGATGGCAAGTCCGAGTCCGGTTCCGCCGATTTTCCGGATGTCTGAGTTATCGACCCGGTAAAATTTCGTAAAGAGCTTTTCAAAAGCATTTTGTGGAATGCCGAGTCCATGATCAGTCACAGAGAACGTTGCTTGTTCCGGGTTTGCTGAAAGAAGGACTCGAATATGATTCGCCTGTGGAGAGTACTTAATGGCGTTCGAAAGCAAGTTCAAGATCACCTGCTTGATTTTGTGCTCGTCCGCAAAAATCAGAACAGGATCCTCTGGTAGTTCTAGATCAATCCGATGCGTTTCGACGGTCTCGCCATAGGCATCGACGGTTGATGCGAGAAGATCGCGCAACGAGAACGACGTGAAGGTATACTCCTGTTTTCCACCTTCTAGACGCTGAATGTCTAAAAACTCATTTAATAGCGTCGTCAATCGTTTCGTCTCTTCGTGGACGATCTCAACATACCGTTCGATTCGATCAGCCGATTGTTTCTTATATCGTAGTAATTCCATATAGCCAAGAATGGAGGACAGTGGCGTGCGCAACTCATGCGATACTGTACTGACGAGTTCATCCTTTACTTGATCCATCTTTGCTTCCTCTGTCCGGTCACGGAAAACAAATAGGAAGCCATGACGAGAAATGCGACTCTTCTCCTTTTTGATCGCAGTCGCATAAAATTCGAAATAAAGTGGACTGGACTCATTTGGTCGCTGTAACGTGAAACGAAACGATAGTTCAGAATGTTTTCCGGCGAGTAATTCCTCTACTTGTCGGAGCATCTCGAATCGAGTATTCAAATCGAGATTCGGAATCAGACTGATTCGTTCTTGAATCTTACTTGGTGCAATGCCTGGGACATCGAGTAATTTGCGTGCTTTGACGTTCATGAAGATGAAACTCCCATCCTCTTCTGTCAGTAGGAACCCTTCATTGGATGCCTGAAGAATCGATTGTGTGATATCACGCTGGCGCATGATGGCATTTTTTTCGCGTTCAAGCATTTTCTCAATCTTTTTTCGTTCTGTAATATCACGAACGACGGCGACACGCATCCGGATGTTGTTGTAGATGATTTCACGCGGAAAAACTTCGATTTCGACAGAGGTTCCGTCGGCACGTTGACCGAGGACTTCGTATGGTTCTTCTCGATGCTCCTCGATGCGTTGCAAGACACGCGCGTGATGATCCGGATGAATCAATTCAAGCGTCGTCTTGCCTTTCATTTTCTCGAGTTTCGTCCGGAAAATGACTTCTGCTGCGCGATTGGCATCGATGATGATGCCGTGGTCATGAAAGATAACGGCTTCAACGACGGATTCCGAGAAGAGTCGGAAGCGGCGTTCGCTTTTCGTCAGATGCCATTCGATTTGTTTTTGCGGTGTGATGTCCTGAATGAGAAGGAAGTACGTATCGTTTGGCAACCGTGTCATATAAAGGCGTCCATGGAACGTTGAGCCATCCAAACGATGATAGGTCCATTCATTTTCGGCTTCCCGTCCATGCAGTAAAAACAGTTGCGCGTCCGATAAGTCTTTTAAGTTCAATTGTTCGAGATGTTGACGGCGGGTAGCGATTTCCTTCGCATCATGTAGAATCGTCGCTTGGAGACCAATGATGTCTTCGGCATGCTCGAAACGGAATAAGGTGCTTGCCACTTCGTTACAAGTTTGAATCCGAAACTCCGAGTCGGTGATGAATAGAGCAGTATCTAGTGTTGAATTGAATAAGTCCTCGATTTTCAGGGGAGCGACATGGACAAGAAAATAGTCCGTCGCTTCAATCGCTGTGACTGTTAATTGATGTGTCGTTGAAATGACGGCTTCCTTCTGTAATGGAAAGAAATCATCCGTGATGGGAAACAGCTCCTGAACGGTTTCGATATTCGGAGTGTTCATGAACTGGTGTTGAAACGCGTCATTATGAAATTGAATCCTTCCATTTGCATCGACAAGAAGAACGGGGTCTTTCATAGCACGTAACGTCGCGTGAATGATTCGTAGCGATGAAGGGGATGAATGTTCTGCCATGAGCTACCTCCTGACTGGTCTTCGACCATGGATTTTAAGACAGTCTTTCCTCGTTAGTTTACTTCTGCAAGACGAGTCGTGTTTCCTGTTGAAGGAAGCAACCGACGAAGAATTTTAGTATAGTGAAAAAAAGGTCACGACGAAGTAGAGGGGAAAAGCACGATGAAACGATTAAAACGAAAACGATTGTTACTAGCAGCTTTGTTTGCAATGATAGGAATTTTCGGAACTTATTTTTTTTCGAGTTCTTGGGAACCTTTAATCTTAATCATCAGTATAGTAGGGTGTATCCTTTTTCTTCTTTTGTCCATTTTAACGCCGTCGCTTGAAAAACGACTCGATCGAATGGAAGGACGAGAATTTGAAGAATGGCTTGCCGATTTATTTGAAACAGCAGGATATCGGGTCGAGTTGACACCTGCTTCACGCGACTTCGGAGCAGATTTGTTGATAGAGGATGAACGAGGGTATAAGATTGCCATCCAGGCAAAGCGATATAGTGCGGCTGTAGGGCTCGAAGCGGTTCAACAGGTCGCTGCCTCGGTTCCATTCTACGGGATGGACGAGGGATGGGTCGTTACGAATTCGACCTTTACGGAAGCTGCGTATCAGCTAGCGGAACCAAATCAGGTTCGCCTCATTGATCGGGAAGAATTGCTCGCATTTGCAAAGGAGATGAACCTGCATTGAACATGTCGAATGATTGTCGACAAAAGGGGGTTGTCAATTTGGAGAAACGGTGCAATAATCATTTTCGTTAACGAAATATCATACAGATAAAGAAAGTTAAACTATACAGGATGTCTAAATAAACTGGGGACGAAAAACCAGCACGTTTTAGCAGTGAGAGGAGAATTTCTGTTGCGCAAAGTTGTCTATGTGCAGGGTTGCGTTTTTTCGCAAGGTCATGCCGCGATTTATGATGAAGCGCACCAAATGATCGGTGCGGTTCAACACGACGAGAATGGTCGTGTTCAAGTAATGAATGGTGAAGGTAGAGGGGTAGCGTTTGGTAAGTTCATTCCGACGTGTAAGAAGTGGGTCGTGATGAACCATGATGGACAAGAGGTAGGTCAAATGCGTGAGAAGTTTTCGCTCTTCTCGAAGAAATGTGAGTACAACGTGTATGAGCGTGGTACATTCACGATTTCCTTCGACCTGACAAAAGGAAAATTCTCCGTACGGAGTGCAGCTGGAGAAGTCGTTGCTGAATTGTTGCAAGACGGTGATGAGTACCGTCTCGTCAAGGATGCGGACAAACTCTCGATGTACGAACTACTCTCTGTCTTGAAAAGTCTGACGAACAACGTCCACTATAAATCACTGACAGCCGTCTAAATAAAAAAAGATGCCTTCCATGACATGGATGGCATCTTTTTTTCATCATGTCGTTTGCAGAACATGATGGAGGCGTTGTTTCGCTTCGTGTGTTAAATGCGATACACGACGGGCATAGAGACACAGTTGGAGAACGTGGACAGTTTCAGGGCGGTAAGCGTTAATGCGCTCGAGCGAGCGTCTGAGACGCTTCTCCGTCAATTCGATCGGACCACTTGTCTCCGCGTGTTGCGTATAGACGAGATAAAAATTAAGCGGACTGATTAAATCATCCTCATCAATATTCGGATTCTTGAAGACGATCGTCAGCAGTTCTCGTGTTTCTTCTAACGAGAAGAGGTGTTTTAAATCATCCAGTAAATAGATGATCGAAGCCTGATTGATCGAGTACTTCTTTCCGCGATGCGGTACGCCGATGATGTCCCGGACTTCACGTTTCGTCCAGTTCTGGATCGTCGTCGCTGACATATGTTCGCCGATCAGGGCATTTGCCAAATGAACGATTTCATTGATGGATAGACCATTTTTTAATGGATCGAATTGCTTCAAGCGATTGATGACCTTCGGCAATTCTATGCCTTCCGTTGCGACGAGGGGTTCGATTCCTTTTCCTTCGTTCAAGCGTTGCAGACAACTTGATAATGTTTGGACTGCTTGAGCATCATACATTTCCAAAACTTCCTCTCTAGGACGTCATTTGACCTTATGTTATCAAATGAAGGTTCAATAGGGCAAATGGCAACTGAAACAACGTACAATAATAGGAAAGAAAGGGGGAATGACGATGGAATGGATAGCTGCTCTTGGCACGATTGGAATCGTCGGGCTAGTTCTCGTCATCCTGGAAGTCATTGGACGCCGTTTCGGCTTTTCTCCCGAGACGGTTCGAAAATGGATTCATATTGCTGTCGGTCACTGGGTATTTCTTGCGCTGCTCTGGCTGGATCACTGGTACGTTGCGATCGTACCGTTGTTATTCTTTGCTGTCGTGAATCTAGTGACACTACGAAAAGGAATCGGTCAGATGCACGACGTCGATCGTCCTTCTTACGGAACGGTCTATTATCCACTCGCTCTAGCGGGACTCGTCCTGTTCTTCTTCGAGCGACAGCCGATGGCGCTCATTGCGGGAAGCATGGTGCTTGCTTGGGGTGACGGTCTCGCGGCTCTCGTCGGAAAACGCTACGGAAAGACGTTTTACGTCCGTGGTGAGACGAAACGATCCTTTGAAGGAAGTATCGCCCTATTTTTGGCGTCATTCCTCGTGTTGACCGTGACGTTCTTGTTTTATGGACAACCGGTTTGGCTCGCTGTCAGTTATGGCTTCTTGCTTGCGAATATCGCAGCCTTGATCGAAGCGATTTCATATCGCGATCTCGACAACTTGATCTTGCCATGGACGATCGCGGCACTCGTCGCGTTTGCTTTTTAACGTTCAGTCGCGTAACAACAATTGTTTGAAATAGAGAAAGCGTAATCGAATATAGTCCGGATACGCACGCCAACCTGCATGACGGATGGTCATATCCCGACACATATCCTGAAAGACATGGCGATAGATCTTTTCTTCGGAATCGTCATAAACAGCTGCGAACAAGCCATGCTCGAGCATGTTGGAAAGGCATTCGTCGAGCTTAGCGTAGAGGGTCTCGTCGCTGTCTTCGCGCAATGTAGCATGCAGCTTCTCATATTGAATACTTTGATTGACAGAAGCTGTCGCATGAAAGACGGTGGTTTTGTCGAGATGAGATACGCCAAGGATTAAGGCATAGAGTGCTTCCAACATGTCGATCGAATGACCGTCTAATTGTTGGATGGAATCAATGGCCATCAGCGTATCGATTCCAGATGCGCCAACCTTCTTTAAATATGTAAACGCATGAACAGCTGACTCCCCATAAAATTGACGATGATTGTAATGGACGGCAAGGAAACGATGTCCTGCTGGCTCTTCAGGGAACCGTGTGATGGCTGAAAGGAAAAACTGTTCTGCTTCGTGCATATATCCTTCATCTTCACTGATGATACCGAGGAGTATGTATCCGTGCACATGCTCACCGATTTGCTGATGTGTCTCTTCGATCAGCCGGCGCGCTTGAGTGTGTTCGTTCTTGAAGTAAAGGGAATGAGCTGTAGCGATGTTGAGCAATGGATGAGATGGGACGAGAACACGTAAGCGCTCGGTTGCGGCAATACGTACGCTCTCTTCTGTATCGGATGTCAGTGCTTCGAGTAACGCGACTTCAGCAACGTGGCTCTGAAGTTCAAGAGAATGGGCGGTTATGGTTTGTGTCATGTAATGAGATCCTTTCTACTAGTTCAAAATCATAAGTCTTCGTTTCTCATCATATGACAAGCCGAGTGCTGCCTCAAGAAGCAATAAAAAATAGTCGATGGTTCCTCAAAAAGGAATCATCGACTATTTCTACTTTCAAGATCATGCGTGTAGGTGAAGCACATCTTCAACGGATTTGTACGTGTATCCGAGATCGCGTGCGACTGCTTCGTACGTGACGAATCCTTGCGCGACGTTCAATCCTTTTTCAAGAGCATCGTTTTCAGCAAGCGCACGGTGTGTGCCTTTGTTCGCGAGCTCAAGGACATACGGAAGCGTTGCGTTCGTCAATGCTAGTGTAGACGTACGTGGAACAGCACCTGGCATGTTCGCGACAGCGTAATGAACGACACCGAATTTTTCATATGTTGGGTCATCATGCGTCGAGATACGGTCGACCGTCTCGAAGATACCACCTTGGTCGATGGCAACGTCAACGATGACAGCGCCCGGCTTCATGCGTTTGACCATGTCGGCAGTGACGAGTTTCGGTGCTTTTGCACCTGGAATCAAGACAGCACCGATGACGAGATCACTCTCAGCGACCGCTTCAGCAATCGTGTACGGGTTGGAGATCAACGTGTTGATCGAGTTACCGAAGATATCATCGAGCTGACGAAGGCGCTCTGGGCTGACATCGATGATCGTGACATCCGCACCAAGACCAACCGCGAGTTTCGCAGCATTCGTTCCGACGACACCGCCGCCGATGACTGTGACTTTTCCACGACGAACCCCAGGAACACCTGCAAGCAGGATGCCCATACCACCGTGTGGTTTTTCCAAGAACTGTGCACCGATTTGCGATGCCATACGTCCTGCGACTTCACTCATTGGTGTTAACAATGGAAGGGTGCGGTTCTTTTCAACCGTCTCATAAGCGATTGCTGTGATGTTCGAATCAACGAGTGCACGTGTCAGTTCTGGCTCAGCCGCTAAGTGAAGATACGTGAACAATGTCAGATCCGGACGGAAGTATTGGTACTCTGAAGCGATCGGCTCTTTAACTTTTAAAGCGAGTTCGGCTGTTGCCCAGACTTCAGCAGCAGTCGCGATGATTTCAGCACCAGCTTTGACGTACTCTTCGTTCGTGAAGCCACTCCCCATACCTGCCATTGATTCAATGATGACACGATGTCCTTGTGCATGTAACGCTGCTACCCCGGCAGGTGTTAATGCAACACGGTTTTCGTTGTTTTTGATTTCCTTTAATACTCCAATGATCATGTGAACGCGATCCCCTTTCGCAAATAAACAAATCAATTTCTCTTCATCTTCAGTATACGAGAAATGAAAGCGTTCTACTTTATCGGTGTTTTCAAAAATAACCGATATCCTTTGTGAAAAATCACAAAGGATATCGGTCTGCTTTTAGATACAAATAAAGTAAGGCGCGTTCAGGTAAAGATTCCATTCGAATGCCCGCTTCCTCCTCGATCCGTCGCATCCGATAGAGGATCGTATTCGGATGGACATGGAGATGGGAAGCGACTTGTTTGACGTTTCCATCATAATGAAGGAACCATTCTAGCGTCTCACATAAGGAGGAGGCATGTTTCACATCGTAAGCACGCAGCCGTTCGATTTCTTCCAAGCGAACCGTCCGCCGTCGCAGACGCTCCGAGAAAATCGGTAAGAGCTGGAATAAGCCGAGGCGTTCGTAACGGGTCACGTTCTTCAGCTCAAATGGGAAGGCGTCTTTTAGACGCAAGACAATGCCCGCTTCTTCATAGCGCTCGGGAATCGCTTGGACGCCGGTGAATACTTCACTACTTGCTGCGACGAAGTCCGTATAATCGAACCGCTCCGCGAGTAATTGTCGAAACGACTGGATGAAGGCGTCAAATTGCAGACGTTCTTGTTCTGCGTCGCGGTCGTTTGTGCTGATCCACAAGATGAAATCCGTCTCATCATACGCATAAAGTAACGGACGAACCGTCTGCTGAATCGTCAATAAATAGCGCAGGCGATCGGCGAGACGCGGTGTGATTGCCTCTGAAAATCGAATGACCGTCAAACGACTGATGCCAGGTGGTGCGACATGGAGTTTAGAGAACATCTTCAGGATTTCCGACTCGGATAATTCTTCATGTAATAACTCGAAGAAAAACTGTTCCGTCTGCTCTTCCTTCCGTTTTTTCTGCATGTCGATCGCCAGTAACTGACGTTGAGCAAGTAGAGCTCCTTTCTTTAAGTCCGCTAGTTCCGATGGAGTAAACGGCGTGCTTCGGGCAATCGACCAGATATAGCCGAGAATTTCTGAATCTTGCTTGATCGCAATGGCGACACGGTCATTCAGTCCGACATCCGTGCGTGCAGAAATAATGAGTGGATCATCTTGTGTAGCAAGGCTCTGGATGACTTCATCTTTCCAGAGTTGGTCGATGACCGATTCCGGTACCCGGCGACCAATGATCGTTGCGACACGGGCAGGGTCTGTATCGGCCGTATGCGTACTATACGCAAGAAGGCGGTGATTGCGATCTTCAATCGTAATCGGGGCATTCAAGGCAATACCGATCGCTTCCGCTAAGTCGTCTAAGGAATGATATGAAGCTTCTAACATGGGATTTCCCTTCTTTCTCTTTCACTCGATAGTTTTAGTATATCTTCTATTGTGTAAAATCACAAAAAGTATTCTTTTGTATTGTAAGAAAACACAACTACATGCTACGGTAAGCCTCGGAAAAGAGAGAGAGGATGAAATGGCATGGAAGTGTTACGTCTGATATCGGCTTGGGTCTGGGGGATTCCGAGTATGATGTTGTTGGTAGGAACAGGAGTGTACTTTACGATCCGCTTACGTGGTCTTCAGTTTCGGCGTTTAAAACAAGCGTTTCAATTATCTGTTCAAAAATCAGGGCAAGGTGAAGGTGAAATCAGTAGCTTTCAGATGTTGATGACGTCCCTCGCGGCGACGATCGGAAACGGAAACATCGCAGGGATCGCAGTCGCCTTGACGATGGGCGGACCGGGCGCAGTCTTTTGGATGTGGGTCATCGGTTTAATTGGAATGGCGACGAAATATGCAGAAAGCCTCCTTGCCATTCTCTTTAGAAGTCGAAACGAACGCGGCGAAGCCGTCAGTGGACCGATGTATTATATCGAGAAGGGACTAGGACCTAAATTTAAACTACTCGCCATCCTGTTTGCGGTATTTGGTTTGATCGCATCATTTGGTGTTGGGAATACGGTGCAAGCGAATGCGATGGCAACGGTGCTTGAGCAATCGTTCCGTGTGCCGCTGCTAGTGTTCGGCATTCTGCTCGCGATTGCGGTCTACGTATCAATTCGTGGTGGGCTCGAACGCGTCAGTGCGATCTCGACGATCTTCGTTCCGATCATGAGCTTACTCTATATCGGTGCCGCTTGTGTCCTTTTAGTATTGAAGGCAGATCAGATTCTACCAGCCTTTGGTTTAATCTTTGAGTACGCCTTCCAGCCGCTTGCGCCAGCGGGAGCCTTCACCGGTGTATCAATCATGATGGCGATGCAAGTCGGTGTAGCACGGGGGATTTTCACGAACGAAGCAGGACTTGGGACAGCAGCCTTGATTGCCGGATCTGCGAAAAGTGAGCGTCCGGTCGAACAAGGATTGATTTCGATGACGAGTACCTTCATCGTGACCTTGATCGTTTGTACGATGACGGCACTCGTCCTTCTGACGACAGGTTTTTGGGATCCGTCAGGTGGGCTACATTCAGGTATGATGCATGATGCGAATCTTTCCGGGGCAGCACTGACAGCAACCGCCTTTGCGAGTGTTCTTGGATCATTTGGAGAATGGACGGTCGCTTTCTCCGTCTTCTTCTTCGGTTATTCAACGATCATCGGTTGGTATGTCTATGGAGAGAAGTGCTTGGAGTACTTGAGCGGTACGACACGCTTCAACGAAGGATACCGCGTGTTCTTTGCGCTCGCAGCCTGTTATGGTGCGGTCGCGCAATTAGAACCGTTGTGGCTGGTCGCAGATATTGCAAATGGATTAATGATGATTCCGAACTTGATTGGAATGTTGTTCTTGTCGCACTTAGTCATTGAACAAACGAGAGACTATGAACGAGCCGGTCACAAACGAGTGGCTTAACGGAAAAAAGCGGCTGACTCAAAAAAAGAATGACGCGTCTTTTCACGCCCTTTCCTCAGGTGAGACACAAGCCAGTTTTCCTGCTTCATTTAAGCAGGAAAGCGGGGCTTGTTCGTCTCTGACAGCGCGATGCGCTTTTCCTGTAGGAGTGGCGTGTGACGCGCCATTCTTTTTGTTACGAGATAAGGGTGGCAGATCATCATTCTGCCACCCTTATCTTTGTAGAGACTGACTTTTGAGTCAGCCCCTTTTCTGATGAGACGATTCATCCATTCGTTCGACGACGGCTGTAGATGAGGAGTGTCAGCAGGAAGATCAAACTAAGCGCAACGAGAACGGAGAGTGAAGCGACGTTCCAGCCGATGACTTCGAGTAGGACACTGACCGCAACCGTCAAATAGAAGATACCGAGGTACTTTTTAACGAACGGACTTTCGAAGTGCGTCAACTGTTTCGCGCCAATCGGTGCTCCGAGCAAGGCGCCGACAATCAGCATGATCCCGACGAGGATATCGATATTCGTACTCGCGACCGTATAGTTGACGAGTCCCGATAGGACGATCAGTAACGCGGAAGCAATACTCGTTCCGACTGCACGTTTCAACTCATAGCCAACGATCCCGACGAGTAACGGTGTGATGATGAATCCACCGCTGACACCGAGAAGCGAAGAGATGAATCCAGCGAACAGACCAGTGAAGGCAAGAGCGAGATATCGATTTTTCCAACCCGTCTGTTCACCGGTCGTTGCTTTCGGACGTAAGAACTTATTCGCGAAATAGAGTAAGAGTCCGATATAAACGATCGAGATGACGAGATGAGCACCGTTGACTTCTTCTAAACGAAGAACAAGTGGTGTCGCGATCGTCGAACCGATGATTCCGACACCCCCAACGACAAGACTATCGCGCCAGACGACATTTTTAAGACGTAAGTGAGAGATCGTACCTGAAACCGTTGATCCGAGAGTCAACATGAGACTGGTCGCGATCGCAACGCTTGGAGCATATCCTAAAATGAGTAGTAGGGGCGTCAAGATGATACCGCCACCGATTCCGAAAAAGCCGGAGATGATTCCAATGAAAAATCCGAGGATTAAGAAATAATAAAAAGCGAGATCCATGTACAGTCTTCCTTTCCTTTTCTTCTCTATTATCCACTTAGTATGGCAATGAATGAGAAGAATGTAAAAGGGGACGGCTCCTTCAAGGGGGTTGAAGGAGCCGTTAAGGGGAACTTATTCTTTTGACGCGGCGACTTCCGTGGCTGCATCGATACCGGTATTGGCCTTGACTAAGATACGCTCGAAGTTACCGGCAACTTCGTTCGATTTCGTCAACAATGTCCCGACGATGGCTCCGAGGAAGCCAAGTGGGATGGAGACGATTCCTGGATTCGTCAGCGGGAAGAGGGCTTCCCCGACGAACAAGGCTGAACCGTCGACTGCCCAAATATTTGGACTGAGTGCGACGAGAATCAGTGAAGAGAATAACCCGACGACCATACCTGTGACAGCTCCGCCAGTATTGAAACGGCGCCAGAAGATCGTCAAGAGAATGACTGGCAAGTTGGCACTTGCCGCGACAGCAAAGGCAAGCGAAACGAGGAACGCGACGTTCATCGTTTGTGCGAACAATGCCAGTACCATCGAAATCAAGGCGACGGCGATGGAAGCGAGTCGTGCTGCCGTCATCTGTTCTTTTTCCGTTGCTTGTCCTTTGCGAAGAATATGACTGTAGAAGTCATGGGCAAAGGCGGATGCTGCGGATAAGACGAGTCCCGCAACAACGGCGAGGATCGTCGCAAAGGCGACCGCGGCAACGAACGCAAAGAGTAAATCGCCACCGAGTGCTTGAGCGAGAAGTGGTGCCGCCATGTTACCGGCAGCATTGGCAGCAATGATATCTTCAGAACCGACGAAAGCAGCGGCACCAAAGCCGAGGAAGATCGTCAAGATATAAAAGGCACCGATGATCCACGTCGCATATACGACGGATTTACGAGCAGTCGGAGCATCCTTAACAGTAAAGAAACGAATCAAGATATGTGGTAATCCAGCCGTTCCGAGAACGAGTGCGAGATTCAATGAAATCGTATCGAGCGGTAATTTGAACTTGTTTCCGGGATTCAAGAATGAATCACCGAGCGGTGTCGCTTGTTTGACTTCTGAAAACATCTTGAAGATCGAAAAATCGAACTTGGCGAATACCATGAACGAAATGACAGCTGTTCCTGCCATCAAGAGAATCGCTTTGATGATTTGGACCCATGAGGTCGCTGTCATACCACCGAAGACAACGTAGACTGTCATCAAGATACCGACGATGATGACACTTGTCGTGTAAGGAATTCCTAATAACAGTTCAATCAAGGCACCCGCACCAACGAGTTGCGCAATCATATAGAAAATCGAGATCGCGATTGAGTTCATGGCGGCGACTCCTCGAACTTTTGAAGCATTGAAACGAGCGGCAATCATATCCGCCATCGTGTACTTCCCAAGGTTCCGAAGTGGTTCGGCAACGAGGTACAAGACAACCAGATAGGCAACGAGGAAGCCAATCGAGTAGAAGAATCCGTCGAATCCGGCTAAAGCGATCATCCCAGCAATTCCGAGGAACGAGGCAGCGGACATATAGTCGCCGGCAATCGCCATCCCGTTTTGTGCACCAGTGAGTCCGCCATCCGCTGTATAAAAGTCGTTAGCAGTTTTTGTTTTACGAGCAGCAAAGTATGTAATGACGAGCGTCAAACCGACGATCGCCGCAAATAAGGCAACGGCAGTATAATTCATTTCGACTCCTCCTTGATCTGTTCGACGAGTCGATCAAAGGCACGTGCTTTTTTGCTGTACATCATGCAGAACGTCCACGTCATGATGAACTGAGCAAAAGCGAAGATCCAAGCACCTGTAATATCACCGAACACCGGCTGATTTAAAATCGTGAAGTAGCTTGTTAAAATCGGAAGCGTAAAATAAAAAATAAGACAGAAACTGATGGCTGGAAGAATGAAGCCATTCTTTTGACGCATCAATTGTTGAAAAGTAGCGCTCTCGACGATTGCTGGAGCGGATTGAGTCGCTTCATTTTTTTGAACTTCGGACACTTGATGCATGAGGACGCCTCCTTTAAGGAATGAATGTAAATTCATTATAAGGATGTCGTTTCTGGAAAAGCTATCCTAATTTTTAAGAAGAAAAGCTCATTATTATATTAATATTGGTCATACCAATTTAATGTAAGCGTTTGCAATATTGAACATTGTTTGAACGTTATTTTTATATATTAATTATGTCGGAAAATGATTCAAAAGACCTATTACCCGGAAAATGAGAAAAACTTAAAAAGCCTGCCTATGGAATCATAGACAGGCTTGAGTCATTTTTCAGATGGACGTTCGATCTTATCTTCGATTTCCCGTAAATGATCCGCACGTTTTGAGAGCGCACGACGCTTCAGCCATTCTTCCGTACCGCGACTGACTCCCCAGATGGCGAGTAAAATTAAAAATAGAAGGACAAGACGCATCGGACGTTCAAGGAACGTGGACCATTCCTTTCCGATTAGCGAGAAGATGATGACGACGATCAGACGACCGGCACCAGCAGCGATCAAATACGTCCGCAGCGATAGTTGAATCATGGCGGAAATGGACGTGATGATGAACGCAGGCATGAACGGAAGCGAGAAAAAGAATCCGAGTGAGATGGGACTCATGTGACGAACACGTTCGATCCACTGTTGTGCGGCATGGTGTTTTTCAAGCCAACGCGTAACCGGACGACGAAATAGATATCGAATACAAGCGAAGACGACGAGTGATCCAAGCATGCTCCCGACCCATGATACGAGAACACCCATACCAAAACCATAGGTTGCCGCATTCGCGGAAATGATCAGGACGAGTGGCAGGAAAGGAAATAGAGACTCAAGAAACGGGGCAATCAAACCGGTGGCAGCTCCTCCAGGTAAGTCTTGGAGAAAGAAAATCATCTGCTCGATCCAGTCACGAAGTGTATGGAGCATTCGGAATCCTCCTTGCGAGATGTACTACTGTGTTTTATTTTACCTCTTTCTGATTCAGAAAGGGAATGAAATTCCTTGAAAGGGATTCAGGAATTGTAGATTGTACATTCGAAAGGGAGTTGGTATTATACTTAAATGGGTGCGTTTTGCAGGCGTTCCCAGCTAGTCAATAGCTAGACGCTTCGTTTGCCAACGTTCGTTTTACTGCAAAAAACTGACATGGGGGCTAATGAGGAATATGAAACCTTATCGCGTACTATTATTTTATAAGTATGTTCCGATCGAAAATGCGGAACAGCTAACGAAAGAGCATCTTGCTTACTGTAAAGAGCTCGGTATTAAAGGTCGGATTTTGATCGCACCAGAAGGAATCAACGGCACACTCTCTGGAACGGTCGAACAAACGGAACAATACATGAAGGACTTGACGGCGGATCCACGATTCGCTGACATCGAATTCAAAATCGATGAAGTCGAAGGGCACGCCTTCAAAAAGACGTTCGTCCGTTACAAAAAAGAACTCGTCACATGGCGTTTTGAGGATGAATTCAACGTACCAGAAGAACACGCTGCGTATCTTGAACCAGCAGAGTGGAAAGAAATGATGAAACAAGATGATGTCGTCATTCTCGATGTACGCAACAACTATGAATACGACCTCGGACACTTCAAGAATGCTGTAAAAGTGGATGTCGATGCTTCACGGGAATTCCCGGAGTGGCTTGACGAGAACGAGCATTTGTTTGAAGGGAAAAAGGTTCTCACATACTGTACGGGTGGCGTTCGTTGTGAAAAATTCACGGCGTACTTCCGTAAACGGCAACAGAGTGATGATATCTTCCATCTTAAAGGTGGAGTCGTCATGTACGGAAAAGATGAACAGACGCAAGGAGAAGACTGGGAAGGCGAACTGTACGTCTTTGATGAGCGTGTACAAGTTCCTGTTAATGCCGTTAATCCTTCTGTCGTCTCAGAATGTTACTACTGTGGAAAACCGGAGACGCGCTACGTTAATTGTGCAAACCCGGAATGTAATCGACAGCACTTCTGCTGTGAAGAATGCGAACCAAAAGTCATGCGTTCGTGTTCCGATGAATGCCGGGAGCATCCGCGCAACCGTTATGAAAAAGAGCAACAAGAAGAATTAGTATAAGGCACGCGTAAAAAGCCGGAAGATTTCTTTATTAGTAGAAATCGCCCGGCTTTTTGTGTATTCACGAGGAAGGAAACAAGTAACGTAAAATATCCGGTAAACGCTCGGCCCAGGCCGTTTCATGATGAATCGCTTCCGGAATGATCGTATAGCGACTTTGAGTAAGTTTCTGTTCGACCGCTCGCGCTAAGACATCATTTGTGTGTAAATAATCCGTTTCGGTCATCGGACCACTCACTTCTTTTGTCCCAACATCCATATAACAGCGATGGGTAGCAGACAGCGACGGACTGCGCTCGATGAATTCAAGGAGTGAGGAGAAGTTTGCCCATCCGGCCGTCGACAGGGCAGCGACGCGCGTGATGACTTCCGGATATGCGAACAATCCATAGAGCGAAATGACGCCACCCATCGAGCTGCCGATCATCGTCGTATCGTCAGGGCGTGTCGCGTAGTTGGCATCAATGTACGGTTTTAACTCGCGGATGATCCAGTCCATGTAGACCTTACCGTTTCCCCCGATTGATTTCCTGTGCGAAGGATAAGCAGTCCGCATCAATAAAGCTTCATCACTCCAAGGAGCGTAGTCATCGTAACGATCCATTCCGTCTTCTGGACTGTCGATCGCGACGACCATTGCCGGAATCTGTGTCTGTTGTAGCGCAAGATGAATCTCCCAGCCTTTTCCGAACGAGGCGGTCTCTCCACTGAAGACGTTTTGTCCATCGTGCATATAAATCACAGGTAACGCTTCAGAAGGATCTAAATGGGGTGGCCGATGAATCCGAATCGTCCGATGAGTTTGTGATGTCGGTAGCGTCATTTCAATTTCAGTAATCGACAATAGAGTCACGACCTTTCAAAGGTTTGCATAATGCGCGGTACAATTGCGCCCATTGTGTTTTCCGCCGACATAGAGTGCATGATCGGCTTGACGTAACGATTCTTCGAACGTCCGTTGATATCTTTCCTCCACTGTATCAATTCCGAGGCTGACCGTTAAGGACAGTCGGTGACCATCGACGAGGAAGGGACGATCCATGACCGCATGGCGGACCGTCTCGGCAATCTGGATAGCAGCCTCTTGACTACCATTTCGCAACAGAAGTACGAATTCCTCCCCACCATAACGAGCAGCAAAGACATCATCATATTGTAATTGGATCGCCTGGATACGTCGACCGAGTTCACGAAGGACGAGATCGCCTACTTTATGACCGTACGTATCATTGACACGTTTGAAATGATCGATATCGAACAGGATCACGGAGAGCGGATAGCAGTCAGCGGCAAATTCCTGCCGACCGTGTTCATAAAAAGCACGACTATTCGGTAATTCGGTCAAGGCATCGGTCCGACTTTCCGTATAGAGTTGGACCGTTTCACGTGAGCGTTCTAAGACGCGACAAAAGATACGGAGCAAACGAGATAATTCGTCGGCATTCGTCACATCATAGGCGTCTGCGACTTGATGGAACAGGATGATCGAAACATCGACCTCTCCGCTCGTAATCGAAGGAATCGCTAGCATCGAGTGACGATCGACAGGCAATCCGATTTGAATATCGTTTCCCCAGTCGCAACGCAGCCCATAGATGATCGGGGTATGCAAATCGTCGGCTGACAAGGAATGAAACAGTGGTAACACGTCGATCGGTTGTTTCGTCCGGATATTATAGATGACTTGTTTCCGCTGTTGTTGAATTGAGATCCAACCTTCAGAAAACGGCAATAGATGTGGTAAATCGAGGAGCAGTGAATCGATCGTCTCGCGCTCGAAGCGGGAAATCAACAAGTGTTCCTTCGCATCATCAAATCGCTTAGCATTATCGTTTGCTTCAAGGGAGTCGCCACGCTCTTGCAACAGACGTTTGAACAAAAAGAGAATCAAGGCGGAAACTGTAGCCGCGACGAGCGGACTTTCATCGTAGAACCAGATTCCAAGTAGAGCACTTAACATGCTAATCCCGTAGACGAGGGACTGAAGCTTTACGAGACGTTGCCAATCGTATTTCAAGTAGAGGAATCGATTGACGAATAGACATTGGAAGTAAGAGACAAGGAAGACGGTGATTAAAAAGCCGATGAAAGGGAGCAAGGCTTTCGTATACGTAAAGTTTGAGCCGATTGGCCCGCCGAGCACATAATACGCAAAGGCCGGAAGCGAGATGTAAACTAAATCGAACAAGGCGTTGATCGGGTAGAGATAAACGAAACGTTTCCAACGAATCGCTTTTCGATGAGACATGAATTGAAAGACGAGAATACCGACTTGGCTTAAAATCAAGGCGTACGTTAAACCGTAATTGAGGAATAAAAATAAGATGATGCCTTCTTGGAATGTATAGTAAATGCCACCACGACGGACATTATCGAACTGAAACAGGAGAACGAGTCCGAATAAATAAAGAGTGTTGATGATGGAGACAGAAGGATGGAAGGTTGGTGGATGAACGATGCCGATCACTAATAATGTCAAGGCGACGAGACCGAAGACGATCCAGCTCGTCCGGGCTACATGTTGGTAGTAGCGCATGAAACATCCCTCCCCCTGAGAAGTATCTTTTATTCCTATACCCGAATTGTGGAAATTTTGATGAGCCATTTACCAAAAAAATAAGGTTGAGAGAAAAGAAAGAATTGCGTATAATGTGAAAGATATCGAATACAGTCGATGATGAAGAGAGTAACGGTTGATATTCGTCAACTAGCGAATCAGGGAATGGTGGAAGCCTGAGGACGAACCGGTCGTGAAGCGCACTTCTGAGACGCTGCCCGATTCCTGATGGAAAAGGCGTAGCCGGGGGAACCCCGTTATCCCCGAACAAGGTGGGTGTCGAAATGACACCAAGAAGAGTGGTACCGCGGTCATTCCGTCTCTTTGCGCGTGGCGCAAGGGGCGTTTTTTATTGCCAAAAAATCAGTGAAGCAGGAGGAAATAAAGATGAGTTATAAAGCGCAGTATGCAGAAGTATTACATCAAGTCATGGAAGGTGCCTTATCGGTTGAACAAATCGAACAACTGATCGAGCAACCGAAACATGAAGATCATGGAGATCTGGCATTCCCATGTTTCATGCTCGCGAAAGCATTCCGTAAAGCACCGAACATGATTGCTTCGGAGCTCGCAGAAAAAATTGACGCGCCGTTGTTCTCGAACGTTCAAGCTGTTGGTCCTTACATCAACGTCTTCTTGAACCGGGAAGTCGTCTCGCAAGAAATCGTCAACCAAGTCCTGACGGAGCAAGAGGCGTTCGGATCAAGTGAAGCGAATGGAAAAACAATCGTCACTGATTTTTCATCACCAAACATCGCGAAACCATTCTCGATGGGCCACTTGCGTTCGACGGTCATCGGGAACGCGCTCAACCAAATCTCACGTAAAAAAGGCTACGACGTCGTCGGTGTCAACCACTTAGGGGACTGGGGAACACAGTTCGGGAAATTGATGGTGGCTTACACGATGTGGGGTGAGGAAGAAGCCGTCCGTGCAGAACCGATCAAGGAATTGTTGAAATTATACGTCCGGTTCCACGAAGAAGCGGAAACAAATCCAGCACTTGAGGACGAAGGACGTCTCTGGTTCAAAAAACTCGAACAAGGTGATGAGCAGGCAACGACGCTTTGGACGTGGTTCCGTGAAGTCTCACTCGTCGAGTTCAACCGTGTTTATGAGATGCTCGGCGTTAAATTCGATAGTTTGAACGGAGAAGCCTTCTACAACGATAAGATGCAACACGTCATCGATTTGCTCGAAGAAAAAGATCTCCTCGTCGAATCAGAAGGGGCAATGGTCGTCGACCTCGAAGCAGAGGGTATGCCACCTGCCTTGATTAAAAAGAAAGATGGAGCAACGCTTTATGCGACACGTGACTTAGCAGCTGCTGTCTATCGTCTCGAAACGTACCGCTTTGAGCAAGCGTTCTACGTCGTCGGTGGGGAACAAGCGCTTCACTTCAAGCAATTGTTCGCAGTCTTGAAGAAACTTGGATTTGAGAACGTCGACGGAATGCACCATGTGCCGTTCGGTCTGATCATGAAGGACGGAAAGAAAATGTCGACGCGTAAAGGTCGGATCGTATTGCTTGAAGAAGTACTACAAGAAGCGATCGACGTCGCGAAGCAAAACATCGCGGAAAAAAATCCGAACTTAGCGAATGCCGAAGCAACGGCTCGTCAAGTAGGTGTCGGCGCCGTCATCTTCCACGACTTGAAGAATGAACGGATGAACAACATCGAGTTCGATCTTGAGCAGATGTTGAAATTCGAAGGCGAAACAGGACCGTATGTCCAGTACACGAATGCCCGTGCGCACTCGTTGCTCCGTAAAGGTGGCTATGATGGCACACCATTCGCTGGTAGTGCCGATGATCATGCATGGGGTGTCGTCTCGATGCTAAACCAATTCTCGACGGTCATCGATCGCGCGTTCACACGTCGCGAGCCGTCAATCATCAGCCGTTACATCTTAGATCTTGCACAAAGCTTCAATAAATATTACGGACACGTCCGTGTTCTCGAAGATGACGCAGCAAAACAATCGCGTCTTGCACTCGTCAAGTCTGTCACGATCGTCTTGACAGAGGGTCTTCGTTTGCTTGGTGTCGGCGCTCCAGAAGAAATGTAAGACCAATCCACGAATAAGAAGAGGTAGATTATGAAGACTGAGACGAAAGAACGATTACAGCAAGCTGCTTCACAGATGAAGCAGGAGCCTTTGGCAGAAACGGTCGCCTTTATGGCTGATTTTCACGGGAAAGTCGCTGCTTGGTTACCGGGAGAGTCTGTCGATTTCGTTCACGATTTCGTGACGGCGCCGGAAGCCGATTTGATTGCTCCGATTGAAGGAGACGCGTTACGGACGAAAGACAATTTTGAATTCTTCATGCGTAAGAAACAGACACGGAAAAAACTGGGTGAACTGTTGACGCTTTGGAAGTCGGCACGTACGACAGAGACGTTGAGTCAAATCGATGCGATCGGATTGAAAAAATGGCTCGCTCGTAATGAATTCCGTTCGGAAGACAAACCATGGGATTATTTGAACCGTCTGCATGTTCTGCTATTCCTTGATTTGATGACGACGATCATCGATGATCATCGATTGACGAGTCTGCATGAGCAACTGGTTGGTACGTCACCGGTTCCGACGAGCTTCGTTCGTCGTCAAGGGGATGTTCGTCAAGTCATCGAAGCATTCGCGGAAGAGACGAACTTCACACAAGTGGATGTCGTCAAGGCATCGCTTGTCCGTTATCTCTGATCAATAGGATGCACGAACAAAAGCCGTCGAGCCCTGTGCCCGACGGCTTTTGTCGTATCTTCTTACTTCGCTTGATGGAACACGATCGATTGTTGCTCTGAATCGTAAAGACACCATTCTCGTTCGAACACGACGGGACCCAGATTGACGGCATGCCGTTCTCCTTTGATTGATAAAGTTTGATCTAGTGGGCTCGGTTTGGCGATGCCATTTTGAAACAAACCTCTGATATGACTATGGCCAAAAAAGAGTAATGGTTCACGTTGTTGTGACAGATTGGGTAGAAAATCACGCGACCAACTGAGTTGGTCTCCATGAATCAATAATGCCCCCTCGATCCGTTGTTTTCGAGGGCAATCGCGTAACGCATCGATGACAGGAGACAGATGCGGTGGGACGAGCGACAGGATGCGTTCTTCTTGATTGCCAAGCAACGTCTTAAAATCAATCAACTCTAAAAAATCATCATCGAGTGTCACGACGAGGGAGAGCGATTCAAAGGAATAGCGCTTCGCTCGCTTTTTACCGACATGGCATTCATGAACATCACCGAGACAAAACAAATGCGCATCGGGAGCGAGCCGCCGTATGTCAGCTAGGACAGCCGCTGTGTCGGCTACTGAGCTGTGAAGATCCGCAAAAAGGGCATAACGCATGATCGACCACTCCTTTGTTAAGGAGATACCCGAAAATGCGTCATGCCCATCTTTTTTCAATCAAGTCATGCGTATCTTATTCTGTTTCGACTGTGACGCCACGTTCTGCGAAGACGACTTTTGCGACTTCGAGTGCGTTCAAGACACGTGGGAATCCAGTGTAAGGAACAAGATGCATGATAGCTTCGACGATTTCGTTTCCTGTCAAACCAGCTGTCAATCCAGTATTGATGTGAAGAGCGAGCTGTGGTTCTGTACCTTGTGTGACGAGGGAAGCAATCGTCACGATTGCGCGGTCACGGTTGACGAGACCATCACGGCTGTAAACTTCACCGTATGCGAAATCCGTGATCCACTCACCGACTGCTGGAGCGATATCTTTCAGGGATTCAGAGATTTTGTCATGCGTAGATTGTGCAGCGTTTGCGTCTGTGAATTCGCTGAGTTTTTTTACGCCTGTTTCGTGACGTGATTCAAAATGAGTTGCCATGGTAAAAGACTTCCTTTCTTTTTTAACGATGTATTTATCGTAAAGGAAGAAATACCATGCTACAAATACATGGTTTTTATGAAAGGTATGCTTATTTGGAATATATATCGCTGACGAATTGAATCCATTTCCGCGTCACGTACGATTGATAGCGACCGGTCGGAACGGCGATTCCTAAGTGCCACGGAACACGTGTTTCAAGCGGAATCGTTTTGACGCCACGAATCGAAAAGCGATCCGCGATCGAACGCGGCAGGACAGTCACGGCATTTCCTTCTGCGACTAGTAAACATAAGAAGTCCCACTGCGAGCTCACCCGAGACACGTTAGGCGTAAATCCGGCATCTTGGCAGGCGTTCAAGACGACATCGTGGAGTGAGAATGTTTCATTGAACAAGACGAACGGCATGTCGGTGACTTCCTCTAACGCAATCATCGACCGATCAGCGAGTGGGTGATCATTTGGTAAAAACAAATGCAATTCTTCTTCAATGAAGGGGTGTGTCGTTAAATGCTCATCCGAAGGCAGCACCGTTGCGATCAAATCGACTTCACCGGCGACGACCGCTTTTTCTAGCGCATGCCCACCGGCTTCGATTAATTCGATTTGAATCATCGGATACATCTCTTCGAAGCGACGCAGGAGACCCGGGAAAAACAGCGAACCGATCAGTGGGGGCACACCGAGCCGAATCGTTCCCTTCGTCAGATGCATGACGTCATAGAGGTGGGAAGGCAGGTCAGATAACTGCCGCAGAATCTTTTCACCTTCAATCAATAAGGTCTCACCGGCATCCGTCAGGACGATTTGTCGTTTACTCCGATCGAACAATTCCATCTCAAGTTCTTCTTCTAAGTGACGGACCATTTTACTGAGTGTCGGTTGCGTGACGTGGAGATGTTCAGCGGCACGAGTGAAGCTTTTGAAGCGTGCCACTTCCGTAAAGTATTCCAGTTGGCGGAAATCCATCAGTATTCTCCTATTCTTTTGAGTTATAGATGTCATAACAAGTATTCATTTTTATTATTCTTTCAATCAGCGTACAGTAAAGAGACCGAACACGTAAAGATAAAGAAAGAAGGAATCCATCATGATGAAACAACTCGAAGGAAAAGTTGCATTAATTACAGGAGCAGCAAGCGGAATCGGTCTTGAGATTGCTGAAGAATTCGCTCAAGAAGGTGCGAAGGTCGTCATCGTCGATCTTCAGGAAGAAGCTGCAAAACGCTCTGCTGAAACACTTCGTGAAAAAGGCTTCGATGCGTTTGCCGTCGCAGGTGACGTGACGAATGAAGAGGCAATCAAATCAAGTATCGAACAGACTGTCGCACACTACGGAACGATTGATATCGTCATCAACAATGCGGGTATGCAACACGTCTCACCAATCGAAGAGTTCTCGACTGAGAAATTCGACTTGCTTCAAAGCATCATGCTTCGTGCACCATTCCTTTATACGAAATATGTCTTCCCGATCATGAAAAAACAAGGCTCTGGACGAATCTTGAACATGTCATCGATCAACGGATTGATTGGTTTTGCAGGGAAAGCTGCTTATAACAGTGCGAAACACGGCGTCATCGGTTTAACGAAAGTCGCAGCATTAGAAGGAGCAACTTCAGGTATCACGGTCAACGCGATTTGCCCAGGATATGTCGATACACCACTCGTCCAAAACCAATTGTCTTCGCTCGCTGAAACACGGAATGTACCACTCGAACGTGTATTAGAAGAAGTCATCTATCCACTTGTCCCGCAACAACGGTTACTCCAAGTCAAAGAAATCGCGGATTACGCTATTTTCCTTGCAAGTGACAAAGCAGCAGGTGTCACGGGTCAAGCTGTCGTTCTCGATGGTGGTTATACAGCGCAGTAAGCAACGATATAAATGAAGGGAGGTACTTTTTGGATACAATCCAGAAAGCACCTCCCTTTTTTGTTTGATGGACTGAACAAAAACGTTCAGCTAATTTGACGTGAGTGGATTAACGGAAGTTAATGAACTGAACGTCGACCGATAACGGAAGTTCACGAACGATTTGCATGACTTGTTGTAGGTCGTCACGTGATTTACCTGTGACACGGATTTGATCATCTTGGATCTGTGTCTTCACTTTTAATTTCGATTCCTTGACGGCATTGTTGATCTTTTTCGCATCGTCACGATCAATCCCGCTCTTAAGGATGACACGTTGGCGAACCGTATTCCCAGCAGCCTGCTCGACTTTTTCGTACTGCAGGTTTTTTGTCGGGACTTCGCGCTTGATCAATTTTGCTGTTAAGACATCTTTGACTTGATCGAGTTTGAAATCGTCATCTGAGATTAGAATCAAATCCTCTTTTTCGAGCTTCATGTCGCTCTTTGAACCTTTGAAGTCGAAGCGGTTCGTGATTTCTTTTAGTGCGATCTGAACTGCATTCTTGACTTCCTCGATGTTGATTTGTGACACGATATCAAATGAATTATCTTTTGCTGCCATGTTAATCTCCCCTTTCATTCCACTCTCTATTTTAGAGAGGAATACCGGAAGCGTCCACTGCTTTGAAATTTTGTTATAATAAAAACCATGAAATGAAAGGGGTGCTTAGCTTTGAAACAAACAGCAGACATGTTGACGCTCACACCGCAAGAACTGGATGAGCGATTTGCCTATAGTGGAAATGATTTAGGAGCGACCTTCTCAGAGACAGCGATTCGCGTGCGCTTATGGGCGCCGACGGCAGAACGTGTCGTGATTCGTCTCTACAAGACACTACGCGCACGAAAAGTCGAAGAGGTCGAGATGGTGGCAGGCGAACGGGGAACGTACGTCGTTGAACTCGATCGAGCGGCATATGAAGGTTATTTCTATACGTTTCAAGCGAGCATCAACGGACAAAAGGTCGAGGCGGTCGATCCGTATGCGAAAGCCGTCGGAACGAATGGAAAACGCGGTGCGTTGATCGACCCGACAAGTGTGACACCAGAACGATGGATCGAAGAACGCCCACTGTTCCATTCTTCGCAAGACGCAGTTGTGTATGAATTACATGTACGCGATGCAACGAGTCATCCGGCTAGTGGTGTCGTCGCACGTGGTACGTTCGCTGGGCTGACGGAAGCAGGGACACGGACACCAAATGGCGGATTAACAGGACTTGATTATTTAGCGGATCTCGGTGTGACACATGTCCAGTTACTGCCGATCTATGATTTTGGCTCAGTCAATGAGACAGCGCCGAACGACCCGGATAACTATAACTGGGGGTATGACCCGGTGAACTACTTTGCGCCGGAAGGTTCATACTCGTCGAATCCAGATGATCCACGAACGAGGATTCTTGAATTAAAACAATTGGTACAAGCGTTACACGATCGCGGGATCCGTGTCATCATGGACGTCGTCTTCAATCATACGTATGATGCAGCAACGGTTCCGCTCGGTCAGTTCGTTCCTGGATACTTCTATCGTCAAGAGGCGGATGGTAGTCTCTCAAATGGTAGTTTCTGTGGAAATGATACGGCATCTGAACGTCTGATGATGCGAAAGTTCATTCTTGATTGTGTGACGTACTGGGCGAAAGAATACCATCTGGATGGTTTCCGATTCGATTTGATGGGACTTCATGATGTCGAGACAATGAATCAGGTGCGCCATGCACTTGACCGGATTGATCCGTCGATTCTGATCATCGGTGAAGGTTGGGATCTCGATACGCCACTTGATCCAGAAGAAAAAGCGAACTACTTCAATGCACCGAAAATGCCAGGAATCGCTCACTTCAATAACGGTTTACGAGACGGGGTCAAAGGAGATGTTCAAACGCCGGAAGACCGTGGTTTCATCAGCGGGGCATTCGACCGGACGAGTGAAGTCAAACGGGGAATCGCTGGTAACGTCTCTTCACAAGGATTTGCTGATGAGCCGAATCAGGTCGTCTCGTATGTCGAAGCTCACGATGATTTGACGATTTGGGATAAATTAACGGTGTCTCGCCCAGAGGATACGGAAGAGATTCGCCGGAAACGGCAAATGCTCGCGAATGCGATCATCTTGACGGGACAAGGGATTCCGTTCCTTCATGCCGGACAAGAGTTTTTCCGGACGAAGGACGGTGTTCGTGACAGCTTCAATGCCGGAGAGGTCGTCAATCGTCTCGATTATGAACGGGCAGAAACAGAGCGTCCGGCCGTCGAGTACGTCAAAGGATTAATTGCCCTTCGTCGTCAGTATCCGATGTTCCGTCTCGCAAACGCATCGATGATCAAGAAGCATCTTCGTTTCCTCGAAGAAGGGGAAGGTGTCATTGCCTTTGAACTGAAGCGCACCTATGAAGGATACATCGAACGACAGCGCGTCTACCATAATGCGACGGAAGAGGATATCACGATTGAATTGCCAAACGGTGAATTCGAGGTATTGGTTGAGTCGGGTGCAGTTAAGTTGCACGCACCACGACTGCATGAAGAGAAACAGTTGGTCGTTCCAGCATTGACGACGACGGTCATCGCCGAACGAAAAGCGGACTACAAGAAGTATGCGGTGGCAGGTGGTGCAGCCTTGACGATCATCGGATTGTTGTACGCAGCGAACAAACGTCGTAAGAAAACCGATTAAATCAAGAAGGACGGAGCGCAAGATGGCTTCGTCCTTTTTTACGTGGATGACAGTCCGATGTCAGCCTGTCATGAAATTGACTTGCCTGAATTCATCGAAACCTTGTTTGAAGCGTCACCTTTCGGGAAAAAACCTCTTAAGTAGTATATGGGATGTTGTTTTTATGAAAGGATGTACGGCGTATGTTTGGTTTCGAGGATTTATGGAAATTCTTTTTGTCGTTCTTTTTATTGTTGCCTATCGTGACATTGATTCATGAGATGGGGCATTACTTTTTTGCCCGATTGTTCGGTGGAAACATGGAGATCAATATCGGTTCTGGAAAATCGTTACTCCGTGTCGGACCGATTCGTTTAAATCGTGTCTATTTTTGGGATGGATGGTGTCAATATGAGGCACTACGTCACGAAACGAAGTTTGCTAATATCATGGTCTACGCTGGTGGATCGATCGCGAACTTAGTGAGTATCTTAGTCGTAAATAGTCTCATTTATGCCGGTGTGTTCGAGGCATCGATCTTTACGTACCAATTTGCGTATTTCTCGTTTTATTTCGTCTTTTTCTCACTCTTCCCGATCGATCATCCAAACGGTTATCCGAGTGATGGGAAAGCAATCATCAATGTCTTCCGTTACGGTAAATCAGACTATCATCCACAATCTTAAGCGAAGATTAAAGCCTCCTTCCATCATTGGAAAAGAGGCTTTTTACTCAAGATTCCGATTCGCTAGACGAATCAGATTCCGTTTTCGTTTGTTCCTGCTCGAGTTCGACGAGCTTTTGAATCAAGATATGGCGCGGCATATGCATCAGTTGTTCAAGTGGTACGTTCAGACGTTTTGCGAGTTCGACAGCCGTCTCTGCTGATAATTGTAAAGGTTTCATCGTGTTCGTCCTCCTTTTTCCATGAAGTTAGTATAACAGGAGGTGCAAGCCGAGCGCATCAATAGTAGCGAGAAACTGAGAAGGTTGATACCGTATGAAGTAGGAAGTGATGCATATGTATAAACCTGCTGCAGAGCTGTTACTCCATGAATCCGTCTCACTGTTTGATCGAATCGGGGAGGATTTGCTTCTTTTTCGAGATCGCCACGGATTTATGAAATGTGATGCGGATTTAAGACCACTATGGGAAACAGCATGTGCGTATGTTCCATTCTCCTGGTACATTGAGCCAGGCGGTGGACGATTGTTCATCGTATTTGAAGAGTCAGCTTATTTTGGTTTACTAGATTTAGAGCAAGGGCATTTAGATTATATCAAGCGACCCGCTGCTTTTTCCGAGGCATGGTTCAGTAATTTATTCTTGTGGCAAGATGATGAGATCTTCCTGTACACGGCAGAAACAGACGTCGTCTGTGTGAACGTTCAAACAGGGGACTGGCGGTACTCAAATTATGAAGAGGCGCCACTGTTCGGGCGCTTAGTGGAGCGAGGATATGATACACGTTTGACGTTCGAACGATTCATCGCACCTACGACGATCATTTCTTATGATGATCTAAAAGAACGGTATGTGATTTGGGACGCTGCGACGAATCAGGAATCGATCATTCCTTTTTCAGATTACGCGGAGTACTCGCTCGTTGATCACCGGCACCAATTGTTTTCGATCACCGATTCATCTCGTTTTTACTTGTATGAGAAGAGTCAGCTGAAATATAAGTTCGAGGGATGTCATTCCTCCGTTTTACTCAAAAGTGTGTTACTCGATGAAGAGGCGCGACGTCTTGCGATCGTATCGACATCGGCGACATTCGGCAACACATGGGTTCAAATTTTTCAAAAGACGTAATGAAACATCCTTTTCGCTTTTCAGCAAGAAGGATGTTTTTTGTACGTTTATACAGAAAGGGGACGCATCATGCAACGGCTTGGTCATCTGATGAGTACGTATTTTCGAGGAGTGTTGATTGTTTGGGCAATCCTGCTCGTCGTGCTTGGATATTTCGCTTATCAACTACCCGATCGGCTAGAAGGAAACGGATTTACGCGTGACGGTGATTTTCAACGCGTCGAGACAGTACTCGATCAAGACTTCGGTCAGGATCCGCATACGATCATCGTTCTATTTGAAAATCAAGAGAATCTACAACAAACGATGGTGGAACATGTCGAGCGCTTCCGTGATATCAAAGGTGTCGGGAACGTCACTGGTCCTGTTGAAAATCCGCGAGCGATTCGGAACGATAAGGGATACGTGACGGTCGGGGTACCGACACTTGATGCGAAATGGGCAGCTGCGGTCACACGTCAACTGGATGATACCGGAACGATTCGACTAACGGGTGAACCAGTCGTCGTCGATGATTTGAATACAGCGTCGAAAAATGATCTCATCCGGGCTGAGTTGATTGGAATTCCAGCAGCGTTGATCGTCTTGCTACTCGTTTTCGGTACTCCGGTTGCCGCCATCCTACCGTTGATCATGGGACTCGTTACTTTTGTCTTTGGTGCCGGTGTTCTTTATTTCGTCGCCGGGCAACAAGAGTTATCAATCTTCGTCTTGAATGCGGTCGCGATGATTTCGCTGGCGCTCGGAATTGATTTTTCGCTGTTATACGTCAATCGATTTCGCGAAGAACGGCAGGACGGACAAGATATTCGGAAGGCGGCGATCCGTTCGGTCGAGACGGCAGGGCGTTCAATTTTATTTTCCGGAATCTGTGTATTCGTCGGACTTGCCGGGCTATTGCTGATTGATGTGGATGTCTTCCGCGCTGTTGCGATCGGGACGCTCGTTTCGGTCCTCGGGGCAGTCGTCAGTGCATTAACGTTACTACCGGCACTATTGATCGTTTTCGGGAAGGTGTTAGAGAAAGGACGACTCTTCCGGCAGCGAGCAGGTCGTAGTGAAGATCGTTGGCGTCGCCTCGCTCGTTTCGTCATGAAGCGCCCGGTCGCAGTCACGATTTTGTCCTTATTGCTGTTGTTACCTTGTTTATTGCCGTTACGTGATTTGACGTTGAACATTCCGCAAGCGACCGCTTTACCGGAATCGTATCCATCGCGTCTCGCCTTTGAGTCGTGGGAAAAAACATTCGGAAACGATGGAACGGACGCCGTCCTCATTTTATCTGCTGATGCTTCCTCAGAGGTGGGACGAGAAAAAATCGAAGACGTGACGATTCGACTCGAGTCGGATCCCGATGTACGTTCCGTCGTATCCGCCGCAACGATTGCCGAACAGCAACAAGTGACGCTCGAGCAGTTAGTCGCTGTTCCGGCCGGGCGCGAAGCTTTGACGGCATTTCTATCAGAGAACGACCAAGCACGAATTGATGTTAACTTAAAAGGAGATCCCGGCGATGCTGCTTCGCAAGACTGGGTGCGAAAGATGCAAGCGGACGGTTATCTTGTCGGGGGACCGGCAGCCTTCAATCAGGAAATTTATGATGCCATTGAATCGAAACTCCCACTAGCAGTCGGTGTCGTCGTTTTGGCGACATTCATCATCCTGCTGATTGCGTTCCGGTCCATCTTGATCCCAATCAAGGCGATTCTGATGAATTTGCTTAGTCTAGGAGCGACATTCGGATTACTCGTCATCTTGTTCGAGTCCGGCGCAGTTCTTCCGCAGGAGACGATCGGCATTCTGACACCGGTCTTCATCTTCTCACTCGTCTTTGGTTTATCGATGGATTATGAAGTGTTCCTCGTCTCGCGAATGGAAGAGTATTATGACGAGACAGGCGATAACGATTACGCGACCGAGATGGGGCTTGCGAAGACGAGTAAAATCATTACGTCTGCTGCCTTGATCATGATCGTCGTCACAGGGGCGTTTGCCTTCACGGGCGTCAGTCCAATTAAACAACTTGGCGTCGGTATCGCGCTTGCGATATTTATTGATGCTACGATCGTCCGGATGCTACTCGTCCCCGCACTGATGAAACTATTTGGTCACTGGAACTGGTGGTGGCCGGGTGGTCGTCGTAAAGCGATCCGCAAGTGACACATCACGTAAGCACATCAGTAGCTATTCAGAGGAAGACGAGCGTATACTGTCGATATTCAATTCAAGAAATTAGAGGAGGCACTTCACTCATGGCAACTCAAGCAATGTTTGAACCATTTACATTACCAAACGGTGTGACGCTGAAAAACCGCGTCTTGATGGCACCGATGACGAACTATGCGGCACAAGAGAACGGCGAAGTATCGGATGCGGAACTCGCGTACTATGCGGAACGTTCAGGCGGCGTCAGTGCGGTCATTACAGCATGTGCGAACGTCACGGCAGACGGTCAAGGATTCCCGAATGAGTTCGGTGCGCATCGTGACGATCTCGTTCCAAGTCTGAAGCGACTTGCAAAAACGATTCAAGATAAAGGCGCAAAAGCGATCTTACAAATCTTCCACGCTGGTCGCATGGCACCACCAGAACTCGTCGGTGGGCAAACAGTCAGTGCAAGTGCTGTCGCACCCGTACGTGAAGGGGCAATGACACCTCGTGCATTAGAGGCAGAAGAAGTTGAAGCAATCGTTGAAGCATTCGGTCAAGCGACACGTCGTGCGATGGAAGCTGGATTTGATGGTGTTGAGATTCACGGTGCGAACACGTACTTGATTCAACAATTCTTCTCACCACACTCAAACCGTCGCGAAGACAAATGGGGCGGTAGCTTAGAAAAACGTCTCGCCTTCCCATTAGCGGTCGTGGATGCAGTCGAAGCTGTCGCGAAACAGGATCCTTCGTTCATCGTCGGATACCGTTTCTCTCCAGAAGAGATCGAAAATCCAGGAATCACACTCGATGATACGATGCGCCTCGTCGATGAGCTGGCGAAAAAAGACCTCGATTACTTGCACGTTTCCGTGATGGACTTCTTCGCAGGTTCGATTCGTGACGAAAATGCAACGACATCACCAATCACGCTCGTCCAAGAACGTGTTGGCGAACAAGTACCTGTCATCGGTGTCGGATCGTTGCACACAGCGGACGAAGTCGAACAAGGTTTGGCTGTCGTTCCAATGATCGCCCTCGGTCGTGAACTGATCATGGAACCGAAATGGGTTGAGAAAGTCGAAGCGGGTGACCTTGCGTCAATCCGGACCGAACTTGATCCAGAAGCACAAGCAGAACTCGTCGTTCCAGATGCGTTATGGGCAGGTATCACAAGTCGTCCAGGCTGGTTCCCGATCAAACAAACAAGCAAATAATAGAACAGCATCAAAAAGCACTCTAGATCTCGTGTCTAGAGTGCTTTGAGACTGAAGGTAAAGTGCAATTTTTCTCTAACGAGAAGGATTGCGCTTTTTTGTTCGTCTCGCATCATTTTCCTGGGACAAGCATCGCGCCGCTTCGCTTCGCTGCAGGGTCGCTCTTGCTTGTTTTTCCCTAGGAAGCGATGTCGAGTGAACAAAACGCTTCTCTGATCCTTCGGTATAAAAAGAATGACGCGCCACACGCCACTCCTACAGGGAAAAGCGCATTTATGCGATGTCAGAGACAAACGAGACCCGTTTCCTGCTCGAATAGAGCGGGAAAACTGGCTTGTGTCTCGCCTGAGGAAAGGGCGTGAAAAGATGCATCATTTTTTGGAGTCAGCCCTGTTGTCTACAATTTTTTTGTTTATTAATAGGCAACCTGTCCCATCCGAACGCCACAAAACGTATGCAAGGTGACCGGATCCTGTAGATTCGTTCGTTCCAACATATCGTTTAAGAGCAAGGCACAGACGTAGGCATCCTCTTTCGCATCATGGTGCTGGAAAGAGACGTTGAGGAATTCTGCCATCGTATTCAATCGATGGTTCGGCAACCACGGATACAGTTTGCGGGATAACTTGACCGTGCAACCGTACGTGAAAGCAGGCATCTGGTACATATCGTATTTTTGAATCGCTTTTTGGAGCGCCCCCATATCAAATGATGCATTGTGGGCGACGACCAGTTGAGCACCTGCAATTAAATCGTATAAGCCATGTGCTTCCATCGCTTCAGGTAACGTCGGTGCATCGAAGACATCACTCGGACGAATTCCATGAACCCGGATGTTTCCGGCATCGAAGTTTTCTTCTGGATTGATTAAGACCTGTTTACTCTCCGTGACGCGACCGTTAGAGAGAACGGACCAACCAAACGCACAAATACTTCGGCTATTCCGATTTGCCGTTTCAAAGTCAATCGCTAATGTATACATGTAGCAGGCTCCTTTCTGTCATTCACTAGTAACAGAATACATGTTCGTATTATAGAAGTCCATCAAAAAAGACCATCTGCAAGGCAGATGATCTGATATCTCTTCCATTCACTTCGCGGTGGCGACTTTTTGTTCCTCTGCGACGTATTCCTCCGGCTTAAATAACAGAACGCGATCTTTATAGGCGAAGACAAGGGCCGTCAAGACAGCCATCGCATCAGCGATCGGGAAAGCGAACCAGACACCATTGACACCGAAGAACAGGGGTAAGATTAGGACGAGTGGAATCGTGTATAACGTTTGGCGTGACAAGGACAAGAATAAAGCGACTTTTGCTTTGGCGAGCGATTGATACATCCCGTTGACAATCATTTGAATCCCATAGACGAACGATAGAGCGAATAAGATGCGCATCGCACTCGAGCCTTCCTGCAGCAGTGTTGCTTCTTCCGTGAACAAGCCGACCCAAAAACGGGGGAACAGTTGAATCAGTAACCACAAGCTGATTGATAACGATAAGCCGTAACGGATTGCGAGTTTGATGGCAAGCGACATCCGGCTAAATTGCCGAGAACCGAAATTATACCCGACGATCGGTTGCATCCCTTGTACGATCCCCATGATCGGCATACCGACAAGCGCCATGAACTTATTGATGACCGCAAACGTCGCTAGTTCTGTCGTACCCCCGTACCGGACGAGCATGTGGTTGACGGTGATGAACAAAATCGATTGGGAGACTTGCATGATGAACGACGATGATCCGATTTGCATCATCCGAAACGTTAAACGGAAATCGGGTTTGAAAGCATTCCGATCGAGTGTTAACCCCGTTTGCCGACGTTTCGTAAAGAAGAATCGGAAAACAAGTGCAGCACCGACGATTTGCGCAACGACTGTCCCGAGTGCAGCACCTTGGATGCCCCAATCAAGACCAAAGATGAACAGAGGTGTCAGGACGATGTTGATGGCAACCGTCGTCAACATGACGCGCATCTGATAGTTCGCGCGTCCTTCTGCGCGTAACATTGCACTCGACGCCATCGTCAACATGAAGAAAGGAGATCCGATCAAGAGGACGCGTAAGAAATCGATGCTATACGGCATGATTTCATCTGTCGCTCCAAAGAGACGAAGTAACGGTTCGACGAAGATGAAAGCACTGATGATGGCGAGCATACTGATGAAGAAAACCGCTATCAAGACGTTCGCATAAGCACGACTGGCACCATCCGTCTGTTTTTGACCAAGCCGTTGTGACGCAATCGCAGCCCCCCCGATCCCAATCGAGTTGGCGATTGCCATCAACACGAGCTGGACGGGGAAAGCGATTCCGACAGCGGCAACGGCAGCCGTACCGATGCCTTGAGCGACGAAAATCGTATCGACGATATTATAGAGTGCCGTGACGAGCATCCCGACCATTGCCGGCAAGGAGAGACTAAGTAAGAGCTGGTTGACAGGTGCTTCACCCAAACGGGCAGTGTTTTTATTCATGGAAGGAGAGCCTCCTTTTTTAGACAAGTGGTAAGTAGGGTTTTACTCAGAGTAGTCGCTTCTATGAAGAGATGCAAGAAATCACTCTAGTCAATGTGTTCGTTCCATGAAAAAAGGATGCGCCATGAAGCGCATCCGATGGAACTCGTTTTAAGATGGTGTAGGCAAGTACCCTTTCGAGTACTCGAAAGCAATGAATAAAATGGCACCGAGCGCCAAGTAAGCGAGTAAGGTGATCGTTTGTTGTTTTTTCGGCATCTGGTGATACTGGACCGACTCTTCAGCGAGTCGGAGCGGTTCGATCCGCTGATCGATTCGTCGCAACAACGCATCGTAGTCGTTCGCAGCATCATATTGATACCGTAACAGATCGTCCGCTTCCTGACGTGCCTCTTCTGGACTCGCTTGTCGCAAATCTTGTAAATCGAGACGAAGCGACCAAGCAATCGGATCGTACGTACTTTCGACCGTTTGTTCTTCCTCCACTTCCGGTGCAAGAACGACTTCAGCGTTTGCACGTTCCTGCTCCGCCTTTGCGCGTAAGACGCGTTCGCGTGCAGCACGGTATAACATCAAGGTCGATCGGTTCGCCTCATATTGTTTTGCGAACTTATACCGTTTCCAGACAGCACTGCCGCCGAAGAAAGCAATCAAGAGCAGAATCAGGCTGAAGTTCGTGATGCCGTAAGCAATCAAGGCAGCAAGACCAGCGACCCAAACGATGATCGGAAGTCCCGCAAGAATCCGTCCGCCGTCAAGCGGACTGACGGGAAGTAGGTTGAAGAGATTCAATAGAGCTCCGAGATGGAAGATGACGAGCCAAAAGTCATTTCCCGTCACAGCGTATCCAATCGCAAGCGGAATCAGGGACACAAGACCCGCGAGTGGTCCACCGTACGCAAGAATCGCTTCTTGTTTTGGTGTCCGGAACGTATCTTTGATTCCGATGACGGCTCCCATGAACGGTACGAAAATCGCGGGACCCGTTTTAAAACCGAGTCGTTTCGCAGCGAGTAGATGTCCCATCTCATGAATGAATAGGAGATAGAGCAATCCGACTCCGAACCAGACACCGAATACTTGAGCGTAAAAGAGAAGCGAAACTCCGAACGAAATCAGAGTGCCTCCAAACTTCGAAAGTTTCAATAAGGCAAGGATGACCTTTCCTTTCGTTAAGAGAAAGGCGCCGGCAACAGCAAGTCCACCCCAACGTTTTTTAGCCATCGTGAAATTCCTTCTTTCATCATGTGACGTTCTTCCTTAAGTGTACGACACAAATGTAGAAAAAGTTTCATTTAGACTGCTCGAGAATCAGATAGAAACAACTGCCATCTGGCTGACGCGCTTCACTACCGACCTGAAAATGGTGTGTCGTCGCAAGTGCAGCAGCAATCGACAATCCGAGTCCACTTCCTGAACGATCGCGTGCTGCATCAAGTCGGTAAAACCGGTCAAATAACCGGGTACGTTCTTCGTTCGTTAGAGATGTTCCTCGATCAAGAACAGCGAGTCGCTCCTTGCGCAGATGCAATTCAGGAGAAGTGGCATATTTCAGGGCGTTATCGATATAAATCGTCAAGATGCGTAGCACCGCTTCGCGATTCGCCAGGATTGTTCCAGAGGCATCAACAGGGATGATCGTCCCTGTCGCGTGATACATCCGATCAGCGAGTTCGCTCCCAAGCTCGGCTAAGTCAATCTCTTCGACAGACGTTTCTTCATAACCGAGACGAGACAGTTCGAGCATGGGCTCGATCAAGGTCGTCCGCATCGCATGCGTCTCCTGTAAGATATTTTCAATCGATTCATCAAGGACGTCCGGCTTCGTTTTGCCCCATCGCTTCAATAATTGCGCATACCCTTCGATGACGGTCAGCGGTGTCTTCATCTCATGCGAGACATCGGCGACGAACTGCCGTTGTTGTTCCATCGTCTGATCGACACGCCCAATCATCTGATTGAAGACATGACCGAGGCGACCGATCTCATCATCGCGTTCGGTCTGCACAGTCTCAAGCGTTCCAGAAGACGAGATCCGTTGCATCGTATCATTCAGTTGCCTGAGCGGGCGAAGCGTCTGATATGCAATCCAGAAGCTACTGATGAACGCGATGACGATTCCGACGACCAACACGATGGTGAAGGTCAAGATGAGTGTCGAGACCGTATCATCGACGCTTTCATCTTCGAATAAATAGGCTTGATCCTGATAGACGATACCGAACCAATCGCCAGACTTGAAAGGTTCGTTCGAGCGCGGGATACCAGGGAGGTCACTTGCTCGTACGTCTCCGTTAACGGTAGAAGAGTTGTCATCCTCTTTATCGTTTGAAATGACCCATCGTCCATCTTCGTTCGATAAGACGACGGAATCTTCATGAAGCGTCAGTAATGCCCGGACCGATGAATCATCCTCCATCAATTCCTCTGCCTGTTCAAGCTGCGTATAACGGGATTCAATCAAATGATTGCGGACGACGAAGGTCACGACGATGAACGAAAGTAACAATAAGAGTGTCGTGAAGGCGGTGACGGATAAAGCAAGTTTCGTTCGAAGCTTCATGACGTCGCCTCCCGTAGCACATACCCCACTCCACGAACGGTCTGAATCAAAGCAGGAGGGTGGGCATCGACTTTTTTCCGAAGATAACGAATGTAGACGTCGACGATATTCGTCTCGCCGAAGTAATCGTACCCCCAGACGCGATTTAGGATTTGTTCGCGTGTCAGGACATGTTCCTTGTTTTCGAGTAAATACGTCAGGAGTTCGAACTCACGTGGTGTCAAATCGAGTCGCAATTCATCGCGAAATGCTTCGTGTCGATCAAGGTCGAGTACAAGATCAGCGAACTGTAACGTGCGCGATGCGTTATTCGTTGAAGCCGGAGTGCGGAGTAACGCCCGGATCCGGGCAAGGAGTTCCTCCATCTCGAACGGTTTCGTCACATAATCATTCGCACCAAGATCGAGTCCTGCGACTTTATCGTAAACTTCTCCACGTGCTGTTAGCATAATGACGGGGACATGAATGCCTTTTCCGCGGAGCCTGCGCAACACCTCGAAGCCGCTCAGCTCCGGCATCATCACGTCGAGTAAGACGAGATCAACCGAATGCTCAGCGGCAGCGAGACCATCTTTTCCGTTAGAGGCGACACGTGTCGCGTACCCGGCATATTGGAGTTCGAGTTCAAGGAGGCGTGCGATTTTCGCATCGTCCTCAACGATTAAGATGGTGGTTGGCATAAACATCCTCCTTTAATGATCATTCATCGATTTCTGTTACTTCGTCTGACGCGTTCAACTCAAGTTTGACGGAACCACCGACGCGGACGTCATCATCTTGTTCCATGTTTGATGCACGAGAGTATGACTTTTGTGCACCGTTTTGTTCGATAATGATCTCTTGATTCGTTATTTTAGCGAGCGTGCCGCGGACTTCTTGCTCCCGTGCATCGTCACGGTCTTCGTCGCGTGTAGCATTACGATCCTCGTCGTCATCGTCACGGTCGATTTCACGGACTTGACCGTCCGCATTCAATTCGATTTTTACGATATCCCCAGATTTCGCAGCGTCGCGTTCCGCACGATCCGCAATCGCGTAGACCGTCTCTTGTCCATCTTGTTCGAGTGTCAATTCACTTTGTGATAGGGCACGAAGGATGCCGTATCGTTCATTCGCATCATCCGATGAATCATCTGAGCGATTGCCATCGTCCTCTCGGTCATTCCGATCATCTTGATCTTCTCGCTCAAGTTCCGTGATTTGCTGATTCGCATTCAGATCGATTTTGACCCAATCGCCTTCTTGCACGGCTTCGCGTTCGACTGACGAAGCAAAGTCATACGTCTGAGTGTCACCGTTGACGTCAATCGTCATCGAACGATCCGATACTTTTTGCAATGTGCCTTCGATTTCTTGATCGTCACGCATCGAAGCAGGAAGCTTTTGTTCGACTTGGCGCGAAGCAGCTTCGACTTTTTGCTCTGCCTGCTGTGAAGTGGTGACCGTCGAGTTGACGAGAGAGTGTCCTGGACCTGTGAAGAGGAGAAACGCTCCGGCTCCTGTTAAGACTGTACCCGTTACGGCAAGTGTAGCGATTCCTTTTTTGAAACGTTTATTCCCTTTATCTGTTCGTTTTTCAGTCATGATGATGTCCTCCTTTAGTAGTGGCTGTTGTTCTTATACATAGAATAACCAGACCATGTGAAAGGAAGCTGAGGAACAGATTAGAATTTGATGAGAATTAGATTGTTTTGATGACTCGGGCTGGATTTCCACCGACGACGCTGTTTGCCGGTACATCCTTGACGACGACACTACCTGAGGCGATGACAGCATTATCTCCGATCGTCACACCGGGATTGATGACCGCACGTCCACCGATCCAGACATTATTTCCGATGACGACCGGTTTTCCGAATTCATAACCGCTGTTGCGCTCGACAGGATCGAGTGGATGGGTCGCAGTATAGATATGTACTCCTGGAGCAAGCATGCAGTTGTCACCAATCGTAATCGGGCAAATATCGAGCAAGACACAGTCATAATTGGCATAAAAGCGAGCCCCTAATGTGATGTTATAGCCATAATCACATTTAAAGGTCGGTTCAATGTAAAAGTCGGCTTGCTCCGTCTGGAATAATTGTTGAAGAAGTGCTTTCCGTTTAGTCCCATCATGAACACTCAATTGATTGAACTCATAACAGAGCGATTGTGCTCGGATACGGTCAGCTACGAGTTCCGGATCTTGTGCTAAGTAGAGTTCCCCTTGAATCATCTTTTCTTTTTCAGTCATCTGATTCACTCCTTCATCGTTAATACTTTCATTAGACTAAATGGTACCCGGTGATGCAACTGATATCCCGTTAAGATATACGTAAAGGGGGCTGACTCAAAAAAGAGTGACTCGTCTTTTCACGCCCTTTCCTCAGGCGAGACACAAGCCAGCTTTCCTGCTTTCTTCAGCAGGAAAGCGGGTCTTGTTTGTCTCTGACAGCGCAAAAATGCGCTTTTTCCTGTAGGAGTCGCGTGTAACGAGCACTTCTTTTTTTACGAGAAAAGGGTGGCAGATTATCATTCTGCCACCCTGGTCTTTGTAGAAACTGACTTTTGAGTCATTCCCGTCAAATGCAATTCTTATGCTAATTCGATTCCGCCTGTGACACCATAGATTTGCGCTGTAACATAGCTCGCAGCGTCTGAAGCGAGGAAAACATACACATCCGACAGTTCGACCGGTTGACCACTGCGCTTCAGTGGTGTTTCCTGTCCGAACTCTGGAATGTTCTCGCTTGGCTGACCGCCCGAGATTTGAAGTGGTGTCCAAATCGGACCAGGTGCGACGGAATTGACACGGATTCCTTTTGGTGCGACTTGTTTAGCGAGTCCGCGCGTGAACCCGTTGATGGCAAACTTCGTCGATGCATAATCCAAGAGGTTCGCGCTTGGGTTGTATCCTTGAACGGATGTCGTCGTGATGATCGAAGCCCCTTCTTTTAAGAGTGGCAATGCTGCTTTGACGACCCAGAAGAGGGAGAAGACATTGATTTCGTATGTCTTACGTAATTGCTCCGTTGACAGGTCGAGAATATCTTCGACAGCTTGTTGTTTACCTGCAACAAGCGCCAAAATGTCGAGTCCACCGAGCGATTCGTGTGCTTCTTTGACGAGTTGTCCACAGAACGCTTCATCACTTAAATCACCAGGTAAGAGATATGCTTTTTGTCCCGCTGCTTCAACGAGTGCTTTAACCTCTTCCGCATCCTGTTGTTCTTCCGGTAAGTAGTTGAGCACGATGTCAGCTCCTTCACGAGCGTAGGCGATGGCTGCTGCTCGGCCGATGCCGGAGTCGCCACCCGTAATCAGTGCTTTTTTGCCGATCAATTTGCCAGAGCCTTTATAACTCTCTTCGCCACAATCGGGAACAGGTTCCATTTTTGCTTGAACCGCTGGTGCGTCCTGATATTGTTTTGGGAAATCGTCATTGAAGTATTGGGTTAACGGATTTTTCGATGCAGCCATGTAAACATTCCTCCTGAAAGTTGGTTTTGGTATAGGGTGTATGTTCCCTCAACAGGTCGGATTAAACGTTTCTGATGATAGTAAATTTGGAAATTGATGGTTTACACTAGAAAAAGAGGAGTGTGAAGAAGATGATTACTGGATTGTATGAAGCTCATTTACCGGTCAAAGAACTTGAACGATCGATTATCTTTTACGAAAAATTAGGTCTAGCATGTGTGTTCCGAAATGAACGCGTCGCTTTCTTTTGGATCGAGCATGGCAAGAGTTGGTTAGGTTTATGGAAAGCTGGTCAAGCCGAGTTACCGTATCATCCATCGATTCGACATGTGGCGTTTCGGATGGAGCAAGAAAATATCGATAAAGCACAGGACTGGTTAAAGGAGAGAGGGATTGAAGTCCGATCCGCCTTTGGTGTAGCGGCAGCCGATCAACCGCTTGTTCTCGATAACCATCCACATGCGCACGCGGCGATCTACTTCGAGGATCCAGATGGAAATTCACTCGAGTTGATCGCACCGTTACGCTTTGACATGGAAATAGTGAATGGCACGATGCCGTATCAAGACTGGCAACATCTATTTGAGACTGAATCGGAGAAAAAGACGATATAACTGGTGTTTTCATTAAAACGATTCGAGACGAACAAAAAAGTGCAATCCTTCTCGTTAGAGAAAAATTGCACGTTGTCTTCAGTCTAAAACAAGCAACGATGATTCGTTGCTTGTTTGATTGATCGTGTAATGCGCTTAGACACGAGCGGATTGACGTTCATTCATCGCTTGCAGAGCTGCTTGGTTCAGCAAGTTCCACGGTTTGTTGTAGTGCGGTTGGAAGAAGAAGTCGACGAAAGCGAGCTCTTCAAGTGTCATATCATTTTGAATGGCGACTGACAGTGTGTTCATCGCCTGTGTCAAATCCACTTTTGAGATGATTTGTGCACCGACGACACGATGGGTTGCTGTCTCGAAGACGAGCTTCAATTGGACGTCTTCTGCTGTTGGCATGAACTCTGGGCGATACGCATCTGTAACTGTCGTGCTACTCACTTCGAGTCCGAACAAGGGTGCCGCTTCTTCTGTCAAACCAGTCGACGCGATGTTCAAATCATATAGGCGAAGACCAGATGTGCCTTGTGTTCCTTGGTAACGAATCTTTGGTGCGCGTAAGTTTTTACCGATTAATGTTCCCATCCGGACAGCATTCGTTGCAAGTGGAATATAGGCATGTGTCCGAGCTGGATTGTAATAGACGGCACAGCTGTCACCAGCAGCAAAGATGTTCGGGTTGCTTGTCCGCATATAATCGTCAACGATGATGGCACCGTTCGGTAGCATGTCGACCTGTCCTTTTAAGAGTTCCGTACTTGGGCGGAAACCGACACAGAGAATGACGAGGTCCGTTTCAAACGTTCCTTTGTCTGTGACGACGTGTGTCACGGCGCCGTTTTCCCCTTTGAAGCTTTGGACGGTTTGTCCGAGTTCGAGGCGAATACCACGGTCTGTCAATTCACGTTCGATGACGTCAGTGAACGAGCGGTCGAGGTATTTGTTGAGAATGCGATCCGCACTATCGATGAACGTGACGTCTTTTCCGTATGCTTCAAACGCTTCGACGAGTTCAGCACCGATATACCCTGCACCAACGACTGTGATCCGCTCTGCATCTGTCGCTTTTTCAATGATTGTTTGAGCGTGGTGATAGTTTTTACAGAGCTCGATCTGATTCAATTCGATGCCGGGAAGCATCGGAATGATTGGCCATGATCCAGTCGTCATGATGAGTTTATCGTACGTATCGTGAACGACTTCACCAGTCATGAGGTTTTTCGCAACGATCGTTTGGCGTTCACTATCGATTTCAAGTACATCATGTTTCAGACGCATCTCAGCGCCGAGTTCAGCGAGTTCACTTGGTGATGAGTAGAAAAGCGATTCCGCATGTTTGACGACACCACCGACGTGAAGCGCGATTCCACAAGAGAGAAACGATACATTGTCATTCCGCTCATAAACGGTGATCTCGACGTCTTGTTGTGAAGCGAGTTCTTTGACTGCTGCTGTTCCTGCGTGTGTACATCCGATGACTGCTACTTTCATGGGTAAAGTCTCCTTTGTGTTTTGTTTGTGATAAATATCACATTCATTTGATATACTTAGTGTAATCCTTCACAAGGTCGTTTTCAAGTAGTTTGTTCAACATTGAGCATAATCTTGTCTAAATTGTGAATGAGTGAGCAAAAGTGTTTGGATTATGTGAAGAATGCGTAAAACTGTTTTAGTTACTGAAATTCGGGTTATAATGAAAATAGATTTTTAATGAAGGGGTGGAAACCGATGGATACCGAGAGGACCAATCATCTATTCAGCTTACCTGATTTTTAGCAGTACCGGTCATAACGAACAGACGGTAATGGCTTATAAAAATCAGGGAGAGCGAAAATAGATGAATACCCAAACGGGACGTATAAAACCTCTCCCACGATGTAAACGGGAGAGGACAATAAAACATGAAACGAATCGCAACCATCTTAACCGGGACGCTGATCATGGCGTTCGGTTACTACACATTGAATGAACAGTTCGGATTAGCAGAAGGCGGCTTTATCGGATTATCGTTGCTCGGTCGATACTTTTTTGATATCAATCCTTCGATCTCAATGATCGTGCTCGATATTCCATTTTTCATCGGTGCCTTGTACTTCAAAGGGAAACGTTTCGTCAGCGAAGCGTTACTCTCAGCAGGTGCGTTATCAGTCTTTTATGAGATGTGGCACCGACTCGATTTGTTCCACTTTCCAGAACAGGCTTGGCCAGCGACGCTCATCGCAGCGATCGCTAGCGGAATCGTGACCGGATATGGTCTCGGACTTGTTTTGAAAAGTGGAGCGGCAACAGGTGGAGACGATTTGCTATCGATGGGACTCAGTAAACTGACAGGTCTATCGATCGGAACGATCTTGTTCGGACTCGATGCCATCGTGTTAATCATCTCACTCGTCTATCTGCCGCTCAGCTTAACGTTATATACGTTACTGGCTGTAGCGATCGCTGGACGTGTCGTGGCTGTCATGACACGGGAGCCTGTCATCGTACCGGCACCTGTCGTACAAAAAGTCACGCAGTGAGACAGATGAATGTCTAAAAAAATCATGTATCGGATTCGACATCGTCGAGTCCGATTTTTCAGGTTCATGGATTAGAAAAACGAAAGGAGAAGGATGAGATGATTCGACAAGCACATGCTTCTGAAGCGCAACAGATTGCCCCGTTGATTGAGCAGGCGATTCATGAGATTGCTGAGACACTGACGGGAACGAAAAAGCGGGAGGAAGTTTTAGAGCGACTCGCGTACTTCGTCGCTGAAACAGGAAACCGATTGAGTCATGAAAACATCCTCGTGAAAATCATCGAGGGTGAAGTAGCAGGTATCGTCATTGCATATGCCGGGACGGATGCGAAACGACTCGACGAACCGATCAAAGCACAACTGAAGCGCTGGACGGGTCAAGACGTCCGGATCGACGTCGAGACGGAAGGACCGGTCTATTACTTGGATACTTTATCGGTTGACGCGCGTCATGGTGGAAAAGGAATTGGAACGGAATTATTGCAGGCAGCAGCGGAAGAAGGGGAAAAGCGAGGACTACAAGCGTTCACCTTAAACGCTGATCAAACGAATGCAGGAGCACAGCGACTGTATCGTCGTCTCGGCTTCGAACCAGTCCGGACGATTGAAATCAGCGGCGGTACCTTTGATTATATGGAACGTCGTTACGATACGCAGCAATGAAAAAAACCATATCGATTTCCACGGTGTTATTCGGGAATCGACATGGTTTTTCGTATGGGTGTAGTCGTGCCGTCAAGGCGTTAATTGATACAGCATCGCTTGCGCGTCTTCTGGTTCGTAGCGGGCATCACTCGTGAAGCGGACGACTTGTTTGACTTTTGGTCGTACGCCTTGAGCGTGGAGGCGCTCGAGCAATCGACCAGTCACGTAACTCTGGTCGGATTTTGGTTCTGCGTTCCATTTACTGATCGATCCGATCGGAACGATCGCGGCATCCGGTCGTTCGGACTGGAATTGGCGAGCTTCCTCGTCGGTAAAGACTGTCGCGCCGATTGGAAGAGTCGCTACGTAACGCGCCAGTTCAATCGTTGCCGGAGGACGCGTTGCTTGCTCGTTTAACGCGAGGCTACCGATCGTCAACTGAATGACTAAAAACGGCAGATACATCCGCAACGGAAGCTGACGGATCAACCAGATGAGTAGCAATAGGACAAGCGGTAAGACATGACGGGGTTTATCGATATTTTGTCCGAGCCAGACCCAGACGAAATAGAGTCCAGCCGTCGCTCCCCAAGCGACATCGACCGCCCAACGTTTTCGTAAAAACAGCATCAGTCCTGACACTAGTCCGATCCACGTGCCATAGCCGATCCCATGCCAGAAGAGTTGCTGAAGTGTTTGAACAAATCGTTGAACGATAGAAGCGTCATCGGTCTGAGCAGAACCACCCCAATCGGAAAAATGACCGCTGACGAAGCGAAGTGATAATTGAAGAAACGAGTAGGGTCCACCGACAGAAAAAGCGACCGGTAGCAACCAAGCAAGCTGCGCCAGAACAAGAAGGGCGCACTCGGATAAGAGTTGCCAGTAATCCTTTCGTACCTGCCACAGCAGGACAAGCAACATGAAACCAAATGGCGCGTAGGATAGGCGAGTCGCCATCAGTAAACCGAACAGAAGATACGGAAGCCAGCGACGAATCTGATGCCGTGCGCGTTCGATGCTCCAGCCGTACCAGACGAGTAGTCCGAGGGCGAGCCCATCCGACATCCCTGTCGCAGCAAACGTCACGAGTGAGGCAGTGGAGAGAACGGTAAAGGCAGCGATCAGTCGAGCCGTATCATAGGCATGACGGCGAAAGAGCGAGTAAAGTGGCAAGAGCGCACTTGCCAGTCCTAGTGTAGAGACGAGTCCGAGCGCTTTGACAGGTATCATCAGCGGCAGAAACAGATTGGCAAATAAGATGAAAAAGGGATAACCCGGAAAGTGCGGACGTAAATCAGCCAGATCATAATCGGTCACAGCTAACGTGAAGTTCGCAATATCGTAGCTCGCGATGAAGGGACTGACGTAACTGATCCGTAAACCAATCCAGCCACCGATAAATAGCAACGTGATCCAAAAAAGCGATCGTCCACGCGGACGTGAACGATCGCTTCGGACGGTCAAGAAACCTCCTGTAAGGACTTTGATGACTTCGATGGTTTGTTTTGACGGAGCAACATCCAACCGGCAAAGGCGAAGTAGCCCCACCAAGCGACGACTTGTTCGAGCGAGGGGTTATGGCTGTATCCGAACATCGCACCCATGAACGTTCCGATCTGTCCACTGATCAATGTTGAATTTCCTGTATCACGCAAGTATTGCACCTGATCGATATAGTGCTCCGGCATGAAGCCGACGATATTGTATACAGCAGCTGGTGTGCCATCAGCATTCATCAAAAGACTACCGAGCAAACCAAGATCTTGGAAGCGTCCAATCGTTTGGACGAGCATGCCGGCTGCGATGAATAGAATGAGTACACCCGTCACTTGGAAGAAGCGTTTGACGGGAATCTTCATAGAGCCGGAAACGAATAAGTATCCGAAAATCAAGGCGAGTAACAGACCGGAAACCGCACCGTAACTCGTTAGTACTTTTTCGATTTCCCCACCTGAGATGGCAGCGAAGAAGAAGACGGTCTCAATTCCTTCTCGAACGATGACGAGGAAGGAGTGGATGATCATCGTGATGGCACTACCCGTCGAGACGGCAGCTGCGACCTTCGCTTGGGAGGCTTTTTGATTCTCTTTCGCTTCTTTTCCCATCCAGAGGACCATGTGTGTCAAGAGCAGGACGGAGACCATCATGATGCCGAGACGAAGATACGTATCGCTTCCGAAGCTCGCAAAACTCGTAAAAACGACTTGGAACAGGAACGCGACACCAAGGCTAGCGAGAAGTGCCAACCCGACACCTGCGTAGACCCACTTTTTATATTGTGGAGCGTTCAATCGATCGAGATAACCTAAAATCAACCCAACGATGAGAACAGCCTCGAGACACTCCCGAAGCGTAATCAAAAACGCTTGAAAATCCATCTGTCTTCCTCCTTATGAGCGGCGTTTCTTCTTCCATTGACCAATGACGACGATGACGATGAGGACGATGACGAGTCCAAGCGCAATCAATTTCCAAATCGCGTCCGTTCCGAACGTTTGACCGAGGAAGGAGTCTTCTTCTGTGAAGACGCCTGTTTTTTCTTCACCCGGCAGGACGAAGAGAGGCGTCAACGTATCTTCGATCATCGTAATGTTTTTCTTGAAGGATTCTTCATCACTCGCTTTTTTCCCGACCCCAAACAGACCAGGATTTCCGAGTGCCTTTAATGATTCATCAAATGCAGTATACACGTCATCGGATGTTTGTGCATTCTTGCTTTCCTTGACGTAAGGTGCGAGCACATCGTATGTCCCGCGGGCTTTCGCGAGTAAGAGTTTCGCTTGACCGAAGTCCTCGAACTGCTCTTCAGCAAAGTGCAGGCGACGTTCGATATTTTGGCGGAGAGCGACGCGATACGCTTGTTTGGCAGCCTCGGCATCTTCTTGTTCGAGAGCCGTGTCGATCTTCGCTTTCGCTTCAGGGAAATACAGTTTGAATTCTTTATCATAGGCGGCAAGCGTCTCTTTCGCAAGCGCGTAATCCTTGGCATCGATTTGTTCTTCAAATTGTTTATAGGCTTCCGCAAAAGCTTCCTTTCCTGGGTCTCCGTAACTATAAGCGGAAACCGTGGAAGTGCTCACGAACAGTGAGAGCAGGAGGAGCGGTAGCAAAAGAAGGCGTTTCATCCGAGGTGCTCCTTTCGTTCCATGCGTTCTTCAACGCTAAGCTGTGTGATCGGTCGTCGCCACTCCCGGTAAATCGCTGGGAGGACACGTTGGACATAATTCAGACGGATAAAGGACTTTCCTGCTTCCCGGACCCGATAACGAATCGGAACTTCGTGAAGGCGGAAGCCTTTTCGGACGAGATTGAGGGTCAATACTTGGGCATAGTTATAATCGTGAATGATCTCAGCATGGTGACACGCTGCGCGTGAAAAAGCACGCATCCCACTTTGACCATCATGGATTTTACGTTTCAATAAAAGGCATTGCAACCACGTGAAGACATGATTCCCGATATAGCGATAGAGCCGCATCCCGTCGACGGTACCGAGGAAGCGGGAACCGAATACGTAGTCGGCCTGATCGTGTAAGATCGGTCGCACGATATCTGGAATTTGATCGGCAGGATATTCGTTATCCGCATCAATCATGACAGCAACATCAGCGCCGAGTTCGTAGGACTGGCGGAGTCCTTCCCGGACTGCAGCGCCGAGTCCTTGATTTTGTTCGAACCGATAGACATGTGCGCCGTGTTGACGCGCAATCGTACTCGTCGCATCCACTGAGCCGTCGTCGATGACGAGGGTCTCGACTGGAATGCCGTCAATCATGTCCGGAATTCGTTTTAAGACGAGCGGGAGCGACACTTCCTCATTGTGGGCCGGTAAAAAGACGATGATCTTCATTTAGACTTCGCCTCCTTGAACGCTTCTGTCAACAGCACACCACGGCTATCGTGCGGGATGTCTGCCCCTAGGACTTTTGTGATCGTCGGTCCGAGTGACAAGATATGGCGGTGCGTATCCACTTTCAGACCGGCATGAACGTTCTTACCATACATCCAGAACGGAACGAACCGTTCGCCTTCATCCAAGTGACCGTGTCCACCGATTCCGTCCGCTTGACCGTGATCTGCCATGACGATGAGTGTCGCATCCTCGAGTTTACCGAGACGATCGAGCTCCTCACAAAATTCAGCGAGTAATGCATCCGCTTCTTCGATTTTTTGAACATACTCGGAATAGAGGGTGCCCCGACTGTGTCCTGTTTGATCCGTTCCGATCAACTGAATCGCGAGCAGATCCGGATCCTCTTCATGGACGATTTGTTTGGCACGTTCTATGATATTTCGATCCGCGACATCGTTATGCATGACCGCCGTGACGGTCCGTACATCGGTTGAACCGAACGCATCGACAAGGTGCGCGATGCCAAGAATTTTTCCTGATTTATTGACGGCACGGAGACGATCGAAGACAGTATCCGTTTTAACACCGATCGTATTCCAGACCATGTTCGAATGAATGCCGTGATCTTCTGGGCGAGCACCCGTGAACATCGAACTGAAGCAGACGACGGTCCGGGCAGGGTAGACAGTCTCCATATTCGTATATTCCGTTCCTTCCTGACGCAATCGTTCGAGGAACGGCGTGTTTGCTGCCATGTAGCGATCTTTACGCATCCCGTCGACAATCAGAACATAGACTTTTTCTGAAATCGGAAGATCGGCATCTGCCGTCATTGCCTCGGGCAACTTCGGTTTCCAGTCGAACAGGTAGTGATGTAGGATCCATGCAAAGACGAATAGACCAATTGGGAACCAGACGAACGTCATGTCGAGTGTCGATGCGTCACCTGCCGTCCACCAGTACATGAGCAACAGAGCAACCTTAGGCAGTTGCTCCTGCGCGTTACCACTTGTCGAATCACTATTCTTCAGAACGAGTTTCCAAAAACGCGTGAAGTTCGTCCAGCGCGTTCCGATCCGGAGATGATAATAGATCGTTCCCCAGAAAAAAATCGTAAAGAAGAAATAGAGACCTGCGCCATAGGCGAACAAAGGTAAGTAATCTGCATTCGTACCCCGAAGGAACAGCCAAACGATGACCGGGATCCAAAGGTAATTTCGTAAAAATAACGGAAAGTCATAACGCCAAAGCAAGATGAATAAAGGAAGCGTCACGATGAAACCAAGACCAGCTTCTGCGAGTGGCATCTGCGTCCATAAGGCGTACGTCAAGAATACGCCGATCGTAAAAATGGGTGTGAAGGGTTTTCCTTCATTGAGTAAGTTCCAGGCGCGTGCTGCGACTTTTTCAAAGCGAGAAGCACTTTTCATCGTCTTCCTCCTTTCCAATCAGTGTATTTGAGCTGACGAACCAACAACCGAAGTGTAGCCGGATGCCGAATGAGAACGTACAGCGGGATGAGAAAAGCAAAGGCATATTTAAAGAAGTGCGTCATCAAGGCAACATCGTACGCATGAGCAATACCGGCTTGCCGTAACACCGTACCCATCGCGAGTTCGTACGTACCGAGTCCACCCGGCGTGAATTGAATCACACCAGACAGGACACCGGCACTCATCGCAATCAATGTCGTCGGGAAGGACACATCGATACCTGCTCCGTGCAAGAGGAGGAAGACGGCGAGTGCCTCGACGGCCCAAGCGAGCGTTCCGAACAGGACGAGCGATGGGAGATGCGGGACATGTCGACGTAACACGAGCAATAACGCGGTCGCAAGGAGCGCGACGAGCAAGACGATCGGGTGAAACAACCAACCAATCAAAATGAAGGTACACAGAACGATCAAGTCAATACTTCGTTGTAAGACGAAAATCGCGCTCGTCTGTTTCCAGGGACTTCCGACGGCTCTTGCTGTCACGAGTCGGATCATCTCTCCGAGTTTGACCGGTGAGAGGTGATTGATCGTCAGTCCGAGATACAGGCTCGACAGGTATACAGCAGTCGGTGCACGTTTTGCATCGGCGCGGCGCCAGGCGACCGCGCGTAAATAAAAGGCGATTGCATACGTCAAGGTCGCAAGGATCGTCCACGGACTCTTGAATAAAGCCTCAATGTACCGATAAGAGACCGGTAACTCCAAGAAAAAACGGAGCAGTAAAAAGATGACAAGCCCGGTAAGCGTCAGGTACAGAAACGTTCGAATCAGCGGTTTTGATGCCACGCGATCACCTGCTCCAGTCCAAGATCGATCTCGATTGACGGTTGGTAACCGAAGGCTTCCTGTGCCGCCGTCGTATCACTCCATGTCATCGTCACGTCCCCGCGTCGTGCAGTTTGAGTCTTCACAGGCACATTAAACCGTTGACCGATCCGTTCAGCTAGCGTGCGGACGGAGAATGGCTGATTCGCACCGAGGTTATACGTCCCGACTGCACGAGTCAGCAACGCCTGTTCCATTCCGCGGGTGATGTCATCGATATACGTGAAGTCACGGATTGGATCACCGAAGACGGTGAGTGTCTCTCCGCGTAATGCCTGTTCGATGAATCGAAACAGCGCCATATCAGGACGACCTGATGGACCATAGACTGTAAAGAAGCGAAACAGCGTCACATTTACATCATATAAATGAGCATAAGCATGACAAAAGCTTTCAGCGCTATACTTCGCTGCCGCGTAAGGACTGGCGACATGTCCCGTTGCCTGTTCCTCTTTGAGCGGACCCGTCTGCTCCCCGTAAACGGAAGACGAAGACGCGAAAAAGACATGCGGCATGCCATGTCTTTTTGCGGCTTCTAACAAGGTCACCGTCATATCGATGTCCTCACGAATATAGTGATGCGGTTCTTCGAGCGAATGCGGAACACCTGGAAGAGCTGCGAGATGGAAGACGGCGTCGAACGATGTCTTCATCCAGGCGTCGAGATCGTGATGAACGTCACCCGTCGTAACGGTAACGCCGGCACGTCTTAGTTCATCTGCTCGTTCTTCTTTTAACTGGACATCATAGTAGTCCGTGAAAGCATCAAGGACATGGACGGTATGGTGTTGCTGGAGCCGGAGGGCGAGGGCGGCGCCAATGAAGCCGGCACCTCCTGTGATTCCGATATTCATCTTATCCCTCCATTTCCATTTCCTTCTTAGTTAAGTGGTTCGAGTGCGTCTGTGATCCGTTCACCTGTCGTTTCAGCCTTGACGTCGCCTTTTTCGACGAGTGCGAACCATTCGTTTGCGTCTTGTGCGACTTGTGCTGCTTTGTCCTTGCCGAGACGATTCTCAAGCGTCGGTTTCATCGCAACGACGAACATGTTCGCTTCCATTGCTTCTGCACGTGCTGTATCGACGTCTTTCTTCTCGATCGCTTCTTGTGCCTCGTCATGATACCCGTCGACTTTCTCCGTCAATGCTTTTGCGAACAATCCTTCGATTTCTTTGTAAGAGACGTCAGCTGGTTTGGTTTTTGAGAAATCATAGCGCTCTTTCAGCGTTTTGACAGCTTCCTCGTCTCCACCTGCTAACGATTCTTCGATCGCAAGGAGGAAACCGTATCCTTCTGCTTGCTCCATTTGTAATTCTTTTTCGTCCGTACCGGCTTTGACACCATCCTCGATTTTTTGTGCGTAGCCGAGTGCAGCTAAATAGAAGGAACGATAAATCGATTTATCCGTCACTTGTTTCGCAACATTGAAGTCACCGAGTTCTTTCGCGTCGATGGCTTCTTGCTGCGCTGCAAGACCTGATGTGATCGCTTGAGCGATTGCGTCTTCGTTTTTGAAGCCGTAGCTCGCGTCCCGTTTTTCAGCTGTCGGAATGAAGACGGTCTTCGCCATCGCTTCAACATCCTTGAGTGCTTCCGTTGCAGCTTCCGGTTTACCAGCTACGAGTGCTTCTTCAGCTTTTGCTTGCGTTGCTTTTTGTAATTTATAGAAATACGATTGTAGACCTTTATCAACGAGTTGACGAGCGATGTTCTCATCGAGATCCTTCGCTTCAACACCTGCTAAAGCAGACTGGATGACTTGTTCGATTTCTGGTGCTGTCGTCTCGACACCACCTTTTAGTTTCGATTCATAACTTGTCTTGACCATCTTCCAATCAATCGCTTGTCCTTCTTTTGCTTTGTCGAGTTCTGTTTTGATTGAGCTGAAGATCGTCAATTCATCTGTCAGTGTCGTTGCAGCGATTCCCGCATCTGCTGATTTTGTTTCGGTCGACTGTTCCGTTTTCTCTTTTTTCGGTGCAGTCGTATCCGTTTCATTCGAACCACAGGCAGCCAAGATACCGGCTACCATGAAGATTGAAGCTACTTTTAAACGTTTTTTCATAATCGTGATTCCCCCAGAAGAATTAATAAGACGTTTTCCGTCATGTAGTCGTTTTCACAAATCTAACTATAGCGAGAATAATTCTCATTGTCAATTGAACTTTAAAGAAAAAAACGGCTTCGGAGCAGGGCTCCAAAGCCGTTTTAAAATGAGAAATTAGAACTGTTCGTACAGTTTTGTCAAATACGTGTAGACTTCGTCTGATGCTTGGAACATCATGACAGAATGTCCGAAGATCGCAGCCGGATTGAAGCCGTGATCAAGATCGATCGTTGATGCGATCGTGACATCACGGTCGCTGTCGAGAACGACGCGGAAGTATTTGAATTCTTGGTTGAAGTCATTGATGGCGTTAAGAATCGGGAGATCCTCGACACCGTCTGGTACGTGTGTCACCGTACGAGCGAACAATTCGACATCTGTCGTCGTCTTACTGAAGACGATCATCATCATCGGTTCTGCTCCTGCAGGTGTTTTTTCTTGTGTCATAAAGAAGACGTGTGTCTCATTCTCACGTGCTTCCATTGGAATGCCTTTTTCCACGAGGAAAGCTTGGAAAGCTTCCAAGTGTTGTTGCTGTTGTGGCGCGATTCCTTGTTCGTTTGTTTCGGGTTGACGATCTTGGTGAATCGGTGTCACTTTATTGTTCTCGTTTGATTCGTTCGAGTTACGTTCCTGGTCCATTGCAAAATCCCCCTTTATATACTATAAATTCAGTTTCAAGCATTTCAGAAGGAATTGCAACTAATGTCCGTTAAGATAGGAAGAAAATACAAAAGAGTAGAGATATGTCATGTTTGTGAATCTGCGAGCAACTGACTTGAAAATACATACCTAACAGGGTATATTAAGTGGCAGATAGAAAATCGAGGAGGAATCATCAGATGAAAACGATCATCGTAGGTGGCGTCGCTGGTGGCGCTACGGCAGCAGCACGACTGCGTCGGATTGACGAAACGGCAGAAATCATTTTGCTTGAACGGGGAAAAGAGATTTCGTTCGCGAATTGTGGACTGCCGTACTATATCGGAGATGTCATCAAAGATCGTAATAAATTACTCGTCCAAACGCCAGAAGGCATGCATGCACGGTTTAATTTAGATGTCCGCAATTTGTCGGAAGCGATTCGGATTAACCGTGAAGCGAAGACGGTCACGATCCGCAACGTCGAAACGGGTGAAGAATACGATGAATCGTACGATCATCTGATTCTTTCTCCAGGTGCAAAACCGGTTCGTCCAAACATTCCAGGACTCGATGACGCAACGAACGTCTTTACGTTACGGAACATCCCAGATACGGACCGGATGCGAGAATACGTTGATACAAATCGTCCTGATAAAGCACTTGTCATCGGTGGAGGATTCATCGGTCTTGAAATGGCAGAAAATCTCGTCGAACGTGGGGCGCACGTCACCCTCGTTGAGATGGCGGATCAAGTCATGGCTCCGATCGACCCAGAAATGGCAGCAATCGTTCATGAACATCTGCGTACGAAAGGCGTCGAGTTGATTCTAGAAGATGGCGTCGCTCGTTTTGAAGAGGCAGGTCGCCGCGTCGTCCTGACAAGTGGACGCGTAATCGAAACAGAGATGAACATCCTATCGATTGGTGTTGCACCGGAGAGCACGCTCGCAGCAGATGCTGGTTTAACACTTGGCATCAAACAGACGATTCAAGTCGACGACCAACTACGGACATCCGATCCATCCATCTTTGCGATTGGTGACGCAATCGAAGTTAAAGACTATATCACGAAGGAAGCGACACATGTTCCACTCGCGTGGCCGGCAAACCGTCAAGGACGCCTCGTTGCAGATATCATCGCCGGACGCGACGTCCGGTACAGCGGCACGCTCGGAACAGCGGTCGCAAAAGTCTTCGACTTGACGGTCGCTTCGACCGGTAACAATGAAAAACGGTTACGTCAGCTCAGTCTTCGTTACGAAGCGGTGCATCTCCACCCGGGATCGCATGCGGGGTACTACCCAGGGGCGAGTCCGATTTCGATGAAGCTACTGTTTGATCCAATCGAAGGAACGATCTACGGAGCGCAGGCAATCGGCATGACAGGTGTCGAGAAACGAATCGATGTCCTCGCGACAGCGATTAAAGGTGGATTGACAGTGCTTGATCTACCAGATCTTGAACTATCATATGCACCGCCATATAGTTCAGCGAAGGATCCGGTCAACATGGCAGGATATATTGCGTCGAACATCGTGCTTGGTGACAGTGCGAACGTTCATTGGCACGAAATCGATGCGATCGTCGCCAATGGCGGCTTATTACTCGATGTCCGTGAACCATCGGAAAACGAGTTAGGCGCGATTCCGGGATCAGTCAATATCTCGTTACCGACGTTACGTGAGAAGTTGGATGATCTGCCGAAGGATCAAACGATCTATGTGACATGCCAAGTCGGATTACGTGGATATGTTGCAAGTCAACTGTTGCAACAACACGGTTATGATGTGAAAAACTTAAGCGGTGGCTACAAAACATGGTCGGTCGTGCATCGTGATCAAGAAGCGCGAAGCCAAGCGAAGGAGGAGACTGCTGTGACGGTAACGAAACGTGAGCCAAAAACGAAGGCTACACCAGAACAAGTGGCACTGCTCGATACGTGCGGTTTACAGTGCCCAGGTCCAATCTTAGAGCTGAAAACAAAAATCGATCAGATGACGGACGGCGAGCAAATTTTCGTCAAGGCGTCAGACCCAGGATTCTTGCCAGACGTTCAAGCATGGGCGAAAAAACTAGGTCACACGGTCCATTCAGCGGAAATAAATCAAGGGGTCGTCGAGGTCTTGCTTGAAAAAGGGCAAGGGGAGACACCAGCTGCAGCGCCGGTTCAAGTCAATCCGGCAGATGATGCGACGATGGTCGTCTTCAGTGGTGATCTTGATAAAGCACTTGCTTCTTTCGTCATTGCGCAAGGTGCACAAGCGATGGGAAAACAAGTGACGATGTTCTTTACGTTCTGGGGCTTGAACATCATTCGAAAACCAGACGCACCGGCAGTTGAGAAAGCAGGAATCGAACGGATGATGGGCATGATGATGCCGAAACATGCCGGGGAGCTGCCGCTCTCGAACATGAACATGGCAGGCGCCGGTCAAAAAATGATGAAAAAAGTCATGAAGGACAAACAAGTCGATGCACTCGAGACGATGATGGCAAAAGCACAAGCTGCTGGTGTCCGAATGATCGCCTGCACGATGTCGATGGATATCATGGGCATCAAGAAAGAGGAATTACTGGATGATATCGATTATGGTGGCGTCGCCAGTTACCTTGGTGCAACGGATGGTGCCAATCTGAATCTGTTCATCTAATCTAAAAACCTGTTTAAATGAACGTGTCAAACCTGACATCTGATGTGAGGTTTGACACGTTTTTTGTCGTCTGAGGTATAGATGAGTTTGATTTTTCAAAAAAAATTGCGTATGATAATTCACATGTGAAAAAAGTTTACATCTAAAAAGAGAAACTATGTGGTGGAAGTGGAGGGAATCGGATGGAGAAGCAGGTAATGGATGTAGTCAGTAGAATCAGTGATATGTTATGGACAAACGTACTGATCATCTTACTCATCGGATTAGGCATTTATTTTACATTCCGGATGCGGTTCGTTCAATTCCGGATGATACCGGAGATGTTACGCTTACTGTTCCAAGGAACGGATAAAGGGAAAGACGGCGTGTCGCCATTCCAAGCATTTGCGATCAGTACGGCAGCACGTGTCGGTACTGGTAATATCGCGGGTGTCGCGACAGCGATCGCACTCGGTGGACCAGGAGCGGTCTTCTGGATGTGGTTGATCGCCTTGATCGGTTCGGCATCGGCATTCGTCGAGAGTACACTCGCGCAGATCTACAAGGTACGGGACGATAAGGCATGGCGTGGGGGCCCTGCCTATTACATGGAAAAAGCACTAGGTCAACGTTGGTTAGGGATTTTATTTAGTATCTTGATTACGATCTCATTCGGATTTGTCTTCAATTCCGTTCAATCGAATACGATCTCGCTTTCACTTCAAAATCAATACGGCTTTGATAAGACATGGATTACGGTCGGACTAGTCGTGCTGACGGCACTTGTCATCTTTGGTGGCGTCCGTAGTATCGCAACCGTCGCGTCGTTCCTCGTACCGATCATGGCCGGTGGTTATATTCTGATCGCACTCTACATCATGGCTACGAATCTTGAAGTACTGCCAAGTATTTTTAAATTGATCTTCCAAGAAGGTCTATTCGAATTCAAGACACTCGCAGGTGGTGCAGTAGGTGCAGCACTCTTGAACGGGATTCGTCGTGGTTTGTTCTCGAACGAAGCCGGTATGGGTTCAGCGCCGAACGCGGCGGCAACAGCGGAAGTCTCTCACCCGGTCAAACAAGGGTTGATTCAATCGTTTGCGGTCTTCGTTGATACGTTGATGGTCTGTTCGGCGACAGCGATGATCGTTCTCGTCAGTGGAGTGGCAACAAAAGATGCTAGTGGTCAACCGGTAGCTGGGATCGACTTAGCACAAGGGGCGCTCGCATCACAAGTGGGATCACTCGCGACAGGATTCATGGTCGTCGCGATTTTCCTCTTTGCCTTTAGTTCCGTCGTCGGAAACTACTACTACGGTGAATCGAACATCAACTTCATCCGTGAAAATAAACAAGTCTTGATGGCATATCGTATGCTCGTTCTCGTCATGATCGTCTTCGGTTCACTCGTTGAATCGGCGAACCTCGTGTGGGCGTTAGCAGATATCTTTATGGGACTGATGGCGATCGTTAACTTGTATGCGATCTTCCGTCTCTCGAAAATCGCGAAACTAGCGCTCGAAGATTATGTCGGGCAACGAAAAGCTGGAAAAGAGCCACGATTCTATACGGACTCGATTCCGAACTTGCCAGGGAAAGATACGCTTGAAGCATGGCAAGAATCAGAAAAAGACGAAAAAGCAATTTAAGGAAAAGGGAGTCAGAGAAATCTGGCTCTTTTTTTGTATAGAACGAATTTAAAAAGGGAATACAGAGTACAGAAGGGAGGGGGAGAATGGAAAACGTACATTTCGTCCGCGTCACGGATGCGGTCTGGGAGTCGTTCGGAAACGATCCCCACATCATCATGGATTGGATTTTATTCATTCATGAGACACAACCCGATCATGAACAATTGTTCGCCCTCGAACAGACGAACGCCATCTATCATTTGATGAATCAAATCGATATCTATATTGATCAAGACACACATTACAACCTGGGACGAGCGATCGTTGGCGAAGAGTTGATCGTCAATGAGGAGAAAGCGGCGATTGTCGGTATTCTGCCCTTGCCACTCCTCATCATCTCGGCTGAGGTGATGCGGAATTTTGATCAACGGGCACTCGCTTCGATTCATGATGAAGCCGGAACACCGGGCGAATTCGAGGATATCTGGGAACAGTTCGCCGATTTACGTGCCTATTTTCAAAAGGCAGAAGAAGCGGAAGATACGATTTTAATTTATTATGTCTGAACAGCTTAAATCATAAAAAAAAGAGACCCGCTTCCAAGTCGTAGACTGGAAACGGGTCTCTCGTCGTTCAGATGAATCAAGACGTCTTCATATGGAAGACGTTCTCTTTTACGTGAATCGTCAGATTAAAAATCGATTTCGTCCGGATCCGGTCCGAGGCGGACATCCGTTGCCAGACGATCAATTTTCTCAAGATCATCGGCATCGAGTTGGAAATCAAAGACGTCGAAGTTTTCCGCAATGCGTTCTGGTGTAACGGATTTTGGAAGAGCGACGATGCCGTTGTCGAGATGCCAACGTAAGACGACTTGTGAAGGTGTCTTGCCGTGTTTCTCTGCGATTTCCTTGAAATCGTTGATTTCGAGGAATTTCCCTTGCATGAGTGGGCTCCATGCTTCGACTTGAATGTTGTGATCTTGCAAGTATTCGTGCAGTTCGTGTTGCGGTAATTGTGGATGCAACTCGACTTGGTTGATCATTGGTGCCATCAAGCCCTCTTCTGCCAATGTATCGAGGTGATGTTCTTTGAAGTTCGAGACACCGATCGCTTTGATCTTGCCTGCTTCATACAGTTCAACCATTGCTTTCCACGCTTCGATATAGCCTTCGACCGGCCAGTGGATAAGATAGAGGTCAAGATAATCTGTTTCGAGACGTTCGAGCGATTCTGCGAATGCTTCCTTCGTCCGACCGGCACGAATATCATCGTTCCAGACTTTTGACGTTAAGAAGAGATCCTCACGTTTCACGCCGCTTTCCTTGATTCCTTTTGCGACACCGCGCTCGTTTTTGTAGACAGCAGCCGTATCGATATGACGATAGCCGACACGTAATGCTTCAGCGACAGCAGCAGGTGCTTCTGTCTCTTCATCTACTTGCCAGACACCGAATCCGATTTGGGGAATCGTAATACCGTTTGAAAGTTTTGCGTATTGCATGTGTTACTCCTCCTCATAAAACGTAGTTTAGATTTGCTCGTTTAGTTTAGCATGAACGAACGAAGACGTCCGTTTCCATGCTCATGGAGGAATGAAATAAGGTAAAATAGAAAAGAATCGTGAGATTTAATCGTGTGTTAAAAGAGGGGGAGAAAAGATGGCTCAAAAGAATAAAAAGCTATCCAAATGTACTTGGCTTAGCATTGGCGCCTTGTTAGTAACGCAGGCAGTGGGTCTGTTTCTTAGTGCGCGAAAGTCAGGACGTAATCCATGGGTGTGGGGAGGCGCTGGACTCGTTCAGTTCCCGCTTCCGGCAATCGCTTACTTAATCTTAGAACGACAAGCGAAGCAGAATAAATAATAAAACAGGTCCAATCGTCGACGCGATTGGACCTGTTTTATGGTTACGAAGAAATTTTTTCTTGCTTCGTCGCTGTCTTCTTCATGCGTGGTAAGCCGAAGAAGATGGCAATTGATCCACAGACGAAGAGGAGGAACGGATAGAACAGATACGGAATCAGTTCCGGTGAAGCCGTTTTCGTCAATTCTGCTGCGATCAATAGTTGTGCTCCATACGGAATGATGCCTTGAATACCACAAGAGAAGATATCAAGGATACTCGCCGATTTTTTTCGATCGACTTCATACGTATCGGCGATTTCAGCTGCCAGTGGTCCAGCGACGAGAATCGAGATCGTATTGTTTGCAGTCGCGAGATTCGTTGCACTAACGAGTGCCGCCATACTGAATTCGGCACCACGACGCTGTGAAATCTTGCGTGTCAGCGTCTCTTTTAAGAAGGCGATTCCACCGTTGAACGTAATCAAGCTGACGAGACCACCCATGAGGAGCGTCAAAATGGAGATCTCCGCCATGCCCATCATTCCTTCAGACATCGAGAGGACGAAGCCACTCAAGCCGAAACTACCATCAATCATACCGATGATGCCGGTGAGTAACGTACCACCAATTAAGACAAGAATGACATTGACGCCAAATAGTGCAAGGACGATGACAGCGAGATATGGAATCAACTTGTAGAATTCAAATGCTTTTGCTTCGACGACGTCACCAGAACCAGAAACGAATGCGAGTAGGATGACCGTCAAAATAGCAGCCGGTAGGACGATCATGAAGTTCGTCCGGAATTTATCGCGCATGTTCGTTTTTTGGGTCCGGACGGCGGCAATCGTCGTATCCGAGATGAACGACAAGTTATCGCCGAACATCGATCCACCAACGACAGCAGCCGCTGCGATCGCAACGTTGATGCCTGTCGCTTCATGAATACCGAAGGCGATTGGCGCGAGTGCAGCAATCGTTCCAGTCGATGTCCCCATTGCCATTGAGATGAAGGCAGCGATGATGAACAGACCACTCATGAGGAGCGACGGAGGTAGGAACGTCAAAGCAGCATTAACGGTCGCATCGATGGCGCCGATTGCTTCTGCTGTTCCAGAAAACGTACCGGCTAGTAAGAAGATGAAGACCATGATCATGATATCAGGATTTCCGGCACCCGTTGCGATTCGTTCGACCGTTTGATTGATGGATCCTTTCGTCGTGATTGCAGCAAAAATCAAAGCGATCAGTGCGGCGATAAGGATCGGAAATTTGTAAAAGTCGTCATAGAAGATCCCGGCTCCGATGAAGAGAACTAGGAATACGACGAGGGGAAGCAGTGCCCATTTGTTAGGCGTGATCGTTTCATTCATTGTTGACACCTCGTTTCTCAAAGATACAAAAAAAGACCCCTTCGCAAGAAAGAAGGAGGTCTTTATGAAATAAAGACGCTCTTCTTATCTCTCAAGCTTTCGCTTGCTGGATTTGGCACAGTACGAATCAAATCGTCCGCTGCCGAAACATCATTGGGCCAGTCCCTCCGTTTCTCGCGATAAAAAGAAGTCATTCAATTGTTGTAAAACACGTTTCTTACCGTACCGCATTGAGTAACGCGTGTCAACTGTACTTTACTGAAGTGCCTTTTTCAATGTTTGGACGTTTTCTTCCATCAACTTGAAATAAGAGCTGTTTTGTTGCGCTTTCGTGACCGACTCTAGATTATGAATCGTCACGGATTCAGCTCCGATTTCTTTTTGGATGACACGTGCGACCTTTGGTGAGACCGTCTCTTCGAACGCGACGTATTTCAAATCATGCATCCGTGCTTCTTTCACTAAAGCGGCCAGTTGCTTTTGTGACGGTTCATCGGAAGGAGAAATTCCCGCAATCGGCAGTTGTGTGAAACCATATCGTTCTGCGAGGTAACCGTAAGCGGCATGCGTAACGAGAAGTTCTTTTTTCGATCCATCAGCGACAGCTTGTTTAAATTGTTCGTCCAATTCATCAGCTTGCTGATCGAACGCTTTTAAGTTTTTCTCGAATGTTGCTTTGTCTTTTGGTACTTCTTTTGATAAAGCAGTTGTAATCGAGCGTGCCATTGCTTTTGCGTTGACAGGATCGAGCCAGACGTGTGGATCGTATTTTCCATGGTCATGACCCTCTTCTTCATGCGCATGTTCATCCGTTGCATGATCATCGTGCCCTTCTTCTTCGTGGGCATGTTCGTCTTCACTATGCTCCTCTTCTTCATGTGCATGAAGTGTAGCATCCGATTCTAGCAAGTTGACGTCCTTACTCGTCTCGACGAAGCGGACATCCGTGCCTTTTAGACTCTCCTGGATTTTTTTCGAATACGGCTCGAGCGTCGTACCGGTTAAGAGGAACAAGTCGCCCTTAGCAATCTCGGTGAGTTGTTTTGACGTCGGCTCGTAAGAGTGGGGGTCTGCTCCAGGTGGGACGATCATCTTGACGTTGACTTGATCCCCTCCGATTTCGCGGGCAATAGCAGCCGTCGCGAACGTTGATGCATAGACTTCTGTCTGGGTTTTATCTGAAGTCGATGAATCGGTATTCGAACCGCAAGCAGCGAGAACACTTGCACTTGCGAAAGCGACTGTTAAAGCGGGAATGATTTTTTTCATTATATGATACCTCCATTATTAAAACGTAACTATTCCGATTTGGACTTTCTCACTATAGCGGAACGCTGGTGAAGCGTCAAGTACGAATACCGAGACGTTCGACTTCTTTTAAAACGGGGTAGAAGGATAATAAAGTGAAGAAACTGGCACGTCTTTTGGAGGTGATCAAGTGAAACGTGAAACTGCATGGCTAATGGGGGGAGCTGCGTTATTGACGACGGCAGCAGCGGGAGCGAGTATCTGGAACAATTATGGTGCATTGCTTCGATGGACCGAACCCGCCTTGCCACTCACAGAAAAACAACTTGCACCGCGGACGCTCACCTACAAACAGGTGGGAGACTGCATCTTACAGCTCGATCTCTATTATCCACCGGGAGAAGGACCGTTTCCAGTTGCCATCTATGCACACGGTGGTGCATTCGTTCGTGGAGAGCGCGATGACATGTTCTGCTTTAGTCCAATCGTCGACCGTCTGCTTGAACTCGGAGTTGCCGTCTGTAGTATTGAGTATCGTTTGTTCGAAGAGGGCAGTTATTTTCCGGATAACCTCGAAGATGTACGGGATGCGTTATGTTTTTTGAATAAGGAAGCAGAGGATCTTCGCATTCTAAGAGGACGGATGATGGTATGGGGAGACTCAGCAGGAGCCGCACTCATGCTGACGACGGCACTTGCCCCATCTGCTTTCGTCGGTGAGCGCGATGAGCGGCACATGCCATTGATCAGTGGTGTGATCGCTTTATATCCACCGACGAACTTTTTGTTGTTTAATTTCATTCAGACTTGGATTGCCCACATTAAGTTCTACAAGGGGGGACGAGAAGAATGGCGCAAGCTGATGACGCACGTCTCACCCGTCACGCACCTAACATCGGATGCCCCGCCCATCATGCTCTTGCACGGTAAAAAAGATCCGATCGTCCCGTTTTCTCAAGCTTTGCATTTCGTTGAGAAGGGAGCCGATGTCGGAGCCGATGTTCGTTTGTTTTCCTTTCCGAATGGCACCCACTCACTTGCCAGTTTCGCTCAGACGGAAAATCCGTTAAAGATTGAGCGATTGCTTGAACGAATTGAACGTTTCACCTGTCAGGTGCTACTGTTGCCACCGCGACAACTTCCGAATGGAAAACATGATACAATCAGTCATATTTCTTAAATGAGGGAGATAGAGACATGACTGAAATTTGTTTAGTGCGGCATGGTCAGACGGATTGGAACTTAAACGAACGGATTCAAGGAAGAGAAGATATCCCGTTGAATGCAACAGGAAGAAGACAAGCGGAACTTAGCGCCGCTTATCTATCGAATGAAAAGTGGGATGTCTTGTTAGCAAGTCCCTTGTCGCGTGCCGTTGAGACAGCAGAAATCATCGGTCGTGCTGTTGGTTTAACGATTACAGCGACAGACGAGCGACTTGTCGAACGCGAATTCGGAGCCGCTTCCGGTGAACCAGTCGCAGCGATTTACGAGGCCGTTCAAGCGAACGATACGACGCTTGTGCCGGGTCTTGAAACGGAACAAGCCATCCAGGATCGCGTGTTCGAGGCGCTACAGGAAGTGACACGCATGTATGAAGGGAAACGAATTCTAATCGTCTGTCACTCGCATACGATCAAGGCAGCATTATCATCGATTGACGCGACATTTAGTTACCGGACACCTTTGAAAAACGCGTGTGCGAATTATATCCATCATACGGATCGCTATACGATTGATCGAATCAACGTAGCGGACCACATCACGGACGAGGTCGAAAAACCTTAAGAGACGGGCGTGTTCGGATGCTCTATCAAATATTGTTTGAACGTTTCTTTAGCGATACTTGTGATATGGGCACCACGTTTTGAACGACGATCCTTATACTCCTGAACGAGTTCTTCGCCAGCGAATCCATCTTCGACGACTTCGCGTAAGATCGATTCAGATAAATCATTTTTCATCATGACCATCTTACCTGTGAAGACATACGAGACGTTTTCGCTTAAGACAGTCCGTTCAAGAGGCGTGACGATCATCGCGGCAGGGTCATTATCAGGTCGTGAGATCGTGATTTCAATCAAAGCACGTAAATGTTTTGTGAACAATTCATCGACGATCGGCTGATCCGTCGGAGGAACGACGATTTCTGCAACCCACTGTGCCGTCTGTTCGGTACTGACCGTCAATCCGTCCTGAATGGCGACGGGAATCGTCGTATCACGTCCTGACTCATCCATTAAAATGCGTAATGTGCATAACTTAAAGGTTTTCATGAAAAAATGCCCTCCTTTGATCGCTTACGATTTTCCTACAGTATACCGTGAGGAATGTAAGACGGGAAACTTTTCCTGACGAAATTCGTATGAACTATGTTTAAATAAGACTAGATACTACTAAACAGGAGGATCGTTCATTATGCCGCAAGTACTCATTGGAATATTAGGAATCCTGGGTATCGTTCTACTTGCCCACCATATCATCATGTATTGGCATGCTGAACCGACAGACCGCCCGACGCTTGCATATCGCATTGCGCTCCTGATTGCCTGTTTGCTACTCATTAGTGGAAGTGATCATTTAATCAGTATTTTCTACGCGGATTCCTTAGCTGAATTCGGTCAACGCATCACGTATATCGTCTTCATCGGAGGTGCACTTGGCTTCGCATGGTACTTTCGTAAGAAGATGGAACAAGCGCCAACAGAAATGACACCTGTCGGAAACGAAGCAGGATTAACATGAGAAAAAGCGCCGTTCATCCCGATGGAGGAAGAACGGCGCTTTTTTGTGTCTTATTTTAACCCACTTGCCAGTCGAGTGTCCCGAATCATGTCGAGTTTGAGCTTCCAGAGACGATCGCTGAATGTGACAGCATAAATCTCTGGCAACCGCAGCCGTTTGTACTCTTCCCACAGACGACCGATCTGTGTTTCGTGGAAGTGGCGACTTTCTTCAATCGTTGGGACCGTATAGACCAGTTCTCCATCTTTGAAGATTGGTTCAAGTAACCGCTCGACCTTGAACTGTTCGATGCGATTTCGGAACGATGGGTCTCGGACGTCGATGAGATCGACAGCTTCAAGTGTCGACGGATCTTCGTCCATCAACGTCACGTAATCGCCTTTGAACTTATCCGTCACCGGATCAATGATGCGATAGACTTCTTTGATGTGAGGTGTCGTCGTCTTGGCTTTTGACGAGGATACTTTGATGACGGGTGCGAGCTCGCCATCTACTTCACGCGCGACCAGTTTATAAACCATCCCAAGAGCCGGTTGTTCGTAAGCTGTAATACCACGTGTTCCGACGAGGAATGTATTGGCTTGGGCACCTTGGATGCGTAAGTCCTGAATGACGTACTCATCGAGGTCCCCTGACAAGACGATGTCGACTTCCGGGAAGCCAGCTTCGTCAAGCATGTTACGGGCACGTTTTGACAAGTAAGATAAGTCGCCAGAATCGATCCGGATGCCACGCAGTTTATGCCCTTTGGCTTGGAGCTCCTTTGCAACCGTGATTGCATTCGGAAGACCACTCTTGAGCGTATCGTACGTATCGACGAGTAATGTCGCCTGATCCGGATAATGAGAAGCGAATGTCCGGAATGCCGTCAATTCGTCATCGTGGAATTGAATGTCAGCATGTTCCATCGTTCCACCACACGGAATGCCGAAGTCGCGTCCTGCTGAAGCAAGGCTTGTGACGTCAAAACCAGCCAGGTACGAAGCACGCGTTCCGAAGTAAGCGGCATCGATGCCTTGCGCGCGACGGGCACCAGCTTCGAGGAACTTCGCACGGGGAGCCGATTGACGAATACGTGCGTACTTCGTCGCGATGAGCGATTCGTGGTTCGCGATGTTCAGAATCGCGGTCTGTAAGAGCTTCGCTTCAAAGATGCGTGCCTCGATCCGAATCAGTGGTTCGTTCGGGAAGACGATTTCGCCTTCTTTGACACTTGAGATCGAGCCATTGAACTTGAACTGACGCAGTTCATCCTTGAACTCATCCGGGAAGCCAATCATCTCTTGCAAGTACGTGATATCTTCTTCCGTGAAACGGAGTGTTTGAATATACTCGATGATATTTTCGAGACCTGCAAAGACGACATAGCCTCCTGCGAACGGATTCGAACGGTAGTAAACATCAAAGACGGCACGTTCATTATGACGTCCTTCTTTCCAATAGATATACATCCACCGTGGTAAGTACAGATCGGTATGGAGTGCAAGATTACGTTGTAACATGACGGACAGATCCCTTCTTATTCGCCGACGACTTCTGCGCCGATCGATTGTTTAAAATGTGTAAGCGCCCACTCGTGACCAGTCGCGTTAAAGCTTGCGACCGCATCGGCATGGACGACGATACGATACCCGAGATTGTAGGCATCGACAGCTGTATGAAGGACACAAATATCCGTACAGACACCGACGAGGTGGACTTCGCGGATACCGCGTTCACGCAAGCGTAAATCAAGGTCCGTCCCGGCGAACGCACTGTAACGCGTCTTGTCGATAACGTGATCGGCGACCCGTGCCATGGCTGCGACTTTCCCGAATAGATCACGTCCATGTGTTCCGCGGATATTATGTGGCGGGAAGAGGACGGTTTCCGGGTGGAATGTATCGCCTTCTTCGTGAATATCGTTAGCGATGACTACGTAATCTTCCGTTGAAAACTCCTCCATCAACGTAGCGATCCGTTCTTCAATCGCTTGTCCTGGTTTTCCGCAAGTCAGCTTTCCTTCGTCAGCAACGAAATCGATCGTGTAATCAATGACAATCAGAGCGCGCATATGCGTAAGCCCCTTTCCGATTTTGAATTAGTGTTCTCTTTCACATTGTACTCTATCTCACACAGAAGGCAAAAGGAAGAAATCGGATACAAACAGGTATAGAGAAGTAAAAGAATGGGGTATAAGGTATAGGACGAAAATGATAGTAGAGGAGGAGAAAGGGATGGCTAGGTTGAATGAGTATGAAGTGGAAGAGCGTCTTGAGCGGTTGCAGGATTGGAGTGTCGTGGATGATGAAATCGTCCGGACTTATACACTTGCATCGTTTCCTGCGGCACTGGATTTCGTACAAGAAGTCGGAAGTATCGCTGAAAACTTGAATCATCATCCAAGGATCGTGATCGACTATAAAAACGTCACACTTGCAGCGACGACTCATGATGAAAACGGATTGACGGAAAAAGACTTTCAACTTGCGGAGGCCTGTGATGCCATCTAAACTTTCGATTACATTCGGTAGCGGTTCGTTCGTTGAACAAATTCGTTCCCGTGATGCTCATATTCGTGTCGCTAGCGGAAGCGGCGATGCCATCCTCTGGATGGAGACGGACTCGAAATCACCTTTTCAAAGTGGCAATACCTATACGTTGCTCGAATCACGTGGCAATTTTTCGGACGAAGGCAGTCTCTTCTACTGGTCGATTCCGGCAGATCAAAATAGCGGGGATCTATTCGTACATCAAGTGATGTCGAATCCGAAAGTCATCGGAGCAGAATATGGTGGCTTCCAGGCATTTCGGATTGGACGTGTCGAGAAGGGAACGGATCTTGCCTTATTGATTCAGTTCCAAGAGACAGGGGACGGAGTTCGTTATGCAAAATCAGTTGAACGTCTTACGGTAGACCAGTATGCTGAAGAGGCAGGGAAGTCGTTCGCGCCTTCTCCCGTCATGAAACGGTATCAAATCGTACCACCAACAAATGAGTGAGATGCAGGGGGACTAACAGATGAAGAAGAACTATTTTGTCGTAGCAACACTTGGTGGCGCACTTGTCGGCGCTACTTTATCACTACTGCATAAAGATACGCGCCAAGCGCAGTTTGCAGCAGTGAAACGGACATTCAGCGGCGCAGGAACACAATTGTCTGCTGTCAAACAAGATCCAAAAGGGCGCTTTGAAGAACTAAAAGCACTCTATACGGACAATCAGGAAACAATCCATAACCTGATTGACGACGTGAAGGACTTAGCAGAAGTACTTCGCAAATAAGCAAAAAAAGGACTCACGCGTGTAGCGGAGTCCTTTGAGACTGAAGACAAAGTGTAATTTTTCTCTAACGAGAAGGATTACGCTTTTTTTGTTCGTCTCGCATCGTTTTCCTGGGACAAGCATCGCGCCGCTTCGCTGCAGGGTCGCTCTTGCTTGTTTTTCCCTAGGAAGCGATGTCGAGGGAACAAAATACTTCTCTACTACTTCTTCCGAGTATCAAAAGAATGACGCGTCATACGCCACTCCTACAGGAAAAAACGCGATTTTGCGCTGTCAGAGACAAACAAGACCCGTTTTCCTGCTCGAATGGAGCGGGAAAACTGGCTTGTGTCTCGCCTGAGGAAAGGGCGTGAAAAGATGCGTCATTTTTTGAGTCAGCCCTTTTATCTACAATCTGCAAGAACTCGAGTGTGTAGCGGAGTCCTTTTTGCATGCTGGTTTACAAGTAACGGAAGAATAATCCGAGTACGGCAAACGCGATGATGATATAGAAGAAGATCCGACCAAGTTGACCAGAACCGCTTACGAAGACAGGTCCACCGCTCGAACGACGACCGGTTTGGAACGGACGTGTGAATGGGACGGCACGATTACCAAAGACGAATCCAAAGAGGAATCCGAGGACGAAACCGTACAAGTGACCAAAGACAGCAACGTTCGATCCGAGCAACGTAAAGACTGCCGTGACCGCAGTAAAGATATACACAAGACGTGTATCATCTGCTAGGATGACCGTCCGCTTGAATCGACTCAAGTAGACGTAAAAACCAAGCAAACCAAGAATGGCACCCGATGCTCCAGCTTGACCATAAAACGGTTCATTGATTTTCGTGAAGTACGTCAAGATGTTCGCGAGCGTACCAACGAGCAAGTAAAAGGCTGCAAATCGACCGTGACCAATCATCCGCTCAAGCGGTGGAGCGAAGATGACGAGAGCAAACGTATTGAACGCGATGTGCCAAAAATCGTAATGCAAGAACGTTGCTGTGACGACACGCCACCATTCACCTTGTTCAATTAAGAGATTGATGGATGCCCCTGCATTTAGAGGAGAGAATGTCAGATTAAGGAGTGGGCCCAACTGTTCGATGACAAACAGGGCAACTTGGATTAAAATGAACAACGAAACGACCGGATAAGAACGTGTGAACGTTTGTAGGTTTTCCGTTCGACTAAACATGACAACACCTCGCTTCATCTTCATTCTATATGAAGATGGCGAAGAATAGAACTGTGGAGGCGTCTCAGATGATTTATGGAATTGGAATCGATTTGGTCGAACTGAATCGAATCGAGCAAACGCTCGAGCGACAGCCACGTTTTGCTGGGAGAATCTTAACCCAGGCAGAGCAGGAACGATTTCAATCGCTCTCGGGACATCGTCGCATCGAGTATCTCGCTGGACGTTTCGCCGCAAAGGAAGCGTTCGTCAAAGCATTCGGAACTGGCGTCGGAAAAGAAGTCTCTTGGCAAGACGTTGAAGTCTTAAACGATGAGACAGGGCGACCGATCATGAGTGGACCATTCGATGGCGTCATCCACGTCTCGATCACACATTCTGAGCATTATGCATCTGCGCAAGTCTTATTAGAGAAGAGGGAATGGGATGTACCGACCAACTTGGATTGAAATCGATCGGGAAGCGATCGCACATAATATACGCGAAATCAAAACACGGATGGGCGAGCAACAGGTGATGGCGGTCGTCAAAGCGGACGGCTATGGTCACGGGGCAGTGACAGTCGCTGAGATCGCTCTTGAGAACGGAGCCGACTTACTCGCTGTCGCACTCCTTGAAGAAGCGATCGAGTTACGCGAAGCGGGCATCCAAGCACCGATCCTGATGCTTGAAGCCTTACTACCAGAACATGCACCAGTCGCTTCGAATTATGATGTCGCCGTTCCTGTCTTTTCAGCTGATTGGCTTCAGGAAGCGAAACGTCATTTGACGGAAATCGATCATCTCCGCTTGCATATTAAGATCGATACGGGAATGGGACGACTCGGACTACAACATGTCGATGAGTTGAAGCGAATTCTTGCTGAGTGCGATGATGATCTCGTCGAGCTCGAAGGCATCTATACGCATTTCGCGACCGCTGACGAGTTGAACAGTCAGTTATTCGAGCGCCAGCTCAAGACATTTTTATCGTATGTCGCACTAGTACCGGAAATCCGTTACGTCCACTGTGCCAATTCGGCGGCAGCGATTCGTTTAGCAGGTCAAGCGCCGTTTAACGTCGTACGAGTCGGTATCGCGTTATATGGGGCGATGCCGTCGGATGAGATGGCAGGACATTACGAGTTCTTAAAACCAGCGTTTTCACTGAAAAGTCGTCTGATGCAGGTCAAGCAAGTCGAACCGGGTCAAACAATCAGTTACGGAGCGACCTATACAGCGCCGACGGATGAATGGATCGGTACCGTTCCGATTGGTTACGCGGATGGCTGGTCACGCAAGTTCCAAGGCTATTCGTTGATCGTAGACGGTCTACCGTGCGAAATCGTCGGTCGTGTCTGCATGGATCGGCTCATGATTCGTTTACCGCGGGAATATCCAATTGGAACAGAAGTCATCCTGATTGGAGAAGGGGCACCGATCGAGGAAGCAGCCCATTGGCTCGGGACGATCAACTATGAAGTTCTCTGTCAATTCTCGAAGCGTGTTCCGCGTCAATGATTCGTACAAGACATCAATAAGATGGCAAAAATATGTTATTTGTTTGAATTTTGATTGTATTTTCTGAATTCGACTGATATATTGAAGTAGAAAGTGAGTCGTTCGTTAAGGTTTCAGTGAATCTGGAGGTGCCATTATCTTGGTCCAACAACGGGAAATGCAGTTTGTTGAGCGAAATGTAGCGAAGGAGACGATTGGGATGAAGTCGAACCATACGACCGAAGAACGCAAGCGTCAGCTACGTGAGGAATTGAAGCGTGGTTACGAAGAAATGGCAGCAATCAATTTATCGATCGTTGGCGAAATGTTCCAGATTGAAACGGAGGCGGAGTTCTCACTCCTACGTCAAGTAAGCGGGGTGTAAGCTTTGATAGTCAAACGTGGCGACGTGTTTTATGCAAATTTGTCACCTGTGGTCGGATCGGAACAAGGGGGAGTTCGTCCCGTGCTTGTTCTACAAAATGATATTGGTAACCGATTCAGCCCGACAGTCATCGTGGCTGCGATCACGGCACAGATCGACAAAGCCAAACTACCGACCCATGTGGAAGTATATCGAGAGCGACACGGATTAGAACGTGATTCGGTCATCTTACTTGAGCAAATCCGGACAATTGATAAACGCCGTCTAACGGATAAAGTCACACATCTAGATCCAGACACGATGATGAAGGTAAATAGTGCCGTCGCAATCAGCTTAGGCTTGGTTGATTTTTAGGCACTTACATAGAAGCGCAACACAAGAAGAGTCGATACTAGCGTATGCGACTTTTTTTGACCTCTTTTTTTATAAAATAGGTTTTAAAGTTTTCTTTATGGGGAAACATACCCAAGTGACCTTTTTATAAAGGGATGAGGTAGGATGAATAGCAAGACCACATAGACAGATTTTCCTTGAGGAGGAACTTGAAGATGGATTTAACAATTAAAACAGAGCAGCTTGACGGTCAGACGCATCTTTATATCGCAGGTGAGATTGATACGTATACAGCACCAAAACTTCGCCAAGAACTAGTTCCGGCAGTTGAGACAAACGATGTCGTCGTCCATTTGGATGAAGTCCACTACATGGATTCGACAGGTCTCGGCGTGTTCGTCGGAGCACTCAAAGCAGCGAAAAAGAACGGTACATCGTTCACGCTCGTCGGTGTTTCTGAACGCATCCGTCGTCTATTCGAAATCACAGGTCTTTCAAGCATCATTACAATCGATAGTGGTGTAAGAGGTGGAACGCAATGAAGAACGAACAACTAAACATGACATTACCGGCAAAACCGGAATATGTAGCCATTGCCCGTTTGACGGTTTCAGGCGTCGCGAACCGGATGGGATACACGTATGATGACATCGAAGATATCAAGATCGCTGTCTCAGAAGCATGTGCGAACGCTGTTCAACATGCGTACGAAGGAAAAGAAGATGGTAGCATCGCCTTGACATGTAACGTCTATCCGGATGATCGTCTTGAGATTGTCGTCAAGGATAACGGCATTACGTTCGATAAAGATGAGGTCAAACGCCAAAGTGAACCGATTACGGATGCACACGATCTCGATTCCTTGCATGAAGGAGGACTCGGCATCTTGATGATCGAAGCATTGATGGATCAAGTAACGATCGAGAAAGCGAACGGCGTCACTGTCCATATGACAAAATATATGAATAGAGATGAGGTGGGTCAAAGTGCCAGCAAAGTCTCAACAACGCCATCACAGTGATGATGAAGTACTTCGACTGATTGATTTGTATCAGCAGGACGACCAAGATGAGGAAGTGCATGCGGCATTACTCGAGCGTTATTCAGACTTGGTAGAAGCTTTGGCCCGGAAGTTCTCGCGTGGTCGACCGATTCATGACGATCTCGTTCAGGTCGGTATGATTGGGTTGCTCGCAGCGCTTCGCCGCTTCGATAAAGAATTCGGTCGCAGTTTTGAGTCGTTTGCTGTTCCGACGATCATCGGTGAAATCAAACGTTTCATCCGCGATAAGACATGGAGCGTCCACGTTCCACGTCGCATCAAGGAACTCGGACCGAAAATCAAGAAAGCAGTGGAAGAATTGACGACGGAGTTGCAACGCTCTCCGCGCATTGATGAAATTGCTGCGCGTCTTGAAGTATCGGAAGAGGAAGTCCTCGAAACACTTGAGATGGGTAAAAGCTATCAAGCATTATCCGTCGATAGTTCGATTGAGGCAGATCAGGAAGGTAGTACTGTTACGTTACTCGACCTCGTCGGGAATCAAGAAAACGGCTACGACTCCGTCGATCAGCGTCTGATTCTTGAAAAGGCATTTGCTGTCTTAACGGACCGCGAACGTTCGATTCTCGAATGTGCCTACTACCGCAATATGAGTCAAAAAGAAACGGGCGAATTACTCGGCATTTCACAAATGCACGTTTCCCGTCTCCAACGACGTGCTTTGCAGAAGTTACGTGAAGCGATCAAAGTCGAACCAAATGAAGTATTCTCAAAAGACTGACCTCGTGTCAGTCTTTTTTCTTTTCCATGCGTTCTTCGGTATAATGAATGAGAGGTGAAGCAGATGGAAAAGAGAATCGCAAGTGAATTGAATGTACGTCCTGCGCAAGTGAAGGCAGTCTTACAATTGACGGAAGAAGGCGGTACGATTCCGTTCATCGCCCGCTACCGAAAAGAACAGACAGGTGAACTCGATGAGGTCGCGATCAAAGCGATTCTTGATCGACATAAACAATTAACACAACTTGAAAGTAGACGGAGTGACGTCCTTGAAAAAATCGAGGAGCAAGGTGCATTGACGCCGGAACTTTGTCGAACACTTGAAGAAGCGACGACGTTACAACAAGTCGAAGATATCTATTTACCGTTTCGACCAAAACGTCGGACAAAGGCGGAAATTGCACGGGAAGCAGGGCTTGCACCACTTGCTGACTGGTTCCGCGACAAGTCTGCTTATGATGAAGCGACATTCCATCGCTTGAGCAATGGGCTGGATCCGGAAGAAGCTCTTACCGGGGCACAATCGATCATTGCCGAGGAGTGGGGCGAACAAGCGACGGTGCGTGAGTTCATTCGTAAGCAAATGCGCCGTTCAGCAGAAATCGTTACGAAACAGAAAAAGGATGCAGTCGATGAAAAAGGCGTCTTTGCACAGTATTATGCCTACAGTGAGCGGATCCAACAGATCGTTCCGCACCGGATTCTTGCGATTAACCGTGCGGAAGCATTGAAAATCGTCTCTGTGAAAGTCGTGTTAGAGGAACAACAGGTTTTACCGACATTGCTTCGTTCCTACGCACAACTGGCGCCAAAGAAACGTGATATCGTCGAAGCAGCGATCACGACGGGCTATAAAAAATCCGTCTTTCCTGCCATCGAACGAGAAATTCGAAATGAACTGACGGAAAAGGCAGAGCTCCAAGCGATTGACGTCTTTGGTAAGAATCTCCGTCAACTCTACATGCAACCACCGATGAAAGGGAAAGTCATGTTGGGTCTTGATCCGGCTTACCGGACAGGATGTAAGTGGGCAGTCATCGATCCGACAGGTGAAATGAAGGAAGTCGGCGTCATTTACGTGACGATGTCAGAGCAAAAAGCAAAAGAAGCACGCCAAACTCTTTCACAGCTCGTCGATACATATGGAATCGAGTTGATTGCGATTGGCAATGGTACAGCTTCACGGGAAACAGAAGCATTCGTTGCGGACTGGATGCAGGGGCAAAAAGATATCGCCTTTACGATCGTCGACGAGGCAGGGGCAAGTATTTATTCTGCTTCAGAGATTGCGCGGACGGAGTTTCCAGAGCTTCAAGTCGAACAACGATCCGCGATTTCGATTGCGCGTCGTTTGCAGGACCCACTGGCTGAACTCGTCAAAGTCGACCCGCAGTCTGTCGGAGTCGGTCAATATCAACATGATGTCTCGCAAACGAAACTGAAGGAGACACTTGATTTCGTCGTCGAGACGGTCGTCAACCAAGTCGGAGTTGATGTTAATACAGCGTCAGAACCGCTTTTGAGTTATGTCGCAGGAATCACGAAGGCGACAGCGAAAAAAATCGTCGAACGTCGCTCGGAACTTGGAACGTTCAAGACGCGTCAGGAATTATTGAAAGTTCCTCGTCTTGGTGCAAAGGCATATGAACAGGCTGCAGGATTCCTGCGAATTCTAGAAGGTACGCATCCGCTCGACCGGACGCCGATTCATCCAGAGCAGTACAAAACAGTCGAGAAGTTGTTCAAGACATTAGGCTTAACACTTGATCAAGTTGGAACGGATACGGTGCGGGAACAATTGTCTACATTGTCATTACCGGAGATGGCACAGACGCTCGAGATCGGAGAACCGACATTACGTGATATCATCGAAGCGTTACAACGTCCGGGTCGTGATCCACGGGAAGCGCTCGATAAACCGTTGCTTCGCCAAGATGTTCTATCGATGGATATGATCCAAGTCGGGATGGAGTTCCAAGGGACGGTCCGGAATGTTCTTGATTTTGGTGCGTTCGTTGATATCGGAGTGAAAGAGAATGGCTTGATTCATATCTCGAAGCTTAGTCGTAAGCGTGTCAAACATCCACTTGATGTCGTCGCTGTCGGGGATATCGTGACGGTATGGGTGACGAATGTTGAACCAGAGCGGGGACGCATTGGTTTGACACTGGTTCCGCCGAAATGACGAATGAACAATTACAACGATACGTCGAGCAACTTTCGCTCGACGTATTTTCCTTACCGTTTCGACATGAAGCTTATTTTAATCCACGACTGAAGACGACAGGTGGTCGCTACTTCTTAGGCGATCACCATTTAGACTTCAATAAACGATATATCGATGACATGAAAGTCTTCCGCGGAATCGTGATTCATGAACTATGTCACTATCATTTACATCTAGCAGGAATGGGACACCGTCATCAAGATCAAGACTTCAAGGAATGGTTAGAGCGCTATGGTGGGCTTCGATACAGTCCCAGAAGACAAGAAGACGAAAAAAAATCCTATCTTTATGAATGTGAGAAATGCAGCACATTATATAGAAGGAAAAGACGCATGAATACGGAAAGATATCGATGTGGTCGGTGTCGTGGAAAGATTTTTTACAAAAGTAGTTGACGTTCATTTCGGAGCATGATAAATTATAGAAGTCGTCAAAACGACAGCAACTAAACAACTTATCGTCGCTAAAAACTTTTTTAAAAAAGCATTGACGGAAAGAAAAAAAGTTGCTACTATATAAAAGTGTTCCGAACAGAACGTAACGTTCCGCAATAGCTCAGCGGTAGAGCAACCGGCTGTTAACCGGTAGGTCGTAGGTTCAAATCCTACTTGCGGAGCCATTCTTTTGGAGATGTACCCAAGTGGCTATAAGGGGCGCCCCTGCTAAGGGTGTAGGCCGGGAAACTGGTGCGAGGGTTCGAATCCCTCCATCTCCGCCAGACCTCTTATGTGAAAATGTTTCTTGAGAATAATTATTAATTACGATATGGCCCGTTGGTCAAGCGGTTAAGACACCGCCCTTTCACGGCGGTAACACGGGTTCGAATCCCGTACGGGTCACCATATGGAGGATTAGCTCAGCTGGGAGAGCACCTGCCTTACAAGCAGGGGGTCGGCGGTTCGATCCCGTCATCCTCCACCATTTCTTTTTAAAGAGTTGTTTACAACTTCAAATTGCGGTCCTGTGGTGTAGCGGTTAACATGCCTGCCTGTCACGCAGGAGATCGCGGGTTCGAATCCCGTCAGGACCGCCATTTTTGGGCTGTAGCCAAGTGGTAAGGCACTGGATTTTGATTCCAGCACGCGAAGGTTCGATCCCTTCCAGCCCAGTTTTTATGTGTCATTAGCTCAGTTGGTAGAGCATCTGACTTTTAATCAGAGGGTCGCAGGTTCGAATCCTGCATGACACACCATTTTTAATTTCATATTTGCGGTCGTGGCGGAATCGGTAGACGCGCTAGGTTGAGGGCCTAGTGGTGGCAACATCGTGGAGGTTCAAGTCCTCTCGACCGCACCATATCGCACCCTTAGCTCAGCTGGATAGAGTACTTGACTACGAATCAAGGGGTCGGGAGTTCGAATCTCTCAGGGTGCACCATATTTTGTTTGCTTTGACGGGCCTATAGCTCAGCTGGTTAGAGCGCACGCCTGATAAGCGTGAGGTCGGTGGTTCGAGTCCACTTAGGCCCACCATTTTCAAAACAAACAATGACGAACTTTGAAAACTGAACGATGAGGCAAAAATCGTATTCTACGGAATACAAAAACGAATGAAGCGCAAGCTTCGTCAATCGTGACT
>NZ_JACSMY010000004.1:0-223928 GCF_018618875.1 Exiguobacterium sp. s46
CCGTTCCCATGCCGAACACGGAAGTTAAGCACTTGAACGCCGAAAGTAGTTGGGGGCTTCCCCCTGTGAGGATAGGACGTTGCCAGGCAAACGGTGGTTCTGGAGCATACGCTCAAGGGCCGCCGCTTTTTTGTGTCTTTTTGTAGAAAGACATGTATCCATTTTAATGAAGGGACTGAACAGGGATATGGCGAAAAAAACGAAACTACGCGTAGCCGTCGAAGAGAACGAGACGATTGGTGCCTGTTTGGATCGTATCGATGCCATGGGATACCGCCCGACGGTCCGACGAGAAGAACCGATCTTTGGATTAGACGCTAATGGCGAACCGTATCCAATTCGTCAGCAAATCGTCTTCGATTGCAAAGTGAAAGAGAACGAATAACTGCCTAGAGCATCCTCCGAATCATGTGGAGGGTGCTTTTTTTAGTGCTTGATTCCATGTGATGCCTTTCAAGAAAATAAACTCCGAATAGACACTAGATGAAATCAGAAAAACTACTTTTAAAACCGAACGATAAATTTTCAGACAATTAAATTGTTCGCCTTTGGTTGACGCCTTGGGATGGACTTGTTAAGATGAAGTCGTGACAGGATGATTGAATATAAACACCTCGTATAATAGCAGGGATATGGCTTGCAAGTTTCTACCCAACGACCCTAAATCGTTGGACTATGGGGTATATGGATGTTCGTCGATATTTCTTTGGCGTACCTTTTTATACCCTAAGCCACCCTTTTAGCCGTGGTTTGGGCTTTTTTTATGCACAAAGGAGGAAACAGCGATGGGAAATGCAGAAGTCGGCGTCATCATGGGAAGTCAATCGGATTGGGAAACGATGAAACATACATGTGATGTGTTGGAGCAACTTGAGATTCCTTACGAAAAGAAAGTCGTTTCCGCACACCGGACACCGGATCTAATGTTTCGTTATGCTGAATCAGCACGTGAACGAGGACTGAAGGTCATCATTGCCGGTGCAGGCGGTGCTGCTCATCTACCGGGCATGGTAGCCGCTAAAACGACATTACCCGTCGTCGGTGTTCCTGTGAAAAGTAGAGCGCTCCAAGGAATTGATTCCTTGCTCTCGATCGTTCAAATGCCAGGTGGTGTACCGGTCGCAACGGTTGCCATCGGAGAAGCAGGCGCAAAAAACGCCGGATTGCTAGCTGCTCAAATTCTTTCGATTCAAGATGAACGACTTGCCCGCAAGCTCGATCATATGCGAGTCGAACTAGAAGGAGACGTCATTGCATCTGGAGGAAACCTGTTATGAAACGAATCGGGATACTAGGTGGCGGTCAACTTGGTCGGATGATGGCACTGTCCGCCCGTGAGATGGGCTTTGAGATTCTGACACTCGATCCAACGGACAACGCGCCATGTGCGCAAGTGGCGGATCAACATATTAAAGCTCCCTTTACGGATGTCGAGGCAGCGAAACAGCTCGCAGCTGAATCAGATGTCGTCACCTACGAATTCGAGAACATCTCGACGGAAGTCGCTGAAGCGATCGGGACGAAACTGATTCACGGAACGGATCTCCTCTTTCAAACGCAGCATCGGGTTCGGGAAAAAGAGATGATTGAACGCATTGGGCACTCTGTCGCTCCGTACCATCCGGTGACGCATCCTTCTGACTTAGAGGAAGCAAAACAGCGACTCGGCTTACCGTTCGTCTTGAAGACAGCACGATTCGGATACGACGGAAAAGGACAGACCGTCATTCGGACGGAAGAACAGTTCCAAGCGGCAATCAAACAATTCGAACCGACTGAGTATGTCGCAGAACAATGGTTACCGTTTGATCAGGAAATTTCCGTCATCGTCACTCGAAGCGCAACAGAGACTCGTGTTTTCCCGGTCAGTGAGAACATTCATCAAGAGAACATTTTGCATCTATCGATCGTACCGGCACGCATTTCCGAATCACTCGAACAAGAAGCAATTGCGCTCGCTGAATCGATCGCGGATGCCGTCGGGTTGATCGGTACACTCGCCATCGAGTTGTTTGTCGTTGGTTCTCGACTAATCGTCAATGAACTAGCACCCCGACCACACAATTCGGGTCACTATTCGATTGATGCTTGCGAAACATCCCAATTCGAGCAACATATCCGTGCCATCAGTGGTCTCCCACTCGGTGATACCCGTCTGACGACACCGGTCGTCATGGCGAACATCCTGGGTCAGCATGTCACAGCATTATACGAGGAACTACCGAGACTAACCGCTCGGACGAAAGTTCACTTATATGGAAAAGCAGAAGCCAAGACAGGGCGCAAGATGGGGCATTTAAACATTCTTGCGGACACCGTCGACGATGCTTTGGCAGAAGTCGAACGCCTGTCGATATGGAAGGAGACAGTTCAATGATCGAACGGTATACACGTCCTGAGATGAAAGCAATCTGGACCGAACAAAACAAATTCGAGGCTTGGTTAAAAGTCGAGATTCTTGCATGTGAAGCATGGAGTGAACTAGGTGTCATCCCGAAAGAGGACGTCCAGTTGCTTTGGGACAATGCCTCATTTGATGTCAACCGCATCCTTGAAATCGAGCAAGAGACACGTCATGATGTCATCGCCTTCACGCGTGCCGTCTCTGAAACACTCGGAGAAGAACGCAAGTGGGTGCATTACGGACTCACGTCAACGGATGTCGTCGATACCGCACTCTCGTATCTGTTGAAGCAAGCAAACGACATTCTTGCTGCAGATCTCGATCGGTTCATCGAAATCTTAAAAATCAAAGCGAACGAACATAAATATACGGTCATGATGGGACGCACACATGGCGTACATGCAGAACCGACGACGTTCGGTCTGAAACTAGCGCTTTGGTATGAAGAGATGAAGCGGAATAAAGTTCGTTTCGAAGCAGCGCGTGAGACGGTCGAATACGGCAAGATGTCGGGTGCCGTCGGAACATTCGCGAACATCGATCCGTTCATTGAAAAGTATGTCTGCGAAAAGTTAGGGACAAAGCCCGCTCCGGTCTCAACGCAAACGTTACAACGTGATCGTCATGCACACTACATGTCGACGCTTGCTTTGATCGCGACATCGATCGAAAAGATGGCAACGGAAATCCGAGGTCTGCAAAAAACGGAAACACGTGAAGTCGAAGAATTCTTCGCTAAAGGTCAAAAAGGATCATCGGCGATGCCGCACAAGCGAAATCCGATCGGTTCAGAGAACATGACAGGTCTTGCTCGAGTCATCCGTGGACACATGGTGACGGCATACGAGAACGTCTCACTCTGGCACGAACGGGATATCTCGCATTCTTCGGCAGAACGTATCATTCTTCCGGATGCGACAGGACTACTCAACTATATGTTGAACCGTTTCGGAAACATCGTGAAGAACTTGACGGTCTTCCCGGACAACATGAAGCGGAACATGGACCGGACGTTCGGCGTCATCTTCTCTGGACATGTCTTACTCGCTTTAATCGAAAAAGGTTGGTCGCGTGAAGCAGCGTATGATTTCGTTCAACCGCGTGCGATGCAGGCGTGGGAAGAACAAATCATGTTCCGTGACTTATTGTGGCAAGAACAGGACATTCAACAGCTTTTCACAGAAGAAGAGCTCGATGCGTGTTTCGATCCGACGTATCATACGAGTCGTGTCGATGAAATCTTTGAACGGTGTGGCTTGAACTAATCAACCTGAGACGGGGCACTTGCCCCGTCTACATCTTAGGATCATGGGGGACGAAAGCGATGCAACCACTTTATGAAGGAAAAGCAAAACGATTGTACACGACGCAGGAGCAGGATGTGCTCCGGATCGTCTATAAAGACGAAGCCACGGCATTCAACGGCGAGAAAAAAGAAGTCTTTGCTGGAAAAGGCGAATTAAACAACCGATTGACGAGTCATTTCTTTGAAATCCTCGAACAAGCGGGCATTCCGACACATTTCATTGAACGTGTCTCGGAGCGCGAACAGCTCGTACGTCGTGTCACCATCATTCCACTCGAAGTCGTCGTCAGAAACGTCGTCGCGGGAAGCTTGAGTAAACGGCTCGGTATCGAAGAAGGTACGGTGCTCGAAACACCAATCGTTGAGTTCTACTATAAAGATGATACGTTAGGCGATCCACTCGTCACCTCATCACACATCAATTTACTGAAGATTGCGACTTCTGAAGAGTTGAAACAGTTGTCGGACAAGGCACTTCGCGTGAATGAAGTCTTGCAACCTTACTTCCGTCAAAACGGAATCACGTTGATTGATTTTAAATTGGAGTACGGCAAGACGGCAGACGGAACGATTCTACTAGCAGATGAGATTTCACCTGATACATGTCGCTTGTGGGATCAGGCGACAGGAGAACATCTCGATAAAGATGTCTTCCGTCGCAATATCGGTTCACTGACAGAGACTTACCAAACACTATTCAATCGCCTAGGGGGAAACACACAATGAAAAAAGTCATCGTATCGATCGCATTACGGGAAAGCATTTTAGATCCACAAGGAGTTGCTGTAAAAGGCGGATTGCAACAGCTTGGTTTTACGGGTGTCGAGAGTGTCCGAATCGGAAAACAGATTGAACTGCTCGTTGAGACGGAAACGACAGAAGCGATGATTCATGAGATGTGTCAAAAACTACTCGTCAACACGGTGATGGAAGATTACCAGATTACGATCGAAGAGGTGACGCCAGCATGAAGTTCGCGGTCATCGTCTTTCCGGGATCGAACTGTGATTTAGATATGTACCATGCGGTCAAGGATGCTCTCGGAGAAGAAGCGGAATATGTCTTCCATACCGAAACATCACTTGAAGGCTACGACGGCGTCCTGTTACCGGGCGGATTCTCCTACGGTGATTACCTTCGTTGCGGCGCGATCGCGCGCTTCTCACCGATCATGGAAGAAGTCAAACGTTTTGCGGCAGAAGGGAAAACGGTCCTCGGGGTATGTAACGGATTCCAGATCCTTGTCGAAGCGGGACTCTTACCAGGTGTCTTGCACCGAAACAACGGCTTGAAGTTCATGTGCCGGACGGTTGAACTAAAGGTTGAGAATACAAAGACACGTTTTACATCGGATTACCTGCCAGGCGAGACGATTTCGATTCCGATCGCGCATGGTGAAGGAAACTACTACTGCGACGATGCGACTTACGCGATGCTGCAAACGAACGGACAAATCGCCTTCACATATGTCGACAATCCGAACGGCTCGCGCGGCGATATCGCCGGAATCACGAACAAAGCCGGCAACGTTCTTGGTATGATGCCACACCCGGAACGAGCGGTCGAACTCTTGACCGGCGGAACAGATGGACTAAAACTCTTTACTTCACTCGTCAAACAGGGGGCACACCATGCTAAAACAACAGTCTGAACCAACACCAGAATTGATTCAAGAGCAACGCGTCTATGCCACGATGGGCTTGAGTGATACAGAATACCAGATGGTTGTCGATTTACTCGGACGCCAACCGAACTATACGGAAACAGGATTGTTCTCAGTCATGTGGTCCGAGCATTGTTCATACAAGACATCTAAACCCGTCCTCCGTCAATTCCCGACGACTGGACCACGTGTCTTACAAGGACCAGGGGAAGGTGCAGGTGTCGTTGATATCGGCGATGAGCAGGCAGTCGTCTTTAAGATCGAAAGCCACAACCATCCATCCGCTGTTGAACCGTATCAAGGGGCTGCGACAGGCGTCGGCGGAATCATTCGTGACATCTTCTCGATGGGCGCACGACCGGTCGCACTCATGAACTCGCTCCGTTTCGGTCATCTCGGTACACCACGTGTCAATCAACTGTTCGAACAAGTCGTCGCTGGGATCGCGGGTTATGGCAACTGTGTCGGGATCCCAACGATCGGTGGCGAAATCGGATTTGATCGCTCGTATGAAGGCAATCCACTCGTCAACGCGATGTGTATCGGTTTAATCAACCATGCGGATATTCAAAAAGGTCAGGCAAAAGGTGTCGGCAACTCAGTCATGTACGTCGGTGCAGCTACTGGACGCGACGGAATTCATGGTGCGACGTTTGCCTCGGAGGATCTCGGAGAGGATACGGAAGCAAAACGTCCGGCTGTTCAAGTCGGTGATCCATTCATGGAGAAGCTATTGATTGAAGCTTGTCTTGAAATCGTCGGGCACCCGGCACTGGTCGGAATGCAGGACATGGGTGCTGCTGGACTGACATCGTCTTCAGCAGAGATGGCTTCAAAAGCCGGTATGGGCATCGAGATGCACCTCGATGACGTTCCGCAACGAGAAACAGGGATGACTGCCTACGAAATGATGCTCTCGGAATCACAGGAGCGGATGTTACTCGTCGTCAAGCGTGGTCGCGAAGCAGAGATCGAAGCAATCGTCAGCAAATGGGGACTCCATGCCGTTCACGTTGGAGAAGTCATTGAAGAGAAAGTCTTACGTTTGATCCATCACGGGGATATCGTCGCAGAAGTTCCGGTCGACGCGTTAGCGGAAGAAGCACCAGTCTATGAAAAACCATCTCGCGTCCCTGCGTATTATGAAGAATTCCAAGCGATGGAAGAGACGCTTCCAGTCGTTGAAGACGTCGTTGAGACATGGCGGGCGCTACTACGTCAGCCGACGATCGCTTCAAAACGTTGGGTCTACGATCAGTACGATCATATGGTCCAGACATCGACCGTCGTCGCACCAGGATCAGACGCAGCCGTCATTCGTGTCCGCGGCACGAACAAAGCGCTCGCGATGACGACCGACTGTAACAGCCGCTTCGTCTACTTGGATCCATATGTCGGTGGACAGATTGCGGTTGCAGAAGCAGCCCGTAATATCGTCGCGAGTGGGGCGACACCACTCGCCATCACGGATTGCCTGAACTTCGGAAATCCGGATAAACCAGAAGGCTTCTGGCAGTTGCAGCAAGCAACAGCCGGTATGGCCGAAGCATGTCGTGTCCTTGAGACACCTGTCATCGGTGGAAACGTCTCACTCTACAACGAGTCAGCCGGTCAAGCGGTTCACCCGACACCGGTCGTCGGAATGGTTGGCTTACACGAGCAAACCGAATGGATCACAACGCAACACGTCAAACAAGCTGGTGACCAGATCTATCTATTAGGAGAAACAACAGACGAGTTTGGTGGCAGTGAGCTTCAATATATGCAATTCGGTAAATCATTCGGTCGCGCACCACAGATTGATTTAGCCGTCGAACACGCACGCTTACAATTGTTACAGCAGGCAGTACAAGCAGGTGAAGTCAATGCGATGCATGATGTATCAGAAGGTGGTCTTGCAATCGCTCTCGCTGAGATGACGTTTGGAACGGATCTCGGGTTGACGGTTCAGTTCAACGGACCAACCTTACACCTGTTCAGCGAATCGCAATCACGCTTCATCGTCACTGTGCCACAAGCGCACGTCACAGCATTCGAACAACGGACTGGTGCTCAAGCGATCGGTGTCGTCACGAACGATGAGCTTCTCGTCATCGAAACGGTGGAGACACGGATCGAAGCAGACCGTTCGACCTTACAGGAAGACTGGGAAGGAGCAATCGCGTGTTATATGACATCAAAGGACTAAATGAGGAGTGTGGCGTCTTCGGGATCTTCGGACAACCGAATGCAGCGCAACTCGCCTATTACGGCTTGCACAGTTTGCAACACCGGGGACAGGAAGGGGCAGGCATCGTCACGAGTGACGGTGACGACCTCTTCCCGCACCGCGGGCAAGGACTCGTAACGGAAGTCTTTTCGGAAGAGACACTGACGAATCTGAAAGGACATCACGCGATCGGACATGTCCGGTATTCGACAGCAGGTGGAAACACGCTTGAGAATACTCAACCGCTGCATTTCAAATCGCGGACGGGAGATCTCGCCCTCGCACATAACGGAAACCTCGTCAACGCCGATTCACTGAAGCACCTGTTAGAAGCAGAAGGTGCCATCTTTCAGACGACGAGTGATACGGAAGTCGTCGCCCATCTCGTCAAACGCAGTAAGCTCGACACACTCGAAGACCGGATTGCTGACAGTCTCGCGCGTCTCGTCGGGGCGTTCGCCTTCCTTTTCTTAACGGAAGACACGTTATTCGTGGCAGTTGATCCACACGGACTGCGTCCATTGTCACTCGGGAAGACACCAGACGGCGGCATCGTATTCGCGTCAGAAACATGTGCCTTTGATATCGTCGGCGCGGAGTTCATTCGTGATATTGAGCCAGGGGAGCTCGTAACGATCACAGAACACGGTATGTCGTCTCGTCAATACATGGAACCACGTGAACGGGCGATGTGTTCGATGGAATACATCTACTTCTCACGTCCGGATTCAATCATTGATGGCGTCAACGTCCATACGGCCCGCAAAGCACTCGGGAAAAAGATGTATGAAGAAGCACCGATCGAAGCAGACGTCGTTACCGGAGTGCCGGATTCAAGTATTTCGGCAGCGATCGGTTACGCGGAAGCGAGTGGGATTCCATATGAAATGGGATTGATCAAGAACCGGTATGTCGGACGGACGTTCATCCAGCCGTCACAAGAGTTACGGGAACGTGGGGTCAAAATGAAGTTGTCCGCGCTACGTGGCGTCGTGCAAGGAAAGCGTGTCATCATGGTCGATGATTCAATCGTCCGGGGAACGACGAGTCGCCGGATCGTCGGTTTATTACGTGAAGCCGGTGCGACGGAAGTGCACGTCCGCATCACGGCACCACCAATTACGAATCCATGTTATTACGGGATTGATACTTCATCGAAGGAAGAACTGATCTCTGCTCGGTTGATGCCGGAAGAAATCCGTCAGGAAATCGGTGCGGATTCACTTGAATTCTTGACTGTACCGGGCATGGTCGATGCCATCGATCGCCCGTTCGATGGACCGTTAAAAGGACAATGTACCGCTTGCTTCACAGGAGAGTATCCGACACCGCTCGGTTCGCTCGAGTTAGAAGCTAAACTTTGATAGATGGGGGAAGAACATGAGCAAACATTACGAAGCAGCAGGTGTGAGTCTGACAGCAGGATATGAGTCAGTCACCCGAATGAAAAAACACGTCGCCCGTTCGATGCGCAAAGAAGTATTGACGGGACTCGGTAGCTTTGGTGCGATGTTCGACCTCAGCCAATTGCAGTTGAAAGAACCGGTCCTTGTCAGTGGGACAGACGGTGTCGGTACGAAGCTCAAGCTCGCCTTCGCACTGGAACAACACGATACGATTGGGATCGACTGTGTCGCGATGTGTGTGAACGATATCATCGTCCAAGGCGCGGAACCACTTTATTTCCTTGACTACATCGCGCTCGGTCAGGCAATTCCGGCGAAGATCGAACGGATCGTCGCAGGTGTCGCAGAAGGTTGCGTCCAGGCGGGATGTACGTTAATCGGCGGCGAAACAGCGGAAATGCCAGGGATGTATGCGGACGGCGAATATGATATCGCCGGGTTCGCTGTAGGTGCCGTCGAGAAACAAAAATTGATCACAGGTGATAACGTCGCAGCGGGAGATGTTATTCTCGGTCTCGCTTCGTCCGGCGTCCATTCAAATGGGTTCTCACTTGTTCGTAAAATCGTCGCCGACAGTGGCCTCCGATACGAAGATGAAGTCATGATGCTCGGTCATACGCTCGGAAATGCGCTCCTCATGCCAACACGTATCTATGTCGAAGCGGTCAAAGCAGCCCTTGAGACGGAAAAGATCCAAGCGATGGTTCATATTACGGGTGGGGGATTCTACGAGAACGTACCACGCGTCTTGCCAGAAGGGCTCGGCGCATCGTTCGACCCGAAAAAGTGGCCGACGTTACCAGTCTTCGACTGGCTCGAGCAAGCGGGTGACCTTCCACGACATGACATGTATAATGTCTTCAACATGGGGATTGGTTTCATGTTGATCGTCAAACCAGAAGATGTCGCGGAAGTAACAGCACGCCTCGCTCGTGAAAATGAGACGGCGTACGTGATTGGTCACGTGACCGATCAAGAAGGTGTTCGAATTCAAGGAGTCGACGCATGAAGATTGCCTGTTTTGCATCAGGAAGCGGTAGTAATGTCGAAGCACTTTTTGAAGCAATCGAGGCAGGAACGTTACATGCCTCGATTGAACTGATCGTCTGCGATCAACCGGACGCAGCAGTCATTGAACGGGCGAAACGACGCGGATGTGACGTCTTCGTCTTTCGGGCGAAGGACTATCCGGATAAACCGAGTTTTGAGCGGGAAATCATTGCCCGTCTTGAAGCAAAAGGCGTTGAACGGATCATTCTCGCCGGCTATATGCGATTGATCGGGGAAGAGTTGCTCGGACGATACGCAGGGCGGATCGTCAACATCCACCCGTCGCTACTTCCGGCCTTCCCGGGAAAAGATGCGATCGGTCAAGCATTTCGTGGCGGAGTTAAAATCACAGGTGTTACAATTCATATAGTCGATGAAGGCATGGACACAGGACCGATCATGGCCCAAGAATCCGTCCGGATTACAGAAGAGATGACGCGTGAAACATTGCAACAAGCGATTCAGCGTGTCGAACATAGACTGTATCCGCAAGTCATCGAAGAGTGGATGAAAGAGGAGGCAAACGTATGAGAGCGTTAGTTAGTGTGTCGGATAAAACAGGAATCGTCGAATTAGGACGAGCGTTCCATGAAGCAGGTATCGAGCTCGTCTCGACAGGCGGAACACATCAAGCATTAGAGGAAGCTGGGCTTCCGGTCATTGGTATCAGTGAAGTCACACAATTCCCAGAAATGCTCGATGGGCGTGTCAAGACGCTCCATCCAATGGTTCATGGTGGATTACTCGGTCGTCGTGATCTTGAATCCCATCGTGAGCAGATGGCTGCGCAACAGATTCAACCGATTGATTTCGTCGTCGTCAATCTGTATCCGTTCAAGCAGACGGTCTTACAAGAAGACGTCGCCTATGCCGATGCGATCGAGAACATCGATATCGGTGGACCAAGCATGTTGCGTTCAGCAGCGAAAAACCACGCAGCTGTCACGGTCGTCGTCGACCCAGTTGATTACGAAACGGTCGTTGCTGAGATTCGTGAAGGCGGTACGACGTTTGAGACACGTCAACGTCTTGCGGCGAAAGCCTTCCGGCATACAGCGGCGTACGATGCGTTGATCGCGGATTATTTCTTGACGCAAACAGGTGAGAAGTTCCCCGATCAGTTGACGATCACGCTTGAGAAAGTCCAAGATCTCCGTTACGGAGAAAATCCACACCAAGAAGCAGCCTTCTATAAAACACCGATTTACCGTGGAGCATCTCTCGCTTCAGCGAAACAGTTGCACGGTAAAGAGTTGTCGTATAACAACATTCAAGATGCGAACGCTGCACTTGAAATTCTCGACGAGTTCCGCGAAGCAGCAGCTGTCGTCGTCAAACACATGAACCCATGTGGTGTTGCCGTCGGTCCAACGATCGGAGAGGCATTCCGCCGCGCTCATGCAGCCGATCCAGTGTCGATTTTCGGTGGCATCGTCGCCTTGAACCGTGAAGTTGACCTAGAGACAGCAGAACAATTGAGCGGTATCTTCCTTGAGATCATCATCGCTCCATCCTTCACAGAAGAAGCATTCGCCTTGTTGTCAGCGAAAAAGAACATCCGTCTGCTTGAACTCGACGTCAAGCGTGTCCAAGCGATCCGTTATACGGCAGTCGCTGGCGGCATGCTCGTCCAAGACAGTGACGATGAGACGCTTGATGATGCAGCAGCACGTGTCGTGACAGACCGCAAACCGACAGCAGCGGAATGGGAGGACTTGAAACTCGCATGGCGCGCCGTCAAACACGTCAAGTCGAATGCCATCGTTCTCGCGAAGGACGAAGTGACGGTCGGTGTTGGTGCAGGACAGATGAACCGTGTTGGTTCAGCGAACATCGCGATTACGCAAGCCGGAGAAAAAGCAGTTGGCGCGTCCCTTGCTTCCGATGCTTTCTTCCCAATGGGTGATACGGTCGAAGCGGCAGCAGCAGCTGGCATTACAGCAATTATTCAACCAGGCGGCTCGATTCGTGACCAAGAGTCGATCGATGCGTGTAACAAACATGGCATTACGATGGTCTTTACGAACGTTCGACATTTCAAACACTAAGTGGAGGCGATTTGAATGAAGGTATTGGTGATTGGTAAAGGAGGGCGTGAACACGCGCTCGTCTGGAAGCTGGCACAGGATGAACGGATCGAGACCGTGTATGCTGCGCCTGGGAATGCCGGGATGACACAAGCCACATGTGTTCCGATCGCCGAAGATGCTATCGATGAACTCGTGGCGTTCGCACAAGACGAACAGATCGATTGGACGATTGTCGGACCAGAAGGACCACTTGTTCTCGGAGTCGTTAACGCCTTTCAGGCAGCGGGACTGCAAATCTTCGGACCAACACGGGAAGCGGCAGCGATCGAAGGAAGTAAGCAGTTCGCGAAAGAATTGATGGAGCGTGCCGGTATTCCGACCGCTGCTCACGCCGTCTTTACTTCAGCAGCAGATGCAGAGGCGTATGTTCGCAAAGCGGGTGCACCGATCGTCATCAAAGCCGATGGACTTGCTGCCGGAAAAGGAGTCACGGTCGCAGAAACCGTGGACCAGGCGCTTGTTGCAATCCACGATACGTTTGCCGGAGAATACGGTCAACAAAGCCGCGTCGTCATCGAAGAATGCCTGATCGGGGAAGAGTGTTCGTTGATGGCATTCGTGCACGAAGAGACGGTCATCCCGATGGTATTGTCGCAAGATCATAAACGGGCGTTTGACGGTGACTTAGGTCCGAACACAGGAGGCATGGGCGCGTATTCTCCGCTTCCTCAGTGGGACGAAGCAGCGTTGACGACAGAAGCTGTTGATCGCATCATTCAGCCGCTCGTCGATCAGATGGCAAGCGAAGGAATTCCGTTCACCGGCTTCCTCTATGCCGGTCTGATGCTGACGAAACAAGGACCATTCGTCATCGAGTTCAATGCCCGGTTCGGTGATCCGGAAACAGAGGTCATTCTTCCGCGCTTAGAGACGCCGTTGCTTGATGTCATCATGCCGCTGATGGACGGACAGATACCAGAAGTCGTTTGGACGGATCAAGCAGCTGTCGGTGTCGTCGTCGCAGCAGAAGGATATCCGGAAGCGCCAAAAACGGGACAAGCGATTCCACTTGATCAGATCGGGAACGGTCTTCTCGTCTTTCATGCCGGCACGGCAGAACGAGACGATCAACTTGTCTCAGCTGGTGGACGTGTCCTCGTATGTGTCAGCCGTGCCGAGACGATCGAGCAGGCTGTCGAACAGGTCTATGCGAACTTACCAGACGTGACGGATCAACCATTCTTTTACCGAACTGATATCGCTCAAAAAGCCTTTCGTGCCTCGCATGAATCATGATATCTGAACCAGACGTGCTCGAAGGAGCCTCGTCTGGTTTTTTGTTTCTTGGCGAAGTGCACGAAAAGATTTGTCTTCCATGGCGAATTTGTGTTATTTTGACCAAATGAATCCGGAACGGGGCAAAACTTCTTGAAACTTACTTAGCAACATTTTAGTATAAGAACTATAAGAAAGCGTTTTCAATAAAACAAAGGAGGTCGAGCTTTCGTGAAAAAAAATTGTGGAAGATCCCCTTGGACGAAATCTGAAGTACGAACACACCAAGCGGTCATCAGCGGAAAGCTTGCACCGACACTTGTCATACAGAATGCCACTTACCTGAATCATGGTGTCAAAGCATGGCGGACGGCGAACATCTGGATTAGTGGCGACCGGATCGTCTATGTCGGTCCAGAGATGCCGGAACAAGCCGATGCGTACCATGATGCGACAGGTCAATATATCGTACCCGGTTACATTGAACCCCATGCCCATCCGTTCCAACTTTACAATCCAGCGAGTCTTGCAAAATTCGCAGCAGAGCGGGGAACATCGACGCTCGTCAACGACAATATGTTGTTATTATTAGAGCCGACGGAGCAAGCGTTTGCTCAAGTCGAGGCGCTAGCAGACTTACCGACCTCGATGTACTGGTGGGCACGACTCGACGCACAAACCGAGCTTGATGCCGACAGTATATCGATCGATAATCGCCGGATTCAAGCGTGGCTCAAGCATCCACAAGTCATCCAAGCAGGTGAGTTGACGGGATGGCCACGTCTCTCGCAAGGGGACGATGAATTGCTCCATTGGATGCAGGATGCGATCAAACTCGGAAAACCGATCGAAGGTCATTTCCCTGGTGCTTCAGCGAAGACGCTGACGAAGATGGCGCTGTATGGCGTGACGAGCGATCACGAAGCGATGACGGTCGAAGAAGCGATGACACGTCTTGAACTTGGCTACACGACGACAATTCGTTATTCATCGATTCGTCCAGATCTACCGGATATCTTTAAAGGTCTCGTCGAAGCAGGGTTGACGCAGTTCGATAAGGTACTCGTGACGACAGATGGTTCAACGCCGTCCTTTTATAAGGCAGGCATGATGGATGAGACGATCCGATTGATGCTCGAGGCAGGCATCCCGGTCGAAGAAGCGTACCGGATCGCGTCGTACAATGCAGCGCGTCATTTTAATCTCGATCATCTACTCGGGAGTATCGCACCAGGACGAATCGCGCATCTCAATTTCCTTGAGGCAAAAGATGCACCGACACCTGTCGCCGTACTTGCGCGCGGCACATGGGTCCGTCAAGCCGACATCCCCTGTTACCCGGCAGAAGCGCTCGATGCTGTCTATGCGCTCATGCCACGCTCGGAAGTCCAGGTTTCCTTAACGGAACAGGATTTTTCGTTTAGCATGCCGGTTGGTCTTGAGATGGTCAATTCCGTCATCATGAAGCTCTATCAAGTCGAACACGATACAAGTGTGCCTGTGCTACCGGCAGGATGTGATGAATCCTTCCTGATGTTACTCGACCGGGAAGGGAAGTGGCGACTGAATACCGTTCTGAAAAACTTTGCGACACAAGTCGGTGGTCTCGTCAGTTCGTACTCGATTAGCGGTGATATCTTGATGATCGGTAAATCGAAACGAGACATGCAAGTCGCGTTTGATCGAATGAAAGCGTTCGGCGGCGGAATCGTTCTCGTCGAGGACGGAGAAGTCATCGCTGAAGTTCCGTTGACCTTGATGGGGCAGACGTCCGACTTGCCACTCGAAGATTTGATCGTTCAGGAAACCGCTCTACGGGAAGCATTGTTCGAACGCGGTTATGCGTTTGAAGATCCTGTCTATACGTTGCTATTCCTAGCGTCCACTCACTTGCCATATGTGCGGATCACACCGCAGGGAATATACGAAGTCCTTCGGAAAAAAGTCCTTTTCCCAGCGATTTTGCGATGATGCTTGAATTTTAAAACGTCGCGCTTTAAACTATTAAAGAGCAATTGAATGGGAAAGGGAGTCACAAGATGCAACTCGATAAATTGCGTGGAAAAGAATTGGATCAGTTATTTACAGCCATCATGAAGATGGATTCATTAGAAGATTGTTATACGTTGTTCGAAGACTTAGCGACCGTCAACGAAATCCAGGCGCTCGCCCAACGTCTTGAAGTCGCACGTCAATTACGTGAAGGCAATACGTATCACAAAATCGAAAAGGCGACCGGTGCTTCAACAGCAACGATCTCGCGTGTCAAACGTTGCTTGAACTACGGTTCGGGCGGTTATGATCTGGCGCTTGCCCGCCTAGGTCTTATCGAGCAAGAAGTAGCGGATAACTAATGTTATCCGCTACTTCTATGAAGGGGGGCGTGTCATATTGGATTTTGCGTTACAACATAAAATTCAGCATTTCATTCGAAGGCTGACGCCCATCCAGTCGCTCGTCATCATCTATTTCGTTGCAGTCATCATCGGAATCATCATGCTCGGTCTGCCGTGGTCGACCAAGGGAGACTACAACTGGGATTTCACGGACCTCGTCTTCATGGCGGTCAGTTGTGTCAGTGTCACTGGTTTGACGACGGTCTCGGTCTCAGAAACCTTCACGACGTTCGGCTACTTCATGATCATGATTTTAGTGCAAGTCAGCGGAATCGGTTTGATGTCGCTTCATATCGCGATGTGGGTCATTCTCGGAAAACGAATCGGCTTTCGGGAACGCCAACTCGTCGTCCGAGATCAGAACCAGACGACGATGCAAGGGGTCGTCAAATACATTCGGGAAGTCATCTTGATCATCGTCTCGATTGAATTGATCGGGGCATTGATTCTCGGGCTGTACTATACGAAATATTTTCCGACACTAGGTGAAGCGATGCTCCAAGGACTGTTCGGATCGGTCAGTGCGACGACGAATGCTGGTTTTGATATCACGGGTGAATCGTTACTACCGTTTCGTGGTGATTTGTTCGTCGTCTTCATGCAAATTTTGTTACTGACACTTGGGGCGATCGGCTTTCCGGTACTCGTCGAAGTCCGGCGCTACATCTCGTACCGGGCGACACGCCAAGCGACACGTCAACCGTATCATTTTTCACTGTTTACAAAATTAACGGCGTCAACGTTCTTCATTCTCGTCCTATTCGGAACGGTAGCATTGCTGCTATTTGAATGGAACCAATCCTTTAAAGGTTTACCGATCGATGAGAAGCTCGTCGACGCCTTGTTCCAATCCGTCACGACCCGAAACGGGGGATTGACGACGGTCGACATCACCTCCTTCTCACAAGCGTCGATTTTCGTCCTGTCGCTCTTGATGTTCATCGGGGCGTCACCGTCTTCCGTTGGTGGGGGGATTCGAACGACGACGTTCGCGGTCGCCGTCTTGAGTGTCATCGCCTTCATCCGAGGCGAATACGGCATCAAAATCTTTGGTCGTGAGATTGGTCAGTCGGACATCTGGAAAGCCTTCGTCGTCATCGTCGTCTCGACTGGTGTGACGATGGTCGGATTGATCGTCTTATTGCTTGTCGAAGATGCCCCGTTCCTCGTGCTGTTTTTTGAAGCCTGTTCAGCGTTCGGAACGACCGGTCTATCGCTCGGCATCACGGATCAATTATCGGATATCGGAAAATGGACGTTGTCTGTGCTGATGTTCATCGGTCGAATCGGTGTCATCTCGTTCGTTCTTCTCCTGAAAGCGAACCAACCGAAACGTAACTACAACTATCCGAAGGAATCCGTCATCATCGGATAAGGAGGCTCTTTTATGAAACGTGCCTTTTGGATCAACTTCGCCTATATCTTTGCTGTTCCTGTCTTACCGTTTTTGGCGCTCGTCAACGGTCGAGCACTCTGTTCACCGGATTCACCGTTACTGGACGTCCCGATACTCGGCTTCTTTTTGGCAGAACCGTGGGCGTTCGTGCCGGTATATGCTGTCTTTGCGTTGTTACTGGCGTCACTCTTGACGAAACGACGGACACACGTCTGACCATCTCGCCCTGCGCGAGATGGTTTTTTGTTTTATACTGAATGTGGAATGAGAAAGAGAGGATGGGACGAACCGTGTTATTACCTTTTAATGAATGGCGACATGTCTTTAAACTAGATCCAGCAAAACCAATTGATGATGCTAGCCTGCAGGCGATTGCGACGTCCGGAACGGATGCGATTCTTGTCGGTGGAACAGATGACATCACACTCGATGCGACGCTTGATCTCTTGATGCGTTTGCGCCGGTATCCAGTCGCAGTGGCACTCGAGATTTCTGAACTCGAAGCCGCAACGATGGGATTTGATACGTATCTGACACCGACGGTCCTGAATGCGGGAACATTAGAGTACGTCGTTGAAAAACAAGTCGAGGCGTTAGAACAAGTCGGTCATATGCTGGCGCACGCTGACCTTGTCGGGGAAGGGTATATCGTCCTGAATCCTGATGCGAAGGTCGCGCGTGTGACACAAGCAAAACCGCTAACATTAGATGAGACCGTCGCTTATGCGCAGTTAGCGGATAGCGTCTTCCGTCTACCGGTCGTGTATCTCGAATACAGCGGCGTTTACGGAGAACCGGAACGAGTAGCAGCCGTTCGCGATGTCTTGAAACAGGCACGCCTGTTTTACGGTGGAGGAATCGATTCCGAGGAGCGAGCGCGTGAGATGCTGCAGTATGCGGATACGATCGTCGTCGGGAACGTCATTTATGAGGATTTAAAAGCAGCGCTTGCGACTGTCGCAGCGACACGATAAAATATAGGAACAAAAGTTCGGAATATAAGAAATGAGGCTATTGATATGTTTAATTTGAGTGAACAGCTCGTCAGTGGACTAAACCCTGAGCAAGCAAGAGCAGTCAAGCATACGGAAGGTCCACTGCTGATCATGGCAGGAGCCGGTTCCGGGAAGACACGCGTCCTGACACATCGGGTCGCTTATTTGATGGCGGCTAAACAAGTCGCACCGTGGAACATCCTCGCGATTACGTTCACGAACAAGGCGGCGCGGGAAATGCGAGACCGGATCGGTCGTTTGGTCGGTGGTGTCGCGAACGATATTTGGGTCTCGACCTTCCACTCGATGTGCGTCCGGATGTTACGTCGCGACATCGATCAGCTTGGATACGATCGTAACTTCACGATTCTTGATTCAAGTGATCAGCAGTCGGCGATCAAGCTCGTCTTAAAGGAACAAAACTTGGACCCGAAAAAATGGGATCCACGTTCGATGCTGACGATCATCTCGTCACAGAAAAATGAATTACGCAGTGCTGAATTCTACGCCTCGATCGTGACGAGCCCGTATGAAAAGACAGTTGCTGAAATCTATAAAGGATATGAAGCGGTCTTACGCCGGAACAACGCGCTCGACTTTGATGATTTGATCGGAAAAACGACGGAATTGTTCAAGAAGAGTCCGGATGTCCTTGCTTACTATCAGAAGAAATTCCGCTACATTCATGTCGATGAGTATCAAGATACGAACAAAGCCCAGTATGATCTCGTCAACCTGTTAGCATCGGGACATCAGAATCTCTGTGTCGTTGGAGACTCGGATCAGTCGATCTATCGCTGGCGTGGTGCTGACATCGCGAACATCCTCTCGTTCGAAGAGGACTATCCGAATGCAGCTGTCATCTTACTCGAGCAAAACTACCGTTCTTCCAAACGAATCTTGGAAGCAGCCAACCATGTCATCCAAAACAACTCGACACGCAAAGATAAGAAACTTTGGACGGATAATGATGAAGGCGAGAAGCTCGTCGTTCATACGGCGGAGAATGAGCGGGAAGAAGCCTTTTATATCGTCCAGGAGATTCGGAACTCACTTCGTTACGGGATGAAACTGAGCGATATCGCGATTCTGTACCGGACGAATGCACAATCGCGTGCCATTGAGGAAACGCTTCTTAAGTCGAACGTTCCGTACAAAATGATCGGCGGCACGAAGTTCTACGATCGTAAAGAGATCAAGGACGTGCTTGCTTATCTCCGATTGATTTCGAATCCGGATGAAGACCTGTCCTTCGCGCGGATCGTCAACGAACCAAAACGCGGGATTGGTGCGACGACGATTGATAAGCTGCGTGATTTCGCTGACTTACAAGGTGTGTCATTGATGGAAGCGATTCGCGATATCGAATTGTCGAGTATCGCACCAAAGACGGCAGCGAAGCTGACGGATTTCCGGACGATGATTCTCGGACTCAGCCAAATGCAAGAATTCATCAGCCTGTCGGAACTAGTCGAAGAAGTGCTCGAAAAATCAGGCTATCGTCAAGTGCTGAAGGAAGATAAGACACTTGAAGCGCAGAGTCGTCTCGAGAACATCAACGAGTTCATCACTGTTGCGCAAAACTTTGAGAAGGAGACGGCGAAAGCCGATCCAGAAGACCGGACGATCATCGCCTTCTTGACCGATTTGACACTCGTCGCCGATGTTGATTCACTCGACGAGACGGATCCGGAAGAACAAGTCACGTTGATGACGCTTCACTCGGCAAAAGGACTCGAGTTCCCTGTCGTCTTCTTGATTGGGATGGAGGAAGGATTGTTCCCACATAGCCGCTCGCTTCAAGATGAAGACGAGATGGAAGAAGAACGTCGCCTCGCGTACGTCGGGATCACACGTGCTGAGAAACGCCTTTACTTGTCACACGCGCGGATGCGCTCCCTGTACGGACGAACGAATGCGAACCAAGAATCACGGTTCCTAGCAGAGCTGCCGGAAGTCGTCATCGAGCGGACCGGTAAAAAAGCGAAGCCACTCCCATGGGAAGACCGCCCTGTTCCGCAAGGCAAAGCCGTCATCGGTCGCTCGATCAGCAAACCGACAGCAATGAAGACGTCAGGTGCGGAAACGCTCGGTTGGTCGGTCGGAGATAAGGCAGAGCACGGGAAATGGGGACTCGGTACAGTCGTCCAGACTCGTGGTGAAGGGGATAATCTTGAAATCGATATCGCATTCCCAGCAGTCGGAATCAAACGATTGCTCGCGAAATTCGCACCGATTAAAAAGGTATGACGGGAGGTCCACAGATGGACGCAAGCCAGCGTATAGATGAGATTCGTCAAACATTGAACCGATACAGCTACGAATACTACGTACTGGATCAACCAACGGTACCGGATGCGACGTACGATCAACTGCTTCGTGAACTGACGGAGTTAGAAACAGAGCATCCAGAACTGATTACACCGGATTCGCCGACGCAACGCGTCGGCGCGGCACCGCTCGAAGCGTTCGAGAAGGTGACGCATGATTTACCGATGCTGTCGCTCGGAAACGTCTTTGATGAGACGGAAATTCGCGAATGGGTCGCTCGGATTGAGCGGTCGCTCGGACGTTCGACGACGTATGTCGCCGAACTGAAATTCGATGGACTTGCCATCTCGCTGAAATACGAAGACGGGCGATTCGTCCGTGGGGCGACGCGTGGCGATGGAACAGTCGGCGAAAACATCACGCAGAATCTACGGACGATCAAAGCGTTACCGCTTCGTTTGCAGGCGGAAGAGACGGTCGAAGTCCGCGGTGAGGCTTACATGCCGAAACAATCGTTCGAACGCTTGAATGAAGACCGGGCTAGCCGAGAAGAGACATTGTTCGCGAATCCGCGTAACGCGGCCGCAGGTAGTCTGCGTCAGCTGGATTCGTCAATCACAGCGTCACGTAATCTGTCGTTATTCGTGTATGGCGTCGGTGTCAATACCTTGACGGCCCGTTCACATAGCGAAGCGATGGCACAACTTGCCTCACTTGGGTTACCGACCAATCAACATATGCAGACGTGTGAGACGGTGGAAGAGATTCTTGCCTACATCGCACATTGGACGGAAGCGCGCGCGAGCCTGCCATATGAGATCGACGGAATCGTCTTGAAAGTCGATCGATACGATGATCAGGAAGAGCTCGGCTTCACAGCAAAAAGTCCCCGCTTCGCGACAGCCTATAAGTTCGCGGCGGAAGAAGTCATGACGACAGTCGAAGACGTTGATTTCAGTGTCGGTCGGACCGGGAAAGTCACGCCTCGTGCCCGTTTTGCACCGGTCGTCGTCGCAGGATCGACGGTGACGTATGCGACACTACACAACGCTGACTTCATCGCTGAAAAAGATATCCGCCTTCAGGACTCGGTCATCATTAAAAAAGCAGGCGATGTCATCCCGGCAGTCGTACAAGTCGTCACGGCAGAACGGACCGGGGAAGAAACACCGATTGTTTTCCCAACGCATTGTCCGGCCTGTCAATCGGAACTTGTCCGGCTCGAAGGTGAAGTCGACATCCGCTGTGTCAGTCCGGAATGCCCAGCGCAATTGATGGAAGGCATCATTCACTTCGTTTCGCGTCAGGCGATGAACATCGACGGTCTCGGTGAAAAAGTCGTCCGTCAATTGTATGATCATGAAGCAATCCGGACGATTGCCGATTTATATCGACTCGATCGTGAGGAATTATTGACGTTTGATCGAATGGGTGAGACGTCCGTCGATAAATTGCTTGCGGCAATCGAAGCCTCGAAACAGAACTCGGTCGAGCGTCTCTTGTTTGGTCTCGGAATCCGACTCGTTGGTCAAAAAGCGGCGTATCTTCTAGCGGAACGTTTTGATTCGTTAGCAGGGATTGCAGCTGCAAGCTACGATGAGATTGTCGCAATCGATGGCATCGGTGGGAAAATCGCAGATTCAATCGTGAAGTACTTCGAACATCCGGAAGCACAGGCATTGATTCGTGATTTGGAACAACTCGGCGTTAATCAACGTTTCCTTGGTGAACGGGTTGATCAGACGAATGCACCGCTCGGTGGCAAAACGATCGTCTTGACGGGGACGCTCGAGAGCTTAAAACGGTCAGAGGCTGGTAAACGACTCGAAGCACTCGGTGCCGATGTGACAGGAAGCGTCAGTAAAAAGACAGACGTACTCGTCGCAGGGGAAAAGGCAGGTTCTAAGCTGACGAAGGCAGAATCGCTTGGTATCGAAATTTGGGATGAAGCGCGTCTGTTAGAAGAATTAGCTAAACACGAAGCGTGAAGAGAATGAATGAGAACGATCAAATAAAAAGGAAGGCGGAATTCCGCCTTCCTTTGAAACTGAAGATAGTGTGCAATTTTTCTCTAACGAGAAGGATTGCGCTTTTTTTGTTCGTCTCGCATCGTTTTCCTGGGAAAAGCATCGCGCCGCTTCGCTTCGCTGCAGGGTCGCTCTTGCTTGTTTTTCCCTAGGAAGCGATGTCGAGGGAACAAAACGCTTCTCTGATCTTTCTTCCGGGGATAAAAAAGAATGACGCGTCATACGCCACTCCTACAGGAAAAAGCGCGATTTTGCGCTGTCAGAGACAAACGAGACCCGTTTTCCTGCTCGAATGGAGCGGGAAAACCGGCTTGTGTCTCGCCTGAGGAAAGGGCGTGAAAAGACGAGTCATTTTTTGAGTCATCCTTCTTTTTGTCTATAATCTGAAAGGAAGGTGGAATTCCGCCTTCCTTCTATTCGTGTTCATCCTTGTCACGAAGCAATCGTCTCGCTCCGAATCAAAGTACCTTGTTTGATGAGACGATTCGTTGCCGTTTCTGGTGGATCACAGGTGATCAATGTGATGGTTGGGGAAGCGACGGATTGGTCGAGGACGGACAATGTCGTCGGTGTGACAAGACGACTGGACGTGATACGGTACGTATACCGATGTGTTTTTGTCGTGACGACGACGGTATCGCCTTTTTTGACGTCAGGCAGACGATTGAAGTGAAGCCCTTCCGTGAAACTTCGGTGTCCGGCGAGCGCATAATTGCCTTTTCCGGGTGATCCGGTTTCTGGAATATGACCGATACTACGGTCTAAGACCGCTGTCGTCGAGCCTTCTAAGATGACTTGCTCGAAATCTATGCTTGGAATCGAGAGCAGTCCAACACCTGATTTGGCGAGCGGTTGTTTTGTCTCTTTCGCATCGACGGTCTTCAAACTTTTGGTCCATTGTTCCTTTAAATTGGCTGCTTCCTGTTCACGCTGATAGTCACTGATGAATGGCCAAGCAATAAGGGCGATGCCTGCCAGTAAAAAAAGCAGACCGATGAATTTACGACGTGTCATGAGAAAAAGTCCTTTCGGATACGCCAAGGCGCATCATCTTTTTTGAAAATCAGGGGAAAACTTGTCCTTCCCCGATGGAAAACGATTCTGTTATGATAAAGAGAACGATTTAAAAACATGGGGTGCAAATAGAGATGAACTATAAAACAGCAGTAGCGTTGACGTTATCGAGCACGTTATTTTTAGGTGCTTGTTCGTTCGACCTTTCGCCAAGTAGCGATACAAAAGAAGTCATTACTGAAAGTGAACAAGGTAAGGAAGTCCAAGCCGTTGTCAGTCCAGCCATTGATACGACGGATTCGTACTATCGGACGGTCTTGCCGTTTCGTCCAAGTGTTGCACGTGGAATGACACAAAAACGTGTCAGTTCACGTCTTGAGCTCGATGAAATCGAAACGGGTTTAATGCGTCATTCGACACAGTTTTTTGATCCGGAAAAATACTATTACCAAGAAGGTCAGTTACTCGAAGCCGACCAAATCGCGAAATGGTTGTTGCGAAAAGGAAAAGCAGGCGATGGCGTCAGCGATCCTGAAGGTCTGAACCCAGCCTACACGTCTGGTAAGTCGTATAAAGAAAAAAACCAAAAGTCACCTATGATTCTATCGCATATCTTAGAGCAAGACTACATGCTTGAAGAAGATAAGAAACTCGAACTTGGTGGCACGTCGATTGCGCTTGTCTTAAATAGTGAGTATGTGTTCCAAGATGAAAACTATGGACCGACCTATACCGTTAAACTTGATGAAAAGAAAGTCGTTGCTGAAGGGAAGCGGATGGCAAACGATTTAGTCAAGAAGATGCGTAAGACACAAGGGATGAAGACGACACCGATTCACGTCGCCCTCTACCTCCAGGAAAAAGAAGGGTCACCGGTTTCCGGTCACTATCTCTCGTCTGCATTCATCGGTCGCGGGAATCAAATCAGTGCGAACGACTGGAAAAACTACAATGAGCGCTATTACTACTACCCGTCAGCACGCGCAACGAATGACGTGCGGGATGATGCAGCGAAGTTCGATTTATTCAAAGACCGCCTAGAAGACTACTTCCCGAACTACACCGGTATGATGGGGGAAGGCTTCTATCAAGAAGATGAACTTAAAAAGCTTGAGATGAAGATTCCCGTTCAATTTTACGGAAAAGCAGAACTCGTCGCATTCGTTCAGTACGTGACGTACCTGCTTGAGAATCGTTGGGAGTATAATCGAAACATTCCAACGACGATCACTGTGACGAACTTGAACGGGGATACGGAAGCGATGCTATTCCTCGATCCGGATACAAAGAAACCGATCGTCAAGATTCGTTGATTTCTCCATTCACTTTATGTAGCGACATTCCTCCAATGGGCGGAATGTCGCTTTTTTGTACGACGGATGCTGGAAGAGAGAAGCATATGAATCAGAAAGGAAGGGTATGGAAGAAGAATGGTATTTTGTTTCACTTTCCCATTTTTTAGATTTACGAAAGCCAGTAGAAGAGAGCATAATGAAAGAAGAACAGTTCTACACACAGGAACGACGAGGTAAGTGATGAATCGTCAGTTCTTTTAAGAAGAAGAGGATAAAGGAGAGATGTAGATGAAAGGCGGTATCTATTCACAAATCGGTGCAGTTCGAGAGGAACTACCATCGTCCTCACGAAAAGTCGCAGACTATGTCTTGACGCATATGAACCAAATTGCGCGCATGACGATCCACCAACTTGCAGAGGAATCAGATACAAGTGCCGCTGCAGTCGTCCGCTTCTGTCGCGCACTTGGATTAAAAGGATACCCGGAGTTGCGGATGCGCATTTCTGCCGATACAGCACGGACGGATTTAAAAGGGTATCACGATATCGAAAAGGATGAACGTCCCGTCGACTTGATTGAAAAAACGCTTAGTAACAGTATTCAAGCATTACAGGATACTGCGAAGCAGTTGAATGATGAACGGATTGCGGATGCGATTGATGTGATTGATCAGGCGCGTGCGATTTATTTTTATGGGATTGGGGCATCCCATGTCGTAGCCGAAGACGCTGCTCAAAAATGGACGCGTGTCGGGAAACTAGCGATTCAAGAAACGGACCAGCATCTACTTGCGACGATCTTAGCGAATGCACGTAAAGAAGATGTCTTCTTTGCGATTTCTTACAGCGGAGAAACAGAAGAGGTCGTCGAATTGATCCGTTTGGCGAAAATCCAAGGGCTGAAGGTCATCAGTCTGACACGTTTCGGGGACAACCGGATCAGCCAACTAGCGGATATCGCGCTTTGGACATCACGCGCTCCGGAAGCACCGCTTCGTAGTGCGGCGCTCAGTTCGCGTCTCGCCCAACTATTTGCGATCGATGTCTTGTTCTTATCGTATGCTGCGGGACATTATGAAGACACACTCGAACGCCTCCAATACACGCGGGAAAGCGTTAAGACACTGCATCAAAAGAAATAAGGGGGATACATATATGTCAGAACGAACTGCCGGACTAGACGCGTTGTATCCAGAAATGGTCGAGCGCCGTCGCTATTTACATCAGCACCCAGAGTTGTCGTTTCACGAAGTCGAGACCCCGCGTTATATCGCGCGACATTTAAAAGCGCTCGGAATCGAAGTCAAGACGGAGGTCGGCGGACGTGGTGTCGTCGGGTATATTCGTGGAGGAAAACCGGGAAAGACCGTCGCGTTACGCGCCGATTTTGATGCCTTACCGATTGCTGACGCTAAAGAGGTCGCGTATCGGTCGACGGTTCCGGGTGTGATGCACGCATGCGGTCACGATGGTCATACGGCGACGTTACTTGCTGTCGCAGAGACGCTCATGCAACAGCGAGAATCATTACCGGGGAACGTCGTTTTGATTCATCAACATGCGGAAGAAGTCGTTCCGGGCGGTGCACGCGATATGATTGCGGACGGTTGTCTCGAAGGAGTCGATGTCATCTTCGGAACGCATCTTTGGTCAACGATCGATTTAGGACACGTCGGTGTTCGGACCGGTCCGATCATGGCAGCGGCTGATAAGTTCGAACTGACCTTATATGGAAAAGGCGGACACGGTGCGAAACCACATGAGACGATTGATGCTGTCTTACTCGGGGCAACAATCGTTAAGGAGTTACAATCGATCGTCAGTCGTCAACTCAATCCACTGGAGCCGGCAGTCGTGACCGTCGGAACATTACATGCTGGGAATACATTTAATGTCATTGCAGATCAAGCGATGTTGACAGGAACGGTCCGGACGTTTGATGAAGCGACAGCGGACGAGATCATTGAGCGGATGGAGCGGACGATCAAAGGAATCTGTGAGGCAGTCGGAGCAACGTATCACTTTACATACGAAAAAGGCTATCCAGCTGTCGTCAATCATGCTGCACCCACCGCATTGATTGAAACTGTCGCACGAGAAGTTTTAGGAGACGAGCGTGTATTTGAGATTGAACCGACGATGGGTGGCGAGGACTTCGCTTATTACTTGCAACACGTACCGGGTGCGTTCTTCTTTACAGGAGCGGGAGATGCTTCGTATCCACCGCATCACCATCCACAGTTTGATTTTAAGGAGCCGGCGATGCTCGATGCAGCGCGTATTCTCGTCGAAGCGACATGGCGTTACTTAGAACAAGCTACTGAATCATGAAAAAATCGCTCGTCTTGACTCCGAAAAGGAATCAGGACGAGCGATTGCTGTCTTTTTATCCTAAAATTTCTTGAACACGACCGACTTGACCGTCTTCTAAGCGCACTTTAATCCCGTGCGGATGTTGCGGAGATTTCGTGAGAAGGTCTTTGACGATTCCTTCTGTTCGTTTACCTGTTCGTTGATCTTGCTTCAACACGATGCTGACTTTAAGACCGGGCGTGATATTTTTACGTGTTTTACCATCCATCTGTAGATCCTCCCATCGTTCATTTCCTGTTTGGCTATCAGTATAACATGGTTCAGTCGGTGAAACTTGTTTGTCGCAAGGACGTAAAGTGAAAAGAGAACAGAATGTCAGAAAAAAGTTTGACTATATTTGACCAATTAAGATACGACTTTTATAATTAAGGTAATGAAGTATAGGAAAAGGAAGTGAATTCGAATGGCAAAAGACTACTACCAAACACTCGGTGTCGCAAAGGATGCATCGAATCAAGATATTAAGCGCGCGTACCGCAAATTGGCGAAGCAGTATCACCCAGACGTCAATAAAGAGGCGAGTGCGGACCAGCGTTTCAAGGATATCCAAGAAGCCTTCGATGTGCTTGGAGATGAGGAAAAACGAGCGAAGTATGATCGATACGGCAGTAACTTCGATCAGATGGCAGGTGCTGGAGCTGGTGGCGCTGGAGATTACGAAGATCTGTTCCGACAGTTCGGAGGTGGTGGACGGACACGACCTGGACAATCGTTCGGATTTGAAGACATGTTCGGTTCGTTCTTTAGTCAGGAAGAAGTGTCGACCGATGAAGAGCTTGAATTGACGGTCCCACTCAGTCATCTCAGTACGAACGAAAAAGTCACGGTGCGTCTTGCGACGGGTTCGATCCAGCTGACGCTTCCGAAAGACGTCTATGACGGTAAAAAAGTTCGCTTACGTGGAAAAAGTTCGATGCGTAACCGACAAGGTGTCGCGGGAGATGTTTACGTGACGATTCACTTGAAGGATGACGATCAGTTCCGACGGGTCGACCAAGACGTCATTTCAACCGTCCGTGTTCATCCGACGACGCTTGTGCTCGGAGGCGAAGTCGTCGCAGATACGCTTGAAGGGAAACGAATCAAACTGAAAGTCAAACCGGGCACGAAACCAGGAGCACGACTCCGGATTCCAAATCGTGGTCTGAGTCAAGCGAATGGTCATCGTGGGGCGTTACTTGTCCAACTCGAAGTCAAGTTACCTGAGATGGACCGTGCCTTTTATGAAGAGTGGGAACGTCAACTTGCAGTGAAGGAGTGATCAAGGATGGATTTTGAACGTTTAACGGATCGGGCACACGAGGGAATCGTCTCTGCCCAAGCGATCGCGAAACAACGTCGTCATAGTGAAATCACAGAATGGCATTTGTTACTTGCCTTACTTGCTCAAGAAGAAGGGATTGCACGAGTCGTCTTTGAAAAGCTGAATCAACGGATTGAGACATTGAATGGAGCGATTGACGAGGCGATTGGTAAACTTCCTGCTTTGTCCCAGGCGACGACGCCTCGGATCGGTAGCTCGTTGCTGAACGTGTTGACGGAAGCAGAGACGGAAGCACGTCTCATGCAGGATGACTATGTCTCCGTCGAACACTTATTGCTAGCATTGATCAAACAATCAAGTCCAGCAGCTCAATATTTACGTCGTCAAGGCATCACGGAAGAGACACTCCGGGAAGCGATCGTCAGTATGCGAGGCAATCGGAAGGTCACGACGAAAAATCCCGAAGAGACGTTTGATGTGCTGAAAAAATATGGACGTGATCTCGTAGCGGATTTCCGGTCTGGGAAAACAGACCCGGTCATCGGCCGTGATGATGAGATTCGACGTGTCATCCGGATTTTGAGTCGGAAGACAAAAAACAATCCCGTCTTGATTGGAGAACCCGGCGTCGGGAAAACGGCAATCGTTGAAGGACTCGCGCAACGGATCGTCCGAGGAGATGTACCGGAGAGTCTGAAGAACAAGCAGTTGTTCAGTTTAGACATGAGTGCGCTCGTCGCTGGTGCGAAATACCGGGGTGAGTTTGAAGAACGCCTGCAGGCGGTCTTGAATGAAGTCAAGGAAGCGGAAGGACAAATTCTCTTATTCATCGATGAGCTGCATACGATTGTCGGTGCTGGGAAGACGGACGGCGCAATGGATGCCGGAAACATGCTCAAACCGATGCTTGCGCGAGGAGAATTGCACTGTATCGGTGCGACGACGCTGGATGAGTACCGGAAGTATATCGAAAAGGATCCGGCGCTCGAACGTCGCTTCCAACAAGTCCTCGTCGCGGAACCAGATGTCGAGGATACGATCTCCATTCTGCGTGGACTAAAAGAACGGTTTGAGATTCACCACGGTGTACGGATTCATGACAATGCGCTCGTCGCGGCGGCGATGTTATCCGATCGGTATATTACGGATCGGTTCATGCCGGATAAGGCGATCGATCTCGTTGATGAAGCATGTGCGATGATTCGGACCGATATGGAGTCGATGCCAGCTGAGCTCGATTCACTCGTTCGTCGGGTCATGCAGCTCGAAATCGAGGAAGCGGCGTTAAAAAAAGAAACGGATGAAGCATCTCGGAAACGACTTGCCGTCTTACAGCAAGAACTCAGCTCTGTCCGAGAAGACGAGAGTGCGCTTCGGACACGATGGGAACGAGAAAAAGAGAGTTCGCAAAGTGTCCAGCAGTTACGTGCGGATCTTGAGAAGGCAAAACTGGCGTTACAAGAAGCGGAAGGGCGCTATGATTTGAACCGAGCATCGGAAATCAAGTACGGTCAAATTCCGGATCTTGAGGCACGTCTGAAAGTCGCGGAAGAGTCATCTGAACACGTCTCACACGAACTCGTTCGAGAAGCGGTGACGGAAGAAGAGATATCCGACATCGTTTCGAAATGGACCGGCATTCCAGTGACGCGGCTTGCGCAGGGCGAACGGGAAAAATTACTTTATCTTGAAGATACGCTTCATGAGCGTGTCTTCGGTCAAGACGAAGCGGTCCGTCTCGTCGCGGACGCTGTCATTCGAGCGCGAGCAGGCATCAAGGATCCGAACCGCCCGATTGGCTCGTTCTTGTTCCTCGGTCCGACAGGGGTCGGGAAGACAGAACTCGCAAAAGCCTTGGCAGCGGCGATGTTCGATAGTGAAGATCACATCGTCCGCATCGATATGTCGGAGTATATGGAAAAACACAATGTCTCCCGTCTCGTCGGTGCGCCTCCGGGATACGTCGGTTATGAAGAAGGCGGTCAATTGACGGAAGCCGTTCGACGGAGTCCGTATTCGGTTCTGTTGTTCGATGAGATCGAAAAAGCGCACGGCGACGTCTTTAATATTTTGCTTCAGTTGCTCGACGATGGTCGATTGACGGATGCGCAAGGACGGGTCGTCGACTTCAAAAACACGATCGTCATCATGACGTCAAACATCGGAGCACCCATCCTGCTTGAAGCCGCCAAAGATGGTGTCATCGATGCAGCGGAAGAGGAAGCCGTTCGCCAAGAATTGAAGCGCCACTTCCGACCGGAGTTCTTGAACCGGATCGATGATACGATTTTATTCCATCCACTCCACCGGACGGAAATCGAACGAATCATCGACAAAGCGGTCGAGAAAATGAGTTCACGTTTATCTGGACGTGGCATTACGATTGATGTCACGGATGCTGCGAAGACGTTGATTTTCGAAGAAGCCTTCGAACCACAATACGGGGCGCGTCCAATCAATCGTTATATGCAACGAACGATTGAGACGAAACTTGCCCGTGCCTTGATCAGTGGGGCGATTCAAGATGGCGCCCGGATTGCGATTGACGTAGAAGACGGCGAACTAGTCGTCCACGGATGAAGCAGATGCTAGAAAAAGGAGTCGACTCGGCTGAAACGAGTCGACTCCTTGTAGCGTTTACGGAAGAACCATATCCGTATTCGTCAGATGCGTGATAAGCTAGAAAAAAAGAGAAAGAGGGAACGCCATGAATGTTACACAAGCCCAACTCGAGGAGTTGATTGAAGAATGCCGTCCGTATACAGTGCTTGGACAAGTCGCCAGTTATATCCCAGAGCTTGCGAAGGTTGATCCGACACAACTCGGAATCGCCGTCTGTAATGCCGACGGGACGTTCGTTTCGGCAGGTGATGCGGATACGATGTTTACACTACAGAGTGTATCGAAGATCATCACGCTCGCATTCGTTCTCGAGACATTCGGAGAAGATTATGTTTTTTCAAAAGTCGGGATGGAACCGACAGGCGATGCGTTCAATTCGATCGCAAAACTTGAAGAGACGATTCCGACAAAACCGCTCAATCCAATGATCAATGCAGGGGCACTAGCCGTGACGAGTATGCTACCGGGAACGGATGCTGCCGATAAATTACTTCAATTGCGTCAATTCATCGCAAAGCTATTGGATATTGAAGTAGAAATGGTAAAATATGACGCAGATGTCGCTGAATCAGAATTCGAAACGACGGATTTGAATCGGGCGTTGCTCTACTTCATGCGCTATCACGGTGTCATCGAAGGCAATGTCGAAGAAATCATCGACGTCTATACGAAACAATGTGCGATTTTGACGAACTGTAAAGGACTTGCCATGATGGGGAAAATTTTGAGTACATCCGGTAAGACGCCATCAGGACGCCAAGTCATTTCACGTCGGAACGCACGAATCATTCGAGCAATCATGACGACGTGTGGCATGTACGATGCATCTGGAGAATTTTCCGTCCAAGTCGGGCTTCCAGGAAAAAGTGGTGTTTCCGGTGCAGTCGTTGCTTGCGGTCGAAGTGATTTCGATATGGCCGATCTCGGAATCGGTGTCTTTGGACCATCGCTTGATGCCAAAGGGAACTCGATTGCCGGAACAAAGATGCTGGAATTACTCGTTCAACGTCATCCATGAGCGATTTCAATCTGATCAAGCGCAGAACGTAGTTCGTCCTCTAACCGCTTGATCTGACGCAAACGCTCTTCTTGATAAGCAGATGGAACCTCGAAAGAGCGCCATCTTTCTAATCGCTGATACGTGTCATTGATGTGTCCGAGTCGTGTCTGGGTTGCCTTTAGACGATCGACAGCAGACTTCGGTTGATGCGTATAGGGACGAAGATACTCGACCGTATAACGGTATGCTTTTGTAGCAAGCCGTAATTCATGCATCCGTTCGACACGCTTCGTTCCATCCTTTCGTTGCACTTTTTCAAATTGTTCACGTTTTTTTTCATAGCGTTTCTCAGCGGCCTGAATCAGCTCTTTTTCTGACATCCGTTTGAGGCGCTTTGTCATTGGACCGGCTAAAAAGCGACGAACGGATCGATCCAGTTCATTGGAGATCAAGAGATGCATCGTCTCGATTAAAGTCGAACGTTTCCCTTGAAGTTGCAGAGCGACATGGTTCGCGAATAACTGATCGATTTCTGTTTTGTTTGAGGTTGCTTCGAGTTGTACGTCGAGGTCACGGACTTCGCCGAAAGCATGCATCAGCCGCTTCCAAATCAAATAAACGGGTTCCTCCGTTAAATCGACCAATCGGGCGAATGTGATTAGTTTCCGTAACCGAATTCGCGCTTGATGGACATCTTCCGGATTTTCAAACGTTTGAGCCTCTTTGGCATAATGATTGAAGGTCGACCATGTCTCAAGCAGTTCGAAAGTCAGCTTTTCAGTATCTCGATGGTTCATGAGATGAATCCCTCCTCGGATTATTTTCGTAAGAGTTCAAGAGTGCTAGGTTTTAAAATTAAGGAGGACACCTCCTGAAATGTGGTGGAAACATGTTAGAAACAGTTACGTTCTCAGGAAAGATGAAGCAATTCATGAAAATTTTCTTTCCGATCCTCGTAACGCAAGTCGCGTTTTACTTAATTAGTTTTTTCGATACGGTCATGGCCGGTCGATATGGTTCTGCTGATTTAGCAGGCGTCGGGGTCGGAGCAAGTCTCTGGGCACCCGTCTACACAGGACTGACCGGTATTCTACTTGCCGTCGCACCGCTCGTTTCCCAAGCGATGGGAGCAAAACGCGAGCGGGAAGTCAAACGGATCGTCATGCAGGCGTTGTACGTTGCTGTCGTGATCATTGGTTTGACTGTCGTCATCGGACTTATTGCTGTCAATCCGATTCTCGAACGGATGGAGTTATCAGCAGAGGCGCGTGAAGTCGCGCGAAATTATCTCGTGATGTTAGCACTCGGGATCGTACCGATGTTCGTTTTCTTCGTTTTACGAACACTCGTCGATTCATTAGGTAAATCAAATATCACGATGGTCTTACTACTAATCTCTTTACCCATTAACGTCCTTTTCAATTATCTATTCATCTTCGGAAACTTCGGTTTTCCGGAACTTGGTGGAGTGGGCGCGGGAGTTGCGACTGCCATCACGTACTGGATTCTCTGTCTAGCGATCATCGCTGTCGTCTTCAAAGGAGAATTATTTCAACGCCTTGGGATTCTGCGGCGCTTTTACCGTCCAGATATGAAGCGAATCAAGGAATTGATTCTACTCGGTGCTCCGATTGGTCTAGCGATTTTTTCTGAAGTCAGTATTTTCTCGGCGGTCACGTTGCTGCTCGGAGCGTACGGCGATGTCATCATCGGTGCCTATCAAGCGGCCATCAACTTCGCTTCGTTCGTCTATATGATCCCATTATCTGCTGCGTCCGCTTTGACGATCACAGTCGGTTTTGAGGTCGGTGCCAAACGGATTAAGGACGCTGTCCAGTACGTCGTCATTGGATTGACGATGTGTGTTGCCGTCTCCTTGTTCTCCGGGATCTTGTTGTACTTAAAGAATGAAGAACTTGCCGCTTTATATAGTCGTGATCCTCAAGTCATCGAAGCAGCCGCACATTTCATGATTTTAGCGATTTTCTTTCAACTGTCGGATGCCGTTGCTGCACCGACGCAAGGTGCATTACGTGGATTCAAGGATGTCAACGTCACCTTCTTGTTGACGATTGCTGCCTACTGGGTCATTGGACTACCATTAGGTTTTTATCTCGAACGCTATACGACGCTCGGACCAGATGGTTACTGGTGGGGATTGATCATCGGTCTTGCGGTCGGAGCAACGCTACTACTTGTTCGTCTTATGCATTTAATCCGTAAATCAAGGAGGCTGGCAGCTTGAAATTCTCAAAACAACGCATCATGACGATTGCGAAGATCATCTTGCCGATCGTCTTGATTGGATTCATTTTTTATCAAGGACAAAACGAATTGCGTAGTTTGTCGCTACAGGAATCGATTCAAGCGATTCGTCAAGTCCCATCTTGGCAATTCATCCTGTTGATTCTCGCAGGTCTTGCGGCAGTCTCGACGATGTTCTTTTATGACTTCTTCTTATTACGTTCATTGGAGGCGAAAGTACCGATCGGACTAATTTTCCGAGCATCCTGGATTGCGAACTCCTTTAACGGCATCATCGGATTCGGCGGTCTCGCTGGGATGGCGATCCGCTCCGCTCTTTATCGACCATTCGTTGAAGGCGGTCGTTTGTTGAAGGCGATCGGCTGGATGGCACCGACGTTGATCAGTGGATTGTCCATCTTATCTGCCTTATCGCTTCTACACGTTTTTCCGGCGTTTGAAGTGCTCGATTTAAAAAAATGGCTGTGGCCCGTCATCATTGGTGTCGCATTCTTCTTTCCACTCTATCTGCTGTTCTCGTTTCGACGAGGCAATAGTAGCATCCATCCGAAATCGATTGCGTTATATTCACTCGTTTCACTCGCAGAATGGTTCAGTGCTGGCGTTGTCGTCTATCTGATCTTGGCAGCGCTCGGAACGGATGTTAGTTTCTCAAAAGTCATCGGTGTTTTCATCATCGCTGCGACAGCCGGTTTGATCTCGATGGTACCGGGTGGGTTTGGTTCGTTTGACTTAGTGTTTTTGATCGGCATGCAGCGTGCGGGTGTCGAGGAAGGCATCGTCTTGACAGGATTATTGATCTACCGTCTTGTCTACTACTTGATTCCGTTCCTGATCGGTGTCATTTTCTCAGCTCGGGAGTTCAGCGGTCCGGTCGTCAAGATGATCGAAGACAAACCGATCGTTGGTCCATCGATGGAGGTCGGGGGCGTCATTTGGCGCTTACAACTGCGATTCCTCAGTAAAATTCGTCATTTCACACTCGCATTGATCACACTCGTTGCCGGGATCACGATCTGGGGATTGGCGATTTTACCACCTGTCTCGACGCAATATGAATATTTGGAATCGAAATTACCGCATGAAGCGCTGTTACTCGCGAATAGTTTCTTCTTGATGGGCGGCTTATTGTTCGTCCTCTTATCGACAGCACTGTATCGTCGAACAAAACGGTCGTTATATATGATGTACGGGGCATCTTTTTTCGCGTTGATTGGAATGGCACTTCGTGGTTTTAACTTGATTTCCTTCCTTGCCGTCATCATCGTCCTCGTCTTGCTACTGATGTCGCGAAAAGCATTTCACCGAGAACGAACGCTCATTACGACGACACGGTTCATCCGGGTTGCCTTCGCTGGTCTATTGTACATTGGAGGATTCGTCTTTTTTGGATACGCCTTCTATACACTCGGATCAGCAGACGGAACAAAAGTGTATCCGGCACATGAAATTTTCATGTTTGCAGCGAGTGCCTCTATCTTTGCGCTCGTGTATGTTCTTGTCTTCATCCGCTTATTCAATACATTCAATCAACCGGTTCTCGGTGAGCGATTCGATGCTGAAAAGATCGAGTTGGTGTTGCGTGAGCAGGGTGGGAATTATTTAAGCCATCTTGCGTTTCTAGGTGATAAACGTTTCTTCTTCTCCGAAACAGGACGTTCATTCATCCAGTTCAGTCAGACCGGCAATCGGATCATGGTCCTTGGCGACCCTAGTGGAGATCCGAAGGAACATTCACAAGTCATCGCGTCTTTCTTGCGTCGCGTCGAAGATCTTGGATATATTCCGAACATCTATCAAATTCAAGCGCAAAATATGTCTCTCTATCATGATTTTGGCTTCAACTTCTTCAAACTTGGTGAAGAAGCGATCGTTGATATTCCATCTTTTACTGTATCAGGGAAAAAACGAGCTGGACTTCGGTCGATTAAAAATCGCTTTGAACGAGAGGGCATGACGTTCGAAGTAGTCGAGCCACCTATTTCAGGAACTCTATTAGCAGAACTACAAGAGGTCTCCGACGAATGGTTAGGAGGGAAGTCCGAGAAAGGTTTCTCGCTCGGTTACTTCCACGAACCTTATTTAAACCGGGCACCGATTGGCATCATGCGTGAAGCGGAAGGACGATTGATCGGGTTCATGACATTCATGCCTGCTTACCAAGAAGGGGTCCTATCGATTGACTTGATGCGTTTTCGACCAGATGGACCGAATGGAATCATGGATGCGATGTTCATCCGACTATTCGAGTATGCGAAAGATGAAGGCTACCACACGTTCAACATGGGAATGGCTCCGCTTTCGTCCGTCGGAGAGGACGAGACGTCCTTCTGGCAAGAACGTGTGGCAGCGGATGTCTTCAATAATATTCGCTACATGTATAGTTTCACCGGTCTACGACGATACAAAGAAAAGTACGATCCAAAATGGGAAGGACGATATCTTGCTTACCGCAAGCGTCAATCGTTACCGATGGCAATCTTAAAAGCAACGCGTCTGATTTCTCGAAAGAAAGACCGGATTTTATTACCATGATCGACTGACGCATGAAGTCGGCAATCGACGGGTATACAAAGGGCGACCCTATATCTACGGATATGCGGGATCGTCCTTTTATAATTTCGTTTAAATGTACAAAGGTCTATACAACTAGAATTAATCGCGTTATACTAGATACGGAAGCAAGTCATGGAACGGATAGAGAAAGGAAGATGCCAGATGACAGTGATCATCAATGCTCGGATTTACACGGGGGAGCAGACGATTGAAGACGGCTTCATTCGTTTTGACCGAACAATCGAGGCGATTGGACCCATGTCGAAATTCGAGGAAATCGCAGGAGAAGAGACGATCGATGCGCAGCATCAATCACTCATTCCGGGAATGATCGATGTGCATATTCATGGGGGATATGATGTCGATGTCATGGATGGAGATGTCGAGAGGTTGCGTCATTTCAGCCGACAGATGTTACAAGAAGGTGTGACATCATTTTTAGCGACGACGATTACTCAGGACTGGGGAAATATCACACGCGCGCTTGAGACGGTCCGAGAAGTCGTAGCGCAAGACGATACGACGATCGTCGGCGTTCATCTTGAAGGACCATTCATCAATCCGGATTATGCGGGTGCACAGCCTCACGAACATATCGTCGAACCGGATGTCGAGCAGTTCTTGAAATGGCAAAAAGCAGCAGGGAACACGATCAAGCTCGTCACATACGCTCCGGAACGCCCGGGAGCACGGGCGTTCGAAGAAGCGGTGCGCTTGACGGGTGCGATTCCGTCAGCCGGACATACAGACGCGACGTATGCCCAAAACCAAGCCGGTCACGTCACGCATGGTACCCACCTCTACAATCAAATGCGGGCACTTCATCACCGGGAACCAGGTACGGTCGGATATTGCCTCCTGACACCAGACGTCTATGCGGAGATCATTCCGGATGGGATTCACAGTGCGCCAGAAATGGTCGACTTCTCCTACCGAATGAAAGGCGCAGATCGACTGATCGTCATCACGGATGCGATGCGTGCAAAAGGATTAGCTGATGGTGAATATGAGTTAGGTGGTCAGGCTGTATTCGTTCGAGACGGTGCGGCACGTCTTGAAAACGGTAGCTTAGCTGGAAGTGTCTTAACGATGGACACCGCCTTACGGAATATCATCGCCTATACAGGCTGTTCGCTCGAAGAAGCGGTCCGCATGACATCGGTCAATGCGGCAAAAGAACTTCAATTGACTCAAAAGGGTAGCCTCTCGGTCGGCAAGGATGCGGACATCGTCCTGCTCGACGAAGCGCTACACATTCAAGAAACGATTCATCGTGGTACGCGACACCGGATCACGAACGGAAAGGAGTCTACCTCATGAAATGGATGATCGTAGAAAAAGGAGAAGAATTAGCACAGGTGGCCTATCAATTTTTGAAACAGGAAATTGAGCGTCACCCGGAAGGTTTGACGGTAGGACTGGCAACGGGAAGTTCACCGGTCGGCGTTTATGAAGAATGGCGGAAGGATTCGCTCGATTGTCGACATGTGACGACGGTTAATCTAGACGAATATGTCGGTCTCAGCCCAGAGCATCCACAAAGTTATCATACGTTCATGCAAGAGCATCTATTCAAAGATGTCGCGTTTAAGGAATCATTCGTTCCAATCGGGGACACAGAAGATCCCGTGCGCGAAAGTGAACGATATGAAGCGCTCGTCCGCAATCGAGGAATCGACATTCAATTACTTGGAATCGGAGCGAATGGACACATCGCCTTCAATGAACCAGGTACACCGTTCGATGCTAAGACACACGTAACGGAATTGACAGAGTCGACACGAGAAGCGAACCAACGATTCTTTGATCGATTAGAAGAAGTACCGACGAAGGCGATCACGATGGGAATCGGTACGATCATGGAAGCGAAGAAAATCCTTCTCGTTGCTTCTAGTGAACGAAAGGCAGAAGCGGTTCGCGATATGATGGAAGGTGTCGCAACAACGGATTGTCCAGCAACTGTACTCAAGCGTCATGCTGATGTCATGGTGATCTTGGACGAAGAAGCTGCATCTTTATTGTCAGATGACGCTAAACGTACAGGACGGGCGGCATATCTGAATTTCATGAAAGTATGACGATGGAAGAGCGATGAATCAAAAGGGATAGAGACAATCATTGGATTGACTCTATTCCTTTTTTTGATTCTGTTGAGCCTAGTCTCAAGCGATTTGTTATTTAGATAGAAAGGTATCAACAGGACATATACCAAGATCATTCAATCTCATGATACAGCGCACTAAGGATCCATGATTTTTTCAGTGCAACGATTCCATACGATTTCTTTAACCGAAACGTAAATTGACATTTCATTAAATGTCCGGATAATGGAGATTAGCGAACTTTACGGAAAATTTACATGAAAATGAGGGTTTACATGATGGAAACGCGATCCGCACGAAAGAGACAGCCAAGTGCTGGCAAGATGTTCATGAAAGTCATCGCTGCACTCGTCCTGCTTGTCACAATCATCGGTTCTGGATATGCTGGAGCTGTTTTTATTAAAACGCAAGAAACATTGGCAAAGACGCAGATTAACATTCCCGGCTCGAAGGTGAGCTCTAAATATGATGATGTTCCGTCTGAATCGTTCTTGATTCTTGGAACGGATGAAACGAAAAAAAGTAAAGAACGAAATGAACCGGCGCGATCAGATGTCATGATCGTCGGGATCTTAAATAAAAAAACGGAACAATTAGTGTTGACGAGTATTCCGCGTGATTCACTCGTGAACATCGATTATTCGAAATACGATGTACCTTATGGTAAGACAGGTGTTGAGCAAGATAAAATCACCCATGCCCATTACTTCGGTTCGATGGATAAATCGAATTCCTATAATGGGATTAAATTAGCGCGTGAAACGACAGAAAACCTGCTCGGTATTCAAATCGATCACGTCGTTAAAGTTAATTTCCAAGGATTCGTTCAATTGATTGATGCATTGGACGGCGTAGACATCGATGTACGATATGCGTTCAAAGAGCAAGATTCAAAACGTAAAGCCGGTACTGTCACTGTTGATAAAGGTATGCAACATTTAACAGGAGAGCAAGCACTTGCTTACGTCCGGAACCGTCATGATGATCCGCTCGGTGATATCGGACGCGGTCAAAAACAGATGCAAGTCATTCAAGCGGTCGCCAAAGAAGCGGCAAGTTTCCGTTCCCTCAGTGCATACCGTGATATTTTGGATGCTGTCGGTGATAACGTCGAAACGAATTTAGGTCCGAACGATTATACACGCTTAGCAGATTTCACAGCAGCGTTACGTAACACGACGGAGTACCAACTCGCTGGAGAAGGTTATATTGGTATCAGCGGGAAATGGGAGTATCACCTCGATCCGAATCAATTGGAGCAAGTGAAAAGTAACTTAGCAAAAGCGATGCAAGGTCAAGAAGTCGAACCGATCAAGGAAGAGACAGACCCGGCACAAAGCACGACAGAAGAACCAGTGACGGAAACAGAAGCCGTTCCTGCTCAATAATATACGCTAAAAATCCCCTTGTATCATTGTCACTATACGACGATACAAGGGGATTTTTAGCGTTGTCGTTCCATTTCGACGGTGAAGGTATAGCGGTCTCCTCGGTAAGCAGAGATGACATATTCAAACGGTTGCTCCGTTGTAAGATACGTCAGTTGCTCGACAGATAAGACAGGCGAAGCGGTCGATAGACCAAGATGGCCCGCCTCTTCCTTCGTTGCCAGGCGTGATTCGAACGTTTGACTCGCACGCCCAAGATTTAATCCGCTCGCTTCTGCAAATGCATAGAGCGATGCGGTCGCGACGTCTTGATCGAGTCCAGGTAAGAGCTGTTCCGGGATATAGACGGTCTCAAGGGCAAGCGCTTGCTCATCAGCAATTCGTAAACGTTTCAGTTCATACACCGATGCCCCTTCGCGAATCCGTAGCTTATTGGCAATCGTCATCGAGGCGTCGATGATTTGATAGGAAAGTAGCGCACTCGTCGGTTCTAAACCTAAGTGCTCCATCTCTTCCGAGAAACTCGTCAATCCAGACAGTTGCATGACGATTTTTTTATTCGCGACGAATGTTCCACGTCCTTTTTGACGAATCAAGTAACCGGCGTTGACCAAGTTTGAAATGGCTTGTCGGACCGTCATTCGGCTGATTTGGTGCGCTTCCGCAAATTCGCGCTCGGACGGGATCAGATCGCCAGGTTGAAGAACACCGCTTTCGATTTGTTGTTTTAAGGCAGCTTCGATTTGATAGTAGATGGGGAGTGGTGAATTTTTATTGATATGCTGAATCACGGCATTTCGTCCCTTCGCGATCGGTAGTCTTTCGTCTAGTGTACTAGGAAAAAGGCAAGCCGACAAACGATTCTGGATGAAATATGGCATAATACAGAGTGAAACTGACAGAGAAAGGTGGTCGAGGTATGCGCCCCGAACAAATAGAATCCGATGTCCGAACCTTTCAGACATCCATTCGTGCAACAAAACAAGTAGATGGTTATTGGGTTGCTTTAGAGAAAAGTTACTTCTATCCGGAGAGCGGTGGACAGCCGGCGGATCGTGGAACATTGAACGACCAACCGGTCCTTGACGTTCAAATCGAAGACGGTGTCGTCTGGCACCAACTGGCGACGCCGCTCACAGGTGACGTCACCGGTATCGTAGATGACGCAGTCCGAATCGATCATGCGGCGCAGCATACGGCACAACATGTCATCTCTGCAATCCTACAAGATGAATCAAATATCAAGACACTCAGTTTTCGGACGGGAAGTGAGGTCTCGACGCTTGATATCGAGACACCTGAATGGACAACTATGCAACAAGAACAGCTGGATCGACGATTACGACATGTGATTGAACAAGGATTACCGATCACGGCGACAGAGTATGACGAGGCGGAAGCGCTACGCTTACCATTACGAAAAACACCACAAGTTGAAGGACGAATTCGTGTCGTTCAAATCGGCACACTCGATTATAGTGCCTGTGGTGGGACGCATCTTGATTCGACGGCACAGCTCGAGTCGATTCTCTTTACCGGAGTCGAGCGGATTCGTGGAAATATTCGTCTGTCCTATGTCGCGAAGGAACGGGCATACCAACTCGTTCAGGCAGAACGACGAGCCTTACGGGAAGCGGCGCAAGCCTTGTCGGTCAAACCAGTTCAAATGCTAGAAGCCGTCCAAGCGTTACAAGAAGAGCAGAAACGCTTAACGAAACAGGTCGAATACGCCCAGGAACAACTCGCAACGTTCACACTCGCTCACGCTTTAGAACAACAAGAAGGCATTCTTGTGTTTGAACATCTGGATGAAGAAATCAAAATATCCGAGCAACTTGCTAAAGCGATTCAAGAAGCGGGACGCGTCGGCGTCGTCTGGAATGCGACGACGAACAAGCTACTGATGAGTAGTCCAGGTGAACCCCATCTCGGGAAGTTCGCTAAAGCACATGTTCAATCATTTAATGGGCGAGGCGGAGGAAGTGCGGTTCAGGCACAGGCGCAATTTACGAATCGGGATGATGCGATGGCATATGTCGATCGATTACGGGAGGAATATCAGTCATGACAGTCATTCAAGTACGTACAGCAGAACAACATCAAGCCGTCCGGATGATCCGGGAGCGTGTCTTCGTCGAGGAACAAGGCGTACCACGCCATCTTGAATACGATACACACGATGAGACAGCGATTCATCTGCTTGTCCTCGATGAACAGAGTCGACCGGTCGCAACGGGACGTACCCGCCCATATGACGACCAACGGATGAAGGTAGAACGTGTAGCAACGCTAGCGACAGCACGAGGAAAAGGATACGGTGGTGAGTTGATGCAGGCGATGGAACGAGTCGCACGTCGCGAAGGGAAGCAATTGCTAACACTCGGCGCACAAGTTCAAGCGATCCCGTTTTATCAAGGACTCGGGTATACGATCGTCTCCGATGAATTCGATGATGCGGGCATCCCGCACCGAACGATGGAGAAAAAAATGTAAGTCATTTTGAAAGAAATCCTGCAAAAAGGGTTTCTTTTTTTTGTTTTCTATGTATATATATAATTCATAATGAATTTTTATACAGACAGATGAATTTAAAACCAGGAGGGAATTATACATGTCGAAACAAAAATTGATCTTAGCGTACTCTGGGGGACTTGATACATCGGTAGCCATTAAATGGTTGAGCAAGGACTATGACGTCATTGCCTTATGCATGGATGTCGGAGAAGGAAAAGATTTATCCGTCATTAAAGAAAAAGCACTCCTCGTCGGTGCGATCGAATCGATCGTCCTCGATGTAAAAGAAGAATTCGCACAAGACTTCGTATTACCGGCACTTCAATATGGCGCGCATTACGAAAATGCCTATCCGTTGATTTCAGCGCTTTCGCGTCCGTTGATCGCAGAAAAGCTCGTCGAAGTCGCGCATCAACATGGTGCAACAGCGGTTGCTCACGGATGTACCGGAAAAGGGAACGACCAAGTCCGGTTCGAAGTTTCGGTCGCAGCACTTGATCCATCACTCGAAGTCATCGCACCGGTTCGGGAATGGAAATGGTCACGGGAAGAAGAGATCGCCTATGCGAAAGAAAACAACGTGCCGATCCCGATCAACCTCGACAGCCCATACTCAATCGACATGAACCTCTGGGGACGGAGTAACGAGTGTGGCGTCCTAGAAAACCCTTGGACAGAGCCACCACAAGACGCTTACGCGTTAACAGTAGCGCCAGAAGACGCACCGGATCAGGCAGAAGAAGTCATCATTGGCTTTGAAGCAGGTGTTCCGGTCTCGATCAACGGAACGACATATCCACTGGCGAAACTGATCACGGAACTGAACATCATCGCTGGTGCACATGGGGTCGGACGGATCGACCACGTCGAGAACCGTCTCGTCGGTATCAAATCGCGGGAAGTCTATGAGTGCCCAGGAGCAACGGTTTTACTCAAAGCTCACGCTGCACTCGAGACGATTACATTGACGAAGGACGTCGCGCATTTCAAACCACTACTCAGCAAACAATACGCAGAAACGATCTATAACGGTCTCTTCCATGCACCATTGACAAAAGGCTTGAAAGCATTCCTGACGGCGACACAACAGGACGTCACAGGAGAAGTTCGCGTTAAACTGTTCAAAGGAAACGCAACCGTGACAGGTCGTCAGTCCGCTGTCTCACTCTACGATGAGAAACTTGCGACGTATACGAAAGAAGACGCGTTCGATCATGAAGCAGCAAAAGGCTTCATCAAATTACACGGACTTGCCGTTTCGACTCATGCGAGCGTACATCGTCAGGCGGGTGTAACGAAATGACCAAACTCTGGGGTGGACGTTTTACGGAAAGTGCTTCCGCTCAAGCGGAAGCCTTCGGAGCATCGATCACGTTCGATCAAAAATTAGCGAGCGTCGATTTAAAAGGCAGTCTCGCACACGCGCAGATGCTATTTGAACAAGGGATCCTCGCTCAAGACGAGTGGACACAAATCGAGCAAGGACTGAAGCAACTGGAAACGACGTTAGCGGATCATGTGTATACGCTAGCAGATGAAGACATTCACATGAATCTCGAGCGTCTATTGACGGAACAGATTGGTCCGGTTGCAGGAAAACTGCATACGGCACGGAGCCGAAATGACCAGGTCGCAACGGATTTACATCTATGGATGGAACAACATGTTGAAGCGTTGACGACGGCATTACGCGAGCTCCAATCGGTTATCACGGAACAAGCTGAGCAACATATCGAGACGGTCATGCCAGGTTATACGCATTTGCAACGGGCACAACCGATCTCGCTTGCGCATCACTTGCTCGCTTATTTCTGGATGTTCGAACGTGATGTCGAACGGTTGACGGATAATCAAAAGCGGATCCGGAAATCACCGCTCGGGGCAGGCGCGCTCGCAGGGACGACATTCCCAATCGATCGTTTCCGTTCTGCCGAGTTGCTCGGTTTTGAGTCAATCTATCCGAACAGTCTCGACGCTGTCTCCGACCGCGATTTCGTCATCGAATACCTCGGGATCGCCTCGACCGTCATGATGCATCTCTCGCGTTTTTGTGAAGAAATCATCATCTGGGCATCGCAAGAATTTGGCTTCATCGAGTTGTCTGATGCTTTCTCGACAGGGTCGAGCATGATGCCACAGAAGAAAAATCCTGATTTCGCTGAATTGATTCGTGGGAAAACGGGGCGCGTCTACGGCAATCTGATGGGCTTCTTGACGACGATGAAGGCATTACCACTCGCTTACAACAAAGACATGCAAGAGGATAAGGAAGGGGTCTTCGATACAGCAGATACCGTTCTCCAATCCGTTCAAATCTTCACCGGAATGATTGAATCTGCGACGTTTAAGACCGAAGCGCTCAAGAAGGCGACAATGCAAGACTTCTCGAATGCAACGGAACTCGCCGACTACCTTGTAACGAAAGGCATACCGTTCCGGGAAGCGCATGAAGTCGTCGGCAAAGCCGTCCTTTACTGTGTGCAGAACGGTTGTTTCCTGAAGGATTTGAACCTCGAGACGTATCAAACGTTCCATCCTGATATCAAGGAAGACGTCTATCCGCTCCTCGATCCGGTTCAAGCAGTAGCACGCCGGACTAGCTACGGCGGAACAGGGTTTGCTGCCGTGTCGGAGCAACTCGAACTCGCGAAACAGCATCTTGCGAATTGACGAATTTTGAAAAAAAACAGTCAAATGACTGGATTTAACAAAAGATGTCTGCTATAACTGTAACTAACAACCGACAGATAGAGGCGCGGATGACATGAGTAGCATCATTCTTGAAGGCAAGCATGCCGAATGATGTGAAAGGGGAAGTCCGCCGAAGTGAACGAGAAGATGCTTCTTCTTGTTTGCTGGTACAACGGTTAAGATCCGTTGTACTGCCGAAACCGATGTTTCGGAGCGCTATCTTACGTAAAAGAACGAATGACTTTGTCTTCGTTTGTCCGATCGTGATAACGACGGGCCGTAGGAACGCTCCTACCGGCCCGTCGTTTTTTTTCTGTATCGGGACAAAGGAGATAGGATTGTGACAACTGTACTTAAATTTGGTGGAAGCTCGGTTGCGACTGTCGAACAGATTCAGTCTATTGCGAATTATTTGAAGAGTCGCGCAGCCGAAGGTGAAAAACTCGTCGTCGTCGTTTCGGCGATGGGCAAAATGACAGATTCTTTGATCGCTCAGGCGCAAGCCATCACGGATCGCCCCGAGCGAAGAGAACTCGATCGACTGCTTGCCATCGGAGAAGAACAGACGATTTCATTACTCAGCATCGCCCTCAACTCGCTCGGTGTCAAAGCGTTATCGCAAACAGGCGCTCAAGCAGGAATCAGCACGATGGGCGTGCATACGAAAAGTAAGATCAAACAGATCGATGGAGATCTGTTACGACAAAAACTCGAAACGTACGATGTCGTCATCGTCGCCGGATTCCAAGGTGTCAACGAACTCGGTGATGTCACGACGCTTGGACGGGGTGGGTCGGATACAACGGCAGTTGCCCTTGCGGCAGTCCTTGATAAACGGTGCGAAATCTATACCGATGTCGACGGTGTCTATACAGCTGATCCACGAATCCACGCCGCCGCTCAACCGATTCCACATATCTCGTATGATGAGATGATGGAAATGAGCGCCCTCGGGTCGAAGGTCATGGAAATGCGAAGTGTCGAACTAGGAAAAAAATACGGCGTACACATCTTCGTCGGGAAAACACTTGAATCGAAAAGGGGAACATGGATCATGGAAGCGACGGAAACAATGGAACAAAAAGCGGTGACGAGTGTCAGTGTGACGAAGAACGTCTTGACGGTATCAATCAAACACGTACCGCAAACGAACGCAGCAGTAGCCGATATCTTCGAACTGTTATCCAATCGCCACGTCAACATCGACATGATCAGTCAAACGACGTTCGACAGTGACATCTTCTTATCGTTCTCATGTCCACTCGATGAGGAAGAGTTCCTCGATGAAGCATTGAAAGACATCATGGATCGCTTCACGACAGTCAAGGTCGACCGCCACAATCAGCACGCGAAGTTATCTGTCGTCGGCATCGGGATGCGGGATGCAACAGGTGTCGCTTCGAAGTTGTTCGCAATCTTCCGAGCGGAGAACATTCCGTTCTATCAAGTTACGACTTCAGAAATCAGCATCTCATACACGATTGCACAAGCAGATATTGAACGGACGGTTGCAGCGATTGCAAACGCGTTCGAGTTATAAGGAGGAAAACAGGATGTATCATGTAGCAGTCATTGGAGCAACCGGCGCCGTCGGTCAAAAAATGTTACAAGTACTAGCCGAACTGGACTTCCCGGTCAGCCGCCTGTCCGCTTACGCTTCTGCTCGTTCAGCAGGGAACACGGTACAGTTCAAGGAAGAAGCCATTACGATCCAAGCACTGACACCAAGTATCACGGAAGACGAGATTGACGTCGCGTTGTTCGCGGCGGGCGGAACGATCAGTGAACAATATGCCCCGTTACTAGCTGAAAACGGAACACTCGTCGTTGATAATTCAAGTGCTTTCCGGATGCAGGAGACGATTCCGCTTGTCGTGCCAGAAGTCAATCCACAAGCGATTCAAGTGACGGACCGCTTGATCGCAAATCCGAACTGTTCGACGATTCAATCCGTCGTCGCCTTAGCACCGCTCCAGTCACTGGGATTCGAGCGTGTCAACTATACGACGTATCAGGCCGTATCCGGTTCTGGTCAAAAAGGAATCGAGGATCTGGCACGTGGAGCACGCGGAGAAGAGCCCGTCAATTATCCGCATCCGATTCACGATAACATCTTGCCACATATCGATGTGTTCCTTGAGAACGGCTATACGAAAGAAGAGCAGAAGATGATTGACGAAACACGGAAAATCTTCAATCTTCCAGCACTACCAGTCAGTGCGACATGTGTGCGTGTTCCAGTCACGAATTCTCACTCGGTTGCGATCAACGTCACGTTTACGCAGCCGACGACGGTTGCAGCGATCCGTGAAGCACTTGAAGGCGCACCGGGCGTCGTCCTCATCGATGATGTCGCGAATACGCGTTATCCGATGCCACTCGATGCAAGTGGTACGGACGACGTCTACGTCGGTCGGATTCGACAAGATGATAGTCTCGCGAACACGTTCCATCTCTGGTGTGTAGCCGACAACATTCGAAAAGGTGCCGCCTCGAATGCCGTACAAGTCGCACGCCAAGCAATCGAACAGTCGATTCATTCATAAAAAAGGAGGAGTTCTTCATGTTCAAAGGAGCAGGTACAGCGCTCGTCACACCATTTAATGAAGCAGGCGAGTTGGATCTACACGTATTCGAACGCTTGATCGAGCAACAACTCGCAGCAGGAATTCAGGCGCTTGTCGTCGGAGGAACGACAGGAGAAGGATCGACACTGACGAACACGGAATTCGAACAACTACTGACGACTGCCGTTCAAATCACGGCAGGACGAGTACCAGTCATTGCCGGAACGGGTTCGAACAACACGGCAGCAACAATCGAGAAGACGTTACTCGCAGAGCGCCTCGGTGCGGACGCAGCGATGCTCGTCACACCGTACTACAATAAAACATCGCAAGCGGGTCTCGTCGCACATTTCACGGCGGTCGCTGATGCAACCGAATTACCAATCATGCTGTACAACGTTCCATCGCGGACAGGCGTTGCGATCGCAGTCGAAACAGCAGTGACGTTAGCACGTCATCCACGAATCCAAGCGTTTAAGGAGGCGAGTGGAGACGTCAGCTTCATGGGTGAACTGATGGCGGCGATTCCGGAAGATTTCGCGGTCTTCTGTGGAAATGATGATCAAATCCTGCCGTACATGGCATGGGGGGCACAAGGCGTCATCTCAGTTCTTTCGAACCCGTACCCAGCAGAGACACAAGCACTTGCTGAGGCGTTGCTCGCACAAGATCTCGTCACAGCTCGCCGGATTCAGGCAGACTTGTTACCGGTCATCGGTGCCTTGTTCAGTGACGTTAATCCGATTCCAGTCAAAGCATCGCTTGAAGAACTTGGCTTTGCTGTCGGTGCGCCGCGCTTGCCGCTCGTCCGTCAATCGGAAGCGGGACATGCCCACTTACTCGAAACGATGCGGGCTTACAAAGGAGTGGTTCGATGAAACTCGCGTTACACGGTTATGGGGCGACAGGACAATACGTCGTCGAACTCGCACCACAAAGTGTCGTGGCGATCGTTGACCGGACGAAGTCATCCGATACGATCGCTTCATATGCCGAGCTAACAGAGATGTCAGAAACGGTCGATGCGATCATCGACTTCTCGCATCCGAGTTTGCTACCTGATCTGCTCGCATACGGGCTGGCGACAAAAACACCACTCGTTATCGCAACGACTGGTTTTTCTGAGGCGGAACTGGCATCGATTAAGGACGCCGCAAAAGAAATTCCGATCTTCCAGTCGTACAATATGTCGTACGGTATCGCGATGGTGCAGCAACTGCTGAAGACACTTGTGCCACTAGCAGGAGCGTATGACATCGAATTGCTCGAGAAACATCATAACCAAAAAGTCGATGCGCCAAGCGGAACGGCTGAGTTGTTATTGCAAACGATTCAGACGGCACGTGACGTCACACCGGTATATGACCGGTCACAGACGCGGCAAAAGCGGGAGACGAACGAGATCGGGATGCACGCGATGCGCGGTGGAACGATCTTCGGAGAACACGAAGTCTTATTCGCAGGTGTCGACGAATTGATTGAAATCAAACATACAGCGCTATCGAAAAAAGTATTTGCTTCTGGTGCGATCAAAGCAGCTGAGGCACTCATTCAAAAAACAGCGGGACTCTATACATTAGAGACGCTCTACACACAGGAGGATTCACATGTTACTCACTGATGCTTACGAAATTGCTAAATTCATTAAAGATGCTAAAAAACAAACACCGGTAAAACTTTACGTCAACGGCGATTTGGCGGGCTTGACGATCGAAGGCGCTACAGCATTCGGATCAGATGAATCAAAGATTTTCTTCGCGGATGCAGGACTTGCGGCTACTTTCTTAGAAAAGTATTCAGATCGCATCACGGATGTTCACGTGGAGTATGACCGTCGCAACAGTGCGGTACCAATGCTTGATACACGTCACTTGAATGCGCGCATCGAACCAGGTTCATGGATTCGTGATCATGTCGTCATCGGTGACAACGCAGTCGTCATGATGGGTGCGATCATCAATATCGGTGCATCAATCGGAGATGGTACAATGATTGATATGAACGCTGTCGTCGGTGCACGTGGGACGATCGGGAAAAACGTTCATGTCGGCGCAGGTGCCGTGGTCGCGGGTGTCCTCGAACCACCTTCAAAAACACCTGTCATCATTGAAGACGGTGTCTTGATTGGTGCAAATGCAGTCATTCTTGAAGGCGTCAAAGTCGGCAAAGATGCCGTCGTCGCTGCTGGTAGTGTCGTCACAGAAGACGTACCTGCTGGAAGCGTCGTTGCTGGAACACCTGCACGTGTCATCAAACAGAAAGATGCGAAAACAGAAGAGAAGACGCAATTGGTGGATGATTTACGTTCACTCTGATTGACGTCGAAGAGGAGGAAAAAACATGGCAGTGGATACACAGTATGGAGAAGCAATTTGGTTAGATGGAGTCTTTCATGATCCGAAAGATGCGAACACGAGCGTCATGTCACATGCGATTCACTACGGTAGTGGATTCTTTGAAGGAATTCGTGCATACGCGACACCGGACGGACCGGCGATTTTCCAATTGAAGGAACATATCGAGCGTCTCTTCCGCAGTTGTGCGTACTACCACGTCACGATTCCGTATACTGTCGACGAACTTGTTCAAGCAACGATCGATTTAGTTGCGAAAAACGGATTTGAATCGTGTTATATCCGTCCATTCGTGTTCCTCGGTACGCCATGGCAAGCATTGATGGCGAAAGATACGACGGTTCATGTCGGCATCTCTTGCTGGGAGCTTGGGGAATACTTCGATAAAGGCGCTGGCATTCGTGCCAAAGTCGCATCATATCGCCGCGTCTCATCAACGATGATGCCGATGCAAGCGAAAGCGGCTGCGAACTATATGAACTCACAACTCTTAAAAGGTGAAGCGATCCGTGATGGATTTGATGAAGCTATCGCGCTCGACATGAACGGTAACGTCAGTGAAGCGAGTGTTGCGAACCTCTTCCTTCTTAAAAACGGAACGATTCATACACCGTCACTTGATTGTTCAGTACTCGACGGTATCACACGCCAAGTCATTATCCGTTTGGCACAAGATCAAGGCTATCCTGTCGTCGAACGTCATATCGGACGCGATGAGCTGTATGTCGCAGATGAGATCTTCTTAACAGGAACAGCTGCTGAAATCACGAGTGTCGGTGAAATCGATCATATCTCGATCAACGGCGGAACACGGAACGTCGCAGATGAGTTGCTCGATCTTTATCGTCAAGCCGTCACAGGTCAATTACCGCAATACGCGGATTGGTTGACGTACGTGACACCTGCTGTCGCAGAATGACGACGCGTACACTCGTCACGATCGATCGGAAGGCGGTGCGACAGAATGTCGCATCGGTCTTCGCTCGGTCACGTAAACGTATTTTTGCCGTGGTCAAGAACAATGCGTATAACTTAGGTATGCTCGAGATGGTCGAGACGCTGATGGCATCTGATGTGCATCACTTTGCTGTCGCTGAGTTGTATGAAGCCATTGAAATCAAAACGAATTTTCCAGACAGTTATGTACTGGTGATGAATCCGACGGAGGATTTTGAAACAGCACGACGTTTCGGAATCGCACTCGGTGTCTCATCGCTAGAATGGCTCGCCCTAAACAGTAAACAGCTGCAGGGAATCGAGTTACATTTGAAGATCAACGTCGGGATGAATCGTTTTGGTGTCAGTTCGCTTCAAGAGGCGGAAGCTGTCCTTGCGCTTGCGCAAGCAGATTCGCTTGATTTAACAGGTTTATATACACACTTTCCACTTGCCGATGAACCGGATGCGGATCACGATGGACAAGTCGAACGTTTCGTCGCCATTGCCGATGTGTTACGAAAGCGCCATACGTTTACGTATATGCACTCGGAAAACAGTGCGACGATCGTCAAACACGATCCGCGTCTCGCATTTTGTAACTATGTCCGCCCTGGCATCTTCTTATTCGGCTATTCACCGATTGAAAAGATGGACTGGCTCGTTCCTTCGATACGGATGACGACGGAGGTCGTTGAAATTCGCGAAATTGGACCGGGTGAGCATGTGGGATACGGGACGAACTTTACGAGTACAGAACCGATGCGGATTGCTATCTTACCCGTCGGATATGGAGACGGTGTAGTCCGTGGGCGTGCCGCGTTGCCTGTTCATATTAAAGAAAAACCTTATCCGGTCATCAATAAATTATTCATGAGTCATACGTTCGTCGCTGTCGATGGGACGATTGAGGTCGGAGACGAGGTCGTGCTATACGGGGATGGCGTTGAAATTGACGATATCACCCGGACAGGAGCAGCGAACAATTCAGAGCAGATGTGCGCCCGGTCGTGGCGTTTGACGCATCAGTATCTATAAGGAGGAACTTATTATGTATGGAAGTCAATACCTGACAGAAGAAAACAACACGTTGCACATCGATGGTGTCGCAGCGACCGATCTTGCAGCACAGTACGGAACACCATTGTACGTGATGGCAGAGCGGGAGCTGACGGATCGATTAGCGACCGTCCGGGAACACTTCCTTGATAAGTATCCGAACACGTATGCTTCCTTTGCTTCTAAAGCTCTGACGGTCAGTGCCGTATATGAACAAGTCGTGCGTCATGGTCTCGGAATCGATGTCGTTACGGGGGGAGAACTCTTCATCGCCCGTCAATCCGGGGTTCCGGCAGAACGGATCTATTTCCATGGTTCGAATAAATCGACGGCTGATCTTCAATATGCCGTTGAGCAAGGTGTCGGACGGATCGTCATCGATCACTTTGCCGAAATCGCACAACTGGAAGCCATCGCAGCGCAAGCTGGTCAAACGGTCCATGTCCTGATCCGGATCGTGCCACAAGTCATCGGGGGAGCGCATGCGAAAATTCAGACAGGTGGTGTCGATACGAAATTCGGTTTCTCGACGCATGCGTCAGATTACTTGGACGCGATCGAAGCGATTTTAGCATCGGAACATCTGTCGTTACTCGGCATCCATTGTCATGTTGGTTCGCAAATCCAAGATCCGTCACTGTTCGAACAGACGGCTCGGACGATGATGGGCTTCGTCGAAACGATTCGTGCGCATCATGGCTTCACAGTCAGCGAAGTCAATGTTGGCGGTGGCTTCGGTATTGCCTATACACAGGACGATCAGCCGCTTGATTTTGAAGCGACGATCGCACGCGTCATGGACGTGATCGAGACGGAAACGGAGCGACTCGGCATCGAACGTCCACGAATCGGGATCGAGCCAGGGCGCTGGGTCGTTGCGAATGCAGGAACGACACTGTATACGGTCGGGGCCATCAAAGAAATTGAAGGCGTCAGAACATATCTTTCGGTCGATGGCGGAATGACGGATAACATTCGCCCAGCACTTTACGGTGCCGTGTATGAAACCGTCATCGCAAACCGGATGAGTGGTGAAACGACTGAAGTGACGGTCGTCGGAGCAGCTTGTGAATCAGGGGATCTCGTCGCTGAAAAAGCACAGTTGGTCACACCGAACGGTGGCGATACACTTGCTGTCTTTGGGACAGGAGCGTATAACTTCTCGATGGCAAGCAATTATAACCAGTTCTTACGTCCGGCACTCGTTTTCGTTCGGGACGGGGAATCCCATGAAGTCGTCCGTCGACAAACGTATGCGGATTTGATTCAGTGTGATCTTGGGATCAACGGTGTCCGATCAGAGTCGTAAGAGGTGCGGGGTCAAACGAAAGGACAAAAAAACCGACGCTATCGCGCCGATTTCATGCATGCGATCTAAAGCGATTCTTCTCTTGAATAGAGAGGGATCGTTTTTTTTGTTGTGATCAGCAGATTCAGTTTGGAATTTTTAAGACTTGTCCAATGAGCAATAGGTTCGGATTCGTAATGTTGTTTGCCTGCATCAATGCTGTGACGGTGACACCATATCGTGTCGCAATCGAGTAAAGTGTATCACCGGCTTTAACCGTATAAGTCGTTGTTGGAATTTTCAAGACTTGACCGACGTTCAACAGATTCCAGTTCGTGATGTTATTCGCACTCGCGAGGGCAGAGACCGAGACGTTGTATTTGCGGGCGATGGAATAGAGTGTATCGCCAGCTTTGACGGTATACGTCGTACCGGTTGAAGTCGGTGAGCGGAGGAGTTCTGAAATCGTGACGAACGAATAGCCTTTTGCTTTTAGTTTTGAAATCATCGTCGGCAAGGCGGTCGGTGTTCCTTTCGCACCAGCACCGGTATGCATCAGAATAATCGATCCGGGAACGACTTTTGGTAATACACGATCCAAGATGGCTGTTGAAGAGATGCCTTTCCAATCCGTCGTATCAATATTCCATTGAATCGTTTTCGTATAACCTGCCGCCCCAACGGCACTCAATACGTTACTATTACTTGCACCGAACGGCGCTCGGAAAATTGGTTTCGTCGTTTTTCCGGTCAAGGACCGGATGAGAGATTCTGTTCGGGATAATTCACTCGTCATCTGGCTTGCTGTTAAGGTCGTAAAATCCGGATGCGAATACGAGTGATTGCCGATTTGGTGTGTAGGAGAGGCGGTTGTGATGTTCTTGATCGATTGAGGATGATTGTTTGCACCACTGCCTGTCAAAAAGAAAGTCGCTTTCACTTGGTTACTTTTCAAGATACTTAAGATTTTTGCAATGTTCGTCCCATCTGAACCGTCATCAAACGTCAATGCGACGACTTTTTGTGTCGTCGTTCCTTTCGTCACAAACGTAGAGCTCGCCGCATTAACCTGTGAAGGAATCGAAAGTGGACTAAGGAGAAGTAATCCGATCATCATGATGGTAGGTTTCTTGATGTTCATCGTCTAGTACCTCCTTCATCAAAAACATGCTTTACAAGTACTCTTTATTAAGGTATTCCCTTTATTTTAAAAAAAGAACTAAGAAATTCCCGTTTTGCAAAGAAATAAAACTAAATTACAGAAGATTTGTTTAAACCGTAATCTTTTTGGGAAACCATAATATATGGAAATAGTAAAAAGGAGTGAGAAGGAATGATCGAATTCAAAAACGTCGGTAAGCAGTTTAAGGACAATGTCGTCTTGAAAGGCTTATCGCTCGAGATTCAAAAGGGTGAACTCGTTGTTTTCATCGGACCAAGTGGCTGTGGGAAAACGACGTCACTTAAGATGATCAATCGACTGATCGAACCTTCTTCAGGCACGATTTTGGTCAACGGGAAGGACATCATGAAGACGGACACGATCGAATTAAGACGTCATATGGGATATGTCATTCAGCAAACCGGCTTGTTCCCTCACATGACGGTCCGGGAAAACATTCAATTGATTGCTGGGCTTGAGGGGAAGAACCACGATGAGATGGATCAACGGACAGAACAACTGTTGACGATGGTCGGGCTTGATCCAAAGCAATTCATCGATCGTTATCCAAGCGAACTCAGTGGTGGGCAGCAACAGCGTGTTGGTTTCGCACGAGCTTTAATGAATGATCCTGATGTCATTTTGATGGATGAGCCGTTCAGTGCACTCGATCCCGTTACCCGTAACGATCTACAGGAAGAACTTTTTAACTTGCAGGAAGAAGTGAAAAAGACGATCGTTTTCGTCACCCATGATATGGATGAAGCAATCAAGTTAGCGGATCGGATATGTATCATGCGTGATGGGGAAATCGTCCAGTTCGATACTCCAGAAGAAATCTTGCGTCATCCAAAAGATGAATATGTCGAATCGTTCATCGGAAAAAATAAAATCTGGAGTAGTCCAGAATTCATCAAGGCAGAAGATATCATGATCGAGGACCCAGTTTCAATCAGTGGCAAACGGACGTTGTTGCAGGGAATTGAAATCATGCGTGGACGCAAAGTCGACAGCCTGTTGATCACCGATCGTGACCGCGTCTTACAAGGGCTGATTAAGTTGAAGAACATCCAGACGATTCCGGATAAGAGCCAACGGATCGAAGAAGTGATGGAGGGCGAAATCATCGCCGTCAATGAACACGATTCATTACTCGATGTTCTTGAAGTCATGAATCAGGAAGAGACTGGTTATCTACCAGTAACGGATGCAACAGGAAAACTCAGAGGGTTGATTACACGTAGTAGCTTACTTTCCGTCTTGAGTGAGCAATTCATTCATGAGGAGGAAGTCCAATGAACGGATTCTTTGATTATGTAAAAAATAATACCGATCAGATCGGTGATTTATTGCTAGAGCACTTACAGCTGACGGTCTTTGCCGTCGTCATCGCGGTCGTTCTCGGGATTCCGATCGGAATTCTGATCACCCGTTACCAAAAGTTCGCGAAACCTGTCCTTGCGCTGACGAGTGTCGTGCAAGCCGTTCCGAGTCTTGCCTTACTTGGTTTCTTGATTCCGTTCATTGGTATCGGATCGACACCAGCGATCATCATGGTCGTGCTCTATTCACTCTTGCCAATCGTTAAAAATACGTACACGGGTCTGTCGAGCATTCCAGGGGACACGCTCGAAGCAGCCAAAGGAATTGGTTTAACGGATCGGCAAATCCTCAGTAAGGTTCAGATTCCACTTGCCTTGCCGATCATGATGGCAGGGATTCGAATTTCAGCCGTTACAGCTGTTGGTTTAATGACAATCTCAGCATTCATCGGTGCCGGTGGTCTTGGTTACCTTGTCTTCTCAGGTATTCAAACAGTTGATAATAACCAGATTCTTGCCGGAGCAATTCCAGCCGGTATTTTAGCACTCGTCATCGACTTCGTCGTCAGTCGGATTGAATACTCCGTGGCGCCAAATGGGATTCCACTTGCAGATGGTCGGATCAAGAATAAGGCACGGAAGCGTCGTAAGGCGATGCCAGCTGGACGTAAGATCGCGATTGCAAGTATCGTCTTCTTATTAATCGGTGGAACGGTCGCTTACTCTTTCCTCAAGGAAGATAAGATCGTCATCGGATCGAAGAACTTTACGGAACAATTGATTCTTGGAAATATGTTAGCGGATTTAATCGAAGATAAAACGGATTTAGAAGTCGAACGTCAATTGAACCTCGGGGGGACGAAAGTCGCTTACGGGGCGCTTGAAAAAGGGGAAATCGACGCGTATGTCGAGTACACAGGTACTTTGTTGATCGACGTGCTCAAGCAAGACGTCGAGACGGATCCAGAAACAGTCTATGCAAAAGTCGGGAAGATGATTCCTGAGAAAAGTCAGGTCGACGTCCTGGACCCAATCGGTTTCAACAATACGTACGCCCTCGCCATGACGAAAGAAGATATCGAAAAATATGACTTGAAGACGGTATCAGACATGTCAAAAGTCAGTGATCGTTTGATTCTCGGATCAACAATCGAATTCGCGAACCGGGAAGATGGTTATCTTGGTCTGAAGAAAAAGTATCCGGACATGAAATTCCAAGATGTACAACCAGTCGATGGAGGACTCCGTTATACAGCATTGACGAATGGTCGAACGAACGTCATCGATAGCTTCTCAACAGATGGTTTGTTACAAAAATTCGATTTAACAGTGCTAGAAGACGATAAAAAGTTCTTCCCACCATACTATGCGGTACCGCTTGTTCGTCAAGAAACACTTGAAGAACATCCGGAGCTGAAGAAAGTCCTCAACACGTTAAAAGATAAGATTACGGATGAGAAGATGCAAGAATTGAATTACAAAGCAGATGTCGAGAAACAGCGTCCTGAAAAAGTCGCGCGTGATTTCTTGATCGAAGAAGGATTAATTTCAAAATAAACAGATAGAGCCGAGGCGGGAATCCGCTTCGGCTCTTTTGGTATGCGCGCTGACGCGCTATATCGTTTTGGAAAATACGTAATCAAGTGATTAAATTATTTTTTGATGCGACTAGCGAGCCAAGCGCGAACAGTGCGTTGCTGAATCATACACGTTCTTCCTCTCGGTTTAATGTTCCAAGGCGGTGCTCGGCATCTTTAACGATACGTGCTTGAATCTCGACTGTCAACCAATCTGTTTCTGATTCGGGTAACGTCGGCAAACCGTAACTTGGGTTATTCGTAGATGAAAACAAATCAGACATGATGCGTTCTTCGTATACTGGAATCATGTAAAATCCCCTCTCTGTGTCTTGATTCATCTCTTACACCTCTAGTGTACGAAAGAATTGTAAAGACGGAAGAGGGGAGGTATTAAGAACCTGTGAACTTTGTAAACGTTCTCACAAACTTGTCATATCCTCTGTAATAGCTTCACAACTGTCAGCATACTGCTGACCTCGTTTCACGTATTTTCGGACTGTTCGTTCCATGATGAATCGATCATGGTCACTGATATCCCGGACGATTTTTGCAGGAACACCCATGACCATCGCGCCGGCAGGTACCTTCATTTTTGGCGGAACAAGGCTCCCCGCAGCAACGAATGCTCCTTCTCCGATTTCGGCTTCATCGAGGATCGTCGCCGACATTCCGATTAACGCTCCTTTTCGAATGATTCCGCCGTGAATCATCGCCATATGACCAATCGTCACTTCATCTTCAATGATGGTCGGATATCCTTCATACTGATGAATCATCGAACCATCTTGGATGTTGACGCGTTCCCCGATGTGAATCGGACCTTCATCTCCGCGTATGACCGTATTGAACCAGACAGATGAGTCTTTTCCGATCGTGACCTCTCCGATGACTTTAGATCCGTCTGCTAAATAAACGGATGGATCGATGTTTGGAACAAGTGAACCGACACGATATTTCATGCGTTTTTCCCCCTCAGACATTAAATCGATACTCTTTCATCTTGACGTTACAAAAAATAAATTGCAACAGCTTCCAAACTAATTGTAAGATGGTAAAAATACGCTTACAACAGGAGGAGACAGGATGGAACAAACAGTGCGTGAACGATTGATCGCGATTGCTGCAAAAAAAGAGAAAGCAGCCGTCGTCTATCAGAATATTTCAGTCATTGATGTCATGACACGTGAGACATATACAGCAGATGTAGTGATTGATTCAGGCTATATTGCTGCTGTCGGAGAGGGGTATGAGGGAATCGAGAATCGTCCGGGAGAAGGACTTTTCATCGCACCAAGTTTCGTCGATGCCCACGTCCATATTGAATCATCGATGGTGCCACCGAGTGAGTATGAGCAAGCGATTCTACCATTAGGTGTCACGACGATCATCGCCGATCCGCATGAGATCGCGAATGTCAAAGGAGCGGAAGGATTATCCTTCATGCTAGACGATGCTGAAGGTCTCGCCCTTGATGTCCGCATGATGCTACCGAGCTGCGTACCGGCCACTTCGTTTGAACACGCGGGAGCATCTCTTGATGCGGCGGCACTTGCACCGTTCGTCGATCATCCTGGTGTCCATGGTTTGGGAGAAGTCATGGATTATCCAGCGGTCGAACGAGCCGATCACGATATGCTCAAAAAAATTAAACAGATCGAAGACGCAGGAAAACTGGTCGATGGTCATGCGGCGGGACTCGGACCACGCGAAATTAACATTTATGGTGTCGCCGGAATTCGAACGGATCATGAATCTGTCAGTAAGGAAGATGCGATCGCCCGAGCACGTCGTGGTCTGTATGTCGAAGTACGGGAAGGTTCGGCAGCTCGAAACTTAAAAGAAGTACTCGATGCTGTGACGGAAAGCAATGCGAGCCGTTTCCTCTTCTGTACGGATGATAAACATTTGGACGATACATTACGCGAAGGTACGATCGACTATAATATCCGCTATGCGATTCGTCATGGGATTAAACGCGAGACAGCATATGCGATGGCATCGTTGCATGCGACGAATGCCTATCGTCTGGACGATCGTGGAGCTATCGTGCCGGGACGCCGGGCGGACTTCGTCCTGTTATCCGATGCCGATAACGTCGTGATTGACGAGGTTTATATTCAAGGTGAGTGTGTCGCACGAGCAGGAAAAACGACCCGAACAGTACGGCGCGCGCATGTTCCAGAATCGTTACGAGGTGCATTGAATACAAAACCGATTACGCCGGAAGTATTTGCGCTGCCACTTGAATCAGCACGGGCGCATGTGATCGGAGTCATTCCAAAAAGCATCGTCACCGAGCACTTGATTCTCGACGTTCCACTTCAAGACGGGCATTTCATGCCTGTGCCGGAGCAGGATCTCTTAAAGATCGCTGTCATTGAACGGCATCACGGCACATCCTTCTCGGCAGTCGGGATTGTCAAAGGTTTCAAGATGAAACGCGGAGCGATTGCGGCGACTGTTGCCCATGATTCGCACAACCTCGTCATCGTTGGCGCGTCGGATGAGGAAATGCAACTGGCTGCGGAACGTCTCGTCCAAGCGGGTGGAGGAGTCATTGCTGTCAATGGGCAAGAGGTACTTGCTGAGTTACCGCTTGAAATCGCTGGACTGATGACGAATCGTCCCTTCCAAGAAGTTGGAGATACACTCGAAGCATTGAATGATGCCCTCGATGTGTTAGAGGCGGATCGCTCCTTTAATCCCTATTTGACGATGTCATTCCTTTGCTTACCGGTCATTCCGGAGTTGAAGCTGACCGACAGTGGATTATTCGACGTAAAACACTTTCAGCATATTTCAGTACAAGCAGACTGATGTCCGTCGCGAGTCTGAGTCTCATTCCGGGACTCAGACCGTTTTTCTATCAATCGAGTTACGATAAAATCAAAAAAAGCCACTTTACAAAACAGCTAAAATTCCTTAATGAAACTTAATAGTTTGGATGTTGAATCATTTTGGAAAGCTTGTTATAGTAAGTTCTATATCGTTTGTGAGAAATCTCACTTTCTATGAAACTTTTATCTAGAAGGGTCGTAGAAAACAGTAGGACAACAAGGTTAGAAAGGAGATCATCATTATGGATAAGACCTATTTTGAAGGACATGAAGCCTTGATTGCGGATGTCTACCGTTCATTCACGCGTCAATTTCATGCCCTACCGACACATCGACGAACGAAACGTCAGTTGCGAAATCTTGCATTCTCCGTCATTCGTCAAGCTCGACCGACATATGAGGAACGCACCGTTCTTTATGCATACTTCGCTGAATTCTTCCGAGCAGTTGAGGAAGGACAGGATGAAGAGATTGCTTTTTACAAACAAATTGCACAGTAAAGACCCCCGATGGCTCCGTCAGAAGGGGTCTTTGTTGTTTTTTGAGAATGTCGTCTGGAAATAAAAAAACAAGTAGGGAACGAGGTCCGCTACTTGTTCATCAATGTTTTAAAGGGTTATTTTACTTCCATCCATTTAAAGCTCATATCGGCACCGAATGGGTGACGGTACAATTTATCAATGTTTGTCCGTTGTAAGTAAGCTTCCCCTTTTTGGTAGATTGGTGCGATGGCGTAGTCTTCTGTCAACAGCATTTTTTCAGCTTCTTGCATGTCCGACCAACGTTTCGCTTCATCTGCTTGTTGTTTTGCTCCTTTAATGAGATCATCGAACTTTTTGTTCGAGTATTCCATCCGGTTGAAGCTTCCATCCGTTAACCACATATCGAGGAACGTCATTGGATCCTGGTAGTCAGGTCCCCAACCAGCCGCAGAGATATCGTAATCTCCCTTCGATTCGAGTTCGAGGAAGTTTTTGAATGGTTGTTGTTTGATTTTGATCGTCAAACCAGGCAGGTGCTTCTCAAGATCTCCTTTTAAGTACTCAGAAACCTTCTTAAAGGCATCTTCATCTCGTGAGAGCATGCTGAGTTCAACTGTTTTCACACCAAGTTCCTTCAAGCCAGCATCCCAAGCTTTTTTCGCGGCGTCAGCATCGTAGCTTTGAAGATCTGGATATTTCGCGCGGAAGTCTTCCCCATCTGGTGTAAACGTGAAGTCTTTCGCGACGATGAAGTTTGCTGGTTTTGATCCATCGTTTAGGATGACATCTGTAATCCCTTGCTTTTCAAAACCAAGCGCGAGCGCTTTTCGGATGTTCTTATTTTTCAAAGCTTTATTCTTTTGGTTAAAGCGAAGGAAGTTGATCCGAGCATCTGGACGTGTCTTGTAATCATCTGATTTTTCATACTGCGAAACGAACTCAGACGTAATTGGTGCGAAGTCGACTTCTTTCGCTTCGAACAGGTTGACGCCAGTTGAGATTTCTTTGACGACCTTGACATCGATTTTATCCATCTTGACATTCGCTTTATCCCAGTAATTTGGATTTTTCTTGTATGTCCAGCCAGCATTTGCTTGCCACTTATCGAGGACGAAAGGTCCGTTGAAGACCATTGTATCAACACTTGTCGCGAACTTATCGCCTTTATCTTCGACGAATGATTGTTTTAATGGTAAGTAAGTTGGGAAACTTGTCAAACCAAGGAAATAAGGTGCTGGAGCTTCAAGTTGGACTTCAAGTGTTTGATCGTCGACTTTCTTGACACCGAGCTCATCAAGTTCAGCGTCGCCAGCCATGATTTTGTTGGCGTTCTTTAAATCTTGTAAAATGTACGCGTATTCTGCTGCTGTCTTCGGATCAAGTGCGCGTTTCCAAGCATAGATGAAATCATCTGCTGTGACGGCTGATCCATCTGACCACTTCGCATCTTTACGCAGTTTGAATGTGTATGTTTTTTTATCTTCCGACACTTCGACGCTTTCCGCGATTCCAGGTGTTGGTTTGTTATCTCCATCAAGACGATATAGCCCTTCAAAGACGTTGTTCGTGACGATGATGGAAGTCGAGTCCGTCGTTTTCGTCGGATCTAGCTGAGGTACATCCGTCGTCGAAACGAGTGTGACTTCCTTTTTTTTGTTTTTCGAATCTGATCCGCTTGTGTTTTCGTCATTTCCTTGCCCGCATGCAGCGACAGCAAGAAGCGCGATGCTGGAAAGTCCAGCAAAAGCGATTTTCGATGGTTTATTCATGGAACGATGACCCCCCGAGAGTTAGTGTTAAATATTTCAGAAAAATGTGAACATATTGTTAATTTAAGTGAAAGTGATTAAAAATGCAACATAAATTTTCAGATAATTCTCACTGATCAAGGTCTATATCCTCAATTCCAAGCGATTTCAAATAGTCATAAAGTAGGAATAAGGTCAGCTTATGCGGGGAATACATTCGTAACGTCAATCGAACGGGATTACCACGTAAACGCATATTCGTAATACGGACACCTTTACGCTCAAGAGCAAGAACGATGTCCGTCGGATCAAGTCCGGAAGGAAGTAAGAGATGCGCAACGAGGACATTTGCTTCGAACCGACTATTGTTGATACGTCCCATCATCCGAGTTAAACCTTCCAGTAAGAGGAAGAGAAAGAGAACGAGAAAAATCGACTCCCAGATGAAACCTGCACCGACAGCGATTCCAATCCCGCTTGCACTCCAAATAATAGCGGCAGTCGTTAATCCGCTGACGATATCATGCGGTCGACGTAAGATGACACCAGCGCCGATAAAACCGATTCCGGTAATGATTTGGGCGACGAGACGCATCGGATCCATCTGAACATTCGTCGCCATGTCATGGTAGAGTAAGACCGATTTGATGGAAACGATGGTTAACAAGCAACTGATCAGGGTAATTACGAGGCTAGTGCGTATACCAACCGGTTTATTTTTGATTTCACGCTCGAATCCGATGAAAATTCCAAGCGTAGCGGCTAACAGGAGTTTTAGAAGGTCTTCGAGCTGAAATACATGAATCCAGTTCATTTGTCTCAAATCCTTTCTTTACTTTAAAAGGTGATTTGTTATAATGACTTTTGTGTCTTTCGAATGAATATACGTAAGATGTAATAGATATACGAAAAAGGAAGTGTCTCATCATGAATCAACAAAAAATCGGATTCTTTGCGCTCGCTGCAATGGTCATCGGTTCCATGGTCGGTGGAGGAGCTTTTAACCTTCCTGGTGCAATGGCCCAAAGTGCAAGTGCAGGGCCTATCCTCATCGGGTGGAGTATAACGGGGATTGGCATGATCATGCTCGCGCTAGTATTCCAACATCTCGCCAATAGTAAACCAGAGCTTGAAGGCGGTATCTATGCCTACGCGCGTGAAGGGTTCGGACGTTTCGTCGGTTTTAACAGCGCTTGGGGATACTGGGTATCGGCGTGGATCGGAACAGTTGCGAATATCACGCTCGTGTTCAATGCGATTAGTTATTTCTTCCCGATTTTCGCAGCAGAAAATCGAATATTCCTTCTTTTGATGAGTATAGTCGTCATCTGGGGATTGTTCTGGCTCGTCTCGAGCGGAATCAAGGAAGCGACGCTGGTCAATTTGATTACGACGATCGCAAAGCTCGTTCCAATCTTGATTTTCATTCTTCTAGTAGGAATTGCTTTTAATATCAAAACGTTTAATTTGGATATCTGGGGAGAGGGAACAGAACTCGGTTCGATTTTTGATCAAGTAAAAGGAACGATGCTCGTCACACTATGGGCTTTCGTCGGTATCGAAGGTGCTGTCGTCTTATCAAGCCGTGCCAAAAACCGAAGTGATGTCGGGAAGGCGACAGTAACAGGACTTGTTGGCGTTCTTGTCATCTATATCTTAATTTCCGTTTTATCACTCGGAGTGCTCAGTCAAGAACAACTAGCTGGATTAAAAGAACCGACGATGGCGTATGTATTAGAGGCAGCGATCGGACCGGTCGGTGCGACGATCATCATGATTGGTTTGATTATCTCACTATCCGGCGCACTTCTCGGATGGACGATTCTCGCATCGGAGATTTCGTATCTCGTTGCAAAAGACGGCGCATTTCCGAAAGCATTCGCAAAAACGAACCGGAAAGGTGCTCCAGTCGGTGCGCTGTTGATTACACAAATCGCGACACAGGTCGTCGCTGGAATCGCACTCTTCTCAGCACAAACCTATCTTGTCCTGTCGAGTATCGCTGGGATTTGTGCGTTATTGCCATATTTATTGTCAGCGTTGTATAGCATTCGGACATCGCGAGAAGAGCGCAATCAGAAAATGTTACTTTTCTCTGTCATCGCATCAGCGTATTCAATTTGGCTCGTCTATGCGTCGGGTATCTGGTACATCGTCATCGCGGCATTAGTCTATGCGCCAGGGATTCTCGCATATGCGTTAGCAGAGCGAGAACAGCAACGGACGGGCATGTCACGTTATGAGTGGATTGCCAGTATGATTCTCGTTGTCTTAGCAGGAGTAGCTGTTTACGGAATGGTTGTAGGAGAAATTCAATTGTAAGAAACTCTATGCAAAAGAAGTCACGGTGATTGTTATCCACCGTGACTTCTTTTTTGATTAAGGTGTTAAGAATCTCTTTTCGACATCCTGTACAGATAGAGGTTCAGAGAAAATAAATCCTTGCATATGCTGACATGATGTCGTTTTTAGATAATCTAACGCGTGTTCTGTCTCAACACCTTCAGCGACAAGATTCAACTCTAGATTGCGACCGAGTTGAATGATGGAATCGAGCAAAGCATGATCATTTGTCGCCAGACCATCAATGAATACTTTATCGATTTTTAATTCGTCGATTGGAAAAGCACTGAGATACTGTAAAGAAGAATAACCAGTACCGAAATCATCGATTGATAAACGGAAGCCGAGCGACTTGATGAGGTGCATGCGTTCGACCGTTCGTTGTGTCTGTAAGATTGCAATATTCTCTGTCATCTCCAGCGTAACGGAAGATGGTGAAACGAGTCGCTCCGTTACGATATGTTGCAGCGTTCGAATAAAGGAGTCGCTTTGGAACTGATGCGGTGAGATATTGATTGCGATCGTCAGTTCAGGGTCAATCGTCTGTTGCCATTTTGCGAGCTGTTCACATGCTTCGATGATGACCCAGTTGTTGATAGGTGTGATCAGTGAAGCTTCTTCAGCGAGTGGGATGAACTCATCTGGTGGAATGCTCCCGAGTGCCGTGTGATTCCAGCGTAATAACGCTTCGAAGCCTTTGACGGCTTGTGTCTGAAGTTCAATGATTGGTTGATAAGCAAGATAAAGGGATTGATCTTCGAGTGCTGTGAAAAGGGAGCGCTCGAGTTGGATTTTCCGTGTGAATTGTGTGTCCATCTCGTGCGTTAAATACTGGATCGTTCCAGTACCAATCGATTTTCCTGCGTATAGAGCTGTTTCCGACCGGCGATATAAATCTTCCAATGTTTTGGCTTCGGACGGATAGACCGTGATCCCGAACGTACAAGAAACGATCAATGAATGACCGTTGATATAATAAGGACGCTGCAGTGCTTGTTGTAGTTTTCGAGCATATTGGAAAAGCAGATTGCTCGACGGTGCAGGTAACAAGACACCAAATAGATCACTCGTCGGATGAAAGGCGAGTACACCTGTCGTATGTTGCAAAAGGCGTGTTGCCATCGCTTGAAGTAGTTGATCGCCGACATGTGTTCCAAACGAATCGTTGATGACTTTGAAACGATCGATATCGAACAAGATGAGCGCAATCGGATCATGCGACGCGGCAGAACGGAATAATGCTTCGCCTTCGCGTAAAAATCCTCGTTTATTTAATAAATGCGTCATCTCATGATGATGTACTAAAAAATCGAGTTCTTCTTCAAGTGCTGTTGTTTCCGTGATGTCGTTCCCGATGAACAAATGTTGGAAGCGAACGCCGTTCGCATCATAGATCGGAATGAGCGTCGCTTGGAGATGTTTTCGTTCGCCCGTTTGCGAAGTGAGGCTAAGGCGACCAGACCATGCTTTTCGTTCACGAAGTTGTGCACGAATCCCCGAAACGACGGGACTGGATGGATCTAGGATGAGTGACCAAGGCTGGTTGAGAAGCATCTCAGAGCAATATCCTGTCACATCGATGAGTTGATCATTCACGTACGTGATCGTTCCTCGTGCGTCGAAGACGGCGACAGAAGCAATCTGATCGAAGGCATGACGCAAATCCATCAATCCTTGGAAGAGTGGTTTCATATTCGTTTGTTGCTCAGCTGAAGGGATACAGCAAGCAAAAGCGGCAATGACAGTTCCTGTATCATCAAGTAAAGGAGACAAAAGGAGAGTTGACGTTACAGAAGTGCCCGTCTTATGCAATAAGGAGGCATTCGGTAATTGGACGGATTGACGGCGCTCCAAGAAGGCATGCCAAATCTGCTGGCTGAATGCCATGTCTTCCCGTTCAAGAAGTGGAACAGTCTGACCCACGACTTCTTGTTGTGTCCAGCCCCATTGCTGTGCGGCTAGCTCATTCCAAGAGCGGATGGTCAAGTCAGTATTCAATATGAAAGCGGGTAAAGGGAATTCTTGAATGACGACTTCATAGGAATCAATGGTCGAACGGTCCATTACGTGCGCACGCTCCTTTATATTGAAAAGAGATGACGGTTCACTTCTCTTGTCTTTTCCCAATATATTCAATTCTTACGCATTAGAATCCTTTCGCTCGGATACTTTTTAGATGAAGATTCTGTGAAAGAATCTGCTATAATAACATTGAAAGCGTTTTCTAAAGAGTTATGAGGGGGAATTTCGATGAATCAAACAGAGAAAATCATTCAACAGACAGAACAGTTCGGAGCACATAACTACCATCCACTCCCAATCGTCATCTCAGAGGCTGAGGGTGTCTTCGTTACGGATCCTGAAGGACGTCGCTATATGGATATGCTAAGTGCCTATTCAGCCGTTAACCAAGGACATCGTCATCCAAAGATCATCGACGCCTTAAAACGTCAGGCAGACAAGATTACATTGACGTCACGTGCTTTCCACAATGATCAACTTGGCTTTTTCTATGAAAAAGTAGCACAATTGACGGGTAAAGACATGGTGTTACCAATGAATACAGGTGCGGAAGCTGTCGAGACAGCAGTAAAAGCAGCACGACGCTGGGCATATGAAGTCAAACAAATTCCAGGTGATGCTGAAATCATCGTTTGTGAAGGAAACTTCCATGGTCGGACGATGACAGCCGTCTCGATGTCGACGGAAGCAGAATACCAACGGGGATTTGGACCGCTTCTTCCTGGAATCAAGACGATTCCATATGGCGATCTTGAGGCATTAAAACAGGCGATCACTGAAAATACAGCGGCATTCATCTTGGAACCGATTCAAGGCGAAGCGGGCATCTTAATTCCTTATGATGGTTTCTTGAAGGACGCACAAGAAGTTTGTCGTGCGCAGAATGTGTTGCTCGTATCGGATGAGATTCAGTCTGGACTCGGTCGTTCCGGTAAATGGTTTGCTTCTGATTGGGACGAGGTAACACCAGACATGTACATTCTTGGTAAAGCACTGGGTGGTGGTGTATTCCCAATCTCGTGTGTTGCCGCGAATAAAGATGTCCTTTCTGTCTTTAATCCAGGTTCACACGGCTCGACATTTGGTGGTAATCCACTTGCGTGTGCCGTCTCGATTGCTTCACTTGAAGTATTAGAAGACGAAAAGTTACCGGAACGTTCACTCGAACTCGGTACGTACTTCATGGAGAAACTAAAACAAATCAACAACCCGATGATCAAAGAAGTACGTGGTCGTGGATTATTCATTGGTGTTGAGTTGACAGAAGCAGCGCGACCATATTGCGAAGCGTTGAAAGAAAAAGGCTTGCTCTGTAAAGAAACACATGAGACAGTCATTCGCTTTGCACCACCGCTCGTCATTACAAAAGAAGAATTGGATTGGGCGTTCGAACGGATTGAACAAGTGTTAGGTGTTTCCGTCGCCCAGTAAATGAATAGATTCATCGAACAACAGTGGACGAGATGTTCACTGTTGTTTTTGTTTGGATGAGTGTTGGTTTTTCTTCAGGAAACGTTTGAAAATCAGTGACAAGGGAACAGACAACTATCGCAAAAAAAACTTTTAAACGGGGGTAATGGTTATGTCAAACAACAGTGGTCTCAATAAAAAAGCAGATGGTCTCGTCGATAAAGTAGCAGGTAAAGCGAAAGAAGCGCTCGGGAAAGCAACAGGTGATAAATCAACAGAACGCGAAGGTAAAAAAGATCAAGTAAAAGGTGAGGCGAAGAAAACCGTCGGTAACGTCCAACAAAATTTCGAAGATACGAATCGTCGCTAATACTGTCTTAACTAAATAAATAAATAAATCCGGACTGAGTAATCACTCTAGTCCGGTTTTTAGTGTCTGCTATAATGAAATTTTATATCACCTAAAAAGATGAGAAATAATTTGTATAAAGGTCTAGTCATTTAGTTGTTTATGTGGAATAATAAAAAACGTAAAAGCGTTTACATTGTTCTGTCATTATCGTTTTATTCAGGAAAGGGTGAAAGGTATGTTGCAGTTTCTACAACGAATTGGTAAAGCCTTGATGCTACCAATCGCAGTACTACCGGCTGCGGGAATCGTGCTCCGGTTAGGTTCGGCGGATATGCTTGATATTCCGTTGATGGTAGCAGCAGGAGGGGCTATTTTTGATAACCTGCCATTGATTTTTGCCATTGGTGTCGCGATTGGTCTATCGATCGATGCGAGTGGAGCAGCGGGTCTTGCTGGGGCCATCGGGTATCTTGTCTTAAAAAATGGCGTCGACTCGATGAACAAGGATTATTCCAGCGCACAGATTCAGGCGAAGTATGATGCGATCGCTGCGATCGTCAATGATTCCTCGACTAAGGTCGACGGAGCGACACTTGGTTCGATCGCGAATCAGGCGACACTCGGTTCGACCGTTAATATGGCGGTATTCGGTGGAATCATCGCGGGTATCGTCGCAGGACTTCTATACAATCGGTTCTATAACATTAAGTTACCGGATTGGTTAGCATTCTTTGGTGGTCGTCGTTTCGTTCCAATCATTACATCAGCGGTCATGCTCGTACTTGCTTTCATCTTTGGTTATGTCTGGCCGTTCATCGAGCAAGGCATCAACGGTGCTGGTGAATGGATGGTTGGTCTTGGTGCAGGAGGCGCTGCTCTGTTTGGATTCTTTAACCGTCTCTTGATTCCTGTCGGCTTACACCACGTCTTAAATAATATTTTCTGGTTCGTCTTCGGTTCATATGAAAAAGCAGATGGTACGGTCGCGAACGGTGACATCGCGCGCTTCTTCGCTGGAGATCCGACAGCTGGGATTTATCAAGCAGGCTTCTTCCCAATCATGATGTTCGCCTTACCGGCTGCAGCTTTTGCGATCGTTATGGCTGCGCGTAAAGAAAATCGAAAAGCAGTTGCTGGAGCGATGATTGGTCTTGGACTGACGTCCTTCTTGACAGGGATCACGGAACCAATCGAGTTCTCGTTCATGTTCTTATCACCTGTTTTATATGTCATTCATGCGGTTTTAACTGGTCTATCGATGGCAATCGTTAACTTACTCGGTATTTTACATGGCTTCTCCTTCTCGGCTGGTTTCATTGATTACGCCTTAAACTTCGGGATTGCCACAAAACCATTACTTCTCATCCCGGTTGGTCTCGCGTTCGCGGTCGTCTATTACTTCCTGTTCTACTTCATGATCACGAAATTTGATCTGAAGACACCAGGTCGTGAAGATGAATCGCTCGTCACAGACACGGGAGTCGTTTTGACAGATTCAGACGATAAATATGAGCAACAAGCAGCACGCATCTTTGCGGGACTAAAAGGAACAGAAAATGTCACGTCGATTGACAACTGTGCGACACGTTTACGTCTTCAAGTCAAAGATCCAAGCATCATTGACGAAGCAGCGATTAAAGCGGCTGGAGCAAAAGGTGTCATGAAGATGGGGGCGACTAGCGTGCAAATCATCATCGGCACGGACGTCGAGTTCGTTGCGGATGCGATGAAACGACAGAAGTAAAGAAAACGACCTTTCCTGAGCTCAGGAAAGGTCGTTTTGCTGTACGTTCGCAACAGCTGCTGTTTTGCTTGAGCGATAGATTGGATAAAAGATTCCGATCAAGATGATGACGATCCCGATCCATTGGGAACTCATCAGATGTTCTCCTAAAATTAAGACAGAACAGATGACTGCTGTCGGTAGTTCAGCCGCTCCAAGTAAAGAAACGCTTGCTGGGGAAAGATGAGGGGCGCCAGCAGCAAATAAGAGTGGTGGTAAAATCAACGCGAACAGACCGAGCGGAATCGCGTATAACAGAAGTCCATTTTCGAAGTTCGCAGAGGACAAGAATGTCGTCGGTGGATACATGGTCATGACGAAAGCAAGACCACCTGTCATCATATAAAAACTTTTCTTGATGACGGGTAAATGATTGGCGATGCGTCCACTAGCGAGTAAGAAAATTGAGAAGCTGACAGCTGCTCCAAGACCGAATAATGTTCCACGTAAATCGAGTGGACTCGAGTAAGCGGCACTCGCAAGAATGGCTCCGCCAATCAGTAGAATCGCGGACAGGAAATGCGCGCGAGTAGGTAAACGTCTGAATGCGAGCGCATCGATGACGACACCGATCCAAGTAAATTGGAATAAGAGAATGATCGCAACGGATGCGGATACAGTCTGAAGACTTTGATAGTACAGATAACCGGTTGTACCACTTGAGATACCGATCAGCATGAGCAGACCAGCTGTCTTGAGATCGAGACGAAGATTTTTCGTAAATAAGGCAAGTCCGAAAATCATGAGCCAGCCGAAGAAAAATTGACTACCTGAAACGGCTGCTGAGTTAAATCCAGCGGCATAAGCGAGTTTGACGATCGTTGAGAGGACACCATAACTGATAGCGCCAATCAGAACGAATAAGGTTGCTTTTGAACGATGCATGAATAAATTCCCTCCATTTTTAATAAAAACCACACAAAAAAGGTTGCAACAGGGCCTTGTCCAGGTTTTTTGGACAGGGTTTGGTTGCAACCTGTGTGATTTATTGAGTTGATGTGTCGAGCAAACGATACAGCTGGGTTTTCGTTTGATTATACTGAACGGTCAGCGCATTCCACTTCTTTAATGACGCGGTAGCTTTCCGTGTTAAACGATTTAAATCCGCTGTTGACTCATCAATCTTAACGAAATCCGGTTTTTTCGTCAAGCGTGAAAGCACTTTCTTTTCAGCGTCCATCGCTTGTCGATACGTTTTCGAGAACGTTTGAAATGTCTGCTGGCGTTCCTTGATGATTGTCACTAAGGCAGTTCCTTCTGTTTTTGCTTTACCATCAAGTTGGTTGACAGCATCCTTCAATTCTTCAAGATCGAGTGCAGCGTACGTTTCCTTACGTAACGTTTCTTCTTGTTTCAATAAAGCAAGCCGTTCGTCATTTAAGGCTTCTAATTCCTCTCGTTCATTTTGAGAGCGTTTGATTTCTTCAGCACCTGCATCAAGAACGGCTTGGTACGTATTAACTGAAATTTCATCCTTACGAGCACGTTGATCAGCTAGCGTGAATGCCTTCTCTTCACCTTTCACTTGTTGCTCTAGCTGTTCATGAAGAGAGGCTGGTGAATCGTTGGAACAGGCAGCGAGTCCAAAGCTCGACAGGAACAGTACTGCTACGAATGTTTTTTTCATCTGGATAGTAACTCCTTATAAATTCGAGTGTTGCGCGAAGTTGTACGGAATATGGAAATCTTCATCATAAATCGCGAATTGATAGCCTTTTTTCTGAAGTCCGGCAACAATGGCTGGAAGTGCCTTGATGGCTTGTGGTTGTTCATGTAAGAGTATGATTTCAAACGGACGCTCTGCTCGCCGAATGACCGTATTCGCTACTTCTTTTGCACTATCTTTGTAATACCAGTCCATTGAATCGATTGACCAGTCCCACACACGGAAGTCTGCTGAATGAATGGCAGATGCCATTTTTTTCGTGATGCCGGGATCAGAGCCATAAGGTGGTCGTGTCAAATGTGGTGTTAGCTTCGTCAACTCATGGATTTTCTTCTGAACACTTTGCATCTCTGAGACATACTTTCCTTTTTCGTACAATGTATCGTAATCGTGTGTTTCCCCGTGTAATCCGATATAGTGTCCAGCTTTAGCAGCAGCTTTGACTTCTTGCGGAAAAGCATCTACTTGTGATCCGAGATAAAAGAAAGTGGCACGAGTCTGAAGTTGATCCAATGTTCGAAGTAAGTCCGGTGTTAATGCGGATGGACCATCCTCGAATGTTAAATAAGCGACTTTTTTCGTCACACCATTCCATTTTTCCACGCGTGCTTTTTCCATATTGACGACAGGTACTTCAGTAATGGATTTACCTGTCGTAATGGATTGCTGTTCAGGAGTAAAAACGTATCGATAAGCGACATATCCCCCAACTCCGAGAAAAACAAGTGTGAGAAGTAAGAAAAATCGAGGGAAAAACTTTCTTTTTTTTGTACGCGGTCGTGGACCGAGTTCGCTAGCGTGGCTTGAGGTAAATGGATCCATCGTTGTCTGTCGCTCCTTTTGTCAAAAAATATCATATACAGATAATGTAACATTCTGACTGTTTCTTTTGTAACAAACAGATGACAAAAAGATGACGGAAAATCGATTTTTCTAAAAAATATCGATTTATTTAGAAAGAGTTTAAAAGAAATAAAAAAACAACCACTAAGTAAGTGATTGTTTCATGTGTTATTAGTGTTCTGTTACAGCACACTCATCGCATTCCGTTTGATAGGATTCACATTGTTCATCCATCTCTTTTCCGCAATGGGCACACGTCTTGACGGGAAGCTCACGATAGAATGCAGCAGATGCTTCTTGGTAAAGGGGTTGTTCCATGTGTTTTTCCTCCTTCAAAGTAAACGCAATGATCTTTTTTCTTGATTTTATTGTATTAGTACAGAAATTGAATGTCAACTATTGTTTTATAACAGTTAATTCATTTGAAGTACTGATAGAGGACAATGAAAAAGAGACATGCTACGATATCTAAGTAATCTGATAATGATAAGGGGGATTTACACATGACACAGGCAACACTTGATACAATACGTGTCTTAACAGAAAGACGTTCCGTTCGTCATTACGACGAAACGTTCAAGCTTTCAAAACAGGAAGTAGAAGAACTATTAGAATGGACGACAGCCGCGCCGAGTGCTTGGAATTTGCAACACTGGCATTTCACGGTCTTTCATTCGGAAGAAGCGAAGCAGCAGCTTGCACCGATCGCATACAATCAGCCGGCTATCACTTCGGCTTCAGCAGTCATTGCGATCTTAGGTGATGTTCAAGCTAATCGAAACTACAATCCGGTGTACGGGCCAGCAGTGGAAGCAGGTGGCATGACAGAGGATCTGTTTGATTCGATCAAGGCACAGGTAGAAGGCGCTTATCAAAGTGAGGCGTATGGACGCGACGCGGCTATGTCGAATGCGAGCCTTGCTGCGATGCAATTGATGCTTGCGGCAGAAGCGCGTGGATTATCAACACTCGCAATGGGTGGATTTGATCATCAACGTTTTGCGGAAACGTTCATCACCGAGTCACGGTATGTACCGGTCATGCTAATTGCTGTCGGAAAAGCGGTTGAAGATGCGAAAAAACGTCCGGCACTACGTTTACCGATTGATCGAGTATCAACCTTCCTGTAAGTCATTCAAAATGGGGGAAGCGGGGTTGATTCCCCCATTTTAAATTTTTTTATTTTTTTTCGGAAAAAGACTTGTCAGCCTTTTAGTTTCTTGATATATTAATACATGTCCTAGCAAGTACATAACGTACTGCAAACATGATTCTGTAGCTCAGCTGGGAGAGCGCTACCTTGACAGGGTAGAGGTCGCTGGTTCGAGCCCAGTCAGAATCATACCGAAAGCCCGCTTTTCCTTTATAGGAAAAGCGGGCTTTTTTTATTATTTCTTTATCTCATCCTCTGTGACCCATTTATGGTTTTTCACCATCTCTCCACCGTCCGTCGGTTCATAGTTCACCATGTAGACCGTCGTTTCCTTTACTTCATCAATCGTCGCTTTTGCTCCATCCATACCTTTCATATGATCCGCTTTGACAGTCGTTTCATCACCAACTTGCAGTGGTTTAGTTGGAACGGGATCGAGTTCTTCCTGAATGACCCATTTATGATTTTTCACCATCTTTCCACCAGTAGTCGGTTTGTAACTGATCGCATAGACGACGGTATCGTAAGCTCCCGCAATCGTTGCTTTAGCTCCGTCCATACCGTCCATATGATCCGTCGTCAACGTGACGTTGCTTCCTTTCGGATAAGTCGGATCACTGGCTTCCTTTAAACCGGATGGTAGCTTTCCGTCGCTCGAATGCATCATATCTCCATGAGACATATCGTGTGAGTCACTATTACTTCCATCGTTATTGGCGGATCCACATGCACCGAGCCAAAGCGTAGAACTAAGAGCAAGTGCGGTTAATGTCAATGATTTTTTCATATAAAACCCTCCTGAAGTCACTAGTCTTCTTTACTATACCCAGCGTATATGCAAATCGTGTGCAGATGAGGTGACAGTTTCGTTTGCCTGCGTCGATCGCGTTTTTTTTAGCTATACTAAAAGTGGAGAGAAAAAGGAGGAATCGTCATGCGTCGTATTTCATACTCAGTCGGAGGAATCGTGCTTGCGGCATTTTTAATTTGTGGCAGTGTGTTGTTTGGGACATTGTATTATCAGTTGTCTCAAACACGAACGCAGGAAGTAGTAGACGGTTTACTGAACCGAGGAAATACACACCGTGATGTCCTTGTCGATTCCTATGACCAAACGACGATGCGCCATGTCAGCATGATGGAAGCAGATTCATCGTTTACTGTGGTGATCACTGATGCAGATGGAAAACAACTCGAAGCGTCACGACCTTTGTCGAATGAGATGAAGAGCATGTTAGAGCATACGGATTTTGATTACCGTCAACAAGGAAAAATCGTGACGATGCGTGACTTTTTAATGACGGACAGTCCCATCAACATTGACGGGGAACATCGTGGTCATGTCTTCATGTTCGCTTCTAAAGCAATCGTAGATCACGTACTTGATCCGTTGAAACAGCAGTTTCTCCAAGTGGGTCTGCTAGCGCTTTTATTAGCAGGTGCGGCAAGCATTTGGACGACCCGACTCATTTCTCGTCCGTTGATTCAGATGGAAAAAGCGACAGCGCGTCTATTGGATGGGGAAGGTGGAGAGTTGCCGATTGATCGAAAAGATGAACTGGGACAATTGGCGTGTTCGATTCAGCAATTAAAACAAGATCTCGATTTTTTGAATCGGGAACGATCCGAATTTTTAGCAACCGTATCTCATGAACTACGAACACCATTGACATATATAAAGGGATACGCGGATATTCTCGAACGCCAAACGTTGACGCCGGATGAACAACAACGCTACATTACGATCATTCGAGAAGAAAGTCAGCAAATGAATGAATGGATTGAGCAATTGTTTTGGCTAGCACGAATTGACGCCAATGCTTTTATGATGGAGCGAAAACCTGTCGATGTCGAAGACTTGATTCATCAAGTGATACGATTGATGCGTCCAGACATCGAACAAGAAAATGTTTCGTTCGAGATAGAAGGTGAGCGATTAGAAGTGATGGGTGACGCTCAGCAGCTCCGTCAGATGATCGTGAATATCATTGAAAATGCACGGCGACATACGACGTCGGGAAAAATTATCGTTCGTTATGGTGTCAACGCAGTAGGGGCTTTCATTCAAATCGAAGATACAGGAGAAGGGATCGCTGCAGAATCTTTACCTCATGTAACGAAACGGCTCTACCGAACGGAAGCATCTCGTTCTCGAAAACATGGAGGAACTGGAATCGGACTCTCCATCGTTGAAGCAATTGCTCAGACACATGGTGCAGAATTGAACATCAAGAGTCAACTTGGACATGGAACACAAGTGACACTGCAGTGGAAGGAGAAATAAAATGCCGCATGTATTGATCGTAGATGATGAACCAAGAATGCTTGAACTGCTCAAACTGTATATTCAGCCGTATGGGTACACGTGTCAGCTTGTGGATTCTGCGCAACAAGCTCTTGATCTCTGCCGTCAGCACGTATTCGACCTGATTTTACTAGATGTCATGATGCCGGATATGGATGGCTGGACATGTTGTCGTCTCATTCGAGAACACTCTAACATCCCGATCTTGATGGTTACGGCTCGGAATCAACGGGAAGACATCATTCGGACACGAGAAGTAGGAGCGAATGATTACATATCAAAACCGATTCAAGAAGGGGAACTGATCGGGCGAATGGAAGTTTTATTACAGCAACAGTATGATGGTCTATCCTATGACCGGGAAAGCTATCGTTGTAGTTACCTCCAACAAAAGATTTCGTTAACGAAAACGGAATTTGAGTTGTTAGGTGTATTTTTAGATTCTCCACGACGTGTTTGGACGCGCGATCAACTAACGACGATGTTATGGGGAGCGGAAGCGTCTGTAGACGAGCGGACGATCGACTCGCATATCAGACATTTAAGAGAAAAACTACGTGTTTGCGGTTTTCCGATTGAACAGCATCTCGAAACAGTTCGCGGAATCGGATACCGCTGGACACACCAATAAAGGGGAAAATCAAAACATGACGACACTCTATTTCGTACGGCACGCACACTCGACATATTCACCAGATGAACGGAAGCGGTCACTTTCCGATGCAGGACAGGCAGATGCGATACGTTTACTTGAAACGTTTAAAGGGATTCCAATCGACAGATTCTACAGTAGCCCGTATCAACGGGCAATCGAGACGATTGCACCGCTCGCGGAGGCACGTCAACAACCAATCATTGAGGTAGAGGAACTACGAGAGCGATTGTTGGCACCGGGAGAGCTTGACGATTTTCAAGGAGCGGTCACATATGTATGGCAACATCCGAATGAAAATCCGTATGGAGGCGAAACGAACAAAGAAGCGTCGCAACGCATTCGACCATTCATCGACGAATTAGTGGAGAAGCATCCTGACGAAACAGTCGTTCTTGGAACACACGGAAATATCATGGTGCTACTTTTAGAAACATTTGATCCGACATTCGATTACGCATTTTGGAAGTCCTTACCGATGCCAGCCGTATGTCGAATGGATGTGAAATCAGGAGAAAAGGCGGACATTCACGTCGTACCACTTTTGACGAATACAAAGTAAAAAAGAGACGGAACTGATGCGTGAATCAGTTTCCGTCTCTTTTGTAATTGGAGAAATCTTAAGGTGTAGGAACAGCACCTTCATGTTTTCGGATCAAGTCAGCCGTCAGTTGACCGGACAATGTGACCATCGGTACACCGCCGCCTGGGTGTGTCGAACCACCGACGAAATAAAGTCCTTCGTACAAGTCACTCTTCGATGGAATCTTGAATCCACCATTTTTCTTCCGGTCGGCTGCGACACCATAAATCGATCCACCGTTTGGACCGTATAATTCCTTCAAATCTTCTGGGGTAAAGCGATATTCAAACTCGATCGATTCTCGAAGTCCATGAAGTCCCATCCGCTCCAGTTTATCGAGAACGACTTCACGGTACGCATCCCAGTCGACCTCACCTTTTTGAAGTGTTAGCGGTGGAACGTGTGTCAAGACGAATAAGTTATCCTTCCCTTCAGGAGCTTGGGAGGCGTCGGATTTTGACGAGACTCCGACGTAAATCGTCGGATCCTCAGGAGGGGTACCTTCTTTGAACATTTGGGCGAATTCACGCTCTGGATTTTCCGAGAAAAAGAAATTATGATGCGCTAGCCCGCGATACTCACGATTTACACCGAGCAGCAGGACAAGACCTGAAACGGAAGGGGCAAACGACGCTTGTAATTTTTTTGCCTGTTTTCGGGCTTTTTTCTCCGGTACGATCCGTTCGTAAGTCGGGATGACCTCAAGGTTTGAAACGACGATGTCGGCTGCATGAAACGTTCCGTTTGATAAGACGCCAACCGCTTTTTTATTTTCAAGGACGATTTGTTCAACGGGTGAGTTGAGATGAACCGTGACACGGAGCTCATCAAGCAACCGTTTCATGGCACGCGCGATTTGGTACATACCACCTTTGACATAATAGATGCCGAGTCCCATTTGAACGTAAATCATCTGATTGAAGACAGCAGGTGCCTGATACGGGTTGGAACCAACATACATGACCATATAGTTGAACAGCTGTTCGAGATACGGATCATTGAGATGTTTCTTTGTTCCGGTCGCGACCGTATTCATCGGGTCCATCTTTAATAAATCAGACATCGTATGGTATTTTTTTAAGTCCTTTAAATCTTCGAGACTGTATTTATAAAAACTGTCGAGGCACAAGTCGTACATTTGTTTGGAGTACCGGAACAATTCAACGAAATCAGCCCGTGACGAGACTTGTTCGACTTCTTCAAGCATTCCAGGTAAGTCACCTTTGACATCGATTTTTGTTCCATCCTCAAAGAATGTACGCCATTGCGGTTCAATGCGCTCGATTTCTAAGTAATCATCCAAGTTACGATGAACGCTTGAGAAGAGTTGTTCGAGTACCCAAGGCATCGTTAAGATGGAAGGACCGGTATCGAAAGTAAATCCCTTTCCACTCCGTTGATTCAGTTTCCCTCCGACGTTTGCATTCTTTTCAAGCATCGTGACTGCATAACCATCTCCAGCCAAACGAATGGCAGCAGACATACCAGCAAGACCTGCTCCAATGACAATTGCGCGTTTCTTCAAATGAATCACTTCTCCTTTAGTAGATGAATGGAATCAATCGTTTTCGTTTCGCAGCCCATACCGTATAGGCAGGTCCAAAACCTTTCGTTAACATCGCTTCCTCGATTCGAATCCGGTAGAGCAAGAAAATGAACATCAGAAGTCCAGAGAGAATGAAGAGTCCGGACTGACCGGTGAACAGGGGGAAGCTCATCGTAATCAACAACAATCCACTGTATAACGGGTGACGTAAAAAGCGATAAGGACCGCTACTGACGAGCTGATCACCAGACGCCACGACGACATGACGAGTGAACTGTTGCTTTAAGTGGAGAATTCCCCATAAGCGCAAGGAAACACCACACCATAACAAAATGCATGAAGAGATGCGCATGACAGAAGAAACGGTTTCATTCGCAAAGAGGAAAGCGCAGACGATCGTTCCGCTTAGGACAAGGAAAATCAAATAAAAACTCACTTGTTCTGCTGCGCCTGACTTAGACTCGGAGCGATTCCGGAAACGAATCATCTCACCAATCCAGCAGATGCTACCAATACTGAAAATCCATTCCCAAAGTGACACGTACGCTACTCCTTTCTACATCAGAATCATGTTTCGAAAACGCATACATCGTTATTTACCCATTGTAATTCGTCCTTAAGCTACATTTAGAAAACTTCAGAAATACTTCATTTTCATGACAAGCATTCCGAAAGAACCCTGTTTGAAAAAAAGAATGGTATTCTAATCTAAAATATGGATGCAGATTAGAACATGCATTAAAGGAGATATACGATTCATGAAATACATCACGACACTCATCACGACGTTGACATTAACAGCGGCCTGTACATCAGTGTATATACCAACAGTCGAAGCATCGACTTCTACTTATCGGCAAGCAAAGACATCTCTTCATTTGCGTAAAGGAGCATCGATTGATCAACCGAGTCTTGCGGTTATTCCGACGGGGATCTATGTGACGGAACTTTCAAAAGTCGGTACGTGGTCAAAAGTACAATATGGTACGAAGATTGGTTATGCGAGTACGAAGTACCTACTGACGGATGAACAAATCGGTGGGAAACGGATCGGTAAGACCCTCATCGCGAATAAGAACTTAGCGCTCCGCGCGACGTACGCTCCTGGTGAGAATCAACAAGCAAGAGCAGCGTTTGAGAAAATGCGTGTAGCGGCTAAAAAAGAGGGAATTACGCTCGTTGCGTTTAGTACATATCGCTCCTATGCCTATCAAAAAACGTTGTTTGATAAATATGTTGCGCGGGATGGTTATGAGAAGGCGAGTACGTATAGTGCAGAACCTGGGAAAAGTGAACACCAAACAGGTCTTGCGTTTGATATCGGAGGCGCTGATTCAACAAAATACGCCACGTTTAGCTTTTCCAAAACAAAAGAGGCAAAATGGTTGTTTGCGAATGCTCACCGCTACGGTTTCCATCTCCGCTATCCATCTGGTAAAGAATCTTGGACGGGGTATACGTATGAGAGCTGGCACTATCGGTATGTCGGAGCAACGCTTGCCGCTCGTCTAAAAGTCAGTGGATTAACAATGGAGGAGTATTTCCACCTCGCACCATGGAAACCAGTAAAGGTTTCGACTCCTTAAAAACATGGTAAATAGAGGATGTTGGCTTAGTCGGTTATTCGTCTCAGGTGAAAGAGGTGGAACGAATGGCAAAAAAAGATGCGAAACATCACATCATGACGTTTACGTTCAAAGAAGAAGCGACATCCTATCAAGTGTTCAGTGAATTGAAGAAATATCATGCGCGAGGTCAAGTCGATTTCGAACAGATTGCCGTCATCAAGCGAAATGAGAATGGTGCTTTTTCGTTTGAAGATGCTGTAGACCTAAGTGGATCGAATCGTGCCGTCAAAGGTTCATTGATCGGAATGGCCGTTGGTATCTTAGGTGGACCGTTTGGCATCTTGCTTGGTTCGATGACGGGTATGCTGATTGGTGGATCGAAAGACATGAAGGAAAATCAAGAAATCCAAGAAACATTCAAACGAACACTCGGCGTCATTCCGCCTGGGCAAACAGGAATCATCGCGATCGGTGAAGAGTTTGAACCATCCGTCCTCGACGGATTAGTGGCGCAACATGATGGTACGTTGGAACGAACGGATGAACAGTTAGAGTCGTAAGCCTGATAGAATGAAAAGAAGCCTATCGCGATCCAAGCGATAGGCTTCTTTCATGTGCATTTACTTAGTCGTACGTTCTTTTTTTGCTTTTTTGAAGAAGAACAATTCATAGACGACAGGAACGATGATAAGTGTCAACAACGTAGAGGTCGTTAATCCACCGATGACCGTCAAGGCAAGACCTTTTGAGATCAATGTTCCTGAAGAAGTGGTTAATGCGAGTGGTACCAATGCCATGATTGTTGCAAATGCGGTCATCAGGATTGGGCGTAATCGCGTTTTACCAGCTTCAATCAATGATTCGCGAATCGGCATACCACGTCCGACGTTTTGACCGATGCGGTCTACGAGAACGATTGCGTTCGTGGTGACGATTCCGATCAACATCAGGAAGCCGATCATGACACTGACAGACAATGGTTCATTCGCAAGGAAGAGCGTGACGAGTGAACCGATCGGAACAAAGATCAGAGAAGACAAGATGATGAATGGAATCCGAGCTTTTCCGAACGTAATCAACATTGTCAGGTAAACAAGTCCGATTGCAACGACGATCGCAATTCCAAGTGATTGGAAGATTTCAACCGTATCGTCATTTCCGCCACCACTTGTCAATGAGACACCGTCTGGTAAATCGATTTTTTCGACGTCAGCTTTTACGGAATTCGATACGTTTTGAACGTCGTCTCCTTTGACTTGTCCAGATACGCGAGCATATACTTTTCCGTCGAGTTTCTGAATCGATGTGAAAGTCTCGACTTCATTGACGTTCGCGACATCTTTCAATGCGACAGGACCGTTTGCTGAGAAGAGTTGGACGTCTTCGAGATCTTCTTTCGAGACGAGTCCTTCTTCATAAGATAATTGTACGTCTTGATCCTTATTGTCGAGATTGAGCGTTCCGACCGTAACTGGCTTCGTTTGATCGTTAACGGTACCGAGAATCTGGAAACCAGATAGTCCGCGATCACTTGCTTTCTCAGGATCGATTTCTACGAGATACTGCTTTTGTTTTTCGCTGAAGTTGTTCGTGATATATTTCAAATCATTATTTTTCGACATGTTATCCTCGACGAGTTTTGCCGCCTCTTGAAGGGCTTCGAGGTCGTTCGAGAACAAGTCGACATCGACGTTGTTATTCGACGGAGGACCACCTGTTGATAGTTCAGCCACACTGATTTTGACATCGACGTTTTCATCTTGAGCGATGTCTTCCATCTGTGTTTCAAGTGACTTGATCGTTTTCTCGACGTTTACACCGTCTTTTAGATTCAAGAAGTAACTTGCTTTATTATCGAGACGTAAGCCTGTCGTGAAGTCACGCGCTCCGACAGAAGTCGTCACGTCAGCAATGGCTTTTTCTTTATCAAACATTTTTTCCATCTCAAACGAGACGTCACTTGTTTTTTCAAGTGATGTGGCAGCCGGAAGTTCAAGCGATGCCGTCAAGGTCTTCGATGCTTCGTTCGGAATGAACGTAAAGCCGAGACGCGGTACGATCGCAAGGGAACCACCGAGAAGGATGAACGATACGACCAAGATGATCGCCTTGTGCGAGAGTGATTTTTCAATCAGCTTGCCATACCAACGTTGGAGAGCGCCTTCTTTTTCTTCCGCTGGTACCTTCTTGAATGCAAACTTCGCGAGAATCGGTACGATCGTGATCGCAACGAGTAGTGAAGCAAGTAATGAGAAAATAATCGTCAAAGCGAACGGTAAGAAGAACTTACCAGTAATACCACCGACAAATCCAATCGGTAGGAAGACGACGACGGTCGTCAGCGTAGATGACGTGATTGCTTTTAGAATCTCTTTTGTCGATTGTTCGATGATCTCATCCGTCATACCGGATTCGGATTTTCGGACGCGCCGGAAGATGTTCTCGATGACAACGATACTATCATCGACAACACGACCGACTGCAACAGCCATCCCACCAAGTGTCATGATGTTCAGGGAGATATCTTGCCAGTTCAAGAAGATAGCGGCGATGAGTAATGATAATGGAATCGAGACGATGGCGATGATCGTCGCGCGGATATTCCGCAAGAATAACAGAACAGCGAGTGATGCGAAGAGGGCACCAAGTAATCCTTCTTTGACGAGTGTCGCAACGGACTCCTCGATATCCTTCGCTGAATCAATCCCAATCGTATAGTCGACTTGGTCGTCATATTTATTGAGAATCTTCGTGACTTCATCTGCGATTTCGACTGTATTGGCATCTTGTTTTTTCGTGATTGCCATCGATAAGGAATCTTTTAAATCGTAACGCGTTTTTTCACTTTGTTGTGAGACGGCTTCGATTTTTGCGATATCCTCTAGGCGAATCGGTTCTGCAGGTTCAGACGCCTGATCTGCAGCTGCTCCACCTGTTGTACTTGGTGGACCTTGCGTTGCACCTTGTGGTGGACCGCCAGCAGATGAACCACCTGTTTGACCGTTACTTGATGAACTAGTCGCACCTGCAGCAGGTGTCAATTGTAGATTTTTGAGTTTATCTAGATTTTCTAGTTTTTCCTCAACGCGAATCGGAATTTTCGAATCGTTTTCTGATAGCTGACCAGATGGGAACGAGACATACTTTCCATTGATTTGTTCCTTGATGCTCGAGAGCGAGAGACCCGCTTCCGTCGCTTTCTCCTTATCGACGGTGATTTGAACGAGATCATCCTTATAGCCACCAACCGAAACGCTGTTGATTCCTGGAATCTTATTAAGTTCAGGTTCGATATCTTCCTTTAGGATTTTTTCGATGTCTTTACCATCCTTACTAAAGAAAGAGATGTTATAGATCGGGAATGAACCAAATGACAAACGATTCAATTTCGTCGTTGCTTCCTCCGGTAGATTCGCATCTTGGATGGCAGCATCGATTTGTTGTTCGACCTTATCCATATCAGTATCGAACGGGAATTCGATGTTTAAGATACCGATACTTTCATAAGAAGAACTTGTTAGCTTGGTAGCCCCTTCAATTCCTTTTAGAGAAGTTTCAAGCTTTGAGACGACTTGTTTATCGACATCGTCAGGTGATGCACCAGGGTAAACCGCTTCGATTGAAATCTGAGGAAACTCGATTTCCGGGAACTGGTCGACTTTTAATTGTGAGAAGGAATACACGCCTCCTAAAATCAATAGGATTGCAATGATGAAGACAGCAACCGAGTTCTTCAAACTAAATCGGGTTAAAAAGTTCATATGAACGCTCCTTTCTTTTTATATGTGCTTATTTACATAGTAGAGGACACTCATAGAACCCGCAACTTTAAAACTGTTTTTATTTAAAAAGATCTTTTTGAAAAAAGATAATTTTTTTATGAAAAAGGCTTTACACTTTTCGATATGCTGCTATAATAAAAACATACCCAGTAACAACACAGCATGATTCTGTAGCTCAGCTGGGAGAGCGCTACCTTGACAGGGTAGAGGTCGCTGGTTCGAGCCCAGTCAGAATCATACCGAAATCGTTCCTTTTCGAAGGGGCGATTTTTTTTGCGTTAAAAAAACTATTCCCGAAATCAATCAGGAATAGTTGGAAGGGAGGTAAATTGTTTTATTGAATTTCGAGATGAAGATCGCCACGCTTCGTCCACCCTGCGACAGTCGTCAATCGATAGAAGACGAGCGTCAAGACACCAGGTAGAACGACACCAGTCAAGAAGAAAACGAGGAACGCCTGAGGACCTTGGTTGACGAAGATATTGAGTGGGGCAATCATCGAATTTAATCCAAGTCCTGCGAGTTCGTACGGTACTTTCAAAGAGAGTAGAAGCGTCGCGACAGGAGCTGAAATCATCGCTGCGAGAAACGGTGCAACGACAAGACGTGGATTTTTAACGATATTCGGGAATTGTACTTTAGGTGTTACAAAGAATGAAGCAATCAAACCACCTGGATCCGTCTGACGGTATGCCATCAACGTAAAGCCGACGAATTGAGCGGAACAGCCAATCAGTGCAGCGGCACTTGCTACAGGATCAAGTTGCAAAGCGATAGCGAGTGCAGCGGACGAAGCAGGAGACATCAATAAGACGCTAAAGATGAGTGCAATGACAAGAGAAGTTGCGATTGGAGATGATTCAACGGATGCTGTGATCATGGCACTGAATTTTGTAAGGAGTGGTGTCGTGACGGCAGCAGCACCGATTCCAGTCACGCCGCCAGCAAGGACAGCACTCATCGGGATGACCATCATGTCAAATTTCGTTTTTCCAGTCATGCGTTTTCCGACGTATACAGCGACAGCAGCTGCGAGTAACGCACTGATTGGCTGACCGGGTACAAGAACGAGTCCAGAAGCAGTCGATTGAAGAGCGGCACCACCGATCGTCGCTGCGATCATCGCGCTGAACAGGACAAGTGTGTTTCCTCCGAGCTGAAAGGCAATACCGGCACCAAGCGCAGGTGCGAGTAGTACTTTTGCGACACCACCAATCGTCAGTAACATTTGGATATGTAGAAGATTTCCGAGCGTCTCAATCAGGAGTCCGACACCGAGTGTTACAAGAACGGCATTTGCCATTCCAGCTGATACTTTTACCATTCGATCCATCGCATATTCTTTCAACGTTGTCATCCTCTCTATCTATCTCTATTTTTTGCCATGAAAAAAGCCTATCCGTTTTTGGGATAGGCGCCACTCATTCTGTGCGGGCGCCTCATTCGATGCATCGAAAGAAGGGCCCAAAAATCATTTCCGTTTCATCATCGGAAAAGTTTTCAGTCCCTCATGCATAGAATAATCAGTCGTCCAACTTGGTTAAATGGCTGTTGCGTCGGAATCATTCGATCGTGCCCCTCTCTGTGAATTTTTCTAAGCCTAACACGCTCTTGAATAATAATCAATATTTTCTGACAATTTATTTTTTCCTGAAATCTGACAGGAATTCACGGTATCATCAGGAAATCCCAATGTAACAACAATGGAGGCGTTTACATGAAAGTGATGCTTTTTACAGATATTCATGGCAATGCATCAGCATTACGTGCGGTATTGTCCTATCTTGATCAACAACCAGATATCGATGCCGTCTATTGTCTCGGTGATCTTGTCGGCATTGGACCAGAGCATAATGAAGTCATTGATCTATTGAAGCAACGACCTGATATTCAAACGATTTCTGGGAATCATGATGAATGTGTCCTTGCTTTAATCCGTGGGGAGAACTATCCCGATAGTTACCGCCATGCTAAAGAGCACCACCAATGGATTGCGGATACGTTGACGCAAGAAAATCAAAAGTATTTGGAACGATTACCGCGTGTCTTAAATATCATGCATCAGGAACAAACGATGCACCTGACGCACTATGCTTATGCCGACCAGACGAAGAAGATTGGTGAAGAGCCGTTAAAGCAAGCGGTGGATGGAACGAAAGAAAACTTATCCGTCCTGTTTGCTGGAAGTGAGGCGCGGATCATTGGATTCGGTCATCATCATCCAGCGCAACAAGTCGAGACAGAGCAAACGCTCTTTATTAATCCAGGTGCACTTGGATGTCAGGAAACAGCTATTGCTCCAGTAGCAATTATCGATTGGGAGAAGGATCAAGTCCGTTCAGAAATCCTGAAGATTCCATATGATGATCGACCATTTTTAGACGTCCTCAATACGACGGAGATGCCGGAACGTGAGTTGATGCGCCGTCTCTTCTTCGGTAGTAGGACATGAAAAAACCTTCATGAGTAGTTCATGAAGGAAGTCGATTAAGCAGATAGCTTCGTCGTAATTGAGATGAGGCACACGACAATCAGTAACACGATACCGATGTTTCGTTTCAATGGATGGCGTGGCCAGTAAAAGAATAGCGCAAGGACAGGGGCCACAAAAAAGGCAACGATGAGACTGATCAATGTTGCAAGAAATAATACAAACATCCAAAGCTTGCTAGTAGTCCGATATACCTGCCACATGTCGTAGAGCGACATGAGTGTATAGGCGAGTAACACGAAGATGATTCCGGTCGATAAACTCAAAGCGATCATCACTCCATTCCCTATTTAGTATAAGGGAAAGAGTGAGAATGATTACACGACTTGAAGTAAAAAACATGACGAATCGATGAACGTACGATTAGACGCTGTAACGAAAAAAGAAAGGAGAGGGCATCTATGTCAGACATCTATCGCCGTTTTTTTCTATTTCCGGATATTTTGATCATGCTCGTACTACTGATTGGAATAAGTAGTTATACCATTGCTCAGCCTTTTCATTGGTCGATTTTACTGTTCTTTTGTCTTGGACTGATCGTCTTTAGTTTCAGTGAATACCTGACGCATCGTTTTTTGTTCCATTTACCACCACCTAAAAATGCGCTTGGACGAAAATTGTTGAAACGACTTCATTACGATCATCATGCGCATCCGAATGAACTGCATCTGTTGTTTTTACCTGTCTGGTATTCCTTGCCGAACCTTGGTTTCTTTGCGGCTCTGACCTATCTTCTGACACAATCTGTCGTCTCGACAGCTGCAGCCGCGAGTGGATTGATCGTCATGTTGCTTGTGTATGAATGGAAACATTACGTGGCACACGTTCCGCTGAAACCGAGAACACGCTTTGGAAAATGGATGAAAAAGACGCATCTATTACATCATTTCAAAAATGAACACTATTGGTTTGGTGTATCGAATCCGGTAGGGGATTGGTTGTTTGGCACACTGAAGGATGAAAAAACAGTTGCTTCTAGTCAAACGGCACGGAATTTAGAAAAGAATCAAGAATATGAAAAACCGCCAATCAGCTGATCGGCGGTTTTTTGATTCATAAAATGCGTAGCATGGCACGACGAATCGTATCTAATTCTAACGGTCGAGCAATCAATGGCCATTCGGCAATTAACGCAATGTACGTCCGGAAAATCAGAAAGGCGGTGACATCGACTGGTACGTCACGATCATCTTGTCCAAGGCGAGTCTCGAGTAGCGTTTTAAGATATTCGACGACATGCCGTTCGATCCGTGTCCGTAGTTCTTGCATTTCTTGTAATTTGAGATTACGTGTTTCTTCGATGATTTGAAGAATGAACAAATGTTGTTGCTGATGATAGACGATAGCGTCGATCATTGCTTGCTTATTTTCTTCTACCGTCGCATGTTCGACGTAAGCGCGTTCTGCTTCTTCTTTCATCTCTTGCAGCACACGTGTTACGAGTGATTCGAACAGGTTGAGTTTACTTTCGAACAATTGATAGACGGTCGGTTTCCCGACATGAGCGCGTCGGGCGACACGCTCAATCGTCGTACCTTTATAACCAAGTTCAGAAAAACAAGCCATCGCTGAGTCCAGTATCAATGTTTCTTTATCAGACTGTGTCATGTTGTTTTCGTCTCACTTTCGTTGAGAGTAAAATTCGCTTGGCTCCGAGCCCTCCAACGAAGCTGATGATCAACGCGACGACTAAGATGGTCGCAAGGACTTGACTGTTTGAGATGAGGGCGTCTGTCACACCAAGTCCAAGAGCTTCACGGAATCCGCCGACTGAATACGTCATTGGTAAGAACGTATGGATGGCTTGGAAGAAGCTTGGCGTCATCTCGACTGGGAACGTACCACCACTACCGCCGATTTGAAGCAGAAGTAGTAGGAAGGCAAGGAACTGTCCGACGCGACCGAGTAGCATCGCGAGCGTGAACAGAATCGTAATGAACGTCATACCTGTTAAGGCAGCGAATCCATAGAGCGCAGGAACACTCGCGACATCAGCATCCAGGACATAAACGATGGCTGTAGCCGCTGCGACACCTTGTAAGGCTCCAATCGGTAAGATGAGTGATAATTTACCGACAAGGAAGCGCCATGTCAGACTTTCACCATGTTCTGGACGAATCTGATAGACAGACGAGAACATCAAGGCACCTGCGAATAAGGCAATACTAAGGATATAAGCTGATAAACCAGAACCGTAGTTGTTGACCGTCGAATAGTCATGTTCTTTTAAGACGACGGGTTCTGCGAGCATATTATCCCGCTCTTTCGTCGGCTTGACGGTTGCATCCTTAGCCCCTTTGCTGAGCTCATCCTTCAATGTTTTAGCACCATCTTCAAGTTTTGTGTTGGCATCCGCGATTTTCGAAGCCCCATCGGTCGTTTTGCCGATTCCGTCCGTAATCGTAGTTGAACCAGAAGCCAACTGTCCTAACCCGTTATTTAACGCGCTAGCACCTGTTTGGAGTTGATGTGTGCCATCTGAAAGCTGATTAGCCCCGTCAGCCAGTTGTGCGCCACCTGTTGCGGCTTTATGCACACCTGCAGTATATTGACCGAGTTTTTCATTGAATGTTTGTTGACCACTTGCTAATTGTTGTGCACCAGACTCGACTTGTTTCGCACCGTCGACGAGTTTCACTTGACCTGCGTTCAGTTGTGATACAGCTGATTCGACTTGTTGACCACCTGCAGCCAGTTGACCAATTTTTTTCGTCGCGTCCGTTGCTTGAGCAAGACTCTGATCAATCGCGCCTTCTTGGGCGGCGAGATTTTGGATGTTTTCTTCTAATGAACCGATAGAACCGAGTAACGTTTGTTTTTCTTCATCCGATAACTGTTCAGAAGCAGAAATGACTTCTTTTAGTTGCGCAACGTTTGCTTCAAGGGCTTCACGACGTGCTCGTAAATCTTGTTTCGCTTTTTCAGCATCTTGATTAAGTTGCGTTAAAAAGGCGTTGGCAGCTTGTGCTTTTTCATCCAATTGATTTAATCCATCCGTCAATTGAGGGATTTTTTCATTAAGCTGAGCCGTACCTGCAGCCAGTTGTTCTGCCCCTTGACGGACTTGTGTCGAGCCACCGCTGAGTTTCGTTGCTCCGTCTTCTAGTTGTGCAGCACCGGCTTGTAATTTGCCACCATTTTCGTCTAGCGTGTTCAACCCAGAAGACAACTCACCCGTTTTTTGGGCGAAGAGGGCAGTCTTTTCGTCGAGTGTCGTGACGCCGTCACTGAGTTTTTTCGAACCTTGATTGGCTTCGCCAAGTTTTTCGGACAGTGTCAGACTTCCATCCGCAAGTTTTCCAAGATTCGTTGCTAGTGTTTTGGCACCATCCGCTGTTTTATGGTTGCCATCTTCTAGTTTAGAAGAACCGTCCGATGCCTTTTCCATACCGTTTGCGATTTTCTTTAACGCACCGAAGATCGCACTACTGTATTGTTTCGTCACGGATTTTCGGATCTTTTCGTTTAATTGTTTTGCAGCCGTACTCGAAATTTGTGTGCCCGAGTAGTTTTTGGCTGGATTCAAGTAATACTCCAACTCAATCTTCTTCGGATGATCATCGAGTAGTGTCGTTGCATTTTTAGAGAAGTTCTTCGGGATGACGACCGTCATATAGATTTTGCCGTCACGTAATTCTTTTTCGGCTTTGTCCTTAGATAAGAACTGCCAATCAAAATCATCATTTTTTTTGAGTTTGTCGACGAATTGATCCCCGATGTCGACTTTCTCTCCTTTAAACTTCGTCGCCTTGTCTTCGTTGACGATAGCGACCTTGATATCTTCTGTTTGACCGTATGGGTCCCAGAATGCAGATAAGAAGATGGAGTTGTAGAGAAACGGTACGAGGATGAGGGCGAGAATGACAACAATCATCATCGGACTCTTCAATTTCTTCCATTCTGAGCGAAACATAAATACAAATCCCCTTTCTAAAACTCAAAACTTATTTGGGTTTTAGGTTTTGATGAGATTTACTTTACTCTCTTCATTAAAAAAAATCAATCGATAATTCTAATTTCACATAAAAAAGACGACTCGCAGGGAGCCGTCTTGGAAAAACGAGTTAAGGAAGCAAAAGTAGTTTTCCTGTACTGCGTCGACTTTCTAAAAAGTCATGTGCTGCTTTGCCATCAGATAATCTGAATGTTGTAGGAGAAGACAGGGTGAGATGATTGGATAGAATCCAATCAAATAATTCACCAGATCTACGGATTCGTTCTTCAGAAGATGTTAATACGTTCCAAAGGTCACCACCCGTCAATGTTTTGGATGTATCCATCAAGAAGCGAGGGTCGACAGATACGGGATCGCCGCCTGCCATACCATAGAAAACAACCGTTCCATGGACTTTTGTGACATGGAAACTATCCATTAAGGTAGAACCAATGGATTCGTAGACCACATCAACTCCTTTACCAGAAGTTTGCGCGAGCACGTGCTCGACCCAGTTCTCAGAATATAAATAGACAGATTCACAGCCCGCAGTTTTAGCGATCTGTGCTTTCTCAGGAGAAGACGTCAATCCAATCGGAGTTGCGCCAAGTAAACGAATGAGCTGTGTCAACAACTGACCAACGCCACCGGCAGCTGCATGCACTAAGACGACATCTCCCGGTTGGACATGATAGCTATCTCGAGTTAAATAATGCGCTGTTAACCCTTGTAATAAGACAGAAGCTGCTGTTTCGTATGAGATACCATCAGGAAGCGGAATCAATTTATCGACGGGTGCTGCGACGTACTCAGCATTCGCAAGCGGAACGTCCGCAAAAGCAACTCGTTGACCTACGTGGAACGTTGAAACAGCTGTACCGACCGCAGTGATGATACCTGAACCTTCGTAACCTAAAATATAGGGAGGCTGTCCTTCTAAATGATAGTTTCCTTTTCGGCGATAGATGTCTGCAAAATTCAGACCGATCGCTTTCATTTCAATCAGAACTTCCTGTTCAGTGATTGTTGGCGTTGGTACGTCTTCGAAGCGTAATACATCAGAACCTCCGAATTCGTGGAAAGTTAATGCCTTCATCTCAACACATCCTTCTTTTAAATCTGCTTTTAGTATAAGGCAGAACATCTGAAAATGATGGACAGATGCGTTACACTAGAAAAAAAGAGGAAAGAAGGGACGTTATGAAACGTGTCTTAATGGGAGGAATTCGTTTTTATCAGAAAGTCATCTCTCCCATGAAGCCAGCCACATGTCGATTCTATCCAACATGCTCCCATTACGGGATGGAGGCGATTGAACGCCATGGTTCGGTAAAAGGTAGTTATTTGACGACGCGTCGATTGTTACGGTGCCAACCGTTCCATCCAGGAGGCCTTGACTTTGTTCCAGAACCCGATCAATTTAGTTGGAAAGCACCGCTGCAACGGGAAAATCCACGGGAGAAGGCGGAAGAAACGAAGGAGCAAGTCATGTGAAGGTTCGCTCTTGTTTAATGAAGTAAGAACAAATAAAGGGAAGTATGTTACCGGAAATTACCGATAACATACTTCCCTTTTGTTCTACTTACAGACGATCATAGTTTACCCGTTAAAAACTGTGCTTCGCCAAGACCGAAGCTCCAGTCGGCTGCATCATTTTCGACGATCGACACCATCAAATCAGTCGGTGCGAGTCCGCAGTTTGCTTGTAAGCGTTCGGCGAGTAATTGGTAGAGACGTTGTTTTTTCTCTTCCGTCCGCGTTTTACTCGTCACACTAATAAGAACGATATCTTTACTCCGTTCAAATCCGAGTCCTGTATCTTGAATGACCATCTCATGCGCTTTATGCGTATGCACGATTTGATAACGATCGCGCTCCGGCACATCAAATGCTTCGACCATCGCATCGTGTGCGGTGTCGAGTAACGTTTTCAACTCTTCTTCTGAACGTCCTTCAATGACGTCGAATCGTAATAACGGCATGTGAAATCACTCCTTAACAAAATTATGTAGAATAGGGGAAAACCCTACTCTTATATTACTCAAAGAATGGTTTGTATTGACGACGATCGTGCATGACAGACAACCATTGGACAGTCGAGAATTCTTCAAGTACCCACTCGCCGTTGAAGCGACCGAGTCCTGAATCTTTTTCACCACCAAATGGCATATGTGGCTCATCGTTGACCGATTGATCGTTGATATGAATCATACCCGTCTCGACTTCAAGCGCAAAGGCAGTCGCGCGTTCAATTGAAGAACCATGGACAGCGCCGCTCAATCCGTATGGAAGCGAGTTCGCGATTTCAAGTGCCTCTTCATCCGTATCGAACGGGATGATGACAGCGACCGGTCCGAAGATTTCATTTTTAGCGAGTGGCATATCATTCGTAACACCAGTGACGACAGTAGGTGCGATGACGTTATCTTTTGCTTCACCACCGACACGAACGGTTGCACCCGCAGCTTTTGTTTTCTCGAGATCTTCAAGAATCCGTTCAACTTGTGATTGGTTGATGAGTGGTCCGACTTGTGTCCGATCATGTGATGGATCACCGTATTGTAGCTCTTTTACACGAGCGACGTATTTCTCAACGAATTCATCATGAATCGAAGAAGCGACGAGAATTCGGTTCGTCGACATACAAATTTGACCTTGGTGATAGAACTTGCTGTAGACAGCAGATTCGACCGCACGATCGAGATCAGCATCATCAAGTACGACGAAGACGTTGTTTCCGCCAAGTTCAAGCGCTGTTTTCTTCAGGTGTTTACCAGCAAGTTCACCGATATGACGACCAACTTCAGTTGACCCTGTGAATGAAATCAAGCGTGGTACAGGATGTTCGACGATAGCATCACCGATTTCTGAACCGCGACCGACGATGACATTCAAGACACCTTTTGGCAATCCAGCTTTTTCAAATAGACTAGCAAAAATTAATCCACCTGAAACAGGTGTGTCCGTAGCCGGTTTAACAACAACTGCGTTCCCGATGGCAATGGCAGTAGCGATCGACCGTACAGCTAAGTGGAACGGGAAGTTCCATGGACTGATGACACCGATGACACCAAGTGCTTTACGGTAAATCCGGTTTTCTTTGCCTGGTACGACCGATGGACGAATTTCACCGTGCATCCGAAGTGGGAATGTCGCAGCTTCCTTGACGATCAAGACAGAAGCAAGGAATTCACCTTCCGCTTTGATGCGTGTACTTCCGGACTCTTTGATTAACCATTCGATGATCGTTTCTTTCTCTTCGTACAAGACTTTCAAGAAGTTTTCGATGAGACCTTGACGTTTTAAAGCAGGAACTTTCGCCCAGTCTTTTTGAGCGACTTGAGCCGCTTCATAAGCGTCATCTAAATCTTGTTGATTTGCTGCAGAGATCGTAAAAAGCTCTTCACCCGTGAAAGGATTCGTGTTCGTCATGTTGCTGTCACTTGCGCCTGTGCGCCACTGACCATCAATATAAATCTTCGTGAAATCTGTATGCAATGTTGCTTCGTTTTGTTGAGCCATATCATTTCATCTCCCATTCGTTTTCATAACAATTAAGTTATTCACGTTATGAAAAGAAGTAAAACACATCCGTGCACTTCGACCAAACATATTGCTCAAAGTCAGTCAGTCAGACGGGTTTTAAAGCGCTTTAAATCAGGAATTCAATCAATATAGTGCTATAAAAAGGAGGGATTTTATTTTGAAGAAGCTGAAAGTCCTGTCTCGAGAAATCAATTGGTGGTGGCCATTGTTATATGGTCTCATTGGGATTGGTTTGACGGGAATCGTGACGTGGTTAGATGTGTATATATCAAACTGGTTTCCAAAAGACTGGCAAACGACGCTTGGCTTAGCGCAGACAATCCATAGTTCTGTCTTTACCGGACTGCTCGCCATGATGACGTTCACATTCTCAACCATTCTTGTCGTATTGACGACCTATTCATCACAATTCTCACCACGGACATTGCCTAACTTCATTGAGAATCGGCAAGTGCAACACATTTTCGGCATATTCATTGGAGCGGTCAGTTACTCGATGACGATGCTCTTTTTTCTTCGTCCGGCTTTGAAGACGAGCGTCGTCGCTTCGACAGTAGCCGTTCTCGTCGTATTGATATCGATTGTGGCATTCGTCGCATTCATTCATATCGTCAGCCAGTCGATTCGCGTGACGACATTACTCGATCGATTACACGAAGAAGGGAACGAATTATTGAAACGACAAGTCGAACATCTAGAATCAGGAGAACAAAAGATTACTGAGAGCAAGAAGACAACAAATCATCCTTATATTATTCAGGCAACTCGAACCGGATATATTCAAGCAGTCGATTATGATGCTTTTGATCATGAAGAAGTGGTATATATTGATCGAACCGTCGGCTCATTTGTAACAGAGGGAGAAGCCATCGGACGGGCAACTTGCCGGGATATCAATGAAAGTATCTTGATTGGGCCGACGAAATCTTCAGAACAGGATTTTGCGTTTGTTCTTGAAAAATTAAGTGAAGTTGCTTTACGTGCGATTTCTCCAGGAATCAATGATCCGAATACAGCGAGACATGCGGTTCGGATTATTGGAGACTTAATGCGACAGTATGCCGTAATACCAGATGGGGTACTAGTTGTTGGAAAGGACCAGCAACACATTGTCGTCAGGGAAACTTACCAACAATTGTTATACACGACGTTTTATCAACTACGACATTACGGAGCAGAAGATATTTCAGTTCTTGCAACGATGCTTGAGTCGCTTGGAACGATGAAGCGGCAAGCCTTACCTGCTCACTATGAAACGATTCAACGATTCATTCCATACATTTGTTCGGAAGTACGTTTTGAAACAATGAACGATTGGGATCGTGATTTTTTACAAAATCAAATCCATCGGGCGTTGAATGAAACTTTTGTCTCCCCTTCGACGTAAAAAGGGCAAGAGAATCAAAAGAAGGGAGGAATAGAAAGTGACAATCTTGTTATGGAGTCTGATCGTCGTCTGTTTTCTAGTCGCTTTTGCAGGTCTCGTGTATCCGATCATCCCAAGTGCGCCGATTTTAGTAGTTGGTTTTTTGATTTATGGATTCGGATTCGGGTTCTCTGAACTATCGATTAGTTTTTGGGTGATTCAAGCGATTTTCATCATTCTCTTATTTACACTCGATTACCTCGTTAGCGCCTACACCGTCGATCGACGGGGAGGCTCACAAGCGGCTAAGATTGCAACGACAGTCGGATTGATTGCGGGACCATTTATTTTGCCGGGTATCGGATTATTAATTTTCCCGTTCGTCTTTGCCATCTTGACGGAAAAAATCATTAGTAAAAAGACATGGCAAATCTCGGTTTCAGTCGGGATCGGAACAGTCCTTGGTATCTTATCAAGTGCCTTGTTAAAAGGAATCGCGATGTTACTCATGATCGTAATCTTTATTCTCTATGTCGTCTGACGGTCTGAAATGATGTCTTCAAGTACACATTTTATGAAAGTTCCGTTATAGTATGAATATGAAAAAGTAGGGAAGCTTTGAAAGTCTGAAGCTTCTTTTTGCTGTAAACCACCAGATGCCTCGGCATCTGGCTTTATATTAATGGAGGTGAATCCCCTTTCTTCGGGGAAACGATTGGACAGTACACACTCAATGGAGACATTCGACACGACCACGATCATCATTCGGCTACTCGTCATTGCACTACTCATCGTCTTAACAGCTTTTTTTGTAGCTGCCGAATTTTCGGTCGTCAAAATGCGAATGTCTCGAATCGATCAGTTGATTACAGAAGGAAGCAAGACTGCGAAAGTGGCGAAGAGGCTACTTGAGAATTTGGATTATTATTTATCGGCCTGTCAACTTGGAATTACCGTGACAGCGCTTGGTCTCGGATGGTTAGGAGAATCAACGGTAGGTGCGATTCTCGGTATGTTGTTCGAAGAAATTGATATTCCGAACTCCGTCTCGACAATCATTTCGTTCGTTCTTGCATTCTCGATTGTAACGTTTCTTCATGTCGTACTTGGAGAGCTTGCTCCAAAATCTTTGGCGATTCAAAAAACGGAAGCCATCACGATGCTACTCGCGCCACCACTTTATTGGTTCGGTAAAATCATGAAACCTTTCATCTGGACATTGAACGGTTCAGCACGAATCATCCTTCGGTTATTTGGTGTCGAGCCAGCGGGACACGAAGAAGTCCATTCTGAAGAAGAGATTAAAATCATCATGACACAGAGTTATAAGAGTGGAGAAATCAACCAGACTGAGCTTTCCTACATGCAGAACATCTTCTCGTTCGATGAGCGGATCGCGAAAGATATCATGTTACCGCGGACGGACTTAATCACGATTTCGAACGATGCATCGATGGAGGACATCATTCGTCTCGTTGAAGAGTATCAGTTCACACGTTACCCAGTAGCGGAAGAAGGAGATAAGGATAAAATCCTTGGCTTCATCAATGCAAAACAATTATTTACGGATCATATGGCTAACAAAGGAAAAGCATTAAGCTATTACATCCACAACTTGCCGATTGTATCCGAGTATTCACCGCTTCAAGACGCTATGTTGAAAATGCAGGTGGAACGGACGCCAATGGCACTCGTCATTGATGAGTATGGTGGTACGGCTGGTGTCATCACGATGGAAGACATCTTGGAAGAAATCGTTGGAGAAATTCGTGATGAATTCGATAAGGATGAAAAAGCAGATATCGAACAAATTCATGAGCGATTATACCGGATCTCAGGCCGTGTCTTGATTGATGACCTAAATGAACGCTTTAACCTAGGAATCGAAGAAGAAGACATCGATACGATTGGTGGCTGGGTCATGGCACAGGATACGGAAGTGTCGAGTGGCCAAGAATTCCGCTATCAGGAATACACGATCAAAGTCATGGAAGTCGATAATCATCAAGTCAAATCAATTTATCTTCAATTGCCTGATCGAGAAGAAACTGCAACAGAAGATATCGGATAAGAAATAGAATGTGCAAGACGATGGACTTCGAGTTCATCGTCTTTTTTTGTCTATTAAAAAAATGAATCAGCTAAGGTGATAGACACCTCTTGTGTTTATCTCCCTCACTGACGGGTATTACTGTCTATGTGGCAAAAAAAGCATTTTTTAATTCAACAGGAAAAGGGGTTTTCTATCATGTCAAACGTCATTCTTACTTCACGTGCATCTGCAGTCGGTGGTCGCGACGGGAAAGTCGCTTCAGACGATAACGTCATCAATCTCGATTTAGTCATGCCAGGAACAAAAGGCAAGGAAGACATTCCGACATCAAACCCGGAACAGTTATTCGCAGCAGGATATGCCGCTTGTTTTGATGGTGCCTATAATTTAATGGCGCGCCAAGCAAAAAAACGAGTCGAGACGCGGACGAATTCAGAAGTCAGCCTCTTACAGGATGAAGCGGATAACGGTGTGAAAATTGCAGCGAAACTTGTCGTCGAAGTCGTTGGCGTATCACAAGAGGAAGCAGAAGAGTTGCTTGAGAAAACACACAACTTCTGCCCGTACTCGAAAGCAACACGCGGAAATATCGATGTAGATCTTTCTGTTAAAGTCGTCGATTCATTATAAATGATGAATCATAAAAGGAGGGTTTTCCCATGGCACCGAAAGAAACCGATCGTCCAAATGAAAAATTGGAAGATGAACGGGATCGACTGTCTGAAAAAGAACGGAAACTGACAGAGGAGCAACAAAAGGAAATCCTAAAAGGTAAAGACGAGATGCCAGATGATCCGGTCTCTCCTCGTGATCGTGGAGAAGATCCGATTTAAATCAAACAACTTGGGGGATGAATCACATGTCTAAAAAAGTAGCCGTTGTACTCGCCGATCATTTTGAAGATGTCGAATTCACAGGACCGGTTGATGCATTAAAAGAAGCAGGGCACGAAATCACTGTCATTGGTGCCAAAAAAGGTGCAGAACTCGTTGGGAAGCAGGAAGAGGCAAAAGTAACCGTTGATCTCTCAATTGATGAGACTTCAGCAGCAGACTATGATGCTCTCCTGATTCCAGGCGGATTTTCACCGGATTTACTTCGAGAAGACCAGCGTTTCGTCTCATTTGTCGAAGAATTCGATATGTCGAAAAAACCAATTTTCTCGATCTGCCATGGACCACAATTGATGATTAACGCAAAAATCGTCAAAGGGAGAAAAATGACAGGTTATAAATCGATTCGAATCGATTTAGAAAATGCTGGTGTGGATTTCACAGATGAAGAAGTCGTCGTCGATGATAACTTCGTCTCAAGCCGTCAACCGGATGATATTCCCGCATTCAATCGGGAAATCGTAGCCAAACTCGGTTAATACCATGAAACGAAAAAATCAGCACTGCAACGTTGCAGTGCTGATTTTTTATGGGTTCTCCGGATAATCACAGAGTTCCGTAATGACGCCGTGTGAATGACGAGGATTCATATAAATCAGTCGTCGTCCGAACGGCGTCGTTCGATACGTATCTTCTAAAAATGTTAAGCCTTGTTGTTTTGCTTCTTCAATCGCTTGATCTAAATTCTCTACCCGATAAGCAATGTGGTGGACACCCTTCCCGCGTTGTTTCAAAAAACGAGCGATCGGACTATCCGGACTTGTTGGCGTCAACAACTCGATGTGCGCATCATCGAACTCGATGACCGCAATATTAGAAGCGACACCAGGCGCAGAATTCGAGTACTCTTTTGTTAAGGTTCCTCCAAGTACGTTTGTATAAAATGAAATGGCTTCCTGCATGTCGCGAACGGCAATTCCAGTGTGGTCTAATTTCATATGATATCCTCCTTCTGTTCGCTTCAGTTTCCCAAAAACACTCCAAAGTTGCAACGATGAGTTACCTTCCAAATGTTTCTATTACATAGAAGAGGAAAGATTTATTTAAAATGAAATATCACTGAAATATTATGGAAGAGGAATGAATGCTATAATCAAAAACGTTCTTATAAAAAAGAAAAACTATTACAGAATTTAAATTTAACTTAAATACTCTACGATAAATCATAAAACATACACTACAGAAAAAGAGGGAATACTACATGAAAAAAACGTTCGCGTCGCTCATCGTTTCCGCACTGGTTCTTTCATCAGCACCTCATTTTGCAGCAGCTGACGATTTAAGTGAACAGAAAGCCAAAAACGAACAACAGCAACAAGACAATGCTAAAAAGCAAAAAAACTTAGAGTCTTCTGTTAATCAAGAAGGTCAAAAAATCTCTAAAACACAACAAGAAGTCAATCGACTAGACGAAGCGTTGAACGAAAAAATCTTTGCTGTCGAAACAAAGGATCGTCAAATCAAAGCAACAGAACGTGAAATCGTTGAACTTGGAAAAGAAATCGAGAAATATAAAGCGAAACTAAAACGCCAAGAAAAACTACTCGGTGATCGTCTTCGTGTCATGCAAGAGAATGATGGAAACTCAATTAAATGGGAAGAAGTCATCTTTGGTGCTAAAAACGTTGGTGATCTCGTAAGCCGTGTCATGGCAGGGAAATCCATTTCAAAACAAGATGATAAAATGATCACGGATTACCAGAATACGCAAAAGCAATTAGCGGATGCGCAGCAAGAAGTAAAAGAAAAGAAAGCGCAGTTGGTAGTTGAGAAAAAAGAATTAAAACGTCAACAAGCGGATCTTGAATCACAATTAAAAGAGCGGAACAAACGCTTAAAAGAACTACGTAAGAAAAAAGAAAAGTTCGAAACACAATTGATGGATGCAAAAGAAGTCCAGCAAATTTTGATTGCTCAAGAAAAAGCGATTGCAGCTGAAAAAGCAGCGCGTGAACGTGAAGCGCGAATCGAAAAAGAACGTCAAGCTCAAGCTGCACGTGAAGCAAAAGCACGAGCAGAAGCTGAAGCAGCGCAAGCAGCAGCTCAAAAAGAAGCAGAAGAGCAAGCCGCTAAAGAAGCAGCAGCTCAGCAAGCAGCACAAGAGAAGGCAGCGCAGTCAGCAAAACCTTCTGGTTCGACGAAACAATCGGCACCAAAACCATCTACACCAGCACCAACTGCGCCAGCTCCAGCGCCGTCAGCTCCAGCGACACCTAAACCATCACCATCATCAGGCGGACTCTTCATTCATCCAACTGCTGGTGCTGTGACACAAGGGTATGGTTCTGCAGGCGGAGAAAATGGTTATACGTTCCATAACGGGATTGACTTCGGTGGTCCAGTTGGCACGCCAATCGTGGCAGCTGCAACTGGTACAGTCATTACAGCATCAGGTGGCGGACCTTACGGGAATCACATCATGATTGCTCACCAATTGAACGGGAAGACATATACGACAGTCTATGCACATATGAGTTCATTGAACGCTAGTGCAGGTCAACGCGTCAGCCAAGGTCAACAAATCGGAACACGTGGTAGCACAGGAAACTCAACAGGTCCACACTTACACTTCGAAATCCACGTTGGTGGATACAGCTACAGTGCAACAGGTCCAGCTAACTCAGTTAATCCAATGTCGATGTTTTAATCGTAAAGAATCGTTGCATATGCAACGGTTCTTTTTTTTGTCATTTTCAAAAAACAAATCGTATATTACAAAAAACCGTTTTCATTTGAAATGTAAATGAAATTTTTTTGAAACGATTACGGTGCTATAATCTATTTCAGATATGAGAGAAACTTGAATACTATAATAAAATATGAAAAAACATAAGTGAGGAAAACGATATATGCTAAAAAAACTAATTTCTACCATTGTTTTAGGAGCATTACTTATAACAGGAACGCAACCAATCGCAGCAGCGACCATTAAAGAAAAAAAGGCTGAAAATGCTGCTGAACAACGTAAACTTGAAAAAGCGATCAAAAAACAAGAAGCTAAAATCTCAAAAGAGCAACGTCAAATCAATCAAATTGACGCAGCAATCAACGAAAAGATTTTCCAAGTCTCTGAAAAAAATAAACAAATCGAACAGTTGAACGTTCGAATCGATGAGTTAAAGGCAGACATCGTCCGTTATGAAGAAATGTTGCAAAAACAGGAAGAACTACTCGGTGATCGCTTACGTGTTTTCCAAGAAAACGATGGAAACTCGATTAAATGGGAAGAAGTCATTTTTGGATCGAAGGATTTAGGTGATTTATTCAGCCGTGTCATGGCGGGAAAAAAAATCGCTGAGCAAGACGATAAAATGATTTCGGATTACATCGCAACGCAACAAAAATTAGCAGAAGCAAAACAAGCGCTCGTTGAGAAAAAAGCGGAGCAAATGCAAGAAAAGAAAGTATTGATTGAACAAAAGAAAGCGTTAAAGCTTCAAATGAAAGAACGTAGTGCTACGCTGAAGAAATTACGAAAAGGAAAGACGAAGTTTACGACAGAACTATTAGACGCAAAAGAACTTCAAGCGACTCTCGAAGCGCAAGAACGTGCAATTGCGGCAGCGAAGGCAGCCGCTAAAGCAGCGGCTGAAAAAGCAGCAGCGGAGAAAGCGGCAGCCGAAAAAGCCGCTAAAGCGAATGCTCAAGCAGCAAAACAAGCAGGTAAGAGTTCAGAATCAACTGATTCTGTTGCCCCGCCCGTTGTTTCGAGTGGAGGGAAATTCGTTCGACCATCTTCTGGTGGAGTGTCGCAAGGATTCGGACCAGCAAGCGGCGCGAACGGTTATACGTTTCACAACGGTGTTGATTTCAGTGGTTCGGTCGGGTCTCCAATCGTCGCTGCAGCAGCTGGAACGGTCATTACAGCATCAGGTGGTGGACCTTACGGTAATCATGTCATGATTTCTCACTTCCTCGATGGACAAGTGTACACGACTGTCTACGCACATATGAGTTCATTATCGGTTCGTGCAGGACAAACGGTCTCTCAAGGTCAGCAAGTCGGGACACTTGGTAGTACAGGGAATTCAACAGGACCACACTTACATTTCGAACTACATGTCGGAGGATATCAATACAGTGCCTCTTCTCCTCTAAATGCAGTCAATCCATTAGCATATCTGTAATCAAAACGGGCTTCGGCTCGTTTTTTTTTCTTCTCTATGCTACAGTTAAGGCGAAACGAATACTTGAGCAACTAGGGGAGCTGGAGGAATCCGGCTGAGAGGAAAACCAATCTGTTTTCGACCCTATTACCTGAACTGGATAATACCAGCGTAGGAAAGTTGAGCCGAACGGATACCGGAATGCGTGTATAACGCTTTCGTATAGCGTCGACTGCTTTTTTACAGCGGTCGACGCTTTTTTTGTCGGTCACGACTCCCTTACATTGCTCGATGGGAAGGTGAAAAGAACATGAAACATGTACTGACGATTGCAGGATCCGACTCCGGTGGTGGAGCTGGGATTCAAGCAGATTTAAAAACCTTTTCGGCTTTAGGGGTTTATGGAATGAGCGTCCTGACAGCCGTCACGGCGCAAAATACGTTGGGTGTTCAAGCGGTGGAAGAGTTATCCCCAGAAATCGTAGATGCCCAGTTAACGTCGATTTTTTCAGACATTCGTGTCGATGCGATCAAAATCGGGATGGTCTCGAATGCGCAGACGATTCGTGTCATTGCTAGACATCTCGGCAAACAGACAGTTCCTATCATATTAGATCCCGTCATGGTCGCTAAAGGTGGTCATGCCCTATTGCGGACGGAAGCTGAACAAGCATTGATTTCAGAACTTCTGCCGCTTGCGACACTCGTTACACCGAATTTACCGGAAGCGGAGCGGTTAACAGGACGATCAGTGACCAATCTAGAGGAAATGCAACTGGCGATGCATCAATTGGCTACACAGACAGGGGCAGTATTACTAAAAGGTGGACATCTCTCAGGAGCTGCGACGGATTTGTTGTTTGATGGGGAAGTGGAACATCGTTTCACATCGGAACGGTTAGACAATCAACATACTCATGGAACTGGTTGTACCTTATCTGCAGCGATTGCAGCACGGATGGCGCTTGGAGAAGATTTACAAGATAGTGTACGACAGGCGAAAAACTATGTCACGGAGGCAATTCGTCATGGATTTGCTCTCGGACAAGGTATTGGACCGACACATCATTTTCACTCACTTTGGAGGGATACACATGTTTACGACCATTCTTGAACACAAACCACTCATTCACCATCTGACGAACACGGTTACGATCAACGACTGCGCAAACGTCACACTCGCTGTTGGAGCATCACCTGTCATGGCGGAAGATATTCGCGAAGTAGAAGAGATGGTTAGACTCGCACAAGCCCTCGTCTTAAACATTGGTACGATCGATGCAGACATGCAAGCAGCTCAACGACTTGCAGCCCGTGAAGCGGAACGTTTGAATGTCCCGATCGTTCTTGATCCAGTTGGAGCAGGGGCAACGACATTACGTACTGCCTTTTCTAAAGAACTCATTGATCTCGGGTGTACGGTCATTAAAGGAAATGCTTCTGAAATCAAGACGTTACTTGGGGAAGATGGGCGAACTAAGGGAGTCGATGCTGCGGGAGATGCAATGATGGATCGAGAAAGTATTCGTGCATTCGCTCGCAAACACAAATCTGTCCTCGTCGTGACAGGTCCGAACGACTATATCACGGATGGAACGCGCGAAATGGAATTACATGTAGGAACACCTCGTCTAGGAGATATCACGGGTACTGGCTGTATGACGGCCTCCTTGATTGCGAGCTTCCTCGGTGCAGGATATACAGCGTTTGAGGCGGCTGTTCACGGAACATTCGTCATGGGAAAAGCAGGAGAACAAGCAGCCTCCGCGCAAGGTCTTGGTGATTTTAAACGAGAGTTGTTCAATGCCATCAGCCTCATGACGGTACAAGATCTTGTGGAGGTGACAGAACGTGTCAATTGATTACTCCATCTATGCAGTGACGGATCGTCGGTACCATCCTGGAGTCGCGATCGAGACGGTCGTTGAGGAAGCCATTTTAGGTGGTGCAACGATCGTGCAACTACGGGAAAAAACAGCACAAGGAAAGGAATTCTTTGATCAGGCAGTTCGGTTGAAAGCACTCACGGATCGGGAAGACATTCCTTTGATCATCAATGATCGGATTGATATCGCGTTACTCGTCGGAGCTGGTTTGCATATCGGACAAGAAGACATTCCTTTAACCGCAGCACGTCGCCTTTTACCAGATGCCGTGATTGGTGTGTCGGTAGCAACCGTTGCACAAGCGATTGAAGCAGAACGAGACGGAGCATCTTATTTAGGCGTGGGGTCTCTATTTGCGACGTCATCCAAAGCGGACGCTGATTCCATGTCGCATACGATGCTTCAGGCGATTCGGGAAGCTGTACGATTACCCCTAATCGGTATTGGTGGAATCACAGCAACGAATGTCTCCTCTCTGCCTATCCCGCTAGAAGGGTATGCCGTCATCTCAGAAATTTTTGCTAAAGAAGATCGGCAACTCGCTGCGCAGCAAATGACAGATGCTGTGCGTGAATGGCATCAATCACTTCAGAACAGGGTATAATCCGTTCAGAGGTGATTGTATTGAAATGGCAGACGATCCGTTTTCGCGGCTATTGGATTCGATATCGGTTAGAACCACAAATCATTCGAGTCGATAATCAGGGGATCTACCATCTAGGAAAAGTCTTATTTCCACATCCTAATCGTATATCTTATGAGATGGCCCTTTTATTGAAAGAAAAGTATGAAAGACGCTACAAACGTCCGTTGTATATTAAAACGAGCTCGATTGCGACGGAAATTTGGGGACATACTCATTTAGATATTTATTACCGGGCACTTCTTCATCTACCGATTCCGACGCGACTTCGTCAACGTTATACGAATCGATTAGAAAGCACGAAAGTCATTGACATCGGCGTACGCGCTGTCGATCAAAATCGAATTGTCTGGGATATTGGAGATTACGTAGGAGGATGGTTCGTGTTTTGGCTCATTCGCAGACGAATGCGCTGAACTTGCAATGTCCCGTTTCTCATGGTGCAATATAAGTAGAAACGAGGTGACGGACATGGACATTCCCCGTTGTGAAACGATTGCGATTGATGAACAACGTGCGTCTGAAATCGGACATATCGTTGATACGATTCCGACGCTTGAAATCGGAAAGCTATTTAAGATTCTTTCGGATGCGACACGACTGCGAATCGTTTATGCGCTGACGATCGAAGAAGAACTATGCGTTTGTGATGTCTCGGCCTCTGTCGACTGTTCGATCGCGACAGCGTCGCATCATCTTCGATCTTTGTTGAAACAAGGACTCGTCAAGTTTCGAAAAGACGGTAAAGTCGTCTATTATTCCTTGGATGACCATCATGTGTCATCGCTTGTACATATGGCGATGGAACATGTACAAGAGGGAAAAGCAATGCCTGAATGAGTCTTTAGAATAAACGAAAAGCGCAGCTTTAGCTGCGCTTTTCGTTTATTCTAAAGACGATTGTTCTGATCCTTTTGGAGCGAAGTGGTGGAAGAAAAAGACCGTGGCACTAATCAATAAAAAGGACAGGATGGAGAGAGCGAGACACATCCATTTATATGTAGCGATTAAAGTATCTGATTGTTGTAATTTGGATTGAAGCGTTTTATACAAATCATCTTTCACACGGGATAAGTCTTCGAGAATCGTTTGAGTCGTCTGAGTCGACTGTCTAGCAAGACGTTTTGCGGCTGTTGGACTTTGACGTTCATAGACAACAAACACGCGTTCAATTTCGGACTCCCAGACATTGTTGCGGCGAAGAAGATCTTTAATCGTCCCTGGAGTAGTCGACGATTGGTTCAGACTATTGCGCAAATCATGGATTTTAGACGTTGAAAAGTAATATTGTTCGATATAACGATTATCTTCATACAATAAGAGACCACGAACCGCATTAGCACGATCTCGATTGTGTTCGACCAACTGATCTACCTGATTGATTAACGGTATATCATGATCCTTCATTTGCTCGGTCATCGTTGCAATCGTCCGATAACCGGATAACGCATAGATGATCGGGATAGAGGCGAATAAGCTGACCAAGAAAATCAGCAGAATACGCTGACGCCAAAGAGAGTGCATGCAATCATTCCTTTAAATAAAAGACATGTCATAAGCTTAACTACTATCGTAAAAAAAGTGAAGCCTGTCTATTTTTTGAATAGGGATAATGACTGAAAAAGTGAATAATACTCATAAAAAAGCAGGAAAGATGATGCAATACGAGAAGCTGTTTTAAGAAGATGAAAAAAGCACAGCTAAGCTGCGCTTGGTGTTAAAACGAATACGAATGTTCCTTGTAATTGCCGAAGACAGTATGGATTTCCGAGAATGTAACGAATGCATTCGGTTCGACAGAAGAGACGATTTCTTGCAAACGGACGATTTCATTATTTTGAACGACGACATATACCATTTTTTTCGTTCGGTTGGAATATCCTCCACGTGCATCGAGAATCGTGACACCACGACCGAGTTCTTTTGTAATGACTTCATTGATTTCATCTGCTTTCTCACAAATGATGATACATTGCTTAGAAGCAGAATAGAAACTGTAAACCGTCTGAAGGGCTTTGGCACGAACAAAGCTCATGATGAGAGCATACATAACGTGTTTAAGATCAAATACCCACCATACAAGGATGTAGATGACAAGATCTTGCATCAGAAATATACGAGGAAGTGGCCAGTTATGAAAACGAGCAAAGAAAAACTTTCCGAGAATATCAAGCCCTCCAGTTGAAGCACCACCGAAGAAGATCAATGCCATTGCAAGACCAGAGACTAGACCAGCAAAGATGGAAGCGACGAGTGGATCGTTTAAAGATTCCGGAACGATTTGAGTCGGAATCCAGTCAATTAAAAAGGAAGAAGCAATGACGATAATTCCAGATAAGAACATGAATCGTTTGCGTAGGAAACGGAAACCTAAAAGGAAGAGGGGAATGTTTAAGAGCAATTGCGTTAATCCAATTGGCGTGTGGAAGAGCTCTTGAATAATGAGCGTGATCCCCATGATACCGCCTGATCCGATATCATTTGGAGATAGTAGTAGGCTGATGTAAAGGGAATACAGCAACGTACCAATGATTAAGAAACTGATTTTTTCAACTCTCTTTTTCTGTGGGTGTGTTGTAGTCATGGCAATATGATGAGTGACCTCATGCTCCTCCTTCTGTGAGTATCTGCATGCAAGAGTACGCTCATATGCATAAAATTTCAACCCTTCTTATGAAAAAAGATGAAAAAGGGTACGTTTTTTTAGGAAGGTGATGAAAATGAAGAAAATGTTATGGATTCTTGGTTGTATCTGCTTAGGAATACTAGTTGGGATTCGTCTTTTCGAACAACCCAATGAAAAAAATCAATCATCCATTTGGCATGATGGTGATCTTGTAGCGAGACAAGTAGGTGCCTCGATGATGAATACGGTAGCGGTTCGTCAATTAGCCGAACAACTTCCGTTCTCATCAGAATTAAAACAGGTAGATGTCGAAGGAGAATCGTTACGTCTTGCCTATGAAGTGACAGGAAAAGAGCGACAAGCTTGGATTGGTACCGATACCGGAACACTACAAGTGAATCAGGATTTTTTGAAGGCTCGGTTATCTAAAGTTCTGATGCATCATACGCTTGTTTTATTTTCAACGATTCCTGATTTAACCGATCTTGAAATTCACTACACGGATCCGTATTCAGGTGCAGATTTTACGATGGACCGGAAAACATTCGACGCCTACACTCCGACCGATATCGAACGAGCTACTTCATCTTCTAGACGCTTTAATCGGGTTGTCATTGATGGTTATGTGCTCGATGCATCAAGGCGAAACACGTTCTTTGAACGCTTCGCATCACGACTACGAATTCAAACTAATTAGTTGTATAAAGCAAGAAAAGGCATTTTTCACAATCTCGACACAATGATATCGTTTACATCTCGTTCTTTTATAAAAACGATAAAACAGGTCTATTCAATACTTGAACATCTTTTAAGATGGAAGTATGATAATAAATGAACAAACATTGTGAAGTGTTGAACAAAAGAAAGAGAGGTTTCTACGATGAACGAGGTAGAAGCATTAGAAGGATTACGGAATAAAGCAATCAAGTCGACGCGCATGCTACAAATGCGTCCTCTCGAGTACTTAGTTCGTGCCATGCTAGCAGGAATTTTCATTGGATTTGCAATTATTTTTACCTTAAAAGCAATTAACGGTCTATATATGGCGGAGTCACCTGTTGCGACACTTGTCGGTGGACTGACCTTCGGAGTGGCACTCGTCCTGATCGTTTACGGTGGGGCAGAGCTGTTCACAGGAAATACGATGTATTTCACGACGGCGACGATGCGCGGCTATACGACGAAGATGGATACGATGAAGGTCTGGTTGATCTGTCTGATTGGAAATGGACTTGGAGGATTAGCGTTTGCGCTACTCTTTTCTCAAACAGGAATCATCCAAGAGCTTGGTATGAACAACTGGTTATTTTCTGTCTCAGAAACGAAGATCCACCATACGACGTGGGAAATCTTCACACGAGCTATCTTCTGTAACTGGATGGTCTGTTTAGCGATTTTCATTCCAAAGAACATGAAGAATGAGTTGGCGCAGATCATGATGATGATGGTACTCGTCGCAGTATTCTTTGCTTCTGGATTTGATCACGTCATCGCCAATATGGCATTGTTCTCCATTGCGTTAGTCGTACCACATCCGGATACGATCACATTTGCCGGAGCGATGCATAACCTGTTGCCAGCTTTAGCTGGGAACATCATTGGTGGAGCAGTCTTCATGGGAATGATCTATACGTGGCTGAATAAAGAAAAATTAGAAGTAGATGAATCACGTCAATCCACGACAACTGTTCATATTGCTTCGAAACAAAATGCATAATCAAAAAGCAGCTGTCGCGACAGCTGCTTTTTTCATTCATTCCATATGTTGAAAGCGATCGACGTCTGCAGCCAGTTCTTCGTAAATCGTCTCGACGATTTGTGCATCATCGAAGAGCCCGAGGACGTTATCGTCCGGTAAGGCGTCAACAGGAGACGTAAAGTACAGAACGGCCGTCAATAACAATTGTTCCTGCTCCGCATGCATTTCGAATTTTTTCTGATAGAGAGCACGAAGCATTTCAAGCAGTTGTTTTAATTGAAAATAAAGGACGAGTTCTGCCTCGCGTTCGATGTCCGAGCTTTCTGTAGACGCGATATCTTGCGTCAAGTGCGCAAGTCCGATTTCTGCTCGAACTAACAATTCTTGCTGTGCTTTTTCATCACCAACGAGGTCGAGTGCCTGTCGGTGAAAATACGTATAAGCCGATTTAAAATCGCCGGGTGTGAATTCCATGGTGATGCCTCCTTCTCTTCTCTTTCTAGTTTCGCCTTATTTCTTGCAAAATTGCAACTATTTCGTGAAAATAAAGATACAAGAAAGGGGATTACATAATGCCGACACAAGCAGAATTACAACAATACGCGTCTTTAGCCGTGCGTACGGGAATTAATCTACAACCAGGACAACAACTCGAGGTGCGTGCAGGAATCGAAAATTTGCCGCTCGTTCGTGAAATCACGCGTGTCGCCTACGAAGTAGGAGCTACGCAAGTATATGTACAGTGGTCAGATGATGAGATGACGAAAATCCGTTATTTCGATGCACCGGAAGAGTCGTTTGATACGTTCCCGGATTGGTTAAAAGCACGTTACGACCAACTGGCAGAAGAAAAGACAGCGTTCTTATCGGTCGTCAGTGAAGATCCAGATTTATTGAATGGCGTGGACTCGAGCCGAATCGCACGTGCGAATAAAGCAGCCGGTGTCGCTCTTGCTAATTGGCGGAAGTTCGTCATGAGTGACAATGTCAGCTGGTGTGTCGTAGCAGCACCTTCTGAAAGCTGGGCGAAGAAAGTGTTCCCTGATTCAGAGAATGCTGTTGAAGAGCTCTGGTCAGCTATTTTAAAGGCTACACGTGCCGATCAAGCGGATCCGGTCGCTGCATGGGCGGATCATGATCATAATCTGCGTTCAAAAGCAAAATTCCTGACAGAGAAGAAATACAAAACATTGCACTACACAGCTCCAGGAACAGAATTATCAATCGAATTACCAGAACGTCATGTTTGGTTAGGTGGCGGTGGTCCGAATGCAGATGGTGTTGATTTCATCGCGAATCTGCCGACAGAAGAAGTGTTCACGTTACCGAAAAAGACAGGTGTCAACGGACACGTCTCGAGCACAAAACCGCTTAGCTATAGTGGGAACTTGATTGATGAGTTCACACTCTGGTTCGAAAACGGAAAAATCGTTAAAGCGGAAGCGAAACAGGGTCAAGAAGCATTAGATGACTTGATTTCACTTGATGAAGGTGCACGTTATCTCGGAGAAGTTGCGCTCGTGCCGCACCGTTCGCCGATTTCTGACTCGGGTATCCTATTCTATAATACATTGTTTGATGAAAATGCTTCGTGCCACTTAGCGATTGGTCGTGCGTACTCGACGTGTCTCGAAAATGGTCCAAGCCTTTCAGCAGAAGAATTAGAAGCACAAGGCGCGAACGACTCGATGACGCATGTCGACTTCATGATTGGATCAGCGGATCTGTCGATTGAAGGAGAACTTGCAGACGGAACGCGTGAATCAGTCATGCGTGACGGAAACTGGTCAATCTAAACGAACAAAAAGGTGAGTCCGAATACGGAACTCACCTTTTCTTGTAAGATTCTTGTTATGCTTCTTCACCGATAATTTTCACTTCTGTCTCAAGTAAGATACCGAATTTTTCTTGAACCGTTTCTTGGACATGACGAATAAGCGCGATATAGTCGGATGCTGACGCATTCTCGACGTTGACGATGAAACCAGCGTGTTTCTTGGACACTTCAGCGCCACCGATGCGTGTTCCCTGTAAGTTGCTATCTTGAATCAGCTTCCCTGCAAAATAGCCTTCTGGACGTTTAAAGACGCTACCACAAGAAGGGTACTCGAGTGGTTGTTTCGTTTCTCGCTTATGCGTCAAATCATCCATGACTTCCTTGATCAATGCTGGGTCACCCTCTGTTAACGCAAATCGACCTTCGAGGATGATGTATTCTTTCTTTGAGAAGCAACTCGTCCGGTATCCCAGTTCGAGCTCATCATGTGAAATGTTCAATAGTTCTCCTTGTCGTGTCAATACAGTAGCGCTATGGAGACAATCCTTGACTTCACCACCGTATGCTCCCGCATTCATGATCAATGCGCCACCAATCGTTCCTGGAATCCCACAAGCGAATTCAAGACCGCTGAGCTGATGCGCGTAAGCTACACGAGACGCTTCGATGATTGCTGCGCCACTTTGAGCGACGAGCTCATGTCCTTCGACCGAGATATCGGTTAACTTCTCAAAGGAGAGGACAATGCCGCGAATGCCGCCATCACGTACGACAAGATTCGATCCGTTTCCAAGCAACGTCAAGGGAATACCTTGTTCGTAAGCATATCGGACGACAAAAGCTGTTTCTTCATAAGAAGTTGGGATGATGAATAAATCCGCGATTCCTCCCATTTTTGTATACGTATGATATTTTAAAGGTTCATTGATTAGTACGGACTCTTTTGAAATGCCTTCATACAGTCCCGTCATTACTTGTTCAGTCATTATGGTCTCAGTCCTTTTCGTGAATTCCTACCCAGCGCTCATGCGCTCAAAATATATTTTAACATTAATCGTGCGGTCGTTGTTCAACATACTGTTCCCAAAATACCGACTTATGCCGGGAATTGCAAGCACTAGGGAGTGAATGTCATCGATTAGTAATGAAAAATGTCACAGGAAAAGCAGGATCAGGAAGAGGAATGAAGCGAAAAGAACTCGGGAAAAGAGAAGTATAGAAGGAGGCGATGACGATGGAAAGTGAACGTTTATGGATGCGACCGTTCGAAGAAGAGGATTTTAGTTTTTATAAGTCACTTGTCCAAAATGAGCAAGTCATGCGTTATATCAATGGAGGCACTGCCTTAAGTGAAGATGAGGCACGAGAGTGGTTCGAACGGCAGTTGGAGCGATATTCGGATGAGCGACAAACTGGTTTTTTACTGTTGTTCATAAAAGAAACGAATGAACCGATTGGCTTTGCCGGATTATTGATGCAGGAAGTGGATGGGAAAGAAGAGTTAGAAGTCGGTTATTGGCTCGAACCAAAGCACTGGAAAGTCGGTTATGGTCGCGAAGCAGCAAAACGATTAATGATGGAGGCGTTCAATCGAGGGCATGATCGAATCATCTCGATCATTCATCCCGATAATCGTGCTTCGCAAAATGTCGCTCGTGCCAACGGGCTGAACTGGGAAAAAGATACGATTTTTAGAGGTATTCCCGTCACGATCTACGCAGGACAATTATCACGACTTTGTCGTAACTAAAGAGGAGAGCTTTTTATGTACGAATTTGAATTCGAGTCTTTTCATCACATGACACCTGATACCTTATATGCACTTTTGAAATTACGAACGGATATCTTCGTCGTCGAGCAGGAGTGCGCGTATCCGGAGCTAGATGATCAAGATCAACAAGCGACACACCTAATCGTACGGAGTGAGAGCGGTCAAATCGTCGGATGCCTTCGGATGTATGATCATCCGACAAAAGGAGTAGCGATTGGACGGGTAGCTGTTCATCGTGATCACCGATCGGTTGGGTTAGCGAGACAAATGATGGAGAAAGCGATGGTACATTTGCAGAAAGAAGCTGCGATCTACTTACAGGCACAAGCACACCTAGAAGGGTTTTACGGATCGTTTGGTTTCGAAACCGTATCCGACCCTTATTTAGAAGATGATATTCCACATGTGGACATGCAGTTTCACGTAAAGGATTCGAAAAAAGACTTCACGTCAACGATGGATGAACCGATGAATAAGTAGAATGAACTTTTTTCGGAGGTGGATCAGTCATGAAGAAAGTGCTGGTCATTTTCGCTCTTAGTCTAATCGGTATCCTATCTTTAGGAGTCGGTATTTCGTATGCTCAATTGCAGGGAAACTATCGTGACTCGGAAAAAGAGTTGATGACGATTTTAGAGCGGCAACATGATTTATCAGCTTCCTCCTTTCTTGAAGTGCGCGCATCATTCTCTTTACGACATCGACAAATCATACACGTTCGACTTCGGGGTGAACCTGCCATCACATACGAGTTCATTCAACCAAAGGATGAAATCGAATACCTGGGGTCTGTCGGAACAAGTGTTGAAAAGACAGGAAAACAAGATGCCGTCTTTCGAAACGCTCATTTAAAAGTCGGTAAAAAATAAAAAATGGAGGATCTTCCTGAAACGACGGAAGATTCTCCATTTTTTGCTTTCAAGACGGTAGGATATTGCGTACACTACGAAGAGATACTGGAATGAGGAGGTCGAGGGAATCATGTGGAAACCCTTTATAAAAAATCAATCAATTGCACCGGCGTTACAAGCCTTCCGGGAACTTGACATCGAAATGTTTCGGACACATGTTGCCCAACTGAACGATGCGGAACAACAGGCCTTACAATTCATTAAGCGGGCGCTAGAGCAGGATTCACCTGCTCATTTAAAAATAGCGCTTGAAATGAAACAACCACTCGTCGAAGTCGATCGTCTGTTTCAAACACTCGTCACGTGTCAAAATCGTCAGCAGTTACTCGAAATGCTGCTAGCATACGGTCTGGACGTCAATCAAGTCTATACACTTGAAGGGCATCGATCGATCGTCCGCCAACCCCTTCACTTTCCGGTAGGTCTATATGCGGCGCGCCATTCCGAGTTGTGGGTACTTGTTGCTGAAAAGCTGGACTTTACTTATACGATGCATCTTCAACGCAGTGATCAATTCATGGAGACGCATGAATTGAATCTGCTGGATCTCGTCTTATTGCTCGATATCGAAGAAGAGTTGACGGTTCGAGTGCTTGATCAGCTGTGCGAATGCAAGGCGACCGTTGGACTTGCAGAACGATTACAACGTCCCGCTTCACCATTGTTACTAAAGACGATTGAGGCGGATGCCTATTTGCCGACGTTTGTTTATGCTAAACATTATTTCCCGTTTTATGCGCTGATCGGACGACAAACCGTACTGTTCCAATCTTTATTGAACCGTGTGATGCAAGCATCCATTGCTTCTGAAATGATTGAAGATGCCTTGCTTGCTTTTCATAATCACCAACCCGGACTTGCCTTGACATGGGGAGATGCCTATATCGAACAGTTATACGAGATGGGGCTAGTGCTTCGTAAAACGGGTCATGTTGATTTTCGGGAAATGGATGAGGAGTATGTGTTGCCTGAATACAAGGGAATCGTCAATCGCCTAAATGATTAACGGAGGTTGATCCGTACTGAACGTATGCCAATGAGAGGTTAACTGGATATCGCAAAACATCGAGGGATGATACAGGCGTAATACATCTTGTTGTGTTGAGAGAAAAAAGACTTCAAACGTTTGGATGTTTGCACGTCGTAACTTTTCTTGAAATGCATGGAGGATGCGGCTACCGTATCCTTGACGTCTCAGCTCTGGTAGGCACGTGATTTCAAGAAGACGGATATTCTGTCCCTGCTTTTGAAATAATAGTGTACCGACGATCAGTTGCTTATCATAGACTAAGTAAGGAATCGCTTTTCGTTGAATCAACTTGTCTAAATCAGATATCTGATAAGGAAAAAAGTGATGTGTTCCTTGAAGGGCATCGTTACGAAGTGCGAGATAAGTATCTTGATTCTGTGCATGAACAGCTTTCAAACGTAGCGTAGCAGGCTGTCCTTCTGAGAGTCCAATTAAACGAAACTGTTCGGCATATAAACTATAACCAAGCTCTTTCCAAATCGAAGTTAAAGAAAGATCATGCGGCGGAGAGACTTGTACATGTATCTGCCGGCATCCTTGTCGAACGGCATGTAAGTGTAGCAAAATAGCCAGACGACGAAAGGCTTTGATGTCATGAAAGGCGCTGTTCATAAAGTGAACGACGTCATGCACGACATGATATCCGAGCGTCGCTTTCACCTGACCGGATTCGAGGTAGACCCATTGGTAATCTTCAAGCGGCTGAAAAAATGAAAAATCATATGCCTTTTGATGGTACTGTAGAAGTTGATGGACGTGTCGCCTTTGAACATGAGACAATTGATCGTAATACACAATAGGCAAATTAAGTTCCTCCTTTAGCAAAGTGAAGTTGAAAATATCTTGCTTTTATATTACAGGAAATAAAAGGTATTTATATCTTCTGTTTCAAACAAAAAGTAGATGGATTCCTGAAGATAAGAAAGAATCGAGGCAAAATTATCATGAAGTATCTTTGGATCGTCATCGGGTTATCGGGCTTTTTACTCAGTGCGGATACATTGGTAGCCGAAGCACGTGATTACGATGAACCGGGTGTAAGCAGTTCGACGACATATGGCAATCATGGCGCGGAGGATCATATCATCGTTGATCGGAAGGAACCGATCTATGAAGGCTTCGATTCACCGAACGACATGGCATTCCTATTCGCTTGTATTGCACTACTCGCAACAGTCGGACTTGGCATCGTCAATGCCTCCGATTAAGATGAATCTGACTAATAAAAGGCAAGTGACGATTCCATCGTCACTTGCCTTTTATTGTCTACTACGTGTGATTAAAAAGAATCTACTCTTAGAAATGAATTCGCTTTTTTCGACCAACGCGTGCCATTCGTTCGTGTTCTTGTTCGAGTCCAGCGCGTTCGAGGAGATCGAGGTAATAGCGAAACGGAGTAGAGCGATGCGAAAAATATGGTATATATTCTGTGAACAGCATCGTCTCCGCTCGATCTAACGCGCGTAGGGAAATGAGAGCATGTAGCTCTGCGAAACGAATTTCTTGATAGGTGGATAAAGCGTCTGTATCAATCCGAACATGCGACTGTAGTTTTTTTGCATGCGCATTCAAGCAATGGATGTATGCTTCTTGATGTTCTGGTTTCTCGCAATGGGCAAGTACGGCAAGCAAAAGATCACTGCGCTCGGTATCGACATCCATCGGAACTTTCAACGCTGTATAGATCGCGCGTTCCATCCACTCGACACCATGACTATCATTTTTATAATAGCCGACTAATTCTTGAAAAAAATCGACTTGCGAGACTTTCAATAATCGAAACGGATCATTACTTAAAAATAAAGGTTCTTCCCCGGCTGCCGACGAAAGAAGAAAGAAAAATTCCTCAAAGGCAATCCGGGTTCCGTTTTTACGATGAGCATAATGGCGTAAATGCTTCAACAGACGTTTTGCGGTGATATACCAATTCTTTTGTTCGCGAAGCGGTACGATCGGATTCGGCTCAAGGTACTGGAGATCGTATGCTAATTGAATAAACCGTTCCGTCTGAGCAATCGTCTGTTCGACGGTCGGTTGTTCCTGTTCTTTTTGCAAATCCTTATACTTCATGAACTGTGTCAACATGGCGTCAAACTCTTTCTCTTCGATGACTTGTCTCGGGAGTTGACGATAGATTTCGACGATGATATCGCGAAGGGTCGTATCGCCATATTGTTCTAGTAAGAGTCGCAGTTTCCGTATTCTCATGATCGCCCTCCTTCGCAAGAAAAGCACAGTACAACATTATTCAATTCCCGCTTTTTTCATAAACCGAACCTCTTCATTTGCGCTTTTTAGTCAGAGACGACTATCTTAAATAAGAAGACTCATTACAGAAGGGGACGATTACACATGAATGAAACCATTCAACATTTACTCAACCACCGGTCAATCCGGAAATTCAAACAACATCAATTAGACGAAGAAACGATTGAAACACTCATAAAAGCCGCACAGGCTGCCTCGACATCCTCTTATCAGCAAGCCTATGCGATCATCGGTGTCGAAGACGAAGGGTTGAAACGACAATTAGTCGACGTTGCAAGTGGTCAACAATATGTGGCAGAAAACAGTTACTTCTTCGTCTTTTGTATGGATTACCACAAACATACGTTAGCGGCAGAACTAGCAGGAGGCGACGTGAGCCGGACGATCGAGACGACGGAAGCGCTTGTCGTAGGGGCTGTCGATGCGGGACTCGCTGCTCAAAATTTAGTCGTAGCTGCTGAGTCGCTCGGCTACGGAACGGTCTACATCGGTTCACTACGAAATGATGCCCGTCGTGTCAGCGAACTCTTACAACTTCCAGATCACGTCGTACCGTTATTCGGAGTCGCGGTCGGTCTTCCGGATCAACAACCGGGTAAAAAACCCCGCCTTCCGATGGATGCGGTCTTCCACCGGAATACGTATACTGATGACGATACGATGCGTGAGTTACTGACAGGATACGAAGAGTCAACGTCATCGTACTACGGAGAACGGACCGGTGGTCAACGGACAGAAGGGTGGGTCAAACAGATGGCTGCCTCGATGCACGAACCGAAACGGACGTATCTCCGCGAGTTCTTGAAAGAGAAACAGATCGCAAAAGATTGATACGGAGGTATCTGAATGGCAGAACATCAACCACACCGCTCTCGCTTGGAGCGACGACGTATGCAGTTAGAAGAGCAAGCTAGACAAGAAGAAGAGCAAGCTAGACAAGAAGAGCAGGCTAGGCAAGAAGAAGCTTTTTCGAAAGCGTACGCGCCGGACGAATCATTTTCTCAAGACTCCTTTGAGAAGCAGCAAGAACCGGCTACGTATCATCGGTATGTCGAAGAGCAACCGCGAGATCGAAAAAGTACATCGCGTCGTTCCGGGAGCGGCATGCTTAAACAGGTCGCACAGATGATCGGGAGTGCCGGATCACGGTTGTTTGCTAATCGGGAACGCTCGAGACGCTCGAGGAAGGCGGGGCGATCAGAGCAATCGGTACAGCAGACTCCTGATGTCTCTTCACGCGAAGCTCATCCTAAAAAAATCAAGAAAAAACGTCGTTTTAAACGAAAGCTTCTTGGACTATTTTTATTGTTGCTCATCGCATTCGTTCTTTTTGCTTCACAACCATTCACGTTCTTGTTGATTGGTAGTGATGCACGACCTGGAGAATCGTTGCGTGGATCACGTTCAGACTCCCTGTCGGTCATGCAATTCATTCCACTTTCTCGAACGATTCAGTTGACGTCGATTCCTCGAGACACGTATACACCGATTTCCTGTGAGAATGGAAAGAAGGATAAAATCACACATGCCTTTGCCTTCGGTGGAGAAGAATGTACGCAAGATGCTGTTTCGGGTCTACTTGATGAAGAAATCGATGGAAAGATCGTCATCTCCTTCGATAGTTTCATCGGATTAGTGGATCAAATCGGCGGAATCGACCTTGTCTCGACAGGAACGTTCTCCGAGCAGGATGCGAGTGGGAAAGCAAATCAGTATTCATTCCAAAAGGGGAAGGAATATCATATGGATGGTGCGATGGCACTTGCCTATTCGAGACATCGAAAAACGGATAATGACGGAGCGCGCGCGAATCGTCAGTCGGAAGTCATCCAAGCCGTCGCGACACACTTGATGAAGCCGACTGGATGGTCGAAAATTCCAGCAGCGCACACGTATATGAAAGAAGAGATGAACCTTGATTTAAGTGTCCGCGAGATGGCAACGGCAGGGTTATCGATTGCCTTGATGTCAGAACGAAAACATTATGAAATCGAAGCCGTCAGCCAACGACTGAACGGGATTTTCTATGACTTACCGAATGAGAAGGCACTGCAAGAACTACGTGATCAGCTCGATACGACGTTTTATGGCACATTGAAGAACTAAAGGGGAGGGGTTTCCTTCCGGTCATTGCGGGTATAAATTGATGTACGTTGCTCCTTTGGTGGATTGTTTTAGGTTATCTCTGAAATCGACGATTTTTGGACATGACATCAAGACATTCCACGAAGGTGACTAACTTATCGAGGAGGGACCCCCCATATGAAAGTACTAGTCGTAGGTGCATCCGGTACGATTGGAGCGCGCGTCGTCAAATCGCTTGCCAAGGGTCATCAGGTCACGGTCATCGTTCGTCATGAACATCTGGTGGAACGATTCGAAAAACTCGGTGTCAAGGCGCATTACGTCGATATCGAAACAGAACTCGAAAAAGTCATTGAGCACGGAGTCGCAGGGCAGGATGCAGTCATTTGTGCGGCGACCGCAGGAGTAGACGGCGAAGCAACTGAAATCGAACTGCTGGATCGAACAGTCGCTTTGAAAACAATTGATGCAGCTAAAAAAGCGCGAGTACGTCATTTCGTGCTACTGAGCGCTTATGGTGCAGATAGACCTGAGCAATTCAAGAAAGATGTCTATCCGTTCTATGCTGCTAAGAATGCAGCAGAGGAACAGATTGAACATAGTGGTTTGACGTATACGATCATTTGTCCAGTTTCTATCACAACAGGTGAAGGGCGTGGCTTGATTGAAGCCGATGAAGATTTGAAGGACACGAAGGACGCGACGATTTCGGAAACGGATGTCGCATCGATCCTCGTTGCTTCTGTCGATAATCGATCGGTATTCAATCGACGTCTAGAAGTCAAGGAAGGAAAGACATCCTTGAATGAGGCCTTAGGGGGAGCGGAAGCTGTAGGTAGCGTTAAAGATAACCGTCAAGTCAAAAAACAATTACCACGTTTTAACTAACCGTTTGTCTCGTTAAAACGTGAATTCTCTAAAATAAAGCGAACTCATTTCCGCGTATAAGACGGAAGAGTTCGCTTTTTTGTTGATAAAAGTAGATAGTCGAAAAGAGGAAGTCTGCTACACTGAACAAAGAAGGAGGGGGTTAGATGTGAAAAAACCGTTGATCTATCTGATCCTAGCGATTGCTATTATCGGCATTGCCTATCAAAGTTATCAAACATATGATGCAAAACAAAAAAAAGTGGAGCAACAACAAAAACAAGCATCACAAGGTGGTCTCGAAGTCGGGATGAAAGCCCCGAATCTATCCTTGCGTCAAGAAGGAAAAACTGTCGATCTAGACGAAATCAATCATGATGTCTTTGTCATTAATTTTTGGGCAACGTGGTGTCCACCGTGTAAACAAGAGATTCCAGAACTAAATGCCTTTGCACGACATACAGATATACCCGTCTACGGAATCAATGTCACGACATCAGAACGACGTGTTTCGGATGTTGCTGATTTTCTGAAGCAGACACCTGTTGAATACCCTGTGTTATATGACCGAAAGGGAACGTCAGAAGATGCTTATCGTCTCGTAGCAATGCCAGCAACATATGTATTAGACCGGAAAGGAACGATTCTTTCGAAACACATCGGTCCTGTAACGGAACAGATGTTAAAAGAGATGGTGAAACGAACAGGAGGATGACAATGGAACTCCTATGCCGCAACTGCTCCTTTCAACAAACATTCCAACTCGGTCAACTAGAGGGTTGGCCGACATTTCCTGCTGTCTTGACGCAAGGGGTCGAAGCGTTCATGACAGGTCTCCCGCTTTGGTTCGTTCCGTCGATGCATGAACCGATTTTACAGCGGACGTATGTAGACGACTGGAATCGATTTCGATTAATTCAGCACTATCAACTCCATCAGGAGGAATTAGCGGATGGTTGGGTACCGTATCAATTGGATTTATACCACTGTCCGACTTGTCACCGATTTTCGAATCGATTTTGGTGTGCCCTATTTTTGCAACTAGATGTCGTTCAACCACTTTACGAATGCCCACATGATCAGACGGAACTGGAACGAATCGAAATATCCGATATTGATCACTTTCCTTGTCCATCGTGTGATGGTCACTCCCTATATGTGCGTAGATAAAGCGAAAAAGCCATTCATTTCATGAAAGACTGATGAGAGAAATTCCTTCTCCATAGTCAATGCATGATACGGAATGGCTTTTTATCGATCATCAACCCATTTGCCGAAACGAAAATGTTTGAAAGGAAGAGGGTGATGAATTACTGACATCTAACGTATAGGTTGTACCGTCAAAAATAATCGTATCGCCTAACCTTGCTTCAGGTGGTAAATAACGTCGTGGAATGAAACTTGAACCATTTTCCCATAGTAGGACAGCATACTTGCCGTCAAGTCGCTCCAGCGTACCACGTTTGATCATATTAACTCCTCCCACAATTACATCGAAGTCATCCCTCGGTCGATCAGGAACGTACTCTCTCTCTATCATTCTCTGTAATTTTTAATCTTATGTTTGGTATATTCCCAGTTCATTTCATCTTTACACATGATTCTTTAAAAAAACGTGATTCCAAGCCGTTTTCGTCTTAAATCTGACGTATTTAACAGGAAATAAAGGAGATATTGGAAAGAAAAAAAGACCCGATAGGACATATCGGATCTTTAAAATGAAATAGGCTCAAGAAGCGAGAGATTGTTTTGTTTCGATTTTCGTTGGACGAAGAAATGCGAGTAAAAACGTAAACAATGGTGAAAGGAGTAAAAAGAATGCGAACGGAACGTATGCTGTTACTGGGACACCGAGTGTCGAAGCGAAGAACGCCCCAGAAACACCCCACGGAATAAGCGGATTGACGAGTGTTCCTCCATCCTCGAGTGAACGAGAGAGGAAGCGCGGATCAATCTGACGCTCTTCAAAGATTTTCTTGAATGCTTGACCCGGAAGCAAGATGGACAAGTATTGTTCCCCAGCCATCAAGTTTACACCGATAGACGATAAGGCGACGGATGAAATGATGCTACCATCACGTTTTAGTTTAGAAACGGTCCGTTCAATGACCACGTCAATGACACCGATGCCACGTAAGACACCACCGAACGCAAGGGCGAGCATGACGAGCGACACCGACCACATCATCGATTGCAATCCACCTTTACTAATGATGGATGTGACCGTCTCACTAGAAGATTCTAGTTTTAACCCGTTCTGAATGACGGCCATCCAGTTCGAGATATTCCAGTTTCCTTGTACAAGACCTGTTAACAACAATCCACTTAAAACGCCAGCAACAAGTGTTGGGACGACCGGCATCTTACGTAATGCTAATACCATGACGAGCAACGGTGAAAGCAATGTCCAAGGTGACAAGTCGAACAAACGAGCTAACTCTTGTTGTGTCGTTTGAACAGCAGACGAATCGACATTTCCGCTACTACGTCCGAAAATGAAGAATAAGATGAATGTGATCGTGATAGCAGGAATCGTCGTTCCCATCATGAAACGAATATGATCGAACACAGACACATTGACAATTCCGGGCGCGAAATTCGTCGTATCTGATAAAGGTGACATCTTATCTCCGAAACAAGCTCCACTGATGATGGCACCTGCTGCAAGTGCCGGGTTGACGCCCAGTGCGATCGCAATGCCCATCAAGGCAACACCAACCGTACCAATCGTTGTAAACGAACTACCTGTAAAGGTCGAGACGACCATCGCGATCAGAAGAGCGCTCGGTGCGAACCAAGTCGCTGAAAGGGTAGATAACCCAAAATGAAGAAGGGTCGGCACTGCGCCACTCATCATCCAGACCGCGATTGTCATACCAACGAGCAACATGATCAAGATCGGTTTAATCGCTTCACGAATACCTTGAATCATATGGTGTTCGACGTCCTCGAACTTAAAACCGCGGTAAACGGCATATCCTGAGACGAAAATAAGACTAGACAAGATGGCAAGATGCGGTTCGGCTTTAGCACCGAATAACGCGGACAATAAGATGATGATACTGATTCCTAGGATAGCTGCGGATTCACGGAATGACATGCGCATGCTTCCACCTCCTTATATGAATATGAAAGTATGATAACGCTCTGTTACTAACACGCTTTTATGCACAAAAGCATTGAACAAACGTAATACTAACGAATATTATGGAGGACGTCAACCATAAGAGTGTCGATAAAAAATATAAAAAAATAGAAATGTGACGATTTTTTGTCGTAAACGCTTTCTTTTTTAGCTCAAATCTTGCACAATAAGAAGTATCAAATGACATTTTTGTGAACGATGAGGAGGATACATATGTTTACATTGATTTTTGTAGTAGTCGTCGCGATCATGGGTGCAGGCGTATTTGGGATTGATCATCTCGTAGCGCAACGTGCGGAAAAGCGTTAAGTAGATGCGTATAAAAGAAGCGTTGAAGGGACTGTCTTATAGAAGACAATCGCTTCAACGCTTCTTTTTTTGTATAAAAACTAATAAAAATTCAATTGACAGTATAAATATACATGTGTTTAAATCGGTATAACATTCTTTGAAGGGGAGCGTACAGATATGAAATGTACCATCATCGGAGCAACAGGATACACGGGAATTGAACTGATTCGCCTACTAGAATCACATCCTTCATTTGAGATCATCTGTTTGATGAGTGACTCGATGGCGGGGGAATCCATGCATGACGTATTCCCATTTATGAATAAAAAAACATATTCCTCGTTATCTTCCTTTTCGGTGGAGCATTTGATGGAAACCGAGACGGACATGGTGTTCTTAGCGACACCGAGTGGGATTTCGAAGCATTACTTAGAACAACTTCAAAACTGGTCCGGTTACGTCATTGATTTAAGTGGCGATTTGAGACTTCCATCTGAAGCATATGCAACGTGGTATGACAAGGAACCCATTGATGCCCAGTTACAACAAAGAGCAACTTATGGATTACCAGAATGGAATCGTCAAGCTGTTACAGCGAGCAAATGGATTGCGAATCCAGGCTGTTACGCGACAGCAGTTTTGCTTGGACTAACACCATTCTTAAAAGAGAAAAAAATCGATCCATCTCAAATCATCATTCAAGCTTCTTCTGGTCTGACGGGAGCAGGGAAAACGTTGACGGCACAAACACATCATGTCCATTCAAGCGAAAACGTTCGCTTGTATAAAGTGAATCAGCATCAGCACATCCCGGAAATTGAGCAGGCGCTTTTCGAATGGACCGGATCATCGCATCCGATTACGTTCTCGACTCAACTACTACCGATCAATCGAGGCATCATGGCGATTATGACGGTTCAGCCGTTGATCGATTTATCGGAAACGGAGTGGCGATCCTGGTTGACGGACCAGTATGCAACGGAACCATTCGTCCGAATCCAACAGGCTGATCCGGAAATCAAATCCGTCGTCGGGAGTAATCACTGTGATTTGACCGTTTATAAGGATGATCGGACAGGGCGAATGACCATCGTTTCAGTCATCGATAACATGCAAAAAGGAGCTGCCGGACAAGCCGTTCAAAATGCCAACATTCTAGCTGGTTTTGATGAGACATCCGGTTTAACGCAACAGCCGATCTACATTTAATCAAGAGAAAAAAGAGGAGGAACGCCTGTGTGGCAAGTACAAGTAGAGACCCCATTGACGATCACGACACCGAAGGGATTTCAAGCATCGGGAATACATGTGGGTCTGAAACGAAAGCGGAAGGATTTAGGTCTGATCTGGTGTGAAGCAGGAGCAAGCGCTGCAGCTGTCTATACGACGAATCAGGTGCAAGCAGCACCAATCACTGTGACGAAACAAGCGATTCAGGTGTCACAAGGACGTATTCATGCCGTCCTCGTCAACAGCGGGAACGCGAATGCGTGTACAGGCGAACTAGGGTTATCCCATGCGTATATGTCGCAACAAGCGATGGCGAAAAGTTTAAATGTTGCTCCAGAACAAGTCGCGATTGCTTCAACAGGGATCATCGGTCAACCGTTAGCCATTGATACGTTACTGGCAGGTATTCCACAGCTGATGCCTACAAATGACAAGGAAGCCGCGGATGATTTTGCTCATGCGATCCTGACGACCGATACTGGTACGAAAACAGCTGGTCAACAATACATGCAAGGGGATATCCAAATTTCAGTCTGTGGTGTGGCAAAAGGGTCAGGGATGATTCATCCGAACATGGCGACGATGCTTGGTTTCTTGACGACCGATGCAACGATTGAACCGGATGTCTTACAGACACTGTTGCGTCGGACGATTCATCGTACGTTCAACTGCATTACCGTAGATGGAGACAGTTCGACAAATGACATGGTCATGATTTTAGCGAGCGGAGCTGCAGGGGGCGCAACGATCGTTGAAGGCACGGACGAAGCGTTAGCATTCGAACAGGCGATCGAAACGGTCTGTCAAGATTTAGCGAAACAGATTGCGCGGGACGGCGAAGGCGCGACGAAGTTGATCGAGGTGACGGTAGCGGGAACACAAACCGATGAAGTAGCACGAATGATCGCCAAACAAGTCGTCGGATCGTCTCTCGTCAAAACAGCCATCTTTGGGGAAGATGCGAACTGGGGGCGAATCATCGCTGCTGTCGGAAGTATCAAGGAGCCACTCGATGTATCAAACGTTGACATCAAAATTGGTTCGCAGTGGGTGTTGCAACAGAACATGCCTGTCTTATTCGATGAAGCAGTTGCATCGCAGGAACTGGCACAGCAGGATGTACAGATTCACATTGATTTGCATGATGGAGTAGGACAAGGACACGCTTACGGCTGTGACCTGACGTACGATTACGTCAAAATCAATGCGAGTTACCGGACATGACGAAACGAAAAGTCATCAAACTAGGTGGTAGTGTGTGGGAGCAATTGGATGCGCAGTATTTCGAGGAATGGAAAGCGTGGGTCGAAACCGGTAACGAATTATTGATCGTCCATGGAGGTGGTCCTCTTCTATCGAGTTACTGTGAACAAGAGGGAATCAAACCCGTGTTTCGAAACGGTGTCCGTGTAACGACGGATGGGGTCTTACTCGGGGCGCGACGGATCTTAGCAGGGGAAGTCCAATCCGGGATCGTTCAGCAGTTGAATCAAGCGGGGATTCCTGCCGTCGGGATGAGCGGGTTAGACGGAGCAAGCGTCCATGGTAAAAAAGTCAAAGGACTCGGGGCAGTCGGTCAGATCACGCACATTCATCCACGATTATTCACGGTGTTGAGTACGAATGGTTATGTGCCTGTCGTCACATCCCTTGTCACAGGAGAACAAGGTGTATTGAACAGTAACGGGGACGCGTGCGCCATTGCTGTCGCGAAGGCTTGGTCTGTCGACCGATTTGAATTGTTGACGGATGTTGAGGGTGTAAAAGTAAACGGTGACTATCAATCAGAAATCACGTCTGCAGCCATCGAAGCTGCGATAGCGTCGGGAGAAATCTACGGGGGAATGATTCCGAAGGTCGAAGCGATGATGCAGGCCACTCAGCATGGTATTCCAGAGGTCGTCATTCGGTCTGGGAAAAATGCGTTAGCTGCAGGGACACGAATCAAGGAGGAATTACATGAGTGCACTACTACCCACTTATCAACGTACTGATGTGGAATTGGTCAAAGGACAAGGGTCGATTGTAGAAGATGCGACAGGAAAGACGTATCTGGATTTCATCATGGGAATCGCTGTATGCAACACAGGACACCGTCATCCTTATATTCAGCAACGGCTAGAGGAACAATTGAATCAAATTTGGCATACGTCGAATCTGTTTCAAATCGCGGCACAAGAGCGGGTCGCCGAGCGACTGACGGAAGACAGTCATCTCAGTCATGCCTTCTTTTGTAACAGTGGTGCGGAAGCAAACGAGGCGGCGTACAAACTCGTTCGAAAATGGACAGGGAAAACGGAAGTCGTCACATTTAAACAATCTTTCCACGGGCGGACATTTGCGATGATGGGCGCAACAGGACAGGAGAAAATCAAAGCGGGATACGGTGAGATGGTGAATGGCTTCAAACATCTATCGTTTAACGAGATGGAGAGCCTATCAGCGATTACGGAGCAAACTGCTGCCGTATGGCTCGAAATCATTCAAGGAGAGGGCGGAGTCGTCGTCGCCGACGATGCGTGGCTAGAAGCGTTGATGAGGAAGGCGCAACAATACGATGTCAAAATCATCGTCGACGAAGTACAGACCGGCATTGGTCGGACGGGATCTCGTTTTGCATTTGAGCAGACACCCCTCGTACCGGATATCATCACTCTTGCGAAAGGACTTGGAAGTGGACTCGCGGTTGGTGCGTTACTCGCGACGGAGGAGGCGGCGGAAGTATTCACACCTGGATCGCATGGTTCGACCTTTGGTGGAAATCCACTCGCGATGACAGCTGCGGAAGCAACACTTGACCTCTTGTTAAATGACACTGTCATGGCAGACGTTCAAGGAAAAGGCGAATATTTACGTCAACAACTAGAAAATAAATTACCCAAGTCGATCGTGAGTTCTATTCGTGGACGTGGCTTGATGATTGGTATCGAGTGCACGATGCCTGTTGCACCGCTGATTGACGCTTTGCGTGAGAATGGTCTTCTCGTCGTCTCGGCTGGGCCTCATGTCATTCGCTTATTGCCATCATTGTTCGTAACGGAACAGGAACTCATGCACGCCATCGAAAAAATACAACTCGTTTGTCAACAGGAGGTCATCGTATGAAACAATCCGGAAAACTAACGCTTGCGAACGGAACGACGTTTACCGGTTCGTGGCAAGGAACAGCTCCAGTCAAAGGAGAGGTCGTCTTTTTTACAGGAATGACAGGATATCAGGAAGTCTTGACGGATCCATCTTATCAAGGACAAATTCTTGTCTTCACATACCCGTTGATCGGTCAATACGGTATTCAAGTGGAAGCGTCAGAAAGCAACCAGATTCAAGTCGCTGGTGTCATCGTTCAAACTTTGGCTGAGGACGGGGAAGGAACATCGCTCGCGAGTTGGTTGGATGAAGCAAATGTGCCGATTTTGTCGGGAGTCGATACGCGTTCTCTTGTGCATCTATTACGGACGGAAGGCGATCAATTCGGTGACATGACGCAAGTAGATATGACTGTCACTGCCTCAATCGACACAGCATACATCGCTTCCGTATCAACGACTTCAAACATCGAATACGTACCGGAAGTCGAACAGGGGCACATCGTCTGTATCGATTACGGTGTGAAACAATCGATGATCGATGCTTTGCTTGAACGCCATATGCGTGTAACGGTCGTGCCATATAATACGACACCGGAACGGATTCAAGCGCTGGCTCCAGATGGTCTGCTGTTTTCCAATGGACCTGGTGATCCAACACAATTAGACCCGTTCCTTTCAGGAATCCGTGAACTGGCGACGAGCTATCCGACACTTGGTATTTGTATGGGACATCAGGTTCTCGCTCATGCCTTCGGCTGTACCTTATTAAAACAACATCACGGACACCGAGGAGCGAATCATCCTGTACGTCATCTAGCATCCGGACAAGTGTTCATGACGTCTCAAAATCATGGTTATGCCGTTGATGTAAAAAGTATCGAAGCGTCTGAGATGGAACTTGCGTACGAACACATCAATGATGGATCCGTTGAAGGATTGATTCATCCGGTACTACCGATCATGACAGTCCAATTTCACCCAGAAGCGAGTCCAGGACCGACAGAGGCGATGGTCGTCTTCGATCAATTCGTAAATAGCGTATTACATCAGGAGGTAGCATATGTGGGATAAACAGAAAGTACTCGTCATCGGTTCGGGTCCGATCGTCATCGGGCAAGCAGCAGAATTTGATTATTCCGGCACACAAGCCTGTCAGGCGCTTCGAGAAGCGGGATGCGAGGTCATCTTAATGAATTCGAATCCGGCTACTATCATGACGGATCCGAGCACGGCAGATCATGTCTATATTGAGGCGATGACTCTTGAAAAAGCAACGGCCATCATCGAACAAGATCGACCATCCCATCTCCTAGCGACGGTCGGTGGTCAAACGGCACTCAATCTTGCGATGTCACTCGAAGAAGCAGGCGTACTTGAACAATACGGTGTCGAACTTCTAGGAACTTCGCTTGAGACGATCCGAGACGGAGAAGATCGTGAACGATTCAAGCAAAAGATGATCGAACTCGCGCAACCGCTCCCGGAAAGTCAAACGATCGAGTCGTTAGCAGAGCTTGAGGAATTCATGGCAGTACACGGGGTACCACTCGTCATCCGACCAGCCTTTACGCTCGGTGGAACGGGCGGCGGAATCGCAGTGACGAAGGACGAGGCACGTCTGTTAGCGCAGAACGGCTTACAAGCGAGTCCGATTTCACAGTGTTTGGTTGAAGTGAGTATCGCTGGCTATAAAGAAGTCGAATACGAAGTCATGCGTGACAGCGCAGATACGACGATCATCGTCTGCAACATGGAAAACATCGATCCTGTCGGTGTCCATACCGGGGACTCGGTCGTCTTTGCACCGATTCAGTCGATTTCGGATCGAATGAATCAACAATTGCGGACGGAAGCGCGTAAAATCGTATCGCATCTCGGTGTCATCGGTGGATGCAACATTCAATTCGCAATCCATCCGACGGAAGAACGTTATTTCGTCATTGAAGTCAATCCGCGTGTCAGTCGTTCTTCGGCACTTGCTTCCAAGGCGACGGGATATCCGATCGCAAAATTAGCGACACGTCTTGCGCTCGGTGAGCGACTCGACGATTGCATCAATCCTGTCACGAAGGAAACGATGGCGAGCTTTGAACCAACGATGGATTATATCACGGCAAAAGTGCCGTGTTTCCCATTCGATCTATTTACCGGCAGTAACCGGACGCTTGGAACACAAATGAAGGCGACGGGTGAGAGCATGGCGATGGGGAAGACGTTAGAAGAAGCGTTACAAAAGGCGTGGCGCGGTGCAGGAGTCGAGCAATCGCCTCTTTATCCGACATGGATGAAAACAGCGGAGGCTGACGTATTGTGGAAAGAAATAAAGGCGCCGACGGACCGTCGCTTGCTTGCGATGCTCGCGCTACTCGATCGCAAGGAGACGACCGTCGAAGAACTCGTTGAACAGACGAAAGTACAAGCTTTATTCGTCAAAGTGCTTCAACGCCTCGTCGAGCAGCAACAAAACATCGATGTATCGAATGAAAGTTCTCTGAAACAGACAAAAATGATGGGCTTTACGGACGAACAAATTGCCCTTCTGACGGGCGTTAGTGCTGTAGACATCGAGCACTCACGTAAAGAAAAAGGCATCCTTCCTGTCTATCACATGATTGATACATGTGCGGGAGAGTTCAAGAGTGCGACTCCTTATTTCTACGGAAACTGGAGTGGTCAAACAGAAGTCACAGCATCGACGAAAAAGAAAGTCGCTGTCATCGGTGCGGGACCCATTCGGATCGGTCAAGGAATCGAATTTGATTATTGTTCCGTTCACGCGGTACGTGCATTACAAGCATCCGGTTACGAAACAATCATGATCAACAATAACCCGGAGACCGTCTCGACCGACTTCGAAGTCGCAGATCGCCTGTATGTCGAGCCGTTGACACTTGAAGACGTCATGCATGTGCTAGAAGCAGAGGATTGCCAAGACGTCTTAGTCCAGTTCGGAGGACAAACGGGGATTGCGCTTGCGTCTGGTTTGGAGAATGCCGGTTATCATCTTCTCGGAACGACGGCAGATGTCATCGATCAAATGGAAGACCGTGAGCGGTTCTATCAATTTTTAGATGACATTGGTATCGATCGTATTCCAGGACAAGAAGTGGCGACGCACGAACAAATGATAGAAGTCGCAACAACGATCGGTTACCCGGTCATGATTCGTCCTTCCTATGTCATCGGAGGTAAGGGAATGCATATCATCCACGATCAAGAGCAATTAGAGACGATCGTTTCCGAATTAGCATTCCCGGTCCTCGTGGATGCCTACCTCCAAGGAAAGGAAATCGAAGTCGACTGCATTACGGACGGAACAACGACGTACGTTCCGATTTTGATGGAGCAATTGGAACAGGCAGGAGTTCACTCTGGAGATTCGACGATGATTCTGCCACCTGTATCGCTCAGCGCTACCGTTCAGCGCGAAATCGAGCGAATCGCACAGATGATCGGGCAACGAATGGATTATAAAGGAGCGTACAATATCCAATTCGTCTTGCATGACGATCAAGTCTACGTGCTGGAAATCAATCCGCGTGCCTCCCGAACGTTACCGATCGTCGCCAAAGTAACAGGTCAACCGATCTTGCAGTGGGCAGTTCAAGCTGCGGTCGGTCAAGCGGTCGCACTACCAACGGAACAGACGAAACTTGATTTCCATGCCGTCAAGACTCCTGTTTTTTCAACGTTGAAACTACAGGGTGTTGATCCGAAAACAGGTCCCGTCATGCGTTCGACAGGTGAAACGTTGCAATGGACGACAGACGGACTGGCGCTGGAACGTTTCATTTTCGACGAGACGACAAAACGACATTTGACGACGAGAGACATCATCGTTGCTGGAGCAGATACAGAGGCTTTCGGAACGGGTGTAGCATTAGATGAAACGATTGACTGGGCACAATGTGCGATTTTCTATTCGCACGTGACAGAAGAAAAAGCGAGTCGCGAAGCAGCGCTTGCTGCCGGGGTACAAGTTCTGACAGAACCTGAACTAGCACATTATCATCTACAAGCGACAGAAAAGTCCCCTTATGCTGTGAAGCCACTTCATACATGGACAGAGCCGATCAAGGAGGAAGTAAAATGAAGACGATGCAACAACTAAAGCATTTCTTGACGATGGCGGAACTGACGCCGGAAGCACTGACGGAGCTGTTGGCACTCGCGAAAGACATCAAGCATCAGCCGAGTGTCTACCAAAACGCATTAAGCCATAAAAAAGTGGCCTTATTGTTTGAAAAGGCATCGACGCGAACACGTCTATCGTTTGAGGTGGGTGTCGTCGAACTCGGTGGACATCCGATCGTGCTAAGTGGAGCAGATATGCAAATCGGGCGGGGGGAGCCGCTCTCAGATACGATTCAAGTCATGAGCCGTTACGTCGATGCCCTGATGATTCGGACGTTCGGTCATGAGATCGTCGACACGCTTGCGGCACATGGTACGATTCCAATCATCAATGGATTGACGGATCTACACCATCCGTGCCAAGTCCTTGCTGACTTGCTGACAATCGAAGAGACATTTGGAACACGATCCGGAAAGATTTTGACATATATCGGGGACGGAAATAACATGGCACATTCGCTGATGATTGGTGGAGCGCTCAGTGGAATGGAAGTTCGCATCTGTGCGCCGGAGGCGTATGCTCCTGATCCACAAATCGTTCATGAGGCACAAGTCATTGCGAAGGAAACGGGTGGAAACATCATCGTCATGACGGATCCTGAGGAAGCAGCGAGTGGTGCAGACGTCGTGTATACGGATGTCTTCGCGAGTATGGGACAAGAAGAAGAAGCGACGATGCGTCTGCAAGCATTTGAAGGATATCAGGTTAATGCCAATATTATGAATCAAGCAAATGATGAAGCTATTTTCTTGCATTGCCTTCCGGCGCATCGCGGGGAGGAAGTCACGGAGGACGTCATCGATGGCAAGCAATCGGTCATCTTCGATCAAGCTGAGAATCGCCTCCACGCACAAAAAGCGTTGCTCGTCACATTACTTGGATAACCATAAAAGACTCGGTCGCCAATTTGGCGACCGAGTCTTTTGGTTGAGCGAAGTTAATCATAATGGCGTCGGGCTAATCGTTCTTCTTGTTCTTTTTTGACTTGTCGCTTATTTTTTTCATGCAGACGTTTCATAAAAGGGGTCGTTTGCCAAGACGGAGCCCAGTCGGATTCTTTTCCGGCACGGAGGGCAAGAATATAATCATAGCTCTGATGAAGTCGTTCGATCATCTCTGTTCGGACATCACAAATGTGACCGTGTCCGGGAATCAAGAGTTTGACTTCATATTCATAAATGAACGACTCGAGTAACTCGAGCGTCGTCAAATACTCAGAGGAATCGTGTTCGATCAAGGGGATTTCAACGTCTGAAGCGTAATCGCCGCAGACTAACAAGTGAAGTGGCATGACGATGAAGGAAAGATGAGTCGCTTCATGACCGGGCGTCAAAAAGAAGATTAACTTCGTTTGTCCGATCGTTAAAATCGTCTCAGACTCATGGATGACATGTGTCACGTCTGGGAAAAGGACGGGAGAATCAATATAGAATTCATCATTAAAATCTTGGACGGCTTTTAGCGCTTCTTGTCGATCGACATCGATGAACGGTTTCGAAGCAATGACGATGGCATCCGTAAAGGCATAGGCACCTAAAATATGATCGAAATGGGCATGCGTATAGACGACGTATAATGGTCGTTCGCGACGCACGATTTCGACGTCTCGACGAATCGTTGCAATCTCATCGGGAAGCCAGCCAGGGTCGACGACGATCAGACAATCAGGCGTCTCGATTAATGTCGAAGTCGTTTTCATGAGTGTACTTTGATAGATCGTCACGCCGGGCATTTTCATCTGAATCATACGAATCCTCCTTTACGAATCTCTATCTATATCGTTTTATACCCATAAATTCGTTGGAATCATCAGCAGAATCAATAAAAAAGACGACTCGCACGTCGCGAGTCGCCTGCCCTCTAGAGGGAAATGGTCCTAGACCTATGTTATGTCATAATTGGAGCGGGTGAAGAGAATCGAACTCTCGTCATCAGCTTGGAAGGCTGAGGTTTTACCATTAAACTACACCCGCGTATCGGCTACATGAAATATAGTAGCATAGCAAAGAGTGCATTTCCATAACTTTTATGAAAAAAAGCAATTTCTTTTAAGATTCGGTGTACAATAATACTAGTTAATCGTTTCCAATGGTAATCTTGATTTGCAATATGGGTAAAGTTGGGTAGAGGAGAGAGTGTCTGGTGAATGAAGTGCGAGTTTGGAGCGAACAGTCGATGGGAAAAGGATGGAAGGCGATCTGTCACCATCAATTCGATCGTCATCGCTTATTGATAGGAGAGTGGTTCCATAACGTAGGTGTACTTGCTTTTTCCATCAATCAAGATGCGGATTTGCTACCGGATGTCCTTCCAAACACATTCGATCTGCCGCTCGTCTCGGAACGTGTGCAACGCGTCATTGCAGCATACGCGCCTTTTTCTGTACAATGTCTCAAGGTACATCTTGAGACGAAGGACGGAGTGGTTCCGTACTATCTTCTCAATCTCTTATCTGTCAGTCGGATCGAACATCTACATACGACGGATGTATTCCGTCCGGTCCCGAGACGACGCGTCTATTTTTTGACAGAGCGACGAATCAGCGATTCGATTTGTCCGCATCATCTTATGCGAGATGAGCGCACGCATCGCATGTTCGTCTCTGCTCAACTCGCTCGACAATTCGAGCGTATGGCTGTGACGGGTATCCGCTTTGAAGAGATACAACGAATGGAGGAATTCAAATGAAACAGTACACAGTCGATCATTGGATCACGCTAGAATATCCAAAAGTATTCGAATATCAAGAAGAAGAGACATATGTCAGTTTTTATTCGACGGATGAAAATGCAATGGGTACGCTCCAATTATCCATTTATGAGTCCGATTCAGAAGAATTGACACCGTATGAGGCGGCGGAACAAGAAATCAATCTGTTGGTGGAAGAGTTCGGCATCGAACTAACAGGAGCACTTGAAGTCCGTCGTAATTCAACAAAAGAAGCGTTGCTTGCAGTAGATGGGAAAGAAGAAGATATCTTCTTACGGATCTACGCGTATTCGGACGGGGAACGGTTAGTCTTATTGACGTACTCCGCAGAACGCGAGACGCTTGAAATCGAAGAAATCGAAGCGATGATTTCTTCACTGACTTGGATTCAATGAAGGATACGATAGAAGTGCAAAAGGCAACGGATCACAAGGATCCGCTGCCTTTTTTTATATCGATCGATGTGGCTTAAGAAGAACGGGAAGATGACTGTTTAGCTGCAGGATTGACTTGTTTATTCAACCAGCTCGCGATATCGGCAAAAACGCGGATGCGTTCGAACTCATGGAAGAGCTCATGACGTAACCCTCGATAAATCGTCAGCTGTACAGCATCGACACGGACACGATTATACATATCAAACAAATGATGGATACCTTTTCCGTCGAACGCGACCGCGTCATCCCCACCAGCAAGCAATAAGAGGGGTAAGTGACGTGGATGCTGATAGATGGAAGCAAGTGCGTTGACGAGCTTCGTTGCATGCAAGAGTTCGTGGAAGAACCCAAGCGTGACCGTTTGACCGGACAATGGATCTGCATCATAGCGCATGACGGATTGAGGATCCGAAGAGAGCCAAGCATTTTTAGAAAGTGCTGGGAAGAAGCGCAAGTTATACCGACCGAACACGAGTTGTCCAAACCGTTCAGCGGGATGTGTTGCTGACAGCTGATGGATTTGACGTTCGACGAGTTTTTGACTGACATCACTGAGTAAACCTGTACTCGTCGGGGGGCCGCTCGCGATGATTCCGGCTACCGTATGACCGAGTGTTTGACCGATCCGGCGAGCGATCAACGAACCAAAACTATGACCAAAAATGAACACCGGTAGCGTCGGATAACGCTCTTTGATGTCAGAGACGAGTTCTTCTGCATCCTGCATCAATTGTTTAAACCCTTGATTCGGCTCAAGGTGTCCAAGTGTTCCAAGCTGTGCTGCTCGAGTTCCGAAACAGCGTAAGTCTGCGATGATTGTATGGTAATGATGCGCATAGAGGAATTCGGCGAATTCCTCATACCGTGCGCCATGCTCCATCATCCCGTGAAAGACGATCACGACTCCTTTAGGATCATGGGCTTCGAGGCTATGCAATGTCGTAGTATAGCCGTCAGAGGCTATCCAATGTGAATGATCAATCGTCATGTAACTCATCCTCTCATCAAGAAAGTCCGAATACCTGTCCGTCTTCCGAAACGCCCATGTGGAAGGCGGCGGGAACTGCGGGTAATCCTGGCATCGTTAATACATTCCCAGTCAATGCAACGATGAACCCTGCACCAACCGATGGTCGGATTTCGCGGACCGTGATCGTGAAGTCTTCGACACGACCATAACGAGCAGGGTCATCGGTTAAAGAAAATGGTGTTTTTGCCATACAAATCGGTAACTCATTCAACCCCATCTCCGTACACCGTTCGAGTTCGCGGAGTGCTTTGTCTTCAAAATGAACGTCGGCTGCACCGTAGACACGCTTTGCGATACGCTCGATCTTTTGACGAAGCGGTAAGACGTCAGGATACAGAGGGCGGAACTGGCTCGGTTCCTCAAGAGCTTGCATGACTTCCGTGACGAGTGCTTCACCGCCAGCTCCCCCTTTACTGAAGACTTCACTTTCCGCGACACGAATATTACGATCCTGACACCATTCTAGGATCATGTTCCGTTCTGCTTCCGTGTCGGTGAAGAAACGGTTCAAGGCAACAACGGCAGGAACGCCGAATAGACTCATCGTCTCGACGTGTTTTTCAAGTAACGCAAGACCATCTGTTAAGGCAGCGAGATTTTCTTCGCTGAGTTGCGTTTTGTCTACACCTCCGTGCATCTTCAAGGCACGAACCGTAGCGACGATAACGACGGCATCCGGGTGGAGTCCGCCAATCCGTGATTTGATGTTGAAGAACTTTTCGGCACCTAAATCGGCTCCGAATCCTGCTTCTGTGACAACGTAATCGCTTAGCTTCAGTGCAGTTTGCGTTGCAATCAAAGAGTTACAGCCATGTGCGATGTTCGCGAACGGTCCACCGTGAATCAGTGCTGGTGTTCCTTCGACGGTTTGAACGAGATTCGGACGAAACGCATCTTTTAGAAGCAACGTCGCAGCTCCTGACGCCTGAATATCTTTGACCGTAACCGGCTGTTGATCGTACGTATAGGCAACGACGATGCGACTCAAGCGTCGTTCGAGATCCGTGATCGAGTCTGCTAGACAGAGGACCGCCATGATCTCGGAAGCGACCGTGATATCGAACCCATCTTGACGCGGCACGCCATGCGCAGGACCACCAAGACCAATTGTGACTTGGCGCAAGGCACGGTCATTCAAATCAAGAACGCGTTTCCAGACGATACGACGCGGATCGATGCCAAGGATGTTACCTTGATGCAGGTGATTGTCGAGCAAGGCACTAATTGTATTATGAGCAGATGTGATCGCATGCATATCGCCTGTGAAATGAAGATTGATCTCTTCCATCGGTAGGACTTGGCTATAGCCACCACCACACGCGCCACCTTTTAAGCCCATCGTCGGACCGAGTGAGGGTTCCCGTAAACAAATCATCGTCTTGTGGTTTGCCCGATGCAACGCCTGTCCGAGTCCGACAGTGACGGTTGATTTTCCTTCACCGGCGGCTGTCGGATTGATGGCAGTGACAAGGATCAATTTACCGTCAGATTTCGTTGCCAATCGGTTCAACAGTCCGTCTGTCAACTTCGCTTTATACTTTCCGTACGTATCAAAATCCTCTTCTTGCAAACCGATTCGGTTCGCAATTTCTCGAATCGGGCGTAAGACGGTTTGTTGTGCGATTTCTAAGTCTGAACGAATGGTCTTTTCCATGGTATCGACTCCCTCTTTGATTGGATCTCTCTTTTTTCTAATAGTAGCGTATCTAGTGCGAACGCGCCAAAAGAAAACGTTCAATATTTTCCACCCAATGGGTCAAATGGTGACGTGTTCAAGTGCTAGAGAAAGACGTACTGTAGAGTGGAGGAGGGATGAAACAATGACATCTGGACAAAAGAAGTGGAAACGCGGTCTTGATTTTTGGCTCTTCGTCGGACCGGTCTTTCTTGTATTCGCAGTGATCGTGCTTGTACCGTTTTTCAATGGCGTCATGTATTCGTTCACGGATTGGAACGGTGTAACCGGAGAATTAAATTGGATCGGCTTTGATAACTATGTCCGTCTCTTTACGAGTGACGAGCAGTTCCAGCAGTCATTTTGGTTGACGACGAAATATACGGTCGTTGCCGTCATCTTAACGAATGTCGTTGGTTTCATCTTGGCGTTCTTATTGACACAAAATATTCGCACGCGTAATTTCTTACGAACGATTTTCTTCATGCCGAACTTGATTGGTGGGTTGATCCTCGGGTTCGTTTGGCAGTTCATCTATGTCAAAGGCTTCGCATCGATCGGTGAATTGACAGGGTGGAGTATATTTGAACTTCCATGGTTAGGAGATGCCCGGACAGGATTCTGGGGTATCGTCATCGTTTCGATTTGGCAAGGTGGCGGTTACATCATGGTCATCTATATCGCAGCGCTACAAAACGTGCCACAAGAGCTGATTGAAGCAGCAAAAATCGATGGTGCCAATCGTCTCTCGACGTTACGGAACATTACGTTGCCACTGATCATGCCGTCGGTCACGATCTGTTTGTTCTTGACGATTTCATGGTCCTTCAAGTTATTCGATACGAACTTATCCCTAACGAATGGTGGACCATTCAAATCGACCGAAATGCTTGCTTTAAACATTTATAAAGAATCGTTTACGAACAATAATCTTGGACTCGGGTCAGCGAAAGCGATCATCTTCTTCGTTGTTGTCGCCGCGATTACAGTCACTCAAGTCTATCTGACGAAAAAACGGGAGGTGGAAGCATGAGTACGGCACAACCGTTACCCACTCCGCAAGAGGAGAAACCGAAGCGCTCTAAAAAGACGAGAGGTCGTTATTCATTCCGTCTTGGAACAGTCGAACTGGCAGCCTTATTGATGGGGCTTCTGTATATGATTCCGTTTTATTACGTCGTCTCGAATTCATTCAAGACGCAGGGAGATATCTTTACGAATACATCGGGTCTACCAAAAGAATGGATGACGTCCAACTATTCGGAAGCATGGGAAGCCATGAACTTCGGAAAAGTCTTTTTAAACTCCGTCATCATTACAGTCGGCGCTAACGCGGTCATCATCATCTTTTGTTCGATGGCGGCTTGGAAACTCGTCCGGACGAAAACACGCTTGTCGACGATCATCTTTTTCTTATTCGTTGCCGCGATGATCATTCCATTCCAATCGATCATGATTCCCTTATCGAAACTGTCTGGTGATCTCGGATTGCAGAACAGTTATTGGGGATTGATTCTGATGTATCTTGGTTTTGGATCTGGATTATCAATCTTCTTATACCATGGATTCATGAAGTCGATTCCTGAAGAAATCGAGGAGGCGGCCATCATTGATGGTTGTTCACAATGGGGTGTATTCTGGCGTATCGTGTTCCCATTACTCAAACCGATCACGGTCACGATTATCATCTTGAACACGCTTTGGATTTGGAATGATTTCCTACTGCCATCGCTGATGTTACGAGACGTCGATTTACGAACGATTCCACTCGCGACGTTCTATTTCTTCGGTCAGTATACGAAGCAGTGGGACTTAGCACTTGCCGGACTCGTCCTCGGGATCATTCCGTTATTGTTGTTCTTCTTTGCTTTGCAAAAACAGATCATTCAAGGAATTACGAGTGGGTCGATCAAATAATTTTTGTAAGCGCGTTCTCGCTTCTGCGAGAACGCTTTTTTCATGATTCACACGTCAGATTAATCTGACAACTTTTATTTTTTTTGAAAAAAAGTCTTTTCAAACACTTGCGACCTGTTGTACGATGTTCTCAATTCAATTGTAACAACGACGTTGAAGGGAAGAGTAACACCTTGTACGACCGTATAGCGAGCTGGGGATGGTGAGAGCCCAGTCGGAAGCAAGATGCGAAGAACCTCCCGGAGTCGCTACCCGAACCCGAATGTCAGTAGGCGTAGCCGGAGTTGCCTGTCCGTTATCATATGGCCGAAGATGAAGTGATTCGTCTTTTGAGTGAGCAACATCGTTGCTAACATGGGTGGTACCGCGGAACCGAGTCTTTCGTCCCATATTCTTGGGAAAGAAGGGCTCTTTTTTATGGCTTCTTTTTCAAAACACAATTGAGGAGGAACACCACCATGACAACACTCGTATCGATGAAACACACACAGGAAGCTATCACACTCGTAAAGAAACGCTTTGAAGAACGCTTTTCGACGACACTCGGATTGACACGTGTCGAAGCACCATTGTTCGTAGAAAGCACACTCGGTGTCAACGATCATCTAAACGGCGTAGAGCGCATCATTCGCTTCGATGCCTTGGACCACACAGCAGACCTTGAAATCGTACAATCTCTTGCAAAATGGAAGCGTCAAGCGCTTCATACGTATGGATTTGAAGCAGGAGAAGGCTTATACACGTTGATGCATGCGATTCGTCGCGATGAGATGCTGGATGCGACACACTCTATTCACGTCGATCAGTGGGATTGGGAACGTATCATTACGAAAGAACAACGGACGAGTGCTTATTTACAAGAAACGGTACAAGCGATCTATGCAACGATTCGTCAAGTTGAGCAAGAAGTGGAAGCGGAATACGGCATTTCAGCGATCTTACCGGAAACGATTCATTTCATGACGACGCAAGAGCTAGAGGATGCGTATCCGACACTTTCGACGAAAGAACGTGAAACAGAAGTCACGAAAGCATATGGCGCAGTTTTCCTCATGCAAATCGGTGGCGCACTGGCTTCAGGTGAGAAGCACGATGGTCGAGCGGCTGACTACGATGACTGGACACTCAACGGTGACATTTTAGTACACCACCCAGAAATCGGAGCATTCGAATTGTCTTCAATGGGAATTCGCGTTGATCGTGAAGCACTTTTAAAACAGACAGCGATTGCTCAAGAAGAGGATAAATTGGCGTTCCCGTTCCATCAAGGTGTGCTCGAAGAGCGTCTACCGTTAACGATGGGTGGAGGAATCGGTCAATCCCGTATGGCGATGTTCTTATTGAAAAAACGTCACATCGGTGAAGTCCAAGCTTCTGTCTGGTCAGAAGAGACGCGTAAAAGTCTCCAAGCGGAAGGCATCCACTTGCTCTGACATATATATAGTAAGAAAGCGTCAAAACAGGATGCTTTATAAAGCAAAGGGCATGCTTCGATTCAGAAGCGTGTTCTTTTTTTAGGTTCGTAAGACCTCAGGCGGAGGAAAGACGTGTCGATTCCTGATAGAATGGGGATAACAATAAATAAGAAAGAGGTGAAGACATGTCTTCTTTATTGATCGTAGGATTACTCATCCCTGTATTATTCCTCGTATTCCTTTGGTTCAACATTAAAGGATTACGGACGATGTGGCGGGATTATAAACAGACAGGCTCAATCGTTGCACTCGGTTTCTTCATTGTCGGGATTATCGGAATCTTCACAGGCGTCTGGACGACGTTAGTCGTCATCATTTATTATCTCCTCCGTCCAGCGAGAGGATGAACGGAGGGTTACTCGTATGTTGGAATGGTTGTTTTCAGCCGGAGAATCCAATCTCTGGCTGTTTTTAGGAATTATGATCGTTGGTCTTGGAACAGAATTGATTCCGGCAGAAGTGGGCTTACCGTTGCTCGGTCTATATGTGTCGAACGGAACGGTCAGCTGGACAGCTGCTGTTCTGGTCGGTTTTTTAGGAAGTCTGATGGGCGCGACGGTCTTTTATCTTCTAGGTCGTTATGCAGGTCGTCCGATACTTATCCGGTACGGCAAATGGTTACTGATTAAAGAAAAAGAAATTGAGCAAGGGGAGCGCATCGTCGGGAAATACGGAACATGGTCTGCTTTGTTCGGCCGCTTTTTCCCCGTCGTGCGCTCGGTCGTCTCGATTCCGTGTGGTTTGTTTGGTCTTTCGTTCAAGCGCTATTTACTCGCTTCAAGTATTGGACTTTTTCCGGTTTCCTTCTTTTACATCTGGGTCGGTGAACGATTCGGAGTAGAACGTGCTGAATCCATGCTAAAAGGATTAGAACAGGAGTTATGGTGGATCTTAGGTGGAATCGTCGTGATTCTTGGTGGATACGTTCTCTACCGTCGTGCTAAAGCGAAGCGTAAAGAACAGAAGCAAGACACACAAACGAAACAACAAGATTCATGAATATGTAAAAAAACAACGCAGTGGATCTTCAGGATCCACTGCGTTGTTTCATGAACAGATCAAGCGGGAGGAAACAGGAATCGCTTCAGTGTCTTGATCCGATGTTTTGGGGTAAGGAGTAGTAGCTGATCATTGCCTTCTAGGGCAGTGTCTCCACGTGGTGTAATGATTTGATCATCACGGATGATGGCCGTGATCAAAAATTCCTGAGGCAAATCAATCTCTGAGATCGTCGTTCCAATGAATGGATGGGACATCGGTAACGTCAATTCAATGATTTCCGCATTCGGTTTACCGATTGACATGAATTCAATGACGGTATGGATAGCAGTAGTCTGTGTTTCGTTCAGTCGTAACCGCTCGGAAAGGAACGTCAACATACTTCCTTGAATTAGCGTTGATAATAAGACTGTGAAAAACACGATATTGAAGATCATCGATGCATTCTCGATATCCGCAACGAGAGGATATGTCGCGAGAATGATCGGTACCGCTCCTTTTAGACCAGCAAAAGAAATGAAAACCTTCTCTTGCCACGAATAACGAAACGGAAGAAGACTCACCCAGACTGACAAAGGACGAGCGATGAAAATTAAGATCAGCGCCAACGCAATGGAAGACAGGATGACCTGGACATCGAGCAATTGTTTCGGAAAGACGAGTAGACCGAGCACGATGAACATTCCGATTTGGGCAAGATGCGCCATACTCATCGTAAAACGGACGAGTGTCTGTCGGTAGACGAGTTCATGATTACTGATGTAGATCGCTGTGACATAAACGGCTAAAAATCCACTGGCATGGAACGTATCAGCTAAACCGAAAGACAGGAAAGCAAACGACATGAGCATGATCGGATAAAAGCTAGAAGAGGACAAATCGATCCGATTGATCAAGGTCGAAGCTGCCCATCCGATGAACAAACCAATCAGAAGTCCCATCGCCATTTCCCAAACGAGTGATCCAAGTCCCGATAAGAGCGATGCTTCTTCAGGGTTTGTCACGAACTCAAGGAACAAGACAGTCAAAAAGACGGCCATCGGGTCATTCGTACCGGACTCAACTTCGAGTGTTGATCCGACTTTCCGTCGAATCGGCTGACCACTCAAGACAGAAAAGATAGCAGCGGCATCCGTCGAACCAACGATTGCCCCGAGTAAAAAAGCATTCGCCCAACTGAAGCCCAGAATATAATGGGAAGCAACGGCAACGATGGATGTAGCGATGAAGACCCCGAACGTCGCAAGCGAGAGGGAAGGGGCTAATTCATGACGCACTTCCTTCCAAACCGTTTGCAGACCACCCTCGAATAAGATGATGATGAGGGCGACGGTTCCAAGAAGCTGAGCCAGTTCTGCATCGTCAAAACGAATGAACCCCGTAATGTCGCTTCCAGCAATCATACCAAGGGCGATAAAAATCAGTAGAGCAGGAATATTCAGACGACTTGATAACTTCGTCGTCCAGACGGCAGCAAACAGCAATATACCAATCAATAAAATCGTGAGTTGCAAGGACATGGCATCAAACTCCTATTCATAAAAGAATCTCTAGTTTCATGATACAACAATTCCGATGAAAAGACTCGGATAACGATTGTTCAATATTTTCCACCACACCGGACAACTTTCTCTCTCTTCATTGCAAGCGTTTTCATTTATTGTGAAGATGTAGCACGAAATGAAACGAAATCAGGGAGGGAATCCGAATGCGTAAAAGAAGATGGGCAGCATTACCTGTCGTCACGACGGCGATGGTCGTCGCTTTGGCAGCATGTGGTGGCGGTACATTGAATAGCGATGACTCGAAAGATAGTGGTTCAAAAGACGGTAAGACGCTCAACGTATTCCAATTCAAGGCTGAAATCGCAAAAGACATGGAAAAGATGGCAAAAGCGTATGAAAAAGAAACCGGAACGAAAGTCGTCGTGCAAACAGTCGGTGGTGGATCGGACTATGGCGCGGCTCTGAAATCACAGTTCGCTTCAGGTAATGAACCAGATGTCTTTAACAACGGTGGCTTTACGGAAGCAAAGACATGGCAGGATAAGTTAGAAGATTTGTCAGATGAAAAGTGGGTCGGCGATCTAACGGATCTATCAAAAGAGCCAATGACGATTGATGGTAAATTGTATGGTATGCCAATGAACCTTGAGGGGTATGGCTTTATCTACAATAAAGATATCTTCAAAAAAGCTGGTATCACGGAACTTCCGAAAACATTAACTGAATTGACGGAAGCTTCAAAGAAGCTAAAGGCAGACGGGGTGACGCCATTCTCGATTGGGTACGGGGAGTGGTGGATTCTCGGTAATCACCTGTTGAACATTCCGGTCGCACAGCAGGATGATCCAGATCAGTTCATCGCAGACTTGAATTCTGGAAAAGGAAAGTTCGAAGATAACAAACAGTTCAAGGATTTCATGAATCTATTTGATTTAACGATTGAGTACGGTAATAAAAATCCGTTAACGACGGATTACAACACACAAGTTTCCCAATTTGCTGAAGGTAAGACAGCGATGCTTCAACAAGGGAACTGGGCACAACAATTGATTACGGACGTCAATCCGGACATCAACATGGGCTTCATCCCGATGCCGATCAATGATGATAAAGAAAAAATGGACCGTCTTCCTGTTGGCGTACCAAACAACTGGGTCGTCAATAAGAACTCGAAGAACAAAGCAGAAGCGAAAAAATTCCTCGAGTGGATGGCGACGTCTGAGACAGGAAAAGACTACATGGTCAATAAATTTAAATTCATCCCTGCCTTCAAATCAATCGAAGCGAAGGATCTAGGACCGCTTGCAGATGATATTCAAGCGTACTCGAAAGACGGAAAAACGATCTCATGGAACTGGTTCAAGTATCCGGATGGTGCTGTAAACGAGTTCGGAGCGATCATGCAAGCATATGTTGGTAAGCAAAAAACAGCTGACGAGATGCTGCAGGACTTCACGAAAACATGGGATAAAATGAAAAAATAAGAAGTGATTCAAAAAAACATGCCTGTTCCGATTAACTGACGGAACAGGCATGTTTTTTTATGATAAGAAGAATAATTGGATGAAGAAGAGAAGCGCGAACACATAGATGAGTGGATGGACACGCTCTTTTTGGATAGCTTTCATGATTGGATAGACGATGAAACCGAATGCGATACCGGTTGCGATGCTACCGGATAATGGCATGATCAAGATGACGAGGAAAGCCGTGAAAGCTTCGCTGAAATCATCCCATGGAATCTGTTTGATATTTTGAATCATGAAGGCACCGACTAAAATCAATGCTGGCGCAGTAATCGCAGGGACGCTCGAAATCGATTGAACGAACGGTCCAAAGACGGCAGATAATGCGAATAGAATCCCGACCGTCACGGATGTGAGTCCAGTCCGTCCACCAGCAGCGACACCCGCTGCAGATTCTACGTAAGCGGTTGTGGGACTTGTTCCGAACAATGAACCAGCGACCATCGCAGTCGAATCAGATAATAGGGCACGTTCGCTGTTTTTCAATGATCCATCTTCTTCAATCAATCCAGCCTGTTCTCCGACAGCGACCATCGTACCTGTCGTATCAAACATCGTCACGAGAACGAAGGAGAGGACACCGCTGAACAGACCGTATTGGAACACGTCTTGAATGGCGTTGAACGGATTCGTGATGATCAATCCTTCTGGTAAAGTCGGTAACGCAACGAAGGAATCGGAAAACTTCAATTCACCTGTCAGGAATGCAATCAATCCAGAGAGAATCATGGCATATAAAATAGCACCTGGTACACGTTTGATCGTCAAGATGGCTGCAACTAATAGTCCGATGAGTGTGATCAATGCTTCTGGTGACGTCAATGCGCCAATCGTGACGAGTGTATCTTCACTAGCGATGAGAATTCCTGACATCTTGAGACCGAGTGAAGCAATGAAAAGACCGATTCCACCTGTGATCGCAAGCTTTAATGTCATCGGAATGATTTCAATCAGCTTCGTACGGATTGGTGAGAGTGATAACAATAAGAAAATGACACCAGCAACGAAAACAACTGAGAGTGCTGTCTGATATGGAATCTTCTCACCAACGACAAGTGTATAAGTAAAATACGCATTGAGTCCCATTCCGGGTGCGACTGCGATTGGTAGATTCGCATAAAGCCCCATCAGGAGCGTACCGATCAATGTCGCGATGATCGTCGCAGAAAATGCTTGGGCTTGGGGGATACCGGCATCTGCTAAAATCGTCGGATTGACGAGCAGAATATATGCCATCGTAATGAACGTCACGAATCCAGCTTGGATTTCACGTTTTACGGTTGTTTGATGTGCGGCAAGTTTAAACATGGGTAAAAGGACCACCTTCATAACAAATTGATTAAAAAACGAACATTGATGATATTATAGTAAAATTCATTCGGAATCAAGTCGAAACAAAAAAGAATTTTTTATAGGAATCATGAAAGAGAATATCAGGAAATGATGTAAGCGGATTCAAGGTTATGATACGATTGATTACAAGAAAAAGGATGGGGGCGCCTTTCATGAAAAGTATCCGGACACGTTTGATTCGTCTCGTCGTCCTAGCGATCTTGATTCCGACAGCCCTCGCGACATCGATCTCCTACTTGTATGTACGGCACCAAAACATTGAACAGGCAGAACGTTCTAGCCTGAACGTGTTGACGCGAGGAAATACACAGGTGACCCATTACATAGAGGATATCCGCCGTCTCTCGACAAGTCTGTATGCGAATCGTTCGTTGATGAACATCATGCGCGTCGGAGCAGATCAGGAATTAGACGAATCTGATGGAGTCGTTTCGCGGGCGATGTTAGGTCTGTTTTTATCACGTCAGGATATCGAGCAGTTACATTTCGTCATCTTAAATGGTTATTCGGAGTATTCGGTCTACAACATGAAAACGACGAGTCGGGGAACGTTTGATTGGATGCAAGAAACGGATTATTTTCGATTGATGAAACAAAAAAGTGGCTGGTTGATTGACGGAGCGCACACGATTGAACCATACAATGTGCACACGATGATTCTTGATGAGAAACAAGTCGTTAGTTTTCGTTATCGTATCGATCGTGTCGAAACAGATGAGCCACTCGGCTTCCTTTCAGTGGATATTCCAGTCCGTGTATTCGAACAACAATTGAAACTGTTCGAGAATGATCCGGAAGAGTCGTTATGGTTGATGACAGAACAGCGTGTATTGGCACAGACTGGAGCAGAGATGGAACTACCGGTCGATCGATTCACTGGGCAGAGTGGGAGTTTACGTGTCGGAAAATCGTTCATCGTCTACTCAAAGACGATGACGAATGGTGTTCCACTCATACTCGTCAAACGGATTCCGTATGCGTCAGTCATCCAAGGGGCGAATGAAACGGCATTGATTCTTGTTTTGATCGGTCTCGTCTCACTGTTCGTCATGATCATTGCCGCAAGTCTCGTTGCCATGCAGATCACGAAACCAATCAAACAGTTGACAGCAAACGTCTGGCGAGTCGAACAAGGGGATTTATCAGCATCATTCGTTGCGACGACGAATGACGAGATTGGATTACTCAACCGTCAGTTCCAACGCATGATTCAACGGATTGATCGTTTAATCAAACGGGAGTATCGACTGGCACTTGAAAACCGGACGAATGAGCTACGTGCATTACAATCTCAGCTCAATCCGCACTTCTTATTCAATGCCTTACAATCGATCGGAACGACGACGTTACAAGGAGACCGGAAGATCGCGTACCGCTCGATCACCGGATTATCACAAATGATGCGCTACTCGATGAATAATGAGCAGACGATCGTAACCCTAAAACAAGAAGTCGATCATCTTCAAGCGTATATTCGTTTGCAACAGCAACGTTTTCCGGAACGGTTCCGTTATATTGTTGACGTCCCGTGGCATCTCAATGACATTGAAGTTCCGAAGATGATCTTGCAACCGTTCGCTGAAAATTACTTCAAACACGGCTTTCGACAGCAATTAGCAGCGACGGAGAACTATCTTGCTTACAAAGTCCGGACGGATGGCGGACGCCTCATTATTCAAATCGAGAATAGCGGTGCCATTCTTGAAACAGGACGACTTGAAGCGATTGATCGAAAAATGCGCATGCATCGTAGCCCAGAAGATCTCGAGACGAGCGGCATTGGTCTCCATAATATTTATGAACGACTCTTGATTTTTTACGGGGAGCAAGCAAATATGACGCTCTCTTCTTCAGCGGTAGAGGGAGGATTCAAAATCGTGATTCGAATTCCATATGAGAAGGGGGACTTGGCATGAACGTGTTGATCGTAGACGATGAACGACATGTACGGGAAGCGGTCAAATTGCTCGGAGAATGGGACAGTTGGCAGGTCTCACATATTTACGAGGCGGAACATGGGGAAGAAGCGAAACGATTACTGGATACCGGAACGATCGATTTAATGCTGACAGATGTCGAAATGCCTGGACTCGACGGATTAACATTACTAGAATGGACAAAAAATCATCATCCAAAGGTCGTCACGATCGTGCTGACAGGGTATGATGATTATACGTATATGCGACGTGCCATTTTGCATCAATCCTTTGATTATTTATTGAAGCCGGTTGATCCAGATGTACTCAATGATGCCTTGTCCCGCGCGATGGAATGTATCCATCCGGTAGTGGAATCAGGAGAAGCGATTGATCAAATCGCCAAATACATCGAAACGCATTATGCGGAAGAATTGACACTGCAATTCATGAGCGAACGGTTTTACTTGAGCCGAGAGTATATATCACGACGCTTCAAACAGCGTTTTTCCGTTAACTTATCTGATTACATCCAAACGATTCGCTTGAATCGGGCGAAGGAATTATTGAGTGAGACGGACGCGCGCATTTACGAAATCGCACTTGAAGTCGGATATCAGGACGATAAGTATTTTCGGAAAGTGTTCAAAAAACAATTCGGTATGACACCGAATGAGTTTCGTGAATTGTTGTCGATTTAAACGACTATCGAGGAGGAATCGTACATGAGTGTACACATTAATGCAGCTGAAGGACAAATCGCCGAAACGGTCTTACTCCCAGGAGATCCGTTACGTGCTAAATACATCGCTGAGACGTTTTTAGAGGACGTCGTCCTTTATAACGAAGTTCGAGGCATGTATGGCTTCACAGGTACTTATAAAGGGAAAAAAGTTTCGGTTCAAGGAACAGGTATGGGTGTACCATCGATGTCGATCTATGCGAACGAACTCGTTCAGTCATACGGTGCGAAGAACTTGATCCGTGTCGGAACTGCCGGTGGGATCACGCCAGACGTTAAAGTTCGTGACGTCGTCATCGCGATGAGTGCTTCGCATGACATGGCACAGAACCGTGTCCGTTTTAATGGACTAGACTACGCACCGACAGCCTCTTTTGATCTGCTGCATAAAGCATATACAGCAGCTAAAGAACAAGGTATCGATGCAAAAGTCGGTCAAATCTTCACGACGGATCAGTTCTATCAAGATGATTTCCATCACTTCAAAAAATGGGCGGATTTCGGATGTCTCGCAATCGAGATGGAAGCGGCAGGTCTTTACACACTTGCAGCAAAACATAAAGTAAACGCACTGACGATCCTGACGATTTCAGATCATCTGTTGACAGGTGAAGAAACAACATCGGAAGAGCGCCAGACGACATTCAACGATATGATGAAAGTCGCGCTTGAAACAGCGATTCAATTATAAGAAGCAAGACGGAGAAGCCTCTCCGTCTTTTTTCATAGTCGAAAAGAGATATGGTAAGATAAAGGCAGTGTTATAGATCAGTTAAAGGGGAGATTCTCGGATGGAGACAACGATGACAGAGACAGTGCTTTCAGAGCGCCTTGAGACACAGCGTCACTTTTTCCAAACAGGTGCAACACGTAGTCTAGCTTTTCGCTTAAGCATGCTGACGTTCTTACGCCAAGCGATTGAAACGCATGAAGCAGCGATCTATGAGGCATTAAAACAAGATCTCAATAAAGGACAGCATGATGCTTTTACGACGGAAATCGGTTTCGTTTATGGAGAGATTCAACGGATGGAGCGACAACTCCGTCGACTAGCACGTCCAAAGCGTGTCGCAACACCGCTTCTGCATATCGGCTCAAAAAGTGAAATCCAGTACGAACCCTATGGCAACGTTCTTGTCATCGCGCCATGGAACTATCCTTTCCAGCTGGCACTTGCTCCGGTCATTGGTGCGATTGCAGCGGGGAATACGGTCGTCCTTAAACCATCCGAGCTGACACCGAACGTCTCTCGTGTATTACGAGAAGTTTTTGAAACGGCATTCCATGAACGATTCGGAATCGTCATAGAAGGAGATGCTGAAGTCAGTAGCGCTTTATTAAACGAACGTTTTGATTATATCTTCTTTACGGGTTCCACACGCGTCGGAAAAATCGTGCATCAAGCTGCAGCGAAGCATTTGACACCGGTCACACTTGAACTGGGTGGGAAATCACCGACAATCGTTCACAAGGATGCGGATCTTCGTCTAGCAGCGAAGCGGATCGCATGGGGAAAATGGCTGAATGCCGGACAGACATGTATCGCCCCGGATTACGTATTGATTCATGAGGACGTTAAAGAACGTTTCTTGCAGTTGATTGAAGAAGAAGCCTTCAAACAGTACGGGAATGGCGTCGGCGTCTCATCCTACGTCAAAATCGTATCGGACGATCATCTGAATCGCCTCAGCAGTTACTTGTCGCAAGGGACGATCGAATTCGGTGGACAAGTCGATCCGGAAACGCGTAAGATGGCGCCGACCGTCATGACGAATGTAGCGGTGGATGCTCCATTGATGCAAGACGAAATCTTCGGACCGATCCTGCCGGTGTTGACCTACCGTGAAATCGAAGAGGTCATCGCGTTCGTCAATGATCGTGACAAACCGCTTGCACTTTATCTGTTCACAGAGAACAAAGCCGTCGAACATCGTATCCTTGAACGGATTTCATTCGGTGGTGGATGTGTCAATGACACATTGATGCACGTCGCACAGCATCATCTACCATTTGGTGGAGTCGGGGCGAGTGGTATGGGTGGATATCATGGCAAGTATAGTTTCGAGACGTTCAGCCATCGTAAAGGAATCGTCAAAAACACGACGGCGTTCGATTTACCTTTCCGCTACATGCGAACAAATAGCAATTCCAAATGGATGCGCTTTTTGTTATGATGAGCTGTGATTAATTGACTTAAGAAGGAGCTCTTCACTTGAAAGATCAAGTAAAACAGTGGATGAAACGAACAGGCTTGATTGAACGCAGTCTGCGAACCATCATGAAAGTCTTTACGTGGTTGCCACAAAAATCAAATCGAGTCCTTTTCGAGAGTTTTCTCGGAAAGCAATATAGTGACAGTCCGCGTGCCATCTACGAATTGATGCGTACGATGCATCCGGAATGTGAGTTGATTTTTAGTAAACAACGAGGTGTTACGTTTCCACGAGACGTCAAGACGGTAGATCGGTTGACGTTTCGCTGGATTTATTTGCTCGCGACGTCACGGGTCTGGGTATCAAACAGTCGGTTACCGGGTTGGTTGATCAAACCGAAAAAAACGTATTATCTCCAGACATGGCACGGCACACCGCTCAAAAAGCTTGCGCTTGATATGGATGATGTCCAAATGGCGAATACGACGACGGAGCGGTACAAGCAAGGATTTAAGCAAGAGACTGCAAAATGGTCCGGCTTAATTTCCCCGAATGCCTACTCTAGTTCAATCTTTCGGCGGGCATTTGCTTTTGAAGGTGAGATGCTAGAAATTGGATACCCTCGAAATGATATATTTTATCAAGAGGCACGGCATGCTAAAATCAAAGAAACGGTTTATCGCCACTATGAGATTGATTCTTCGAAAAAAGTCTTGCTGTATGCACCTACTTGGCGAGATAATGCGTTCGAAGGTCAAGGGAAATATTCATTTGAGCTGCCCTTTTCGTTAGAGGAATTTGAAAAGCGATTCGGGGATGAATATGTCCTGCTTATTCGAATGCACTATTTAGTCGGAAGTCGTCTCGACGTCACTGCTTATCCATCCGTTCGAAATGCATCGGACTACCCGGATATCGCGGAGCTCTATATGGCGTCAGACGCTTTGATCACGGATTATTCTTCTGTCATGTTTGATTTTGCGCATTTATCGCGTCCGATTTTATTCTATACGTATGACTTAGAACATTATCGCGATCAGTTGCGCGGATTTTACTTCGATTTTGAACAGGGGGCACCGGGACCATTATTATCCACTGAGACAGCACTATTTGAAGAATTGAATCAGTTGGATGATTGGCACACACGGTATGCGTCAGCATTCCGAGCGTTCCAAGAGACGTATTGTCAATGGGATGATGGGCAGGCTTCAGAACGGGCGATGAAGACGATCATAAAGAGAATTTACGGATAAAAGGGAGAGCAAAATCATGAAGAAGGTTATTACGTACGGAACATTTGATTTATTGCACTGGGGTCATATCAACATCTTAAAACGTGCCAAAGAGATGGGCGATTACCTCATCGTCGCGATTTCGACAGACGAATTCAATCGTTTAAAACATAAACAGTCTTACCATAACTTTGAGAATCGGAAGATGATCCTTGAAGCCATCCGTTATGTGGATGAAGTTATTCCAGAAAACAGCTGGGATCAAAAAGTAGAAGATGTGAAAAAACATGATGTTGATCTCTTCGTCATGGGTGACGACTGGAAAGGCGAGTTCGACTTCTTGAAGGAGCACTGTGAAGTCGTTTACCTCAGTCGGACTGAAGGCATCTCTACAAGCCAGATTAAAACGGAATTAGCTTCGAAGTGATTGAAGAGGAGACCACACGATCGACGTGCGGTCTTTCTTCGTAGAAGGGCAGGATGAAAGTGGTTAGAGAAGGTATCGTATGGGTCTATTTATTGTTGTTTCGTATTTGTTATGGTGTCTTTCGATGGCTACCGCTTCGACCAGTCACTTTGTTTTGGATGACGTATGGTGATAACGCAAAACCTGTTAATGATCGCTTAGCGCAGGAATTGCCAAGTGAGAAACGGTATCTGGTATATGATCATCATTTCATGAAGCAGCCGGATCTGTGGAAGTCAGATCGGACTCTTCGCTTTCGTCGTTTACGATTCGTCCGATTGGCGTATTTGCTTGCGACCTCCCGGACGGTCTTCGTCGATAATTATGTCGCAGAATTCAGTGTCGCAACAACGCGACGAGGAACACGACGTATCCAGCTATGGCATGCGGCAGGAACATTAAAGCAGTTTGGACTGACCTCTTCCAAAAGTCTGTTCGTATCAGAACGAGTAAGAAATCGTTTTCGACGAGTTTATCAAGAATATGGTGATTTCATCGTACCAGGGATGCGCTGTGCGACACAGTTCATGGCACCACACGACTTAAAACGGTCTCACTTTAAACCATTCGGCATGCCACGAACGGACTATTGGTTTGATGAGAAGCAACGAAAGCAGAAAACACTGGAATTAAGAAAACAATATGTAAAGACTGATCGTCGGATCTTATTGTATGCACCGACATACCGGGAATACAAAGGAACAGAAGATCATACGATTCAACAGTTCGAACAACTTGCTCAAGCGGGATGGACGATTCTCGTTAAATTACATCCAACGATTCGGTCTCTTTCTACCTATCGTTCTAGCCATATCCATCTTTTGGACGATACGTATCAGATCAATGATTACTTGCTAATCACAGATGTGCTCGTAACTGATTATTCTTCCATTCCATTTGAAAGCTGTCTCCTCAACATTCCGGCGTTCTTGTATACACCGGATATCGACACATACCGACAACTACCAGGGCTCGTGGATCAGTATCCGAAACCGCTACCTGTCCGCCAGACAGAACGGATGGAGCAGTTGATGGAGTGGATCACGTCTGATGTGATACTTGAAGAATGTCGTCAACACATGCAGAAGTTCCAACAGAACTGGTATGATCAGACGCCGGGTCAAGCAGTCAATCGAATTGTTCATCATTACTATGATATAAATCCATGACATCACTCCTGACGATTCCTTTTGTATTCTTAAAAGAGTCGTCAGGTCATTTTAAAAATAATAATGTGAAATGTTGAACAAAGTTTGACAATCTTTTGAAAATCCATTCTTTTCGACTGTGATGTTCTATACTAAAAGCAGAAGAAGAGGAGAGGAGAAATGGATATGCTAACTTGTGGAACGACTGAAGCCAATACGTTCGTCTTATCACCCGAAACGCGAACGTTGCTTGAGAGCTTCATGACAGAAACGACGTTCAAAAAGGATTCCATTGTCTGTTGGGAAGGGGAAATGAACGATAAGTTGTTTTATGTGAAACAAGGAGGCGTCAAACTATCGAAGTTGACGAAAAAAGGCAGTCCATTACTCATGTTTTTATATTTCAAAGGAGATTTGTTTGGCGAATTTGATGTAGGAGAAGCTTTTCCGAGTTCCTACAGTATTGAAACGATGGAAGATAGCATCATCGGATTCTTATCGAAAAACCAATTAGAAGAGCTTATGAAAAAAGACGGTGCCTTTGCGCTTGAGATCATGCGATGGCAAGCATTAATGCGGAAGCAAACGGAAACGAAATTACGTGACTTACTACTGTTTGGAAAACCAGGGGCATTAGCTTCGACGTTACTTCGCTTGATTGCGATGGAAGGGGAACAAGTGGGAGAAACGTATCGTCTTGCGAAGCGACCATCCGACGGTGAGTTTGGTCAATTGATTGGTGCACCACGTGAGACCGTTAATCGTATGTTTTCTCAGTGGAAAAAAGAAGGGATCATTTCGATGACTGCAAAAGAAATCATCATTCACGATCCGCAATATCTACGGGATCTGTGTCATTGTGAAGGATGTCCAGCAGGTGTTTGTCGAATTTAATAAGATGTACGAATCATCCCGACGCGAAACAGGACTTTCCTGTCTCGCGTTATTTTTGTGTATAGAAGTTTTTTCTAAGCTCGCTTAGATGTGAATTTTCTGTGTGTTTTCGAAATGAAAAGTGCGGAATTTTCATATTTAAAGTGATATTTATCACAGTTTCCAGACTTGCTGAATTCTTACAATAAAGACAAGTTCAGAGTAGGAAAGGAGTAATCACGATGAGTCAAAAGACAGAATCGAACCTAAAAGGAACATTCGTTGCCGTCCTGATCGTAGCAGGTGTCATCATCGGGATGTGGAGTTCAATCTTTCTATTGTTCATATCACGTTAAGGGGGAATCACGATGCACATTCATCGTTTAGAAAAAATTTGGCTGATCTTCGGAGTAGCGATGCTAGCGGTCTTCTTGACCATCATCGGTGTATCCGCTTTTGCATCGGGCAATCAACCACCATCCGATGCGACATTGATTGATCCGACGAAAGTCGATCAGACGAAACCGTTTGATAAACCAGGACTAAAAAAGATTGATGATGACCGATACGAAGCGGTCATCGTTTCACAAGCTTTTCAGTTTACACCAAAAGATATGGTCATACCTAAAGGGGCGACAGTCGATTTTCTCGTGACATCGAAGGACGTCGTTCATGGATTTGAAATCGTTAAGACGAACGTCAACATGATGGTCGTTCCCGGACATATTAATTCGATTGAGTATACGTTCAAGGAAGCAGGCGAATATCTCGTCGTCTGTAATGAATATTGTGGTAATGCCCATCATATGATGGCAACGAAAATCAAGGTGGTGGAATAAGATGAATGCTATATCAAATAAACTAAGACAGTTCGAGATGGAGCGTGGTCTACCCGCTACCGTCATCGGAGTCAAGGAAGCGAAACTGGCCTTTGCACATGTTAGTTTTTCACTTGTCGCCTTATTGATCGGTGGTCTATGTGGATTACTACAAACAATGGTACGGACAGGTGCCATTCCAGAAATCGCTGGAATCGGATACTATGAGCTTCTGACTGCTCACGGATTGATGCTTGCAATCGTCTTTACGACGTTATTCATTTTCGGATTATTGTTCTCATTTTTAGGTCAATCGTTCGGACGCTTCGAAGAGTTTCCGCGACGTCTCGGATGGGTCGGGTTCTGGTTCATGATTCTTGGTGTCGTCCTCGTCACGTGGATGGTGCTTGCAGGTGAAGCTTCCGTCCTCTATACGTTCTATGCACCACTCAAGGCACATCCTGTATTTTATATCGGACTCGTCATCTTCGTCGTCGGAACGTGGATCGCGTCTGGTGCCATGTTCCGAATGTATGCTGATTATAAGCGGGAACACCCTGGTGTTCATCCACCGCTTCAAGCCTACATGAGCATTATGACTGCCTTGTTATGGGTGGTTGCGACACTCGGCGTAGCGGCAACGATTCTCTTTCAACTCCTTCCTTTATCTCTTGGTTGGACGGATAAGGTCGGGATCGAACTATCTCGGACGCTATTTTGGTACTTTGGTCATCCACTCGTCTATTTTTGGTTATTACCTGCTTATATCGTTTGGTATACGGTCATTCCGAAAATCGTTGGTGGGAAGATTTTTTCTGACGCGTTAGCACGCATGTCGTTCTTGTTATTCCTACTCTTTTCATTCCCTGTTGGTTTTCACCATCAATTGTTAGAGCCGGGGATTTCTGCATTTTGGAAGTATGTCCAAGTCGTCTTGACATTCCTCGTCATCATTCCATCATTGATGACTGCCTTCTCGATGTTTGCGACTTTTGAGCTAGCAGGTCGCCGGAAGGGAGCAACTGGCATATTTGGTTGGGTGAAGAAAATGCCATATCGCGACGTCCGTTTCCTTGCACCGTTCATCGGGATGTTATTCTTCATTCCAGCAGGTGCAGGTGGTGTCATTAATGCATCGCATCAGCTGAACATCATCGTTCACAACACATTGTGGGTCACGGGACACTTTCATATCACGGTCGGTGCCGCCGTCGCACTGACGTTCTTCGGAACAGCCTACTGGCTTGTCCCGCTCTTACGTGGTCGAACGTTAACAGCAGCAATGAATCGTCTTGGACTTATTCAAACGGCTGCCTGGACGATCGGAATGCTCTTCATGTCGACTGCGATGCACATCTCAGGATTACTCGGTAATCCACGACGGACGGGACCAGCCACCTACTTCAAGGATTCCATCGTCGCTGATTGGATTCCATATCATGTCGCAATGGCGATCGGCGGAACGATTTTATTCATCTCGATTCTGCTATTCCTCTATGCGATGTTCCAACTTGCATTCCGAGCGCCAAAAGGAACGGAAGAATTTCCGATTGCTGAAACGGAAGAAGAGGCGATGGCAACGCCACTCTTCTTTGAAAATTGGAAGCTATGGATTTTCGTGACGTTCGCTTTGATTGCGTTTGCGTACACGGTGCCGATTTGGCATATGATTGAAAATGCCCCTCCAGGAGCTCCCGGATGGAGACTCTGGTAAGGCAATAAGGGGCTTCAAAAAAAGAATGACGCGTCTGTACACGCCCTTTCCTCAGGCGAGACACAAGCCAGTTTTCCTGCTTCATTTAAGCGGGAAAGCGGGTCTTGTTCGTCTCTGACAACGCATAAAAGCGTTTTTTCCTGTAGGAGTTGCGTGTGACGCGTCATTCTTTTTATTACGAGGTAAGGGAGGCAGATCATCAATCTACCTCCCTTATCTTTGTAGAGACTGACTTTTGAGTCAGCCCCTTATTTGCGTGAGCTTAAGGAATAAGTAATGAAGGGCTAAATCTTATTTGACGAGATTATGCTTGAAGGCATAGACGACAGCTTGTGTACGGTCTACGACATCGAGTTTCGATAAGATGTTCGAGACGTGTGTCTTAACGGTTTTTAAGGAAATGAATAATTCGTCTGCGATTTCTTGGTTCGCCATACCACGAGCCATCAATTGAAGAACTTCCTGCTCACGTTCCGTCAAATCATCATGTAAGTGTGTCGTAGGACGACGAAGACGTTCCATCATTTTACCAGTCACTTGTGCTGCCATGACGGATTGACCGTTTGCCGTCTTGCGAATCGCTTCTGCGATGTCAAAGGCGCTAGCCGTTTTTAAGACATAACTCATCGCACCAGCTTCAATGACAGGATAAACTTTCTCATCATCAAGAAAACTCGTCACGACGAGAATCTTTGCTTCCGGCCAGTCTTTGCGGATCAGTCGCGTTCCTTCGACACCATCGACTGGTTCCATTACTAAATCCATCAAGATGACATCCGGTCGGTGTTCAAGCGCAAGCAAGGCTCCTGCTTGACCATCCGACGCTTCGGCGACGACCTCGATGTCTGGTTGTGTGGAAAGGAAAGCAGACACACCGGCCCGGACCATCTCGTGATCATCTACTAATAATACGCGTATCATACTTGCACCATCCGATCTTTTCTAAGTTTGACTTCGATTTGGGTTCCTTGTCCCGGAACACTGACGAGACGAATCGTTCCGCCCATCTCAGCCGTCCGTTCCCGCATCGAATTAATGCCATAAGAGGCAAGTTTTTTTTCATCAACGACGAATCCAACACCATCATCATTCATGCTTAAAATGATCGTTTCGTTGAATTGTCGGAGTTCGATATCCATATGAGACGCTTTCGCGTGACGTAATGCATTCGTCAATCCTTCTTGAACGATTCGGAACAACTCGTTTTCAATTTGTCGTGGAAGTGACATCTCTTCTAACTTCCAACTCAATTGTGTGGACTGCTTTCTAGATAATTCTTCGAGCAGTTGCGAAAGTCCTTGTTGTAACGTCATCCCTTCGAGTTCGACAGGGCGAAGCTGAAGTAAGAGGGAGCGCATTTCAGACTGCGCCGTTTGCGCCATCGTCTCGACCATCTCGATCTGTTTGGCTGCAGCTTCAGGTTGAGACAGAATCGTCTGTTTAGCTGCTGTCGTCATCATGGAGATGGCATAGAGCTGTTGCGAAACGGAGTCGTGTAAATCACGTGCGAGTCGCTTTCGTTCCTCCGTGACGGCTTGAACTCTTACTTGTTCAACATGTTGCGGACGTGTACTGATTTTTTGGACGGTCTCGACTTGTTCGTCGATACGTTTTCCAATCCGCGACAAGCGCGTCAGCGTATGAAAGTAGGGACCCGGAACGATCGTCACATCTTTTCCTTGCTCGAGTTCAATGATGGCAGTCGTGACACGTTTGAAGTCACGTCGCAAGAAAAAGTAATGCATGCTACCAATGGCAAGCGGTAGTAATAACGAGAGTCCGATGACGAGTAGAAGGACAGGGAAATCTTGTTGACGGACGAATAGGACATGCCAATCGACTTGTCGTGTACTTAAGAATAACAACGTCGTCATGACGGCAGTCAAAAAGCCCGTCATGACTTGGAGTGCAATGACACCAAGCGGGAATTGATCACGCTTCATATCGAAGACACCTCCACGTTGCCAATACCGAGCATGACATGAATGCGAACCTTCCGCGTCGCTTCACCGTATTCCGGTGCCCGGAATTGAATGCGTCGATTGAAGAAGGTCGGAATCCGGCGGATGTCCGTCTTGACGCTTCCGAAGCCGATTGACGTGTCGAGTGTATAGTCGTAGCCGGACGGTAAAAGAATTCGGACGTCCCCGACGACACCACTGACGACGATCAAGGTCTCGCCTTCTGGAACATAGGCGTGCGTCAAATCGATTTCTAAATCCTTGACGATGAACTGTTCGCTCAAATCCTGTAAGACGTACGGTGCATCGGCTTGAGTCGAGAAGGAGTAAGCGGGTTGAATCTTGATCCCTTCCTCTTCATATTGATGCGGAGCAATCCGTGAAAATAAAAATTCGCGGACAGAATGTCGTGTCACGAGAATGATCCCAAGATAGAGCAAGATACCAGCAATGACAAAACCGATGGCAGCCGAACTAAGGACGACGCCAGCAAGAATGATCGTACCGACGATGTAAAAGAGGATTGCTAATTTTTCATGATTACGTCGTCGGAAATGAATCCCGACATAATACAGCAGGAACGGAAATAAGACACCAAACAATACATTTCCTGCACCAGACAATAGGTCATAGAACAGACCGAGGGCGAACAGGATCGATACGTAACCGACCAGTTGTTTCGTACTTAATCGTCGCACGATCAATCTCCTTTCTAACATGACAAAGGGAGGCATACGCCTCCTTCATCATTAATTGCTTATTGGTGAATGCGGCGTTCGAGTTCAGCGATACGCGCATCGATATCATCTTCATCAACGGCTGGTTGTTTTGCTTCAGGCTCTTCCGCCGTGAACGGATGTGCTTCTTCTTTTATAGTAGCATTTGGTTCGCGATCTAGCACCTGGTTCATCTTGTTTTTTAAGTTCGAGACGTTTTCGCGCATCATCCATTCGTACCGTTTGTTTTGTAGATCTTCGAGCTTCAACTTCAACTCGAGGGCTTCACGTTCCAATTCATTCAGCTCGCGTTTCGTCTCAGCGACGAGTTCTTCGAAGAAGCGGTATTGCTCCCCATAATGCTTCGATTCGATGGCTGCGCGCTCAGCCAGTTGTTGTTCACCGGCTTCGTTTGCGATTTCGACTTGCTTGAAGCGTTTATCTGCTAAATCCTTCGCTTCTTCTTGTTTATGCGTTAATTCTTGCAGTAATGTCCGTTGACGCTCGAGAAGTCGATCAATCTCTTTTAGATCAGCTTCTGTAGATCGAATATGACGAACGAGCTTTTTAGCAGGTACTTCACCCTGTTCGGCTGCTTTTTTGACTTCTGTCATCATTTGTGTCGCAAAATCGTTGAGTTGATCAAATACGTTTTTCATGAAAAAATTCCTCCTTGGAAGTGGCGAATGATATCGGGTCACACATTTTGATTAGAAACGTTTTTCGTCTAGGTCTTTCCAGTCTGCTTCGAAATGTGTCGTTGATGTACGGCGACGGTTGAAGAGATCTTGAACATTGACACGTTGTAGTTTCATACGCATGTAACCGACGTACAATGCGATGGCTGCTGCGATTCCGATGACTGCCCAGATGTTCGAGAGGGCAAGTCCGATTCCGATGGCTGCTAGGAATCCGAAGCCGAGTTTCGCTGGCCATTTGTTCGACTGCATGAACTTACTGATCGAATAGAACGCGAGTAACGCCCCTAAACCAAGTCCGATCATATGCGGTAATGTTCCGATGACGACGGCAAGTAACGCCAGTCCGGCGAGAATCATCACCAGTTGTTTTCCTTTCGATTGCTTCATGAGGAAGCCTCCCTTGTGTTGATACCTTTATGATACGGGAGTCCTTCTATTCCTACGACACTCTTTGGACCGTATTTGCTCTCGGGCTTAAGGCGGAGAGAAGGTCTGACTTTAAGGGAAGCGCTATCAGCACCAATGATTCATGTGATACTCTATAAGGGAATCGAATCGAGAGGAGTGATGTTGATGAGTGCAACAATCAACGTAAACCAAGTAACATGTGTCGGAAACCAGGGAGGGGTTTCCCTCCCTTAAATCAGAGGAGGAAACCATTTGAACGAATGGGGTACACCACCTGTCTACGAAATGACAGGAACAGAACGATTAGGACGGATTACAGCCGTCTATCAAACACATTATCGCGTCATGACGGAAACAGGAGAATCGCTGAGCGAACTGTCTGGTAAATTGCGTTTTCAATCGGGAACGAAAGCTGAATTGCCAGCGGTTGGTGACTGGATCATCCAAACAGAGCGAGAGCCAGGCAAAGGACGAATCGAACGTGTCTTACCACGATCTTCTCAATTTTCCCGAAAAGCGGCAGGAACGGAGACTGAGGAACAAATCATCTGCGCGAATGTCGACGTTGCCTTGCTCGTCATGGCTTTTGGACATGACTTCAACGTCCGTCGACTGGAACGTTATTTAACGGTTGCTTGGGATGCAGGGGTGACACCAATCATCGTCCTGACGAAAAAAAGTCTGATGCCGTCGATTGAAACGGAACTGCAGGCTGTCGAAGCGATCGCGTTCGGAACACCAATCCTTGCCGTTGATTCTTTAACTGGTGACGGATTAGAGGAGTTGCGTGAACAGTTACAAATCAAGCAGACAATCGTGTTAGTTGGGTCGTCCGGCGTCGGGAAGTCGACGCTCGTCAATGCTTTAGCTGGAGAACAGTTAATGGAGACGGGTGGCGTACGAGAAGACGATGAACGCGGACGTCACACGACGACACATCGCGAACTGAAACGACTATCGAACGGTCTATTGCTTGTTGATACACCGGGGATGCGAGAATTGGCCTTATGGGATGGCAGTGACGGTTTATCGTCGACGTTTTCCGATATTGAGGAGCTTGCTGAAAACTGTCGTTTCCGAGACTGTGAACATGATAAGGAACCGGGATGTGCCGTTCGGATAGCTTTAGAAGATGGCACACTAACTGCTGAGCGCTGGAACAGCTTCGTCAAGCTAAAACGAGAAATCGCCTATGCGGAACGCAAGCAAAACGTGGCGTTGCAGGCGGCGGAGAAAGAAAAGTGGAAAAAAATCCACAAGCAGGCCCAAGCGCATACGAAAGTGAAGTATCAAAAGCGATAATACGATTGATATATGAAAAGCATCTGCAACGGAAAAAGGAGTCTCTTTTTCTATGCAGATGCTTTTTTCTCGTTATTCTTTTGAAAGTGATTCATTTGTTTCTGTATGGAACGGCACGTTACCCGTCAACGCATCAAGACGATGTAAGTCGGATTGAATCGCTTCAGGGTCACTTCGGCGCGCGTTTCGTACCGTGGCCGTTCCGACCGGATGATCGTTGAATCCAGTCGTTAAATCAAACGTCCGATTCGACAGCCGATCGGTAAAATAACGATCGTGAGAGACGAAGATGAGCTCACCAGGGAAAACATCGAGGGCGGCTTCGATTTGTTCACGAGTCGCAAGGTCCAAATAGTTCGTTGGTTCATCGAGAATAAGCAAGTGAGCACCAGAAAAATACAGACGTAAGAAAGCGATCCGACATTTCTCACCCATACTGGCGTCGGAAATCGACCGGTAAACATCATCGCGACGGAATAAAAAGCAGGCGAGCAACGTCCGGGCGTCCGTTTCACTCATCGTGCCGTACTCAAGTAACGCCTCTAACAACGTACCGGATGTCGGTAAGTGGGAAAGGGCTTGTGAAAAATAGCCGGTCTTCAATCGAGGATGACGGATTACGTTCCCTTGATGAGGAGCATATTCGCCCTCGATGAGACGCAGTAAGGTCGTTTTCCCGCTTCCATTCGGTCCGATGACAGCAATTCGGTCACCACGTTCTACCGTAAACGAAACGTCGTTTAGGATCGGTTTCGTCTCATGCACGAATGAGACACGTTCGAACGAAATCAGTCGTTTCGCACGAATTGCTTCATGTTCGAATGCGACGTGAACAGTCGGTGCAACCTGTGGTTTTTGTACACGATCCTCGAGTAGACGCTCGAGTTGCTGCTCTTTTGCCTTGACCTTCGTCGCATGTTTAGCAGCCTTCTTTTTCGCATACGGATCCCGTTCACTCGCTTGATTCGAGGCTTTTTGATGCCATTGCCGGTATCCTTGAATCATGCGTGTCAGCTCTTTACGGGTGCGTTCTTGTTTTTCGTACGCTCGTTGTTGCGACAGAGCTTGATGTTCCTTTTGTTCTTTATAGGACTGATAGTTTCCGCTGTATCGCGTTGCCCCTGATTCGGATAATTCAATGACGGCATCAGCCGTTGCGTCGATGAAGAATCGTTCGTGTGAGACGTAGAGAATCGAGGTCCGTGACATGTTGACCCATTCCGTGAGCCACTCGAGTGTCTCTTGATCCAGATGATTCGTCGGTTCATCGAGAATGATGAAATCAGGTCGTGACAGAAGCAGGCAGGCAAGTTGGAGGCGCGTCTGTTCACCACCGCTTAAACTGGATGCTTTGTGTGTCCAGAGTGCTTCCTCTAATTTGACTTCTTTTAAGACGCGTGCTGCATCTGCTTCAAGCGAGAAGGCGTCCTGATCGAGTGCTTGTTGATAGATCGTCAAGTCACCATTCATGGCATTAGCGCGAAGTTGATAACGAACCGCATCCGCTCGTTCGACGACATCAAGAACGGTGTGATCGCCCGCTACGAAGTGTTGTGATAGTAGACCGAGTTTTTTGTAATGACGCTTGATCGAACCGTCAGTCGGCTGAAGTTGGTCAGCGATCAAGTGTAACAGTGTCGTTTTTCCGATGCCGTTCGGACCGATTAAGGCGACATGTTCACCGGTATGAATATGAAAAGAAACGTCCGAGAAAAGACGTCGTTCGTCGTAGTCCATCGATAGGTGTTGGATCGTAAGTGTTTCAGTAGGCATAAAAGCAGCTCCTTTAGTGTTCATTTCCGATAAGATGAAATGAAAAACACACCATCCGAAGCGAGCGGATGGTGTGCCGGAGTGTAACTCAAAGAAGGTGCTGGCCAGAGGTTGGTCACACCGAAAAAGAGCAGACTCGTAGCGTCAGACATCCGCAACTGCATTGCGAAAGAGATGATTTCATTCATCAAGCGACGTGTACGAGTGATTGCTTCATTTCGGTGTTGTACCTCCTGTTCATAGTCTATGCCGTCATTGTAACAAACTGGAAACGTTAACACAAGTACGATTCAAGTAAGGTTTGCGCAGTATCCGTTTCTTCTGATGAAGGGGGAAGCACATCAGTTAACGGATATGCATGACCGAGGTTTTCCCACTTATAGACACCGAGTTGATGATACGGGAGTACTTCGACGCGCTCGACGTTTCCGAGCGTCCGGATGAACTCGCCGGTCTGACGGAGGAAATGTTCTGACATCGTAATACCTGGAACGAGGACATGGCGAATCCAGACGGGAATGTTTCGCTCGGCTAGGCGTTTTGCGAAGGCGAGTGTATTGGCGTTACTCCGTCCAGTCAAGACGCGACAAGCGGCATCGTCGATATGTTTGATATCGAGTAGTACTAGATCTGTCGCATCGAGAATCGCATCGATGTTTTTCGGGACGACGGATCCCGCGGTATCGATGACCGTATGCAGTCCATGGCGTTTTGCTTCTGTTAAAGCAGCCTCCAAGAATTCAGGCTGAGCGAGCGGTTCACCTCCAGAGAAGGTGATTCCGCCACCCGTGGCCTCGAAAAAGGAGCGATAGCTGATCGCTTCTTTTACGACTTCGTCTGCTGAGACACGCCGTCCGCAACCGAACTCCCATGTATCCACGTTATGACAGTATTGACATCGTAGTGGACATCCTTGCGTAAAGACGATGAATCGAATGCCAGGACCATCGACTGTTCCACATGATTCAACGGAATGGATCATACCATAGGTCATCCTGCTCACTTCCTTTCACATACTACACATCATTTTAGAGAGAACCGTGGAACGTTCGATTGATGACATCGATCTGTTGTTCACGCGTCAGTTTAATGAAGTTGACGGCATAACCGGATACCCGAATCGTTAACTGTGGATATTTTTCTGGATGCTCCATGGCATCGAGTAACGTCTCACGGTCAAAGACGTTGACATTCAAATGGTGTCCTTTTGAAGTCGTACCACCCATATATCCGTCAAGTAATCCGACTGTATTGCGAATGCGTGTGTCTTCATCCTTACCAAGTGCTTTTGGCACGATCGAGAACGTGTAGGAAATCCCGTCGAGCGCATGTTCATATGGTAATTTTCCGACAGATGTCAGTGCGGCGACAGCTCCTCTAGTGTCACGTCCATGCATCGGGTTAGCACCCGGTGCGAATGGTTCACCCGCACGGCGTCCATCTGGCGTATTTCCTGTTTTTTTACCGTAGACGACGTTTGAAGTAATCGTCAGGACAGACTGCGTCGGAAGGGCATTGCGATACGTTGGATGTTTACGGATTTTCTCCATGAACAGTGTGACGAGATCGACCGCCATCTGATCCACCCGTTCATCGTTATTCCCGAACTTCGGAAACTCGCCTTCGATCTTGAAATCAACTGCAATCCCATCCGCATCTCGGATTGGACGAACTGTTGCGTAACGGATGGCGGATAGACTGTCAGCGACGACCGATAAACCAGCGATACCGCATGCCATCGTCCGTAAGATTTCTGGATCATGTAAAGCCATTTCAATCCGTTCGTAGCTATACTTATCATGCATGTAGTGGATGACATTCAGTGTGTTGACGTACAGTTCTGCGAGCCAATCGAGTTGACGATCATAAGCCGCCATGACGGTTTCGTAATCGAGTACTTCATCGAGCATCAGTGGTGTAGCTGGGGCAACTTGGATTTTGAGCTTCTCGTCCATTCCGCCATTGATCGTATAGAGTAATGCTTTTGCCAGGTTTGCTCGCGCACCGAAGAACTGCATCTGTTTCCCGATCTTCATCGCGGAGACACAACAAGCGATGCCGTAATCATCTCCATAAACCGGTAACATCAAATCATCGTTTTCATATTGAATCGAGCTTGAAACGATCGACATCTTCGCACAGAATTCCTTGAATCCGCGTGGAAGCTGAGTAGACCAGAGAACGGTTAGATTCGGTTCCGGTGCCGGACCAAGTGTCGAGAGAGTGTGTAAGAAGCGGAATGAACTTTTCGTGACGTTTGATCGTCCATCTTCACTCATTCCACCGATTGATTCCGTTACCCACGTCGGATCACCTGAGAACAGATCGTTGTAGTCTGGTGTCCGTAAGAACTTAACGATCCGAAGCTTCATGACGAAATGATCGACGAGTTCTTGTGCAGTCTCTTCCGTCAAGCGACCAGCCGCAAGATCACGTTCGACATAAATATCAAGGAACGTCGAGACTCGACCGAGTGACATGGCTGCCCCGTTTTGCTCTTTGATGGCAGCAAGATAGGCAAGATAGACCCACTGGAATGCTTCTTGTGCTGTTTCTGCAGGGCGGGAGAGATCGAAACCATAGCGAGCTCCAAGCTCGGTCAATTCCGTTAATGCGCGCAACTGTTCATTCATCTCTTCACGGTCGCGAATCATCGATTCAGATAAGAACCCGCCACGTGCCTTTAAATCCTTCTTACGTTCTTCGATCAAGCGTGCCGTTCCGTACAAAGCAACACGACGATAGTCACCGATGATCCGTCCGCGACCATAAGCATCAGGTAATCCGGTGATAATACCGGCTTTACGTGCAGCGCGCATCTCAGGGGTATAGGCATCGAAAACCCCTTGGTTATGTGTCTTCCGGTACTCGCTGAAAGTTTTCGTGACGGTCTCGTCTGCTTCAAAGCCATACGCAGCTAGGGCATCATTCACCATCCGAATCCCACCGTTCGGATGAATCGAACGTTTAAACGGTTCGTCTGTCTGTAAACCGACGATTTTTTCGAGTGAACGATTCAGATACCCTGCATCATGCGAGAGGATCGTTGATGGTGTTTTAGCATCGACGGCATACACACCACCACGTTGTCGCTCTTCATTCGTCAGCTGTAGAATTTGTTGCCAGAGACGTTCCGTTGCTTGCGTCGGACCGACTAAAAAGTGATCATCTCCTGTATATTCCGTGCGATTGAGTCGGATGAAGTCTGCGACATCAATCGTCTTTACCCATTCACCAGACGTAAAGTTCGTCCAAGCACTCGTTTTTTCTAATAACATGGATACCACTCCTTTAATATTGAGCTAATCATCAGTTCCTTATGTGAATAGTGTAACAAAAGGAAGGGGTGATTCCCTTTACGTTCATGTGAATGTTTTAACAAGTGGACAAACGTTGATATGACGGGCTTTCTTTATTTCTGTATTCATATGAAAATAGTTTAAAAAAAACAGTTTTAGATTGCTAATTCAAGGTTTTTTGGAAACTGTATGAGTTGATTTGAAAAAGATTCACTAGAACAGTTGAAACTGTGAGGAATGTCACGCTACGGTGCCTTGTATTTTTAAGACGTATCGTTGACAATGAAAAAGGGAATATAGAACGTGGAGGTGTGCCAAATGGAGTATGTATCATTAACACAACAAGGAGAGTATCAGTCAGGAGACTGGGTCTCGCTGAAAATCGGATCGGACGGTTCAACGCGAACGGGAATGATCACGGAATTCGAAAATGATGGATTCTGGATTCGGTTTGAAGATGATTTTGATTATGAAGACTTTATCGGCTATGATGAATCGTATTGGATTGCGCTTGTTCGTCGTCCGGTTGACGTAAAAGCGACGTATGCGAGTCTTGCGGAGTACCCGGCACTCGCTGCAGAATTACAGGATCGTGTCATCCAAGGATTCGAAATTTTAGAAGAAGAAGCCGGTGAAAGCGAGATTCGATTCCATATTCGATTGCTCGACGCAGGAAATGAATATACACAGACATTACGGGGATACCGTGATGCATCAGGAGATCATGTCGAATACGTAACGGCATGATGGAATTAAGAGAGTAGGAGAAATCGTTATGAACTTTACAAAACCATTTTTACAGGAAGCATGGGAACGCGCACGCTTTACGGAGTTGATGCCTGTTCAAGAACAAGCGATTCCGTTGTTGCGCGAAGGAAAAGATGTCCTGGCGGAAGCGCCGACAGGAACAGGGAAGACGCTTGCCTATGTCATTCCAGCTTTAGAAAAGATTGAAGTAGAAGAACCACACGTGCAAGTAGTGATCACGGCACCAACACGGGAACTCGTCATGCAAATTCATCAAGTCATTCAATTGTTTGCTCAAGGAAGTGGTATCAAATCCGGTGCATTCATTGGTGGTGTTGAATTAAAACGACAATATGAACGATTGAAGAAAAAACCACAAATCATTGTTGGAACGCCAGGGCGTCTCGTTGAGTTGATCGATTCGAAGAAGCTGAAGATGCATAAGGTGAAATTGATCGTCTTGGACGAAGCGGATCAAATCTATGAGAGTGGTATGAGTGACTCGGCGACGCGAATCGCAAACAGTGCACTACGCGATCGTCAGTTAGCATTCGTCTCCGCGACATTACCGGAACGGACAGCAGAATGGGGACGGACGCTTGCAAACAACCCTGAGACGATTCGAGTTGAGCGTGCCGTCAGTACACAAGTGACATTCGGTTATTTGGAGACTTCACGTCGTCAGAAGCCGGAATTGTTACGTCGTCTGGCGAACATGCAAGGATCAAAAGTACTGACATTCATTAATAACCGTTCCTTCCTCGGACCATTGAATGGCGAGTTGAGTAAATTCTCATTGAAATACCGGATTTTAGACGCTGAAAAAGGCAAACGAGAGCGGATGGAGACATTGCGTTCTTATAAAAAGGGAGAGTTTCCTTTACTCGTCACGACAGGTCTTGCGGCACGTGGGTTAGATATCGAAGCAGTCACGCATGTCGTCCATTATGATTTGCCGGAGTCGCTTGACGATTTCGTACACCGTTCAGGTCGGACGGGACGTGGAAACGCGAACGGAATGGTACTTGCTCTTGTTACGGATCAAGACTTAAAACACTTAAAAACACTTGCGAAGCAAATGGGCGTCGAGATGGAAGCGATGGAAATTTATCGTGGGGAAGTCATTCCAAAACGTGAATTCACAGCACCTCAGACGATTAAACGACCGGCTACTCCTCACCGGAAAGGGCGATCGAAATGAAGAACGATCGAAAAGTAATTCCGTTTCCGACGACGGTTTCTGAAGCGGAAATGAATGCAGCCTTGAAGAAGATGTATCAAGAAGCAGCGACAGCGCGTAGTACGGATTGGGTCGCTTTCATTGAAGAGATTGCGACGGAGGGACGTTGGTATTTAAAAGATGCTGAATTGTTCCGGGACTTATTCGTAGATTGGGCAATCTTCTATGAGACGGATGATCAAGGAAAAACGCCGCACGGTCGTTTTCTTGAGCAGGTCAAAGAAGAGTTATCGCCTAGCCTCTACCGCGCCTTGCGTGGATTAGCGGACCCGATGCCTTCGTTGTTTCAAGTCGAGGCGGATGGTGTCGTTGATTTAATGTCAAAACAGACGTATCAAACGGATTTGTCTGAGATTGAAGTCGAACCAGGTGATTTGTTGATTGGAAAACTGCTCTACATTTCTGGGAAATGGCGCTTTGCGATTGCCTATATGAAAGTAGCGCGCGCACTGGTACCAGAAGTCCTCGCTTTGTTGACGGACTTCGTGGATGAAGTAGGAGAAGACGCGTTGCTTCGTCAGTATCCAGAATTTTGTGCGGAATTGATTGACTTACTCCTCGATATCGAAGAAGGCAATATTTCACCGAGACCAGAAGAATAATTGAAAAAACCTAGAATACATGACCTGATTATGGTCAACGTATTCTAGGTTTTTTTCATGAATCTGCTCGATATAGGGCGACATCGTTTTTATCCCGATGTTTCACGCGATACATGGCAAGGTCGGCTTGCTTTAAGCATGTTTCAAGATCAGCCTTATGACACGCGGTCACACCGATGCTTGCAGAAACGAATAAGGATTGTCCTTTATAAACGTAAGGACGTCTTAAAAAGTGTAAGAAGGATTTACATTTTCGACGTAAGGACAGTTCATCATCGGCGTGTAAGAGGATCGCGAACTCATCTCCACCAAGTCGATACACCTGTTCTAAAGAATTCGTATGCTCGCTCAATCGTTTCGCGACTTCGATCAATACGTAATCACCTGCTTCATGACCATACGTATCATTGACTTGCTTAAAACCGTCTAAATCGACTACCGCAAGATAATTCATCTCGAGGAGATGGTTTGAAAAATCTCGCTCCAACGAACGACGGTTTCCGATACTTGTCAAGGCGTCATGGTAGGCGTGGTATTCGATCCTTTTTTGCCGGAGCTTTCGTTCAGTGACGTCATGTAAAATCGTGAAACGTCCCATCGAGGTGGCAGCAATCTGAATCGGAATATCAATGATCTCATACTTTCTGTGTTGTTCATCTTCATACTCATCGATATCTGTCTCAAGTGTTTCTAATAAGTGACGCATCGTACGAGGTATATGTTCAATCGTCATGTCGGGTAAATGAAACAGACGTTGGGCAGCTAAATTTGCGTATAGTGCCGTTCCAGATTGATCGAGTCGAATCATCGGGTCAGGATGACCGAGAAAGAGTGGAATGACTTGCTGTTCACTATCTTTGATTTGTTGTTTGCGATGTTCGATGCGTGAAGCGAGTTGTTCATTCCGTTCGTGTAATTGTGCAACGATCAACCTATGCTGACGAGCAATCAAGATTTGTCGAATGATTAGTAAAACTAAAATGATGAAGATATCGAGCTTCCCGCCTTCTTGTTCCACCATATAGTGAATGAATAAAGGAACGGCCAGTAGAGGGAGCCAGGAACGGGGAATGACCTTCGTTCGAGTGGTTCCTTCTTCAATATGATCAATATGCCATAAAATAGCTGCACTTTGCGCCAAACGGATCAAGATCGGGAAAAACAATAGATAATTTGCTGAGAAGTCCGGGAAATAAACACTTGAGACTTCGTAGATACCGCGAATGAAAATGGATAAGAACAATAAGAATAATGCCATCCTTGATACCCAATGAGTTTCTTGAATGAACGTGAAATAGAAGAAGACGAATAAACCGAGTGATGTATTCGTAATGACGATGATGGCATAAGGAACAGTTTGCAGTCCCGGATTCGTCAATTCATTGAGGACATGAAACGCAACAAGTGCTATGAAAACGACGATGATCGCGGCATCGACGAAAGCGAGCACGTGTTGTCCGAGTGTCCGTTTTGTGATGATTCGGTAAAAAATCGCGTATAAGAATACGTAATGAGATATTGAAAATAAAATCAGGCTATAAATAGATGGAACTGGAAAGTCTGGATCGAAGAAATGTAATGTCTCAAGAACGGAACCGATGCAGGATAAAGCCAGTGATCCTAAAGCGATCAGCCAAAACTTTCGTCTGGGTACGACCAATGTTTGTTCCTTACGATAAGCAGTAAGAATAAAGTAAGCAATCAATCCAAGAGAGGCATACTGTAGTACTTGTTCAACGATCCGATTAGAGATGGAAGGAGTCCATGTAGCAAGGATCATTAGAGCAAAAGATATGACGAGCATGGCAGGAAACCAACGGATGAAATAGTTCGATTTAAGCATGAACTCCCTCCTAACGTTTAATTTGAGTAGCGAACAAAAAATTGTTTTTTTCGGTCTTCTTAATATGGTACATGGCTTCATCTGCTCGAATCAATAATTGTTCAGAGCTTTTACCATCTTCAGGGTATAAGGAAATTCCGATTGATGGTGTGACTTGAAGCGTATGTGTCTGGATGTAGAACGGATGATTTAGAACTTCGAGAACGTGTTCGGCAAACTGGCGTGTTTCCGAAGCAGATGCCTGAATGAAGATCAAGAACTCATCTCCTCCAAGACGTGCAACGAGATCAGTTGACGTCGTCATCGATTGAAGGCGGCTCGCCGTCTCTTGTAAAACGAGGTCACCAACATCATGCCCATAAGTGTCATTGATTTGTTTGAAACCGTCTAAATCAATGAATAGTAAGGAGCCGTATTCTAACGTCGGCAGAGTCAGATAAAGTTGTTCCTCGAAGTAACGCCGGTTTGGCAAATGCGTGAGCGAATCATGGTACCCCATACGTTCTAGCCATACTTCCTGTTGATAATCTTCCGTGATATCCGCCAAGATGACGAAATAGCGTTGTTGATCCGGAATATCGATGATTGTCGTATTCAAAAAGATTTCCGAATGTTCCTCCGTGGCCGGTACATGTAGCAAGTGAGAGGGATAAATCAGCTGCGCTTGTTGAAGTAATGGAATGAGTCGATCGAGTTGTAGCCGTTGGCTCGGTCCGAGCGGTAAATCGCTCCATCCAGCTTCGACAGCAGCTGGATTGACAGATCGAATCTGATACGTAGCATCGATTTCAAGAACAACTTCTGGATAAGATAGAAAAAGCGACGTTAGTTCTTTTTCGCGTAACTGTAAGAGTGCTGTCTTTTGATGGACGATGTCTTCTAGATTCGTTTGCAGTGCTGTTGTTTCCTGTAACAACCGCAGATTTTCCTGATATGAAAAAAGCTGTCGTGTTAAAAATAATAAAAACGTAATGCCGACGGAAAGTGAGAAGAAGGTTTGGGAGACAGGGAAGAATGTAATGTAGAGAATCAGTACAGATAATAAGATGTACGACATCAAGGAACGCGTAAGTGTTTCGACCCGAATAAGAGTTGCTTGTTGTTCATGACTGATGGGAAGAGCGCGAGTATTCATGAAGGCAAGGATGAAGAGTCCGCTGAGTGGGTATAGCGGAAGCAATAAACCAGCTATTCGCGGTTCACCGTTCAATAACAACGTATAAAAAATAAAGTTCGTCATACCGAGCACGAACGTTCCGAGTACTAGGAAGAGGAACCCTAATCTCGATACGTTTCGCTTTAGTCCAGAAGCATAAAGTAAGAAAAAGAACAGCGTCAACAGAATCGTCAAGAAGGCATAGAAGGTCCAACTGATTTGCTCGAGCACCGTTCGCGTATAAGAGGGGACAAAGCGGAAAATAGCGATGTATCCAGCAATCATCGATACAGTGAACAATGTTAAAGAATCAAGAATCAATAATTTTTGTTTTTGAAACAAAGTCAAATCCAACTGCCGAAATAAGAAGATGACCATCATCGTTAAATGAACCGTATAAGGCAGATCCAGTAAGACGTTCAGGTTAACAGCGTTCCATTGAAAAAGACGACCAATCATATTGAGGAGATCGCCTAGAAAATACGAGAAAAAGGCGATCGATAACCATTTATATGGAATGGAAGATTGTTTGAAAGCCTTCGATTGACTAAGTAGGAAAATGACGAAAGAACCGACTAGACTAACGATCGCTGAAAGTTGTAACGAGCGATCTTGTGGCAATAGCCAGAGCAGGGTGTACGTGACAACTAAGTAGAATGCGACGGTAGGGTAGATGTTTTGAACGATCCGTTTCACCGGAACTCCTCCTTTCGCAAGCCTTCCATGAAAATGAAATATGCTATAACATTACCCGATATCTAGTTTGAATTCACATTTATTTTCAGATTTAAAATGAAAATAAGAGGCAATTCCCATTTCATGAAAAAAGCGGGGTTCTTCTTTAAGGAAGAACTCCGCTTATCGAAATTATTGATTAGATTGACGATAGTTTTCAAATGCCTCGATTTTTTCAGAAAGGTACGTCCAATACTCCATCCGTTCATCAAGCATCGCTTTCGTTTTTTCAATGGCTTGATACAGTTCATTGACTTTACCGAGATCGCTTCCTGCCGAAGCAAGTTCGGCTTCTAATTGCTCCAGTTCTGCCTCACTTTCTTCGATTTGTTGTTCAATGATTGCCCAATCTTGTTGTTCCTGATAACTTAGTTTCTTTGGCGTCTCTATCTTTGGTGCTGTAGCAACCTCAACCGTCTTTTCAACAACGATTGATGGAACGGGTGCTGTCATTTGCTCAAGATAGTCTGTATATTGTCCATAATAAAAGACGACATTCCCGTCTTCAAATGCAATCAAGCGATTGACGACCCGGTCGAGGAAGTAGCGATCGTGGCTGACCGTGATGACGGTGCCTGGGAATGATTCTAAATAATCTTCGAGTACGGATAACGTCTCAGTATCCAAGTCGTTCGTCGGCTCATCAAGGAAGAGGACGTTCGGTTCTTCCATCAAAATCGTCAACAATTTCAGACGTCGTTTTTCGCCGCCGGAAAGCTTACCGATTTGTTTATATTGGGCTTCCGGTTTAAAGAGAAACTGTTCGAGCATCTGACTTGCCGTGATCTCCTCGCCAGCGAGTGTCGTGATGACTTTTGCGATTCGTTCGACCTCATCGATGACACGACGTTCGGGATGCGTGAATTCGGCAAATTGCCCATAAAAGCCGATCTTCACCGTTTCGCCGTGAATGATTTCACCGGTTGTTGGTTCTAAGCGTTTCGCAAGGATTGAAAGAAGTGTTGATTTTCCACTCCCGTTTCGCCCTACGATGCCATACCGTTCTTTCCGTCCAATCAGAGCGTTAAACGATTCAAAAAGGGTCCGTTCACCAAATCGATGCGAGACATCATGCGCTTCGATGACTTTTTTACCAAGACGGGTCGAACCGACCTGTACTTCGAGTGTTGATTCTTCTTCCTCGTACGAGAGGTCTTGTAAAGCATCCACGCGCTGGATCCGCGCTTTTTGTTTCGTCGTCCGTGCCTTTGCTCCGCGGCGCAACCAGGCGAGTTCACGACGGAGGATGTTTTGACGTTTTTCTTCCATAGAAGCCGTCCGTTCACGACGTTCGGCACGTTTCTCAAGAAACGATTCATAGTTTCCGACATAGAAATAAGCCGTACCGTTCGCGATTTCCATCATATGATTCGTCACACGATTCAAGAAATAGCGATCGTGGGTAATCAGTAGAATCGCACCACGGTATTCCTTGATTTGAGTCTCAAGCCAACTGATCGTCTCAGCATCGAGTTCGTTCGTCGGCTCATCGAGCAGGAGAAGATCGGCTTCATCAAGTAAAGCTTCAGCGAGTCCGACACGCTTGCGTTGTCCTCCGGAAAGAGAGCCGATCAACGCGTTCAAGTCGAGGATGCCGAGTTTGTTTAAAATCATCTTTAAGCGTGATTCCGTGTCCCAAGCTTGCGCAGCATCGACTTCTGTCTGAGCTGTGATGAAGCGATTGAGTAGTGTTTCACTCGTCGGATTTTGTTCGAGTGCTAGACGCGCTGTTTCATAGTGACGTAACGCGTTAATTGTTGGTGTATCACCAGACAACAATACTTCCATGACCGTTTGGTCTTCCGGATAATCGGTCGTTTGCGATAGCAAGCGGATCCGATAATCATTCGGGTGATGCATCGTACCAGCGTCTGCCGTCTCTTTACCTGCCAAGATATGCAGGAGTGTCGACTTACCGGTACCATTGACGCCGATGATACCAATCCGGTCGCCAGGTGAGACAGAGAATGTCACATCTTCGAAGACGATTTTATCGGCGAATTCTTTTTTGAGATTTTCTGCTTTCATTAACATATTAGACACCTTCTACAATCTGTTTGATTTGCTGTTCGACTGTCTGGACGAGTTCTTTCTGTGTCATCGTACTCGGATCAATCGACGGTAAGATCGTGACGTCGACCGTGGCAGGACGAATCTTACCCGTCTCCTCCATGACACGATAACTTCCTGAAATTGCGACGGGTACGACACGAGCGCCACTTGAGGTCGCGAGTGTGAAGCTACCCGCTTTGAACTCCGCCATTGGACCGCCTTTGGAGCGTGTTCCTTCCGGGAAGATGATCATCGATTGTCCGTCCTTGATCGTCTCGACACCAGAACGAATCGCTTTCAGCGATTGGCGTCGATCTTTTCGATCGATCATGACACATCCCATCAGATTCATCCAAACATTGACGATTGGAATTTTATTCACTTCGATTTTTGAGATGAATGCTTTCGGTTTATCGATTGTTCCAAGTAGAATCGGAACATCGAAGTTCCCTTGGTGATTCGAGATGAAAACGACGGGTTCGTTTGCTGGGATGTGTTCACGACCTGTTACGTTAACACGAACGCCAGCGAGTCGGAGAAGAGAGTTTGCCCAGGCGCTTGCTACACGCTGGACGAATGCATAGCGCGCGAGATGCGTTCGACGTTTTGCACTAGGTAAAAACGGTAAGGTACAGGGTAAGACAAGTCCAAAATAAATGAACCATATGACAGTACGTATCATGATGAAGTGACAGCTCCTTTTTTCATTACTGATGTTATTGTACAAAAAAAGACCGGGCGTCGCACCCGGTCTGCGTGATTATTCCCAGTAACGAGGTTCAGATTCCTCTTCGCTTTCTCCTAGTTCAAAGGTGAGGCGACGTGTCGTTGGATCAACAGAGAACGTAGCGTTCGTATTGTCGATCTGTTTGATTTCCATCGTTTCCTCATCCAAAATGAGAGTCAAGCGGACCTTATCTTCGTGATCTACGAGCAGTACGCCATCTTCCTTCAACCATAAATCGATGACAGGGGAGTAGCGAAGTGTCCAACCGTTTGATAAAGGGATTTCGTTCATAATGAATCTGTTCCTCCTAGATGATGAAATCGTGTTCTTTACTTATCATGCTGGTCTGTCGCGGAGAATGCAAGTGGTGTGCTGGAATCTTGTTGAGGATAGGAGACTTGATAAGAAAGTTCACGTTTTTTCATCCGTTCGTACTGTTTTTTGACACGACGGTGTTGGATGTATTCAATGTAAGTCAGATAGGACGTACGTATCAGCTGGCGGATTGATGATAGTGACAGACAAATCGCTAGCGTAAAGACGAACACACCGATCGAACTCGTATAATAACCGGTAACAAAACTTAAATATGTAGTGATGAGACCCGCAATCGTCGTAAATAAGTAGAAGAGCACGTCCGTTTCCTCCTCAAAAATTAAAATGATGGCATGTTCATTTAATTCGAGGTCAAACGCAATTTTCCTTTATCGTCCTGTAAATGTCCGGAAAAAATAAAAAATCCACACGGAAGGTGTAGATTTTAAGGGCGATCGATTTGCTGAAGCGCTGGTGTCTTCGGTGTCATATCCGTACTGTTCGATCCTTCTGCGAAGACAATTCCAATCGTAGCAAGGAACGCAAAAAATGCAAAAACCAATGTTTTCGTGAAGCGTCGTGCGAACGAACGCGATTGAATGTTATGAAACATTTTTATCCCCCATATTTACCTAAACTAAACCTTCTTTTTCCTGTTATTTAATCATATATCTTTTTTTCAAAAAAATCACGCAAATGTGTTCCGTTCACAAATATGTCACAACTGTCACGATTGTGTCGATATCAGAGATGAATGGAAAAAGAGTATAGTATGGTAGGGAAAGAACAGCAGAACGATTCACAAGAACTGGAATCGATTCAAATACAGAGAGGAGATGACCCGAAATGGGATTACGCGCAGGACAGGTTGTCACATTAAAAGTAGAACGCGAAGCAGAGTTCGGAGTGTTTCTGACAGATGGAAATGAAGACGTGTTGTTGCATAACAATGAACAAACACGGAAAGTAGCCCTCGATGAAGAGGTAGAAGTCTTCTTGTATCAAGATAATGAAGGGCGTCTAGCATCATCGATGACGATTCCAGAAGCTTCATTTGAAGACTATGTCAAGACGACGATTAATGGAACACGCTATAACACAGGAGTGTTCGCGAACATCGGTATTCAAAAAGACGTTCTCGTCTCACTCGACGATTTGCCGCAGCGCCGGATGTTCTGGCCAGAAGAAGGCGATCAACTCTTCATTCGTCTGAAACATGATCAGAAGCTTCGGTTACTCGGAGACCCTGCACCTTATGCATACTTCAACTTACGTGCGAAGCCAGCTCCAGAGGAGTGGAACAACATGGACGTCGAAGGTCTCGTCTTCTCACAACGTGAACCAGGCGTTAACGTCTGGGTCAACGATCAATCGATCGGATTCTTGCATGAACGTGAGATGGAACGTTGGCCGCGTCTTGGAGAAGTCTTGAAATTACGAGTGACAAATGTAAAACCAGATGGTACAGTATTACTTTCAGCACGACCACGTGCCTTTGAAGCCATTGATACAGACGCGGAGTTGATTCTGAACCATCTACTTGAACATGATGGTCAGATGCCGTATGGTGATAAGACAGCTCCCGAGACGATCGATGAAGTATTCGGTCTCAGCAAGGCAGCATTCAAACGAGCGCTCGGTCGCCTGTTGAAAGATAAAAAAATAGAAAAAAATGAAACGGGTATTCGGTTGACGAAATAATCGGACCGAGTAAGCCTGCGTTTCGAATAGATAGTAAGGAATTCATCATTTTGGTGGTTGCGGCTGGTTTGATTACCGGCGACCATTTACTGAATATACCCCATCACTAGTGGGGGCACGCGATGACGTACATCGCACGGTCCGGGCACTTCGCCTTTCCCTCGCCCTTATGGCAACGATTATGATGGTGACTTCCCTAAACATTATTATGAGAGAAACCACTCTATCTTTATGTGATAGATTCTGTTATAATAGGTAGTCGATTGTATTCGTTACGGTAGCGTCTGTTTAGTGGCAGACGCTTTTCATATGACAAAGGAGAGTATTTAGCATTGACAACATTTCGTGAATTAAATCTTAGTGAGGCACTTATCAAAGGTGTCCTAAAAATGGGCTTCGAAGAAGCAACACCAATCCAAGCAGAAACAATTCCAGTCGGACTCAGCGGCGTTGACTTAATTGGTCAAGCACAAACAGGTACTGGTAAAACTGCAGCATTCGGTATCCCAACAATCGAGCGTCTTGACGCAAAATCACGCAACATCCAAGCGTTGATTCTTGCTCCAACACGTGAGCTCGCAATCCAAGTAGCAGAAGAATTGAACCGGATCGGTGAAGTAAAACGCGTTCATGCACTTCCTGTTTACGGCGGTCAGCAAATCGATCGTCAAATCCGCGCACTTCGCAAAAATCCACAAATCGTCGTTGCGACACCAGGACGTTTGATGGACCACATGAACCGTAAGACGTTGAACCTCGATCACGTTCAAACGGTCATCCTTGACGAAGCAGATGAGATGTTGAACATGGGATTCGTCGAAGACATCGAGAAAATCCTCGGTGCACTTCCTGAAACACGTCAAACACTCTTATTCTCAGCAACGATGCCACCACAAATTCGTAAAATCGCAGATCGTTTCATGACGACTCCGACACACATCAAAGTCAAAGCAAAAGAAATGACAGTTGAAAACATCGACCAGTCATTCATCGAATTGAAAGAAAGCCAAAAATTCGACGTTCTTTGCCGTTTGATCGACACGGATTCTCCAGAACTCTCAATCATCTTCGGTCGTACGAAAAAACGTGTTGACGAAATGACTGAAGGTTTGATCCAACGTGGATACACAGCTGACGGTTTACACGGTGACTTAACACAAGCAAAACGTGACCAAGTCATCCGTCGTTTCAAAAAAGGAACGATTGATATCCTCGTCGCGACAGACGTTGCAGCACGTGGTCTTGACATCTCTGGTGTCACACACGTCTACAACTTCGACGTCCCACAAGATCCAGAGAGCTATGTTCACCGGATCGGTCGTACGGGTCGTGCTGGTAAAACAGGATCGGCTGTCACATTCGTTACACCACGTGAATTCGGTCAAATCAAAACAATCGAACGTGTCACGAACAAAAAAATGTCACGTCGTCATGCACCAACACTTGATGAAATCTTAGAAGGCAACTTGAAGCTTGCTGCACAAGAACTCATCAAACGCGTTGAAGCAAAAGACTCAAAAGAATATACGACACTTGCACAAGAACTCTTAGAAGAGTACGAAGCAGTGGAACTTCTTTCAGCAGCACTTAAAGGATTGACGAAAGAGCCGGATGCAACACCAGTCCAAATCTCTTCAATCGAACCAATCCGCGTGAAACGTTTCGGTAGCAACGGTGGTGGAAACCGTCGTCCTTACGGAAACAAAGGTGGAAGTGGAAGCGGCAACCGCAGTGGCGGATACCGTGGAAACAACCCGCGCGGTGGCGAGCGTCGTGAAGGTGGTCGTTCATCTTCTTCATCAGATCGTCGTGAAGGCGGTTATGCTGGACGTAGCAACCGTAGCGAAAGCGATCGTAACCGTGGTGGACGTAAACCACGTTTTGAAAAGTAAACGATTCGAACCGATTTGTCACAGACAAGTCGGTTCTTTTTTATGATTTATCTGAGCGGTCATGATAAAATGAGCCATGAACGATAGGGAGAGGGCTGAATCATTCGTGTATACCATTTATGTAGCAGCATCCGTCTGTCTCGTTGCACTGATCGTCGCGACGAAAAAGATTTGTGAGCGGACGACAAAAGGACATTTTCGTTATATTCCGTTGGCGACCTTATTATTTGGCGGCATCATCTTTCTTGTGCTAGCCATCGGTAAGGGAGGAGCCGTCGGAATCCAATACGGTGTCCTGAGTATCATCTACTTGACGGCGACATTCGGTGTGTACTTGTATATCGCATTGCGGAAAGATACGACGTTATCGTAAAACAGGGGCTCTCTCGTTACAGAGAGGCTCTTTTTTTGTTAAGATAGAACAAGAGTACAAGGGGGGAATAGAATGGATGCATTAGATGTCATCGTTCATCCCGAAGAGATAGAGGCATGGTTTCAACCGATCGTAGGCGCTGCCCCTTTTAAGGTGGAAGGGTATGAAATCCAGTCCCATTTTCGTGGAGAACCGTTAAAACCATTTTTTCAGGAAGACGATGTTCCAATCGAGTATCAACTCGAAGTCATGGGGCATGTCGTCCGTCAAGCATTCCAAAAAGTACCCTCCGATGCACAAGCGTTTATTCTGATCCGTTGTCGTCCAGCTTGGCTGTTTGAAAACGGTGGGGAGGACTTCTTGCATGTCTTACGGACGGTCGACTCGTCGTTTCCAAAAGAGCGGATGTACGTTACTTTGACGGATGTCCAAGTCGATGATTTTGACCGTCTGGGTCGGATCGTCGCGTATTACCAGAACTCTGGACTGAAGGTAGCGCTGGACCGTGCGGAAGCAACGAGTCTTGAACGTGTCTTTTCGATGTCGCCGGATATGTTGATCGTCGATTTATCCTCCATGATTGAAAAAAAGACCGTCTCAGCGTCGTATCCACATCTCTTACAGACGATGGAGCATCTTTGCGACCAGCTTGGAGCGCCACTTTTGTATAAGAATATCAGTCATCTCGGTCAACTTCGGTATGCGTGGCAACACGGAGGACGTTACTACATGGGGAATCTACTTGGAGAAGCATCACCTGAATGGGTCATGACCTGTCCTGGTATGGAAGTGTTGATCCATGAAGTCCCGATGTTTTATAAATATGATCGCGAGCAGATGAATCGCTTGTTTCAGCTAGAGCAAGACTGGACGGTTCGATTTAATGAAGATTGTCAGTCCTTGAAGCCGGAGCAAGATCTCGATCAATGGTTGCTGACGCTTGCCCGGAAGATGGAGCCGGAATTCATCCGGTTTTATATCACGGATGCGAATGGATTCCAACAATCTTCAAACGTCAGTAAAAAGAGTGGGGAGTGGAAACTGTATTCCTTCTACAAAGGGTACAACTGGAGTTTCCGTCCTTACTTCATCCGGACGACGGTAGCGATGGAACGACGACATAGTGGATATTTGTCCGAACGGTACGTCGACTTCAGCTCGAGTGAACAAACGCGGACATTTAGTATGCCGCTCAGTAATGGGATGTTCTTATTTGCGGATATCTCTGCAGATTATCTATATCAAGAACGATTGAGTGAATGAGGAGGAAATGAAAGTGTTAGATTATGATTACGAGGCATTACGAGAAATTGGACGAATCGTCGCCATGGCACGCGATGAGATGGCGGATGCCGTCAAACCGGGAATCACGACGAAGGAACTCGATGACATCGGAGCACGCATCCTGAAGGAACAGGGAGCAGAGTCTGCTCCAATCGTCATGTACGATTTCCCAGGAGCGACATGTATCAGTGTCAACGATATCGCAGCACACGGTATCCCAGGGAAGTATGTCATTCAAGAAGGTGATATCGTCAATGTCGATGTCTCGGCTGTGAAGAACGGTTACTACTCGGACACAGGGAAGACGGTCATCGCAGGAGAAGCAAAACGTCCGGAAGATGTCCGACTCGTTGAAGTGTCATTGACGGCGCTTGAGAAAGGACTTGAAAAAGTCAAAGCCGGAACGAAGGTCAACCAGATCGGAAAAGCAATCTATGCCGAAACACGTAAGAGCGGTTTCACGGTCATCCGTAACTTAGCGGGACATGGTCTCGGTAAGACACTTCATGGTGAGCCAGAATCCATCTCGAACTACTTCAATCGTGAAGAGAATGATTTGTTGAAGGAAGGCCAAGTCATCGCTGTCGAGACGTTCATTTCAACAGGAGATGAGTTCTGTATCGAAGATGAGCGGGACGGTTGGACGTTATACACACCGAACCGGAGCCTCGTCTCACAATTCGAGCACACGGTCGTCGTCTTGAAGGACGGGTATGAGATTTTGACGAAAGTCGAAGGCAAAGAATCGTTCTAAGAAAAGCTCATATAGTAAAACACGAGAAGGGGGCTGACTCAAAAGTCAGTTTCCACAAAGGTAAGGGTGGCAGAATGATAATCTGCCACCCTTATTTCATAACAAAAAGAATGACGCGTTTCACGCAACTCCTACAGAAAAAAGCGCATCTTTGCGCTGTCAGAGACAAACAAGCCCCGCTTTCCTGCTTGAATAAGGCAGGAAAGAGGGGCTTTGTGTCTCGACTGAGGAAAGGGCGTGAAAAGACCCGTCATTCTTTTTTGAGTCAGCCTTCTTTTTCGTCGTAGTGCTCCTATTATAAGGATATCCGGGACGTTGCCAATTTGTTTAACTGTGACTCGGATACGGCTGGAGCGGAATAACGAATGTGTCCGTGTTCGACATGATACGGGGTCTCAAGCAAATCTTCTTCGAAATAATCGGCAGTACTTGCCATATCGATCGGATAAGCGAGTCCAGGCAGTGTTGCAAAAGCAAGGGTCTGACGACGCCCGATACCGCTCTCGAACATCCCACCGAGCCAGTAGGGTGCTTTTGTTCGAAGGGACAAAGCGTTCGTCAGTCCACCGACGCGTGCCGGCTTGATGTTCAGAATCTGACCAGCGTGGAGCGTCTGCATCAACTCGGCATCCACTGGAGCGACGATGGATTCATCCAGACAAATCGGTGTCTGTAAGAGTCTAGCGAGACGTTGATGTCCGGACCAATCCGACGCTGCGAGCGGCTGTTCCATCATAACGAGACCGAATGAATCCCACTGTTGTAATAGAGGGAAGTCTGCTTCAGTGAAGCTGCCGTTAGCGTCAAACATCAAGGGCGCATCAGGGAAAGCGGCACGTACTTGCTCAAGAACGACGGTATCCGTCGGAGCGAGCTTCAGCTTGATCCGTCCATATCCGGAAGCGATCGCTTGTCCGACGGCTTCGACGGTCTGTGCTGCAGAAGCCCGTCCGAGTGCTTTCCCGCAAGGTACGAGAGATGATTCATCACCTCCGAGATACGTGGCGAGCGATTGACCGGTAGCTGCTGCGAATAATTCATAGATCGCTCCTTCGAACATCGCCTTTGCCATCGGATTACCTTGCACGATGTGGAAGCGATCCGTAACGTCTGCTGGATGATGGAGCGGTTGTTCAAGTAATCGATACAGCAGCGGAGCGATTCCTTGAAGAGAGTGCTGCGTTTCCGATGTATACCACGGTGTATCAAACGCGACACCTTCCCCGTAACCGATTCGTCCTTCCGAATCAGTCAGACGCAAAATCGTCGTCCGACGTACTGTCAGCGTCGAGAGGGCGGTTTGCATCGGACGACGAAAAACGAGCGGAACATCGAACAGTTCGGCAGACCGGAGAGTGATACTCATAATGACTCCTTCAGTTGCTTCCGCAATAGTTTACCGTTCGCATTGCGTGGCAGCGCGCTATGATAGATATAATCAACCGGACACTTATATTTAGCGAGCAATTGACTGATTTCCGTTCGGACGATGACTTCATCGAGTGTGCTGACGATGAAGGCGACCGGAACCTGTCCCCATTTAGCATCAAATCGTCCGACGACACCTGCTTCTTGAATTCCATCAATCGAGAGAAGTGCTGATTCGACTTCAGCTGGATAAATGTTTTCCCCACCTGAGATGATGAGGTCGCTTCGACGATCGAGGACATAGAGGTATCCATCGGCGTCCAGACGTCCTAAGTCACCAGTCTTGAAAAAACCGTCTGCCGTAAACGCTTCTGCCGTTTTCTCTTCCTCATGAAAATAGCCTTTCATGATCGTCGGGCCTTTGACTTCGATCTCTTGGTGACGCGTAATGCGGATTTGCGTCGGATGAATCGCTTGTCCGGCCGATCCGATCTTTCGTAAGGCATCCTCTGGCAAAAGAGTCGCGATTTGAGAAGCTGTTTCCGTCATCCCGTATGTCTGCATGACCGGGATATTACGATCAAGGGCACGCGTCAGAATCGGTAATGGAACAGGACCGCCTCCTGTCAGTACGACGCGAAGCGCGTGGCGACGTAGTCCGGCTTCGAGTAAACGATCAAGCATGACCGAGACGAGTGAGACATGGGTGATCTTTTCTGTCGTAATCCAGTGCAGGGCGCGTTCTGGTGAAAAATGTGGCTCGAGAATGATCGGTACTCCATAGATGACCGCCCGGTAGACGACAGCTAACCCACTCATGTGGAACAGCGGCGTGACGATCAAAAAACGATCCTCTGGCAGTGATCCAATATGACGCGCGGCGTTCGTTGCACTCGAGAAATGATTCAACATCGTTTGTTCGACGGCTTTCGGATGTCCGGTCGTACCACTCGTAAAGAGCATCGATTGGACGTATTGCTTTGGCATATGGCGTATTAACAGGTCAGGCGCTTCTTTTTCATAAGAGAAAGCACGGCACGGAATCCTTGTATCAAGTGTCCGGTCCGTCACGATGAGCCGTACATCTGCCTGCTTGAATTGACGTAATACTTCCGTTTGCGTCAAACGTGTGTTGATCGGGACGACGGTCAGTTCGAGCAATTGAGCTGCGTGAAGTGCGACGATGTAGCGCGCACTCGATGGACCGTACAGGGCGATCCGGTCTCCACGTGTCACGATCGTCGCCCAAGTACTCGCTAAGCGATGCGCGCGTGCATATAGTTCGGACCACGACCAACGCTCTGTTTCCGTAATGAGTGCGATGTCATCCGGCTGTTCTTTTGCCCGTGTATAGATCCAAGGATACAAAATAGTCACTTCCTTTTGAGATGAATATACGAAAAAGGTTCAATGTCGTAAGACGATTGAACCTTTTTTTCATTATGGGAAACGCGGGAACTGTCCGAAGTCCGGGTTGCGTTTTTCTTTGAACGCATCGCGTCCTTCTTTTGCTTCGTCCGTTGTGTAGTACAACAATGTTGCATCTCCTGCGAGTTGCTGAATCCCTGCAAGACCATCTGAATCAGCATTGAATGCCGCTTTAAGGAAACGAAGAGCCGTTGGTGAATGTTGAAGGATTTCAGCACACCATTGAATCGTTTCTTGCTCGAGATCTGCGAGTGGGACGACCGTGTTGACGAGTCCCATATCAAGTGCTTGCTGTGCGTCATATTGACGGCAGAGGTACCAGATTTCACGCGCTTTCTTGTGTCCAACAACGCGTGCGAGGTAACCAGAGCCATATCCAGCATCGAATGAACCAACTTTTGGACCAGTTTGTCCGAAGCGGGCGTTGTCTGCAGCGATCGTCAAGTCACACACGAGGTGAAGGACGTGTCCGCCGCCAATCGCATAACCTGCGACCATAGCGATGACTGGTTTTGGAATGACACGAATCAAACGTTGAAGATCAAGAACGTTCAAGCGTGGAATTTCATCGTCACCGACATATCCACCATGTCCACGTACCTTTTGATCTCCGCCAGAACAGAATGCGAGATCGCCTTCACCTGTTAAGATGATGACGCCGACATTTTGATCGTCACGTGCACGTGAAAATGCGTCGATGAGTTCGTGGACCGTGTGTGGTCGGAACGCATTGCGAACTTCAGGACGGTTGATCGTGATTTTCGCGATCCCGTTCCATTGTTCATATTTGATGTCTTCATAGCTGCGGGCTGATACCCATTCCGGAGCATATTTCATGTGAATTCCCCCAATATGTTAGTGATGAATAAGTAGATTCTCTACCATTGTAACAAACTTTTGCGGTTGGTCGATATGTGGGGCGTGCGAAGCGTGCAAAATCACGTGAATTTTTTCAGGTGATGCCGCTCGTGAAGCGATGGCACGGAATTTTTCATCCTCTGCCCCGACGATCCAATCAATCTCTTTCGGAAGGCATGACCATAGGGATGGCATGCTTCCTGTACCTTGTGCACGTAACGAAGCACTCAGACCTTCCACCGTTTGGGACAGGCGCTCCTGACGCAGTCGCGTACGTTGCGATTCCGGGAGAAGGGCTTGGGGTTTAAATAGTCCAAGTGTCTCCCAGTAATCGATGAAAGCTTCGAGTCCGCCTTTTTCGAGTCGCTCCGCAAGCAATCGATCCGATGTACGACGTACTTTTCGCTCGATTGCCGTCTGGATACCCGGTGTCGTACTAACAGCGATTGTCCGAGCGATTTGCTCAGAGACGACGCTCAGTATTAAAGCGATTCGTCCACCCATCGAATATCCGAGGACGATCCATGGCTCGGATCGCATAGCGAGCAGTGCCTCGAGATCCTTGACCTGTTGCGTCAAACGCATTCGTTGCTCAGACGCCGGTGTCGTTTTTCCATGTCCCATCAAATCGAGGCGATAGACGGTGAAGTGAGGCGATAGATGCTCACTTAGCATGTCCCACGTTGAGAGGGAGCCTGTAAAACCATGAAGCAATAGGAGCGGTGGACCAGATCCCTCGATTTTCACATGATACGTATGCCCACGCAAAATCATTGGAATACCTCGGCTAACGCTTGATTTGTCACGTCCCAGATCGAACGGTGCATCTGTACGTTTTCTGTTCGTGTCGTCTTGACTTCAAGAATCCGAGTGACGTTCGTCTCTTCCGCAAGTGCTTGACGTAACGCGGCGATTGAATCAATCGCCTGATAGGTTACGCCGTATCCGGAAGCGAGGGAAGCGAAGTCGAGATGCTGCGGTGTACCGAAGAGTGGTTCGAAAACATCTTGATCGAGTTGTTGCTGTGGTAAAAAGCTAAAGATGCCGCCACCCGCATTGTTGACGAGAATGATCGTTAACGGAAGTGTGCGTGCTGTCATCAGCCCATTGATATCGTGAATGAACGCCAAGTCGCCGACGAGTAAGTAGCGATGTGTGGCATCAAACGTTGCTCCGAGCGCACTGGAAAGAATCCCGTCGATCCCGTTCGCACCTCGGTTCGCGAGTAGACGAAGGGGTGTTCCTGTCGGCAGGAACGTATCGACGTCCCGAATCGGCATACTGTTCGAAACGAATAGACTTCCGTCTTGTAACGTCGTCAACGCACGGACGACGTTATACTCTGTCATTTCTTCTTGATCAATTGTCGCAAAAGCATCGGCGACGCGTCGCTCCGCCTGTTGCAACAGTTCGAGGTACTTAGGGTCGTGCGGAACAGATTCATGATGCGCGAGTTGTCGCGCGTGACCAATCACGAAATCCGAATGAAGCTGTGGATCGCGCCAGTTTCCTGGATGACCGACGACCGTCGTCGGAATATCCCGAGACCAAAGCAGATAAGGTTTTGACGTCGGCATGGCACCGAAACGAATGATTCGATCTGGTCGGACGTGCTGTGCGGTAGCTGGATGTTTGAGCCATGTATCGTAATAGGCAAAAACGTGAGCATCATGCGATTGTCGTCCTTGACTGAGTGGATCCGCTAACACCGGAATCCCTGCTTGTTTCGCATACGAGATGACAACCTGACTGTCCACCGCAGTGAGTTGTGGTCCAAGTACAAAAAGAAGACGCTCTTCTTGCAGTGCGGTCGCTAAAGCGTTGTTTACTCCCGGTGTCGGTTCAGGTAAAACACCGACCGGACGTCCTGTCCGTAAGAGATCGAGTTCCGGCACGAGGGGTTCACGTAACGGAACATTGATTTGAACCGGGCCTGCTGGTTCCGTCAGAGAGAGTAGGGTTGCACGTTGTGCGACATGAGCGACGTAAGGAAGGCTCGCTTCTTCTGCTAACGGAAGATCAAACGCATGCCGAACCTGCTTCCCGTACAGACCGATCTGATCAATGGCTTGTGGCGCACCGACATTCCGTAATTCATGTGGTCGATCGGCGGTCAAGACGATCAACGGAAGTTCAAAAATATTCGCTTCGGTCACTGCTGAATAATAGTTCGTTGCAGCGGTACCGCTTGTACAAATCAACGCAACGGGACGAACACGTTCTTCCGTCCGTGTTAGACCTAAAGCAAAAAAACTAGCCGACCGTTCGTCAACAAGGACGTGGGTACGGCTAGAAGGATGCAGAAAAGCAGCAATAGCAAGTGGTGTCGAACGGGAACCGGGACTGATGACGAAGTCCCGGACACCAGAAGCGACGAGCGTATCGATTAACATGTGCATCCACTTAGTCAACATAAATATCATCCTTTTCAATCGAACCGACGTGTCCAAGTGCTTGTAACATCGGTGATAGTTTAGTTTCCGTCTCTGCCAGTTCACTATCGAGATGAGAGCCTTCGACGAGACCGCAACCGGCATAAAGAATGACCGCCCGTTCTGTAAACAATCCAGATCGAATGGCAACGATGAATTCCCCGTCATCCTGTCCGTTCATCCAACCAACAGGTGAACCGTACCATCCTCGTTCAAACGTCTCGATTTCTTGGATGGCATCGACTGCTAACTGCTTGGGTTCGCCCCCAAGCGCAGGTGTCGGATGCAGTTTTTCGATCAATTGGAATAACGTTACATCTTCTTTTAAATGAGCTGTGATCGGTGTATAAAGATGTTGGATATGGCGATTCTTCAAGAGAATCGGCGTATCCGGACAATCCAGTTCCTCTGAAAATACAGATAATGTCCGTTCGATCGAATCCGCGACGATTCCGTGCTCCACCCGATTCTTTTGATCTTGTAATAACGATTGACCGAGTGCTTCGTCCATCTCATCCGTTGCGTGGCGTGGTGCAGAACCAGCGACGGCTGCCGTTTCAAGACGACGTCCACGTTTTAAGACGAGTCGTTCCGGTGTAGCACCGATAAAGGCTTCTTCCGGGTTTGGTTGGAAACAGAAGACGTAGCTGCCGGGCTGCGTATCTTCGAGTTCAGCGACGACAGCGGCTACGTCGAGTGGACGATCCAGCTCATAGACGACTTCGCGCGCCAGGACGATTTTTTCAAGTGTCGTCTCCAAGTAGTGCATAGCTTGATGAAACGAAGCTTCAAAGGCTTCATTCCCATCTCGCGATAGTCGTAAGCGCGTGGCGCCTGCCGCAGTCGATGGTTGCGGTTGATTGACTTTGGCGAAATCGAGTGAGAGTTCATTTAAGATAGAATCGACTTGATCCATTGGCTCGACGCGAGCAAAAATCGTCACACGTGTCTTGCCATCTTGTTCTAGAAATAAAAACTTCGGAATCGTCATCGAAGCGTCTCCGAAGGAAGACCAACGATAATCCGGTTGTTTAAGTTCGGTAAACGAAAATCCGCTGAACGCAAATAAATCATGACCGACATGATCGCGATTCAAGTTTGCCCATTGCGATTGAATTCGTAAAAAACGATCCGTTCCTGAAGCCTGGAGTTGTTGTACGATGCCAAACCCGATGGCCCGCATCGAGCGATCAGGTGTCGCGAAATAAAATCGTTCCTCGATACCCTGTTCGAGGGAACGCATGTCAGTTGCTTCGATTTCCCATGAATACGAAGCGAGTATAGGTCGTTGTGAGGCGTTCGCCTGACTGACGGCCTGTTCGATACACTGTTTTAGCTCTTGTTGAGCGTAAGCCATACCGCTCATTGCCCCCTAGTCTATAGATACTGTGATATGTTTCACTTAATCTAAGTGTAAACTTTTTGCGGACAAAAAAGAAGGAATAAGCTATCTCGGATTGAACATTGACAGCAAAAAACGAAACCCGATACACTTAGACAGGAAAGGGGTTATTATATGAATAAATCAATCGCTGTCTATTGGCGAATGACACGACCGCATACATTAACAGCAAGTTTTGTTCCGGTCGTCGTCGGTACGGCAGTTGTCGCACCACGCGTGGAATCGATACGCTTGGATTTGTTCGTGGCGATGTTGATCGCATCGATGCTGATTCAAATCGCAACGAATCTGTTCAATGAATACTACGATTACAAACGTGGTTTAGATACGGAGGAGTCGGTCGGAATCGGTGGATCGATCGTTCGTGACGGATTCAAGCCGGGGACGATTCTAGCGTTCGCACTTACATTGTACGGCATTTCGGCATTACTCGGTGTGTATCTGTGCATCGAGACATCGTGGTGGTTACTTGTCGTAGGACTCATTTCAATGTTCGTCGGATATATCTATACAGGAGGACCGCTTCCGATCGCCTATACACCATTTGGAGAGGTCGTTGCAGGCTTTTTCATGGGATATATCATCATCGCGATTTCTGCGTACTTACAAATTGGTTATGTTCCGACAGAAGCCGTTGCGATTTCGGTACCAGTCGCCATCTTGATTGGTTCGATCCTACTTGCGAATAACATTCGTGACTTGGATAATGATAAGGTCAACGGACGAAAAACGATTGCCTGTCTCGTCGGACATCGCCGTGCCGTGTACGTCTTGATCGGATTTTTTGCGGCGGCTGTCCTGTCTCTCATTATTGCCGTACTCGCATTTGAAGTCTCATGGTTTGCGTTACTCGCGTTATTGAGTATTCCGCTCATGATCAAAGCGGTCCGTCTCTTCTGGGAAGACTTACCACCGGAAAAGCTGATGCCTGGCATGGCACAGACCGGTAAAGTGAACACGATTTTCGGACTCTTACTCGCAATCAGTCTCGTGATTGCGAATATCTGATTCTTTGGAGCAGCAGGCGATTCGCTTGCTGTTTTTTTTACGTGAAGATAGCGAACAGTTAGAAAAAAAGTACTTCGGTTGTCACTGATTTAAAATTTTACTATAATTGAAGCAATGTGCCTGAAAGATCAAACAAGGTCGGAAATCAGGAAATATGGTTAGAGGTGGAACTGAAATGAATAAAATCGCGGTAATCGGAAAAGTATTCGTCGACATAAAAGGAACTTCGTTCGCTCCTTTGCATAAGGATGCGAAAAACGTAGGAGACATCACGTTTTCAAATGGAGGAACAGGACGCAATGTAGCACAAAATCTAGCCGTCCTCGGGAATGAAGTTCGCTTTATCTCGACGGTTACGAATGATCAGATTGGCGTGGGAGTGCTCGATGAGCTGAAATCTTACGGTGCAAATGTGGATCACGTCGAAATGTTAGAAGATCATGGAATGGGCATGTGGCTAGCTGTCATGGATAACGAAGGTGACTTGCAAACATCGATCTCGAAACAACCAGATGCGAAGTTGCTCGAAGAGGCGATTTTACGTCAATCAATCTATGCACTCGATGGGGTCGATGCCGTTGCGATCGATCTTGATTTATCCGTTACGGTCTTAGAACGTTTGATTCATCTATGCCGTAAAATGGAGTTGCCATTGTTTGGTGTTTGTGGTCACTTGAGCGTCATCGAACGAAATCGTCATCTGCTACAAGGGTTCACTGGATTCATTTGTAGCCGAGAAGAGGCGGAAATTCTGTCTGATCTGTCGATCGTGACGGTCGAAGATGCGATTCATGTAGCAAATGAGCTAGCGAAAAAAGGTGCTCCATTCACGGTCGTGACGATGAGTGAACTCGGGGCGGTCTACGTTGATCGTCGTACAGCGACATCAGGTCACGTCGGAACGAAAAAAGTGAAGGTCGTTGACTCAACGGGAGCAGGCGACTCATTCTTCTCTGCTGTCTTGTCTGAATTGACACAAGAGAGACCGGCAGAAGAAGCCTTGAAGCTTGGCATGAAGGTTGCAGCGGAAGTCATCGCTTCGACAGAAAATGGACTCGTTCCTGAAATGCTGGATGCTCTTCGATAAGTAGAAATGATAAAAGGGGAGGTGGCGTCATGCCGATTCAACGAAGTGCAATCATTTTACGAAACGAACAGGATGAAATTGCGTTGATCCGACGGGATAAACCGAACGAAACGTATTATGTCTTTCCAGGCGGTGGGAAAGATAACGGAGAATCGTTAGAAGAAACAGCGATTCGTGAAGCACATGAAGAACTTGGAATCGATGTGGAGTTGACCGGTATTGCCGCCATCGTCCGTTTTAATGGATTCGACAATCCTTATTTTTGGGCGAAAACAATTGGGGGTCGCTTTGGCACCGGTACGGGTGAAGAGTTCGAAGAGGAAGGATCGGGTTATACACCGGTCTGGATCAAGCGTTCGGAGCTACCTTCGTTACCGATTCGTCCACCGTCACTTGCCAAACAGCTGGCAGAAATGACAGAACCATTCTATGAATTAATCCTTTCTGAAAACGAATGAGGTTTTAGTTGAAATAAAATGGGAAAAGTATATTAAAACAATGAGGTGGTCTTCGACTGCCTCTTTTTCATGAAGGAGAGATGACGATGGCGCATTCACGCGATCCAAAAGGGCTTGCCCTGAACTTAAAGCAGCGAATGTCCGATCATAACATCACGGATTATGCAGGGACACTCGCTTATTACTGGTTTTTATCCATTTTCCCAGGAATCATTTTCGTCATTTCGGTCTTATCATTCTTTGACATCGATCGTCAGACACTCGAGTCACAAATCCGGGACCTAGCGCCAGGCGGAGCCGTCAATACGTTCACGGATACAATTTTCCAAGCCATCAAAGAACCGCAGGGTGGTCTGTTATCGATTGGTGCCATTCTTGCTGTCTGGTCTGCTTCCAAAGGGGTCGATCGTTTGATCACGACAGCAAACCATGCCTATGGTGACTTCTCGCCCCGTGGTTTTGTCGCAGCGCGTGGGATTGCCTTGTTACTCACGATCGTGCTCGGAGTCGGGATGTTGTTGCTGATCGTCTTGAATGTGCTCGGTGGTCCGATCATCACGTATCTTGCCAATTTCGTGCTTCCGATCGATATGGGGCAAAAAATCCTACTGACGGTCTTACGGTATGTCGTGTCGACGATTCTATTGATTGGTATCCTGTCGATTTTTTACCGCGTCGCACCAAAGCGCCCGATTACATTCAAAGAAGCAATTCCAGGAGCCGTTTTTGGTGTCATCGTCTGGCAATTATTATCGGTTGGATTCGGATTTTACGTCTCGAACTTCTCGAATTACAATCAAACGTACGGTTCGCTCGGTAGTGTCGTCATCTTGTTACTATGGCTCTACTTCACAGGGCTGATCATTTTACTCGGTTCTGAATTGAACGCATCATGGGAACGGTTCATGAAAAAAGCGGATCCGAAGAAAATGGAAGAAAAGCGCTTGAAGGAACAAGCTGAACTTGATGCCATTCCGACGAATACGTTCGGATGAAGGTACAAAAAAGCCTGACTGCCATGTGGCGGTCAGGCTTTTTTGATGGTTAAGCAGCTAATCGTTTTTCAGATGAACGCTGTGGAAGACTTGGTAAAGCATCCTGTTGAAGAAGGCGTAAACCGTTCAGGATGACGAGAATCGTTGATCCTTCGTGTCCAACGACGGCGAACGGCATGATGAGGAACTGGGACAAATTCGATGCGATCAATAGGAGGATGACACCGATCGCAAGCGTGATGTTTTGTTTGACGATCCGGTTCATCTTCCGGGCTTTATGCACAGCATAGGCAAGACGACCTAAGTCATTTTTCATCAAGACGACGTCAGCGGTCTCGAGTGCAGCGTCCGTTCCTTCACCCATCGCAATCCCGACATGTGCTAATGCAAGGGCTGGGGCATCGTTAATGCCGTCACCGACCATTGCGACGGTCCGACCTTCTGTTTGGTATTGTTTGATGTAGCGGACTTTATCTTCCGGTAGGCACTCAGCGACGAAGTCCGTCAATCCCGCCTCACGTGAGATGGCAGCTGCCGTGACCGGATTATCACCAGTTAACATGATCGTTGCGATGCCGAGATCATTTAAGGCAGCAATCGCTGTTTTGGCTTCCGGACGAATCGTATCACGTAACGCATAAAGCGCTACGATCTGTGCTCCATTGCTGACATAAACGATCGTATGCCCTTGCTCTTTTAATGACTGTTCGATCGCGACGAATGGATCGTCTAAACCATCATGGAACGCCCGTTTACCGATACGATACGTGACACCATCGACAGTTGCTTCAATCCCGTATCCTGTCACATCTTTAAATGTTGATGGTTCGCGGACATCGGTTTTTAAGTGATCGACGATTGCTTGTGCGAGTGGATGGTTCGACTGCGCTTCGATGGAAGCAACCGCTTGTTGGACTATTCGGACGTCCATGCCTTCCGCATAACGACTTTCGGTGACGACAGGTTTACCAGTTGTCAGTGTTCCCGTTTTATCAAAGACAATCGTGTCGACTTGTCCGAGCGTTTCGATGTGGGCGCCTCCTTTAAAAAGAACGCCATTTTTCGCAGATGCGGCAATTGCAGATAAGGCAGCAGGTGTAATCGACGCAACAAGGGCACAAGGTGAGGCGACGACGAGAAGAATCATCGCGCGGTAAATACTTGTCTCAAATGTCCAGCCAACGACGTAATGAGGGAGGACCATCATCAGTGCGACGACAAGCAATACGATTTTGACATAACGGCTTTCGAAACGTTCGATGAACTGAGCAGATGGAGACTGTTCACTTTGTGCGTTTTGGACCATATGAATGATTTTTTGGAACAACGATTCGTCAGCAGCTTTCGTCATCTCAATCGTCAAGACACCATTCATGTTGACAGTCGAGTTATAAACGGTATCACCTGTTTGTTTTTCAACCGGAATCGATTCTCCTGTAATCGATGCTTCTTCGATCGCGGCTTGACCGCGTACGATGACACCATCGACTGGAATCCGCTCCCCAGGACGAACATAGACGAGGTTACCGATCGCTAATTGTTCGATTCCGACGACTTCGAGTTGACCGTTTGCATTCAGACGTGTTGCTTCCTCCGGTTGTAAGGACATCAAGCTTTGCAAGGCACGTTCGTTTTTATTCATCGTGTATGTCTCAAGGGCACCGGATAACGCAAAGATGAAGATGAGGATCGCACCTTCCATCCAGTAGCCGATGGCAGCCGCACCGATGGCAGCTAAAATCATCAACAATTCGACGTTCAACGTTTTTTCTTGATACGTCTCCGTCAATCCTTCCTTCGCTTTCGCATATCCTCCGATTACATAAGCCGATAAGTACAATGTGACATAAACGGCAGACGCCGTATTGAATTTTTCGAGTCCGTAAGCAACTAAAATCAATATTCCGCTAAACAATGCTAGAATCAATTCGTGATGCTCATCCCAAGCATGACGGAATACGGAACGCTGTTGAACATCGGTAGTAGTGGAAGTCGTCATATTAAAACTCCTTTCAAAATGTAAATGAGAAATGAAATCATTATAGAAAGAGAATGAGAATGTGATATATCAATGAGTTTAACTGATTGATAATGAGTTTCATTGTCTCTAGATTATAATTATTATTATCTGTAGAATTACTATACCATGCTTCAGTGAAAAGGAACAGGAAAGGAACTAGAAAGATGCAAAAAATTTTAACCCATCGGATTGGACTCGTCGTCTTTGCGTTACTGACGACTTTTTTGTGGGGAAGTGCGTTTCCCTTCATTAAAAAAAGTTATGACTTATTACAGATCACATCTTCCGAATACGGAGAGCAATTGCTGTTTGCGAGCTATCGTTTCTTTTTAGCAGGTGTGTTATTACTTGTCGTCAGTGTCTTCGTCTTCAAACAGACGATCACACTGAAGGAGCGGACTTACGCCTATAGTCGTCTCGGCTTCTTTTTGACGTTCTTGCAGTACGTCTTCTTTTATATCGGTCTATCTTTGTCAACTGGCGTACAAGGATCAATCATTGCCGGATCGACTTCGTTCTTCCAGATGTTGCTGGCACATTTTCGATATGAAGACGATCGACTGAATCGATTTAAAGGACTCGCCTTATTCCTTGGATTCACAGGTGTCATCTTGGCCAACTGGCCACAAGGTGGGCAAGGTGTCTCGTTTGGAGTAGGGGAAGGATTATTGATCGCAGCAATGGTTTCCGGGGCGTTCGGTAACTTGATTGCCAAAGAATACTCGGCACGTTATCCGGTGGCACCGATGACTGGATGGGCGATGGTCATTGGATCAATCGGTCTCTTTATCGCAGGAGTCATTCTCGATGGTCACGTCGCACCATTCACCTTTTCAACGACAAGTGCTTGGATGCTCGTGTATCTTGCCTTCTTATCAGCGACTGGATTTACGCTTTGGAACTTACTAATGAAATATAATCCAGTCAGTAAAGTGTCGTTGTTCATGTTCTTCGTACCGATCTATGGTGTCAGTTTATCGGCCTTGATTCTCGGCGAGACGATTCCACCGCAAGCGTTGCTTGGGTTACTCTTCGTCGTCAGTGGTATCTTAGTCTCGACGTACCTTCCTGTATGGTTTCAAAAGCGAGGTTGACGAAGATTCAGAATCGTGCAAAAATAGTTTCAATCAAAGTAACTCCCAATCGTTCGTTGCTCAAGCCGACCCGTTCGGCTTTTTTCTGTACGGTCAAGTGAAGACCGATTCGGCCTTGTCTGAAAGGCTAGTGCGACTATAAAACGGAAGGAGATGAAAACGAATGGAACGGAATGAGATCGTTCGAAAGATCATTGCCACTCGTCGTCCACGTGATGAGTTTGCCCGGTTCGTCGTAACGTGCGTCAGTCAGCAGTTGAAGGAAACCCATGGAGATGTGGATGTGGAAATCATCGAGGCGGAGAGAGGTTACGATTCAGTGTGGTCAATCAACGGTCGAGAGGTCGTCGTGCTGCTCGAGACAGAAGAGCTGAAGCGTGCAAAAGAACAGCCGTATGCGATCGACGATAAGCTCTGGCGGAGTTTTCGGCAAGAAGGAATCGTGAAATAAAACAAAGGATCTTGCGCATCATTAGCGCAAGATCCTTTGTTTTAGATCTGGGATGATTCGTGACGTTTCGCATATCGTAAGAGAAACGCAAGTGTCGCTAGAACCAGAACGAATAGACTGAAATAAAGCATAGCTGGAAGCAGAACGAACAAGCTGCCAGCAATCGGTCCAAGGATCGAACCAAGACTAAAGGCAATCCCCGCAAGCAAGTTGCCCGTCGGAAGAAGGTGTCGCGGTAACTGTTCCGTCATATAGGCGACACCGAGCGAGTACGTCGAGCCAAGTGCCATCCCGCTAATAGCAAAAATCGCGAATAACCAACCGTATCGTTCGAAGACGAAGCAAGCGATAAGGAAAGCAACGGAGCCAATCGAAAGAACGGTTACTAACGTCCGACGTTTTCCGAAGTGATCAGCAAGTCGTCCAAGTGGAAGTTGCATGATCAACGAGCTGACGACGAATGTCGTGATCAAGGTACTCGTCTCAGATAGACCGTACCCGTTACGCGTCGCAAAAACGGGAAAACTGGCATTCAGTGTGGCTTCGAGAAAACCATATGTAAAGCCAGGAAGTAACGTGAACCAAGCAGTTGATAGGACAAGTTTATACCGTGAGGCGGCGCTTTGCAGCTCCTCCGGCATGACGGATGACGGTTTTTCGTTCGGCATACGCGATAACAAGATCAGGACGATGACAGTCAATGTACCAGTCAACACGAATGGTAGCCAGTTGATGACATCGACGAGAGGTGCCGCAAGAGGACCGAGAGCAAAACCGAGACCGAATGCCATCCCGTATAGTGACATCGTTCGTCCTAACCGTTCATTTGGGGTAATGGACGTCACCCAAACCTGTGATCCATAGTGTAACGTCTGATCACCAAATCCGACGAGGAACCGTAAAATCATCCAAGCAATGACGCTTGGAAGAAGTGGAAATAAGAAAACTGCTACTGCAACAAGAGCGAGTCCAAACGAGATGACCGGAATATAACCACGTCGTCGTAGTGGACCTTCCATGAGAGGAGCGGCGACGATGACACCGATATAGAGAACGGCAGCGCTGAGACCGTTGATGAAAGCGGGGGTTCCTTGGCGTTCAAGTAAAATAGATAACAGTGGAATCAGCAGACCTTGCGTGAATCCGGAAATGAAGACGATCGATAAGATAAGAGCAAAACGACGTGACACAAGTAACGACGACCTTTCTTTTTTCTTTTAGCATAACACGCCCCGGTCTCTGAAACGGGAGACCGGGGCGTGCTTCATTTATTTTCTTGTTCAAAACGTGTCGGACGCGGCATATGCAGAAGATGTTCGTCCCAGTCTGTCTGGTCGAATACTTCATCATGTTCGATGCTGTGTGAAGCGCGAATACCAACCATCATGACGAACAAGACCATACTGAACGTACCGATGATTGCGACAATACCTACGAGCCATTCCATCCCGGTCACCCCTTTTAGAAAAACAGAATGTGTCTACTTTGTGACATTTTTCCCGGGATGCCATCGTTCAAAACCTTTTTTTAGTTTTAAAGCCGGCTGGACTGTTTTGTGAAATCAATCTCAGGGTAATATGCGTTTTTCACAAGCGCGTTCGGTCCAAGGCATTGCACCGCAGGGCAGTGACATGACAAGCTTTTATTCAGTTCTGTCTCTTGCCACTCGGCATAAGCATCATTGAAGGATGTCTCATGAATCGTACCTAGCGAAGCAAGTTCGTCACCGAAATCCGTTACGATGATCTCGCCATCAAAGATGTTGACGTTGAGACGGGAACGTCCATCAGGGTCATTGCGAACAGAGACGTTTTTCTCTTGACGCAATCGACGATGAAGTTCTAAATCCGCCTCTTCCATCGAACAAGCATAGAAGGGGAGTGTTCCGAATAACATCCAGACGTTCGGATCCCGGACGTCAAGCAAACGATGGATCCCGTCGCGAATTTCGGGCAAGCTAGCTGCTTCGATCATCGACGCGAAGTCAGCGGGGTACATCGGATGCACCTCGTGGCGGACACAGCCCATGTCGACGATTTCCTTATGAATCGCTTCAAGGTGTGGTAATGTCCGTTTATTGATCATCGTCTCTGCAGAAACGATGACACCACGTGCATTTAGAACACGGGCATTCTCTTTCATCGTCTCGAAAAGCTTCGTCCGTGCTTCACGTGACGGTTTTCGTTCCATCATCGCAAAGCCACCATCGATGAAATCATCAGCTGTTCCCCAGTTATGTGAGATGTGCAAGACATCTAAATAAGGAATGATTAATTCGTAGCGAGATAACGGAAGTGTTAAATTTGAGTTGATTTGGGTTTTAGCACCACGTTCGTGGGCATACTTAAGTAAAGGGACGACGTACTCCTTGATGGACTTCATTGAAAGCATCGGTTCGCCGCCGGTGATTGAGAAGGCACGCAGGTGTTCGATTTCATCCAGACGTTGAATAAGTAGCTCGACTGGAATCTCGGGTGACTCGCTACTGGATAACATGTAACCGACGGCGCAATGTTCGCAGCGCATGTTACACAGTTTTGTTGTCGTGACTTCAATGTTCGTCAAACGGACCGTGCCGTATTGTTCAATGTCGCGATAAGCTTCCCACGGATCGTTCGCAATCGTGATGGGTGATGAATGTGACATAGATACTCCTCCTTTTTAGTGCTCCACTTCGTATCGTATGCTAAAATAACGTCGGAATCCAGCGGAAGAAAGGAAGTCTGAATAATGGGAAAAGCAAGAACTGATAAACTTGGTCAAATGAATGTGCTAAAATCAAGAATGCAGCTTCTCTGTCATACAATCGATTCACTCGATGAATCATCAGATATCGAAGATTTGGAACGACTGATCGTATCACTGGATCAACTCAAGGCGAAGGTCGTTCGATATGCAAAGGATATGAAAGAACAAGAAGAAACGAAAAAAGCGGTAGATTGAGACCGCTTTTTCATTTGCACAAACGGAAAGGATGAAATCAATGGCAACAAAAATCAAATTAAAGACAGGTGAGGTTCGTTCGGTCACTTGTCTACGGATGGGAATCAACGGTGAAGGGATCGCGACGCTCGAGCGACAAATCGTCTTCATCCCAGGTCTACTCGTCGGTGAGACAGCACAGATCGAGATCACGGAAATTCATGCGAACTATGCGAATGCAAAAATCTTAAAGCGTGACGATCGTTCACCAGACCGTGTTACTCCACTTTGCCCGGTCTATAGTGTCTGTGGCGGCTGTCAATTACAACACATGAGTTACGATGGACAATTGCGTTATAAGGAAGAAATGCTTCGCAACGCTTTCTTGAAATCAACGAAGTTGAATGTCGAAAAAGCCGATATCCGCCCGACGATTGGTTCGAAGGAGTGGGGATACCGCAACAAGTCGCAATTCGTCGTCGGGAAACAAGGCAATGAAATCGTTAGCGGTCTCTATTCTGCGAATTCGAATCGTTTGGTCGCGATTGATGATTGTGTCGTCCAAAATAAGGATACGCTTCGCGTCAACCAAGCTGTCACGAAATTACTCAATGACTATAAAGTACCCGTATACCATGCATCAAAACAAGACGGTGTCATGCGCCATATCGTCGTCCGGACAGGAATCAAAACGGGCGAAATTCAAGTCGTGCTCGTTGCCTTTAAAGACGGCTTCCGTGATCTAGAGGGCTTATCGCGCGATATCATGGACATTCCAGGTGTCGTCTCGGTTGCACTGAACATCAATGATAAGTTGACATCACGTGTCTTCGGAGAAGAGACGGAAGTCTTGCGTGGCGTTGAACGGATCGAGGAAGAGATGGGGGAATTCACGTATCAATTGTCTCCGCGTGCCTTCTTCCAATTGAATCCGGAACAAGCAGAGCGGATGTATGAAGAAATTGCGCGTGCTGCTGCTTTGACCGGCGAAGAACGTGTCGTTGATGCCTACGCAGGTGTTGGTTCAATCGGACTTTGGATCGCTAAAGGAGCAAAAGAAGTCCGCGGCATGGAAATTATTGAAGAAGCTGTCGAAGATGCCAATGCGCACATGAAGCAATACGGATTCGACCATGCCCACTACGTCGTCGGTAAGGCAGAAGCCTGGATTCCGCGTTGGGTCAAGGAAGGCTGGATTCCAGATGTCTTCATCGTCGACCCACCACGCTCAGGTTGCGATACACAATTGTTGAACGCGATGATCTCGTCTAAAGCGAAAAAAATCATCTATGTCTCGTGTAACCCGCAGACGCTTGCGCGCGATTGCGATCACTTGATGAAAGCGGGATACAAGGTATCGTACATTCAGCCGTACGATATGTTCCCACAAACAGCGCACGTCGAAGCAATCGTCGTGCTCGAAAAAAAGAAAAAGAAAAAGTTCTAAGTAACAAGCCCGTATGCACTCTTTGAACGAGTGGACATACGGGCTTTTTATCATGTTTGCGAAAGATAACCGAACGTCGCGTCACACTCAGCGAAGCGTTCCTTCAACCGAGCAACACGATCAACAGGAAGTGGACCGCGCTCGATCAGTTGCTGATTCAGCGCGAGGTGTTCTGGTCGAGACGTACCGATGATGGCTGTCGTGATCCCTGGCTCAAAGACTGTGAAACGAAGGGCAGTTTCAAGCCAACTGGATTCCTCGAGTGGATAAGCGAGTTGTTGCGCACGTTCCCAGTAGGGTTCGACGTACTGTCCGACCGGACGCTCTGCGAAGCGCCACGGGGCGTTACCGATTGGACGCTTGGCGATGACACCGTGATCTAGAAGGGTGGGCAGGACTTCATCGACACGTTGATCAAATAGATTGAATGACGTTTGGAAACTGTCGAAGCGATTCGTTTCGATAGCATATGTTAAGTCTTCCCGATCACCGGAATAAGCGATGACGCGGACTTTTCCAGCTTGTTTTGCTTGGTCAAGCGCTTCGATGACATCTCCCTGGGCGAGAATTTCTCGACTACAAGAATGGAGGTGTACGATGTCGAGATAATTCGTTTGCATCGTCTGTAAGGCTTGATCGATGCCACCATGGACCGCTTCAAAGGTCCAGTCCTGCGTACCGGGCACATCATAGCCGACTTTCGTCGACAGAATGACGTCGTGACGACGATTCTTTAGAAATTGTCCGACGCGTTGCTCCGATAAGCCATAGCCGCGTGCTGTGTCGATCAGATTGATGCCGAGATCACGTGCTTGTTCGAGCAAATAGACTGCTTCGCGGTCCGTCATCTGTTCTGCACCGATGTGACCGGCTCCGAACCCAAGCGGGGATACGAGTAGGTCGGATGTTCCAAAACATCTTAACTCCATGAACGATACTTCCTTTCAGAAAATCTGTAGTTTTATATCGATGATGCTCGTTTTTGTTGAATACGATAGGCCAGATAACCAACGAGTGCCACGCCTGCAATCGACCATTGGATGATGGATGAGGATTGCATGAACTGATGGACGGCGAACACTTCGATTAACATGGCTGGAATTTTTCCGATCGTACTCGCAGTCAGGAAAAGTAGGATGGAAATACCACTAGCAGCACTGACGATATTGACGATGCCAGACGGGACGAACGGTAACAGCCGCAGCAAGATGATCGTCAAAAAAGCTTCGCGTCCTTGTTGTGCTTGTAGTTTTTGTTGCAAACGAGCGAATCGATCCGGAAGTGGGCGACGAAGGGCATACCGCAGTCCTTTTCGGTAAAGTAGAAACGCACAAACCGCACCTAGGACTTCACCGATGAAAGAGAGCAATGTGCCCATCCATAGACCGAAATAGACGAGATTCGCAGCGGTGACGAACGTACTCGGTAGGACACCAAGTACACTGACGACGACGCCGACTAAGATACTAACGAACGGAGCGAACGGTCCGAAGAGTTCAAAGGTTTGGATGACATGATGTTCCATCATTCGAATCCATCCTCTTCATCCGGAAGAAGCGGTAACTCGATGTGGACAGTCGTTCCTTCTCCAAGAACGGAGTCGAACCGGATTGTCCCATCATGACGATCGATGATGTGTTTCGTGATGGCAAGACCAAGACCGGTTCCGCCATCTTTACGCGTCCGTGATTTATCGACACGGTAAAAACGTTTTGTCAGTCGATCAAGATGCTCTTCCGGAATGCCTTCTCCTTCGTCCCGGATAAGACAATGCGTCCGGTCGCCGATCGTTTCAGTCGATAAGAAAATCTGTTTTCCAGGCGGTGTGTACCGCAAGGCGTTATCGAGTAAATTGCCGAAGACTTGCTCAAGGCGGTCCGTATCGCCCAAGACAATTTGATCCGGATCGAGATTCATGACGAACGTGACTCCTTTTGACTGGGCGATGGGTTCCATCCGGTAAATGACATCTTCAAGTACTTGACTGAAGACAAGTGGTTGTTTCGACATCGGATAGGAATCGCGTTCAAGTTGAGCGAGATCGAGCAGATCATTGACGAGACGTTGCAGACGTTCCGTTTCCCGCTCGATGATTTGGTAATACTGCGCACGCTTTTCTTCCTCGAGCGAATCATCCTGCATCATCTCCGTATAGCCACGGATGTAGGAGAGAGGTGTCCGTAATTCGTGGCTGACGTTCGCGAGGAACTCTTTACGCTGCTCGTCGACTTCTCCGAGCGATTCCGCCATCTTATTTAATGTTTCTGCGAGTTCCCCGATCTCATCGTCCGATTGAATCGGAATCCGGTAATCAAAGTCACCTTGCGCATAAACAGTCGAGGCGCGCTTCATGTCGATCAACGGACGGATGATCGTATCGATGATTTGTCGTCCGAAGATGACGAGATTCAAGACGATCAGTCCGATCATGAAGAAGATCATCAGACGGAGTGGGCGGAATGGTTCACTGATTTGGCCAAGTTCCAGATATAAAATCAGTGTACCGACCAGTCGATTGTTTTCGATGATCGGAAACCCGGTCATCAAAATGTCCGTTCCTTCAATCGGATGGGTCCGACTGGAGACGACGGTTTCACCGTTTCGAAGTTCTTCGATATCCGCATTCGTCAAAAAGCGCAGTCCAGCTGGATTTTTCTTCAGGAAATCGATGAAGAAGACTTTCGATTCCGTCAATTCATTCGTATAAGTCATTCCATCGTAAAAAGCACCGGATAATCCTTCAGATTCATAGATATTGATCAGCTTTTCGCCTCGGTTCAATAAGATATCTTCCTGCGTTTGAAGATAGAACCGGTCATAGAGATAGAAAGTGAGCAGGACGAATAAAATAGCGGAAAAAACGCTTGTGAACCAAATCGTGATCCAAATCCGGCGCCGGATCGTATAGCGCTTAATCATACTTCCTCGAATTTATAACCGATGCCCCAGACCGTTTGAATCGAGCCACCAGCTTCCCCAAGCTTTAAGCGAAGTGTTTTGATGTGTGTATCGACCGTCCGTAAGTTCCCGATATAATCCGCACCCCAGATTTGATCGAGTAACTGTTCACGAGAAAAGACCTTATCATTGTTTTGAGCGAACAGATGCAGCAAATCAAATTCCTTACGCGTCAGACTGACCGGTTTGCCATTGACGTGGACACTCCGACTTTCGGTATCGAGTTCGAGCATTCCGAGCGTCAAGGTAGCCGATTGATCAACTGTAAAGCGGTGAGAACGACGAAGCGTCGCTTCGATGCGAGCAAGCAGTTCTCGAGGGCTGAATGGTTTTGTAATATAGTCATCAGCTCCGATTTTCAGCCCGTGAATGCGATCGAGCTCGTCCGAACGTGCCGTCAGCATGATGATCGGAACGTTTGAGAACTCACGGATGCGCATACATGCTGTCAAGCCGTCCATTTCCGGCATCATGACATCGAGTAGAACGAGATGGAATGTATTTTGTTGAATGAGATGGATCGCTTCTTGTCCGTTAGAAGCTGTCATCGTCGTGTAGTGTTCTTTTTCAAGATTCGAGACGAGAAGATCACGCATTTGTGCTTCATCATCTACTACGAGAATGTTAAACGATTCTGGCATTAGTCTTCGCTCCATTTCCTGTAGAAGAAAGTGTTTCTTCCATAAAGATGAGTTTTCTTATTTATCATACCATTTCAAACTTTAGAAGCGCATGCGTGGACACAAAAAAGCATGAGAGACAAGGCTCTCATGCTTCGAGTTGTTGGTGATCGTATAGTGTTTCGAGCTCCCGACCATGAATGTACATGTGGAAACTAGATTTTGAGACTTCATATAGCGTGAACTGTGTCTCGCCGGCATTCAATTGCTCAAGAAGCGCAGGGCGCAACTCATCCGCACAGAACGCATACGGCAATTTTTCAGCTGCTTTTTGTGACCGAATATTGCTTTTGCGAATTTTCATGAAGACACTTTCGTATCCAAGCTCAAAGAACAGCTCAGAGAAGAAGGCTTCTTTCGCTAAATGATTGTATCCTTTACCATGATACGGTTTACCTAACCATGTACCGAGAAACCCATATTGTCCTTCGATATCGAGTAAACTAATCGTACCAATCGGTTGATCGAATTCATCTAGGATGGTACGTGATACGATTTCACCACGTTCTTCCTCTTCGATTGCCTGCTTTGTAGTAAACAGAAATTCATCAAAGTACCGTGTTTTTTGGCGGACGTACGGATATACGTCTTGATGCTGCATCAGTTCGAACAAATCAGCGCAGTCGCTCAGCTCCCGTTGCTTGAGCATACTTCCATTCCTCCTTTTAGGACCGCAAGAATGATTGTCGAAAGCTACCTGTCTGACTCGTTTGAACCGCGCATGGTATGCCTTCTTCAGTTGTCGGATAAGATAATATTACCTTCTTTTTTTAAAATTGCAAGAAAATAATTTTTGTGAAAAAAGATACAAAAACAAGATGTTTTCCGTAAGCGTTCAAAACCCCCGAAAGGTGCAAAAAACACCTGGCGGGGGTGGGGTTAAGTCAAGTTCAGTTGAGCGTGTTCAAAAATGATTTTTCCGTCAATCATCGTCATGAGCGGCTTCGCTAAATAGTCGAGTGGGAAGTGACTCCATAGGACGAGATCCGCGTCTTTTCCGACCTCGATCGATCCGACGCGATCGTCCACACCGAGCGAGCGGGCTGGATGAATCGTGATCGCGCGCAAGGCGACATCGACCGGTAGACCTTCTCGTGCAGCTAGACCGGCACAGAGATTCAAGTACTGGACAGGGGTGTACGGATGATCGGTCGTAATGGAGATTTCAAGACCATGCTCATGAAGAATCCGGTACGTTTCCCATGTCTTATTCTTCAGTTCGATTTTAGACTTTCGCGTGAAGGTTGGTCCGACCGTCACTTTTTCGATCGGTAATTGTTCCATCTCTTTTGCGACGAGATGACCTTCCGTACAATGTTCGATACGCAAATCGAGATCGAACTCTTCCGCAAAACGGATGGCAGAAAGGATATCATCTGCTCGGTGCGCATGTACACGAAGCGGCATTTTATGATCAAGGACCCGTTTGATCATCTGGTGAGCGAACGTTTCGGAAACTCGTTGTGTCCGAACTTCAAGAAAGGCTTCGCGCAACATCCCCATGATGCCCATCCGTGTCAGTTCACCGGCGCGACCAGCACTATGGACACGCTTTGGGTTTTCACCGAGCGCAACCTTCAGACCCGCGTACTTTCGAAGAATCATATCATCGATGAACCGTCCGTGCGTCTTGATGACACTCGTGACACCACCGATGATGTTCATGCTACCGGGCATGACTTGAACGGTCGTAATCCCGTGCTCGACGGCTTCCTTAAATCCTTCATCAAGTGGGTACACGCCATCAATGGCACGTAGATGAGGGGTCATCGCAAAAATCGTCTCATTCGCATCATTTCCGACGGTTCCGGTACCTTCGTCATATAATCCGAGATGTGTATGGGCATCGATGAAACCGGGTAATAAAAAGTGACCTTCTGCTTCAATGACTTGATCGTTTTCTAAGTGATCCAGTAATTCACCGATTTCAATGATTTTCCCATCACGAATGCGGATGTCCCCGTAAAAACTGTCCGAAGTAATCGGATAGATATGTGCGTTTCGAATTAAGATATCCAAGTATCGTCCACCCCTGTACTAGTTTGAATGCTCGATTGCTCGCAATGCATCCTTTAGTTCAGCATACCGAAACTTGTATCCGTTTTCGAGCGCTTTTTTCGGAACGACACGAGCTCCTTCTAGTACAATCGTACTCTTTTCACCGAGTGCGAGTTCTAACGCGAAGCGTGGCGCCGGGAGCCAGTGTGGGCGATGTAAGACTTTTCCGATCGTCTGTCCGAAACGCCGCATCGTCTCCGGATGAGGAGCAGTGATGTTCAGCGGTCCTTCGACTGTCGGGGTCTCAAGTGCGAATACGAATAAATCGACTAAATCATCGATGTGGACCCAAGAGACCCACTGTTTTCCGTCGCCCATCGTCCCACCACCAAACAAGACATAGGGCAGGCGCATTAATGGGTAAGCGCCACCGGCTTTCGTTAGGACGACACCGATTCGTGGATGGACAAGTCGAATGCCAGCGTCAGCAATCGGGCGGGCAAGGTCTTCCCACGCGACACAGACATGACTTAAGAAGTCAGCGGTCGGTGGAAGTGGTTGATCTTCAGAGAAGGTTTGATGCCGATCTTGTCCGTAAATGCCAACCGCAGAAGCAGACAATACGACATTTGGCTTTTGATCGAGTGCTTCAACGATTCGAACGAGCTCCTTCGTCGTGCTGACGCGACTGTCGAGAATGACGCGTTTGCGTTCATCTGTCCAACGTCCGTCGTTGATCGAAGCACCAGCAAGATGAATAAAGGCATCGACGCCTTCTAAGTGCTGTTCCGGTTTTGCGTCTTCTGTCATCCACTTGATATATGTGACATGCGCGTCATTTGCTTTCGGATGACGCGTTAAGATAAAGATGTGATGTCCTTGATCTAGTAAACGTTTCGTCAAGGCTTGACCAATCATACCGGTTCCACCGGTAATCGCAATGTTCATGTAATCCATCCTCCCTAAATAAGTAAAAGTAGCTTCTTTCCATTTGTTCCCGTTCCATGGTTTCACTCAAACATAGACCTGCCTGTTCATGATATCGTAGAACTACCGAATCAGGTTAGGGGAGGGAACGACATGAAGATCAAACGGATCTCGACGCAGAAAAAGAACAGTGAACGATTCAATATCTATGTCGAGCGTGATGGCAAAGAGGAATATGCCTTTGCCGTAGACGTCGATATCTTAATTAAATACAATCTACAACGCGATAAGGAACTCGATGACGACTTCGTCAAGGAAGTGTTGACGGCTGAAGAACAGCAAAAAGCGTATCGTCTCTCATTGAATCATTTATCGTACCGCATGCGGGCGACGAGTGAAGTCGTCGCCTATCTAACAGAGAAAGAGACACCGGAGCATGCGATCAAACATGCAATCGATCGATTGACGGAGCAACGCTATTTGGATGATCAACAGTTCGCACTTGCTTATACGGCAACGAAAAAAGCGACGACACCTCAAGGTCCGGGACGGATTCGCCGCGACCTTGAGGCATTGAAGATACCGAAGACAGCGATTGATGAAGCGATCGTGACGTTTACGGATGAAGAGGAATACGAAAAAGTCCTGAAGTTTTTGCGGCAAAAGCAAAAAGAGCTGCAACGGCGTTCCGTGCGGGAACTGACACAAAAGTTGCAGTTAACGCTCATGCAGCGTGGGTTTTCGTCCGATTTGATTAAAGCGGGCATTGAAGAGGTGTTTCGAGCTGAAGAAGGTGACGAAGAAGAACAAGCGGCCCTTTATCAAGCGCGCAAGTATTATCCGAAATACCGACAACTTGAACCGTTCGAACGCGAACAAAAAGTCAAGCAAGCACTCGTCCGAAAAGGATTTCCATACGGTCTAGCCGCTCAAGTCCTCGAACAAGTCAAAGAAGAAGAAGAGGCGGAGTAATAAAAGCAAGACGAAAAATTGACAATTATCCGACAATTGTGCTATTCTACGCACAGACTAAGAAAAGGAGGAACCGTCCTATGAAAAAGCCAATTGGTTTCACTCATATCCAACAGCTGAATACGACGGAGACTCTTGAGCACGTATAAGTAATTCATTTCATGTGCGAGCAAGGGGATTCGTCTCCCGAGCGCGCAGACGAACAAGAATGCATCATGCCCATTTCAAGGCATACTGATTCTCGGACTGCATCCGGAAATCCGTATGCCTTTTTGCGTGCTCGGAAAAAGTACTTCATTTCACAGTAAAGGGGGGACCCTCATGCGTTTATTTCGGCAATTGAGTTGGTTTCTAAAAGAACACAAATCATCGTATCTCGTAGCAGTCGTCTTATTGATCATCACCGGCTTCATCGATTTAACGCCGCCATGGCTAATCGGTAAGGTCATCGACGGATTGCGGTCGGGATCGATGGACCAGGCGACGCTCTTGCAGTACGTCATCGGATTAACAGTCATTTCCATCGTTTCCTTCATCTTGACGTATCTGTGGTTAGCGAAATTATTCGGAACGGCATTTTTATTAGAACGGACACTTCGGAGTCGCTTCTTTACGCACTTATTGAAACTGACGCCGACGTTCTACCAAAAGAATCGGACGGGAGACTTGATGGCGCTCGCGACGAACGACTTGAAGGCGGTCGAGCGGACAGCTGGATTTGGTGTCTTGACGCTCGTCGACTCGTTGAATATGACAGCGATCACCCTCGTCGTCATGGGGGTGGCAATCGATTGGAAGCTGACGCTCGCTGCCTTGTTACCGATGCCACTTCTCGCCTACGCGATGAATAAGCTCGGAAGTCAAATTCACGGACGCTTCATCACTGCCCAGGATTCATTCGGAACGATGAATGACCAGGTCGTCGAGTCGATTTCCGGACTGCGTGTCATCCGCTCGTTCGTACAAGAACCAGTCGATGTTAAACGCTTCGACGATGTCACGACGGATGTCTTTGAGAAAAACATGCACGTCGCAAAAATCGATGTCTTGTTTGAACCGATCATCAAGCTGCTCGTCGGTTTCAGTTACTTGATCGGCTTATCGTTCGGGACATATCTCGTCTTTACGAACGACATCACGCTCGGACAATTGGTCGCCTTTAACATCTATCTCGGGATGCTGATCTGGCCGATGTATGCCTTTGGTGAATTAATCAATGTCATCCAGCGCGGGACAGCAAGTCTTGACCGCTTAGAGGCAACGATGCGAGTCAAACCGTTGATTGCTTCGACACCGCGGGAACACGTCGAACATCCCGAGCGGATCGAGATGAACGAATTGACGTTCACGTATCCAGAGACAGCCCATCCGGTCTTGCGAGATTTGAATATTACGATCGAACAAGGAACAACGATCGGTATCGTCGGACCAACGGGATCCGGGAAAACGACGTTCTTGCGTCAATTCTTACGTGAGTATCCAATCGGACGGGATATGCTGACGGTCAACGGCGTACCGTATGAAGATATTGCGCTAGAGACGGTTCGCGGTTGGACGGGTTATGTGTCACAAGAACATTTACTATTCTCAAAATCTGTTCGGGATAACATTCTGTTTGGTGCAGGTGAAGCGACAGAAGAAGAATTGCAGGAAGCGATTCGTCTCGCATCGTTTGAAAAAGATATCGAAACGCTTGAACAAGGACTTGAGACGATGGTCGGTGAACGTGGCGTCACGTTATCAGGAGGACAAAAGCAACGTCTCTCGATCGCGCGGGCGATGTTAAAAAAACCAGAGTTGCTGTTGCTGGATGATTCACTATCAGCGGTAGACGCGAAAACGGAATCACATATCATTGATTCGATTCGATCGAATCGTCACCAATCCACGACATTAATTGTTGCCCATCGTTTGTCGGCAGTGGCACATGCGGACGAAATCATCGTCTTGCAAGATGGAATGATTTCTGAACGAGGAACACATGACAGCCTGATGGCACAAAATGGCTGGTACGCTCAACAATTCGAGCGACAAAGTGAAGAGATGTAAGGAGGTGCCTCTGCATGAATGAATTAGAATTATACCAACTCGATCCGGCACGTCGGAAGACGACGATCCGTTCGTTGATCCGCTATGCGATGCATGAGAAACAAGCGATCTTTTTAGGATTATTTTTACTCGTACTGGCAGTCGGAGCGGAATTGACAGGTCCGTATATCGCCAAAGTCATCATTGATGAACATATCGTGGCAATTGAGAAGGACTGGGTCGAAGTTAAATCGGACGGTGCAGTCACGTATGACGGTCGTCAGTTCGCCAAAGCACAAGACGTCTCTAAAAGTCAGATCGTTCAATCCGTCTCGATCGTCCAAACGACCAACGGCTACTTTTTCGTACCGAAACAAGTCGTCAGTGGAGGAGAGCGGAAAATCAGTGGAAATACGATGACGGTCACGCGTGGAGACGACGTCTACACGTATGATAATATTCAAAAACTGACACAAGGACAGGTCTATGATTTTTATTCAAAAGACTTAAAAGCAATCGGCTGGTTGTCCTTGATCTACGTCCTTTTGCTGCTGGTAGCAGCTGGTTTGAACTGGATTCAGCAAATCTTGCTCCAGCGATCTGCTCATAAAATCATTAAACGGATGCGTCTTGATGTCTTTACGCATCTGCAACGGTTACCGGTTCGTTATTTCGACCAGACACCGATCGGGAAAATCGTCAGTCGAGTCACGAATGATACGGAAACGATTCGCGATCTATATCTCGGTGTGCTCGCCCGGGTCTTCTCGGGAATCATCACGATGGCGGGGATTCTGGTCGCGATGTTCTTCCTCGATTATCGCTTAGGATTAGTCTCACTAATCATCATTCCGATCGTCTATTTCTGGATTCAGCTGTTCCAGAAACTCGCGACGAAGAACAACTTCAAAGTCCGCTCCCTCGTTGCCGACATGAATGGTCAACTGAATGAGAACATCCAGACGATGCCGATCATTCAGGCTTATGCACGTGAGAAGGAAGTCCTTGCTGAATTCGAACAAAAAAACGAAGAGAACTATCAGACCCGGGCAAAGTTGTTACGACTCGATGCCCTGATGTCCCATAACTTATCCTACTTTTTGAAAAACTTGACGCTCGCCTTGTTGATTTGGGTCGTCGGCGGAAAAAGTCTGACGAACGGGTCGTTTTTATCGCTCGGGATCTTATATGCGTATATCGATTACGTGTCCCGTTTATTCGAACCCGTCACCCAAATCATGAATCAGCTGTCACCACTACAACAAGCACTCGTTTCAGCGGACCGGATGTTCCAGTTGCTCGACGAAAAGGGAGAGCCGGTCGAACAAGGTCGCGTTGCTCGGTTTAAAGGAGCGGTGTCCTTCAAGGACGTCGAATTTAGTTATGAAGCGGGAAATCCCGTGTTACGTGAAATTCAAATCGATGCTCGTCCTGGCGCGACGATTGCTCTTGTCGGACACACGGGTAGTGGGAAAAGTTCGATCATGAACCTGCTGATGCGTTTCTATGATCCGTCAAAAGGACAGTTGTTGATTGACGGACAGGACGTGACGCGTTTGCCAAAACAAGCGGTCCGTGAGCATATGGGCATCGTCCTACAGGATCCTTTCCTCTTCACAGGAACGATTCGCTCGAACATCACACTTGGCAATCCTGACATTTCCGAGGCACGTGTTCGCCAAGCGATCGAAGCCGTCGGCGCGGATCGGTTCATTGATCGTTTACCGAACGGACTCGATGAACCAGTCATCGAAAAAGGTGCCACGTTATCAGCGGGTGAACGACAGTTGATCAGTTTTGCCCGTGCGTTAGCGTTCGATCCTGCGATCCTAGTTCTTGACGAAGCGACAGCGAGCGTTGACTCGGAAACGGAAGCGGTCATTCAGGATGCCTTGCTGACGTTGACGAAAGGGCGGACGACGTTCATCATCGCCCACCGCTTGTCGACGATCAAGGATGCGGATGAGATTCTTGTTCTCGATCATGGTCGGATCGTCGAGCGAGGATCCCATGATGTGCTCCTCGCAGCATCCGGTATTTATGCGAAAATGTATGCGTTACAAAGTAAACGGAATCTTGAATTGAAATCAAGCTAATCCATCCAGTTTCTCCTCCTTTTCGTTTATACTGAAAAACGAAGAGGGGGAGTTTTTGTAATGGAGACACGGATGAGTCAATTATCGAAATACGAGCTTGAGATGTTGATCACGAAATTAAGTGAACAAAAACGAAAAGCGGAGCAACATGGGAATGTGAGTGAAGTGGAAGTCGTGACGCGAAAAATCGCCATTGCGAAAAGTTATTTGATCGATCCAGCACGATTCGAACGGGGAGCCTTTTACCGAATCGAAGGAGAAGAGGCACGATTTGAGTTACATTTCGTCAATGGGGTCATGGGCTGGGGACATTTTGAAGGAACCGCTCAGGAAGTCGCGATTCCGCTCGCGTTATTCACAGGAGAGGGAGAACAGACATGACGAATCGAGAACAAGCCCTTCAGCAATTGGCTGAAGAATTATTGCAAGTAAATGAAGTACTGACACCGGAAGAAGCACTGACGTGGGTGGAAGTGCTTTGGGAAGATTTCGAAGCGACACTCGCGCGCGCGGGTGAGAAATATCAAGGTGAAGCCGTCGCAGTTCATTTCGTCGAACAACAGATTAAACAGCACGGGGCAATGTTACACCGGTTTAATACGACGAACGAAAAATTCAAGCATTTGATGACAGGTCGAAACGTCGAATGAAAAAAGCTCCGCACATCGGGATTTCCGTTGCGCGGAGCTTTGTCTTTATAATGCAGGGATGAACAGTTTTTTCTGCAAGGTCCGTTCGCTGAAGACCCAGCCGGTATAGGAGCTGACGATTTCTTGTGTAGCAGCGTCGATTCTGACGACGGCAACGAATGGATAGACTTCCTTCGTGAAGTAACGTAAGTTCGTAAAGCGGTATTCGACAATACCGTCCTTTCGTGAGACCGTATACGTATGAATCTTCGAAAACTCAAGAAACGCTTGCAAGTCAGCGTTTTGTTTGACGATTTCGTACAAGGCGTCACCGTGTGGTTCGTCCTTGATGCGGAAGTTTCCACATTCGACGACCGTTCCACTATTGATCTTAACGACGGAATACTCATCGCGTAACCGTGCCGCGACATGCCACTCATCCCATTTCATGCCAGGTGAGATGAATAGTTTATGCGCACCACGATAATAGCGTGCTGCGGTCGCGAGTGCATCGTTTCGTAACTTAAACTGCACAGCGTAATAGATGATGACGATGGCAATCAAAATCGGGAAGATGACGATCGTCGCTCTCGTTAGTAGCCAAATCCCGAACGCGGCATAATACATCGCGAACAGATACGGATCAAATGTGTTGATGACGCCCCAACCAATCCAGGATTGTTTGAACGGGTGTAAAGCTTGTGTTCCATAAGCGTTAAACAGATCGACGAAGACATGGAGGGCGACAGAGATCTGCGCCATCAGCCATAATGAAGTCGGAGGTACACCAAACAATGTACCGATGACGATTGAAAGTAATAATGGCCAGGCGAGCAAAGCAATCAACCCGTGCGATTTTCCGCGGTGTTGGCGCAAGTAGGCGCTGTTTCCTTTGAACTTGAAGACAGTGTCGAAGTCCGGTGCATGTGAGCCGACGAGCGCCGTCGTCGTCACGGCAGCAAACATCGTCGTGCTCGCTGCGACGTCAGGGTGTAGCGTCGAGATGGCGGCGAGACAAAGTCCCATGCCGATATGCGTACCAGTATCCAATGCCAATTCGCTCCTTCTATAAAATCGTGATGGTTGATCCATCGTGGTTCTGCCGAGTAATTTTTAATAAATATATCGTATTCAAGAGAAAAGAGGTAACCTTTTGACTGTCGTTCAAGAATATTTCACAAACTTTAATAAAACACAATTTACCACAGAACTGATTGCCTGGTTCCTTCGTGAACAGCGAGATCTCCCATGGCGAAGAACAAAAAACCCATATCATATCTGGATTAGTGAAATCATGCTCCAACAAACGCGAGTCGATACGGTCATTCCGTATTATGAGCGGTTCACGAAACGTTTTCCGACACCACATGATTTAGCGCAAGCGGATCAAAGTGAAGTGCTCAAGCACTGGGAGGGCTTAGGGTACTATTCCCGTGTCAAGAATCTTCAAATCGCGGTTCAGGAAGTTGTTGAAAAATATGATGGAATCGTTCCGGACGAAAAGGAATTGTTCAGTCAGCTGAAGGGCGTTGGTCCGTATACGACAGGAGCGGTTCTATCGATTGCTTATGGGCAAGCAGAACCGGCAGTAGACGGAAATGTGATGCGCGTCCTCTCGCGTGTACTTGGGATTTATGAAGACATTGCTGCACCGAAGACGCGGAAATTGTTTGAAGCAGCAGTTCATCAATTGATTGATCCGGCTGATCCGTCAAGTTTCAATCAAGGCTTGATGGAACTCGGTGCGATGGTCTGTACGCCAAAGTCTCCGATGTGTGGACTCTGTCCTGTTCAAGACGTTTGTTTCGCATATGATCGAAATGCACAGGAAGAACTACCTGTGAAGACGAAGAAAGGGAAGACGCAAATTATTCCGTATGATGCTCTCGTCTATGAAACGAACGGAAAAATCGCAATTGAACAACGAGCAGAAACAGGTTTGCTCGCAGGTATGTGGCAATACCCACTTCGAGAAGCAGAAGAAGATCGTAATGGGACGCTTGTCGGTCACGTCCGACATATCTTCTCACACCGGATTTGGGAAATTGCCGTCTATCGCGTGACGGAACAGCCGGACCAGACATTACTGGTTGATCAGGAAACGTATGCGACGCATCCGGTATCTGTCGCGCAAATGAAGATTGATCGACTATTAAAGGGGGAGATCTAATGCATACTTTTCGTTTTGAGACACGTGTCGATACATCAAAGGAGCAAGCGTGGGATTTTTTAAGTGACGCCAAGGCCTTAAGTCGATTGACGGTATTTCCGCAAGTGAAGACGTCGGGTGATACACGGACGCGAGCAGGAAATACGATTCGTCTGCGCGTTGGTGTTCCTCCACTATTTGTCTCGTGGACGTCTTGGATTCCTTTCGTAGAAGAATATGTCTTCGTCGATGTCGGTACAAAAGTTCCGTATCCATTCCGGGCATGGTGCCACGTGCACCGAGTCGAAGAACGTGAATCTGGCGTCTATTTCGTGGATGAAGTGACGTATGCATCGTTCTTGCCAGCCTTCGTCATTGAAGCATTCATCTTGAAACCGATGTTCAAACAACGAAAAAATGCGATTTTGAATCACTTTCAAGCCTGAATTCCGTCATTTTTCTGAAAAAATACCCTTTCGTTTTTCATGCGTTCTGAAAATGGGTATAATAAGCACGAGAGTATAACAGAATGGAAGAAAAACGCTTTAGAAAGGAGTAGCACATGAGTCGATTCCCAAAAGAAAGTAGCAAGATTGAGATTCAAAGTTTCAAACATAACGGGAGCTTACACAGAGTTTGGGAAGAAACGCTCGTGCTGAAATCGACGGAAGAAGAATTGATTGGGTTCAATGACCGCATCATGGTCAGTGAATCGGATGGTCGTCAGTGGCGAACGCGAGAGCCTGCAATCTGTTACTTTTCAACAGAACTCTGGTTCAATGTCATTTGTATGATTCGGGAGGATGGCATTTACTATTACTGCAATCTTGGATCACCTTCTACGTTCGATGAGAAAGATCGAGCAGTTAAGTACATTGATTACGATTTAGATATCAAAGTGTATCCGGACATGTCCTACATGATCCTCGATGAGGACGAGTATGAGAAGCATCGCCGCGAGATGAACTATCCGAAGGCAATCGATCGTATTTTGAAAGACAATGTCCAAATCCTGATTCAATGGATCCGCAGTCGGAAGGGTCCATTTAACCCGGCTTTCGTGGATATGTGGTATCGTGAATATGAAACAAGATATCGGAGATGATGGTTCGCCATCGTCTTTTTTTAATTGAAGGAAGTGAAACACGTGGCAACACAAGCAAAACGTAAGAAACAAGGTTCGATCCGCCGCTATATGGCGTTCGTCAAGCCGTATCAAAAACAGATTCTCCTGACGGTTTTCGTTGGGATCATCAAGTTTTCGATTCCACTTGGACTTCCGTTGTTGTATAAGTACATCATCGACAATATCCTAACTGGAAACACGATGCCGATGGCGGAAAAAAGTAAACAATTGGCGTATTTGATCGGAGCGGGTGTCTTCATCTTCTTGATCGTCAAGCCGCCGCTCGAATACGTTCGTCAGTACCTCGCGCAATGGTCCGCGTCTAAGATTTTATTTGACGTTCGTAATCGATTGTTTGATCATGTTCAGAAATTATCGCTTCGTTTTTATTCGAATACGAAAACTGGAGAAGTCATCTCGCGAATCATCAATGATGTCGAGCAGACGAAAGACTTCGTCGTCACGGGATTAATGAACCTATGGCTTGATATGATCACGATTTTCATCGCGATCGCTATCATGTGGACGATTGATCCGCAGTTGACGCTCGTCGCCATCATTCCATTACCATTCTACGCCCTCGCCGTTAAGTTCTTTTACGGTCGTTTACGCGGATTGACACGGGAACGTTCGGCAGCGCTTGCGGAACTACAAGGTCATTTGACGGAACGCGTCAACGGCATGGCAGTCATTCGTAGTTTTGCACTCGAACCACACGAGAACAAGGCGTTCAAACATCAAAATGATGGCTTCTTAAAAGCCGCGCTGCGTCAAACGAACTGGAATGCGCGGACGTACGTCGTCGTCTCAACGATTACGGACTTCGCACCGATCCTCATTTTCGGAACGGCAGCCTTCTTCGTCTTGAATGAACAAGTCTCGCTCGGGACGATGGTCGCGTTCATTGGTTATATCGACCGTCTGTATGCGCCGCTCGGTCGTCTCGTCAACTCCTCAACGACGTTGACACAGTCGATCGCTTCGATGGACCGGATGTTCGAGTTTTTAGATGAGCCATATGACATCACGGAAAAACCGAATGCACGCGATCCAAAAGATGTCCGCGGAAACGTTCAGTTCGAAAACATCAGTTTCGCTTACGAAGAAGGCGGCGAGCTAGCGATTGATCGCTTAACGCTTGACGTTCAGGCAGGTGAACGGATTGCTTTCGTCGGGATGTCAGGTGGTGGTAAATCGACGCTCGTCAGTTTAATTCCACGCTTCTATGATGTGTCTGCCGGTCGGATCACGCTTGACGGCGTTGATATTCGTGACTTGAAGTTGCGTGGTCTTCGCGATCAGATCGGGATGGTCATGCAGGAGTCGATTCTCTTCAGTGAGTCGGTTCAGATGAACATTAAGATGGGGAATCCGGAGGCGACGGATGAGGAAGTCATCGCAGCGGCAAAAGCAGCGAATGCCCACGAATTCATCGAACGATTACCAAACGGTTATCATACGCCGGTCGGTGAACGAGGCGTTAAGTTATCAGGTGGTCAAAAGCAACGTCTAGCCATCGCTCGGGTCTTCTTGAAGAACCCGCCGATTCTGATTTTGGATGAGGCGACGAGTGCGCTCGATTTAGAGAGCGAGGCGATGATTCAAGATTCGTTAGCGCGTCTCGCGAAAGGACGGACGACGTTTACTGTCGCGCACCGTTTATCAACGATTACCGATGCCGATAAGATCGTCGTCATCGAAAATGGTCAAATTACGGAAATCGGAACACACGAAGTCCTCATGCAAAAACGAGGCGCTTATTTCGAACTGTATGCCATTCAAAATCTGGAACTCGTCGAATAACACAAAAGCAGCGACCTTTGCGAGGTCGCTGCTTTTTTAGTGGGAGGACTTAGAGTCGAGCAAAGGCACGATCGACTGCTGCGATCGTCTCTGTGATGTCGGCTTCCGTATGTTCTGTCGTCAAGAACCACGCTTCGTATTTCGAAGGAGCAAGGTTGACGCCTTCTTCCAACATCAATTTGAAGAAACGTCCGAACATCTCACTATCTGCACGTTCTGCACCATCGTAATCGATGACTGTTTCGTCCGTGAAGTAGACCGTCATGGCACCTTTTAGACGGTTGATCGTAATCGTGACGTCATGGCGTTTTGCTGCTTCTAGCACGCCTTGTTCGAGTAATGCGCCAAGGTGATCAAGTTGTTCATAGACACCAGGCTGCTCAAGTAGTTCAAGACAAGCGATACCGGCAGCCATGGATGCTGGGTTACCAGCCATCGTTCCCGCTTGATAAGCCGGACCGAGTGGTGCGACGTGTTCCATGATTTCTTTACGACCGCCATAAGCACCGATTGGTAAACCACCACCGATGATTTTGCCGAGTGCCGTCATATCGGGGCGGATATCGAGTAACTCTTGTGCACTGCCGTACGTGAAACGGAAGGCTGTGATGACTTCATCATAGATGACGAGTGCGCCGTGAGCATGTGTGATTTCGTTGACCGCAGCAAGGAATCCAGGTTGCGGTTCGACGATACCGAAGTTTCCGACGATTGGTTCGACGAGTACACAAGCGACCTGATCGCCCCATTGTTCCATGATTTGACGATACGATTCGATATCATTGAACGGTGTCGTAATGACTTCTTTTGCCGTCGCTTTCGTGACGCCGGCTGAATCTGGGGAACCAAGTGTCGCTGGTCCGCTTCCTGCTGCAATCAGCATCAGATCCGAGTGACCGTGGTAACAACCACTGAACTTCACGACGAGCTCACGACCTGTATACGCACGTGCGACACGAATCGTCGTCATGACGGCTTCGGTTCCCGAGTTCGTAAAGCGTACTTTTTCAAGCGAAGGGATCGCTTTTTGTAGTTTATGTGCAAAGTCAATTTCTAGACGGTGTGGTGTGCCGTAAAGAAGACCATTTTGGGCAGCATGGGTGATCGCTTCCGTAATGTGAGGATGACCATGTCCCGTGATGATCGGACCATAGGCTGCTAAGTAATCGATATAGCGATTGCCATCGACATCATAAAAGTAAGCACCTTCTCCGCGTTCCATATAGACAGGTGCGCCGCCACCGACGGCTTTGAATGAACGGGATGGGCTGTTGACGCCACCGACGATACACTCTTGTGCGATTTCATATAACGCCTCTGAAGTAGGACGTGTAGTGTGGGTAGACATGAGGATTCCTCCAATCGATGATTCGTGAAAAATATCACGATATGATTGTATCATGGACGTCAAATCCGATGCAGAGCCGTTGACGGAATGCCTATTTGTAGGTAGACTAATTATAAAGATTACAATCTGATAATCAATGAAAGATAGAAATGAGGGGATGGACGTGGCTAACGAAATGCTGGATGACGCCGTGAAGTCACTTCGGGAATCAGGCGTTCGAATGACACCACAACGTCACGCGATTTTGGAATATTTAACGACGGGACACACGCATCCGACAGCGGATGAGATTTATCGTGCACTCGAACATCGATTTCCAAACATGAGTGTGGCGACTGTATATAATAACTTACGCGTGTTTCGAGAAAAGGGAATCGTTGAGGAAATGAATTACGGAGACGCTTCAAGTCGCTTCGATTTCGTTACGACACGCCATTACCACATGATCTGTGAGAACTGTGGAAAGATCGTTGATTTCAACTATCCTGTGCTCGATGATGTCGAAACGGTTGCGGCGCACTTAACGGGCTTTAAAGTCGATCGTCACCGATTAGAAGTGTACGGAACTTGTCCGGACTGTCAATCGAATGTCCAATAAAAAAACGAGCTGCCTTAGCGGGGAGCTCGTTTATTGTGTTTATTATATTTTTCATCGAATTCTTTTCCTTCAAGAGACGGATCCATCGTAAGTGGTTCATCGCAATGCATACATAAGTCGACGCGACCAAGGACTTTTGTTTCTTTTCCGCAGTTTGGACAAGTGACGACAGCTGCCTTCGTTGATGTCAGACCAATCAAGAAATAGAGTGCCGTACTGGCAAGAACCATGACGAAACCGAGAAGCATGAGTAAGACCATGATGATTTCAAATTGTTTGAGTAATAGACCGCCATACATGACGAGCATCCCACCGAACACAAGAAACATAGCAAGGTTTCGCGCGCGGTTTATTTTATTTTTACGTTGTTTTTTCAAGTGAATTCCCCCTGTTGTCAGTCTAGCATAAGAAGTGCAACTGTCTGAAGGAGGAAAGCTTGTTTTTTTGTCGAAAATGGTAACGACGAGTTCGTATAGAAGGGTGAGAAGTACATGGAACAAGCAACACGAACGATTTATTCGGAATACGCGGCTTATCGTGAAACACAAGGGATCATTGCTGTTGAGAAACGGCAACCACGGGATTCCTTGACGGATCAATTTGATACACTTCTTGTCGTCATCACGAGAGACCCAGAAGTCGAGTGGACGATCAAACATTATCGACTGAATACACTAAAGGTGTCATTACACCTCGTACATGAAGATGTCTTATCACGCTGGATTTTGTTAAATGCCAATCGACGTGCGATTCACTGGATTGCAGAAGGAACGATCGTTTTCGAACGGAACGATTATTTAGTTGACTTAAAACGGCAACTCTTAAACTTTCCTGATGAGGAAAGATGTCTACAGATGACGATCTCATTCGCTAAACTTCTGCGTCGTTTCCAAGACGGAAGGAATTTGTTCAGTCGCGGACATCATTATGATGCCTATACACACGTCCATCACGCTTTGCATCATCTCGCGCGATTATCTGTTCTTGAAAAAGGAAAACATCCCGAGACAGTCGTCTGGGAACAAGCACGACTGGATGATCCGGATGTCTATAAACTATATGAACAATTGTTGATGAGTGAAGAGACATTAGATCAACGTATTCACCTCGCCTTGATTGGTCTTGAGCATCTTCTGCAGTCGAAGGTCTTATCGGGAGGACGCTATTTATTCGAAATCATGCGTGAGCGGACGAGTCCTTGGACGATGTATGAATTGATGGAAGAAGAGCGATTGCAAGAAGTCAAAGTGGATTTAAGTAGTCTGATTGATTTCTTCATGCGAAAAGGTCTGATCAGGATTTCGTATCAAACAACTAAAGGAGCAGGGGTCGAACTCGTGACGTATGAGCCGGTCGTATGACGATCGGCTTTATTTTATCCATTTGATTGTTTTTTGCTATATATAGAAGGGAAAAGATTATAAAAGTTTTTTTAGAAAAACTATTGACGGTATTATATCGAGATAGTATATTAATACATGTCGACAGGGCAACACGCACTGGACGGTGACGAGAAGAAAAAAGATTTCAAAAAGGGATTGACGCTTAAGTTATTCCGTGATATCTTATTAAAGTCGCTGAAAACGACACGACGAACTTTGAAAACTGAACGATGAGGCAAAAATCGTATTCTACGGAATACAAAAATGAATGAAGCGCAAGCTTCGTCAATCGTGACT
>NZ_JACSMY010000005.1:0-54388 GCF_018618875.1 Exiguobacterium sp. s46
CCGAAAGTAGTTGGGGGCTTCCCCCTGTGAGGATAGGACGTTGCCAGGCACTTGACCGATCTGCAGATTGCAGGTCGGTCTTTTTGTGTTTTCTAAAAAGCCTTATCAGTTGCATTTCTTTTTTTAGATGATTACTATTAAATCAAACAATAGTCAAAGATGGTCAGAGAGGTGGTGCCAATGCAAAACATCACAGATATCATCGAAGCCTATTTAAAGCAAATTTTACACGACGAAAAGACGATTGAAATCAAACGTCAAGAAATTGCACAACGTTTTGACTGTGTTCCATCACAAATCAACTACGTCATTAATACTCGTTTTACGGTCGAAAAGGGTTATTTTGTTGAAAGTAAACGGGGTGGCGGTGGATACATTCGGATTCAAAAAATCGTTGTGCTCGATAGTCACGATCTATTAGACGAAGTCAGTTCATGGATCGGTGATCATTTGACGGAACAAGCTGCAGAAGATTATTTGATTCGTTTGATGAACGAACAATTATTGACGCGGCGGGAAGCTATTTTGATTCAATCGCTGTTGCAAAAAGAGAGTTTGCCAATGGCGGTCGAAGATCAACACCGGATGCGTGCCCACTTGATGCGGACGCTTCTTCAAACCATGAAGCGACTCTAGTCGTCGGACATTGGAGGAATGCATGATGCGTTGTCAACGATGTGGCGAACGAGAAGCAATCGTCCGTGTCAAACTTCCACAAGAATCGGAAACCGATGAGAAGTTCTTATGCTCGGTTTGTGTGCGGGAGTTAGCACGTGAATATCAAGGGACGGCGTGTCCGTCTTGTGGTATGACCCGTCAACAATTGCTTCATCTTCGTAAAGTCGGTTGCCCGACTTGTTATTCATTTTTTAAAGACGAAGTCGACGGCATGGTTCGTCAGTTCCAACACGGTCATACGCAACATTATGGCTCACGGCCTGATGAGGAATCCGTTGAAAAACGATTGAACCAGCAGCTCAGTCGATTGAAAGAACAACTTAACCGCAAAATCTTAGCAGAAGATTATGAAGAAGCAGAAATCATAAAACAACAGATTGAGAGTGTCGAGGAGGATTTGCGTCATGTTTGAAGAGTTGCTCCAACACCCTTTAAGCGAATCGATGAATCAATCTTCTCCCTTTGACGACATCGTCGTTTCGACACGGATCCGGTTGGCGCGTAATACGACACGTTATCCGTTCTCAACGATGTTGTCAGAAACACAAGCGAATGCGCTCATTGAAGAGACAGAACGCCAACTAAACGGGATGAAAGGGTTCCGGTTTGGTCGCGTCGATCAAGCAGATGTCCTGACGCGAACCGCTTTAGTAGAAAAGCATCTGATCAGTCCAGCGTTAGCAAGTCATCCACGGACAGGACTCTTTATTAGTGAGGATGAACAGATTAGTGTCATGGTAAACGAAGAGGATCATTTCCGAATTCAGACGTTATTACCGGGACTTCAACTTGAAGAAGCGTTTCGGATCGCAAAACAAGTCGATCGTTTGATCAGTGAACGATTTAAAATTGCTTTTGATGATACGCTTGGTTATTTAACGACATGTCCGAGTAACGTCGGAACAGGTCTTCGTGCTTCCGTGATGTTGCACTTACCGGGACTGGTCCTGACGAATCAGATTCAAGGCTATATCAAACACTTACGACAGCTCGGATTCGCGATTCGTGGGCGTTACGGCGAGGGAAGCGATGCCTCTGGTCGCATGTTCCAACTTTCGAACCAACGGACGCTTGGGGCAAGTGAGGATATGCTGATCACGGACTATCAATTTGCCGTCGAAGCATTAATTGAAGCAGAACAGGCAGCACGAAAAGGATTATTGGAGATGTATCAAGAAGAACTAGAGGACAGACTATATCGTTCCTACGGTATCCTGACATCAGCTCGACTGATTACAGCGCGGGAAGCAACGGAACGACTATCGGATGTTCGCTTAGCAGACAGTCTGGGACTAGAGGTCAATCTTCCTCCAAATCTTTTTCATCAACTGCTCGTTTCATTACAAACAGGTTTTCTACAAAAGCATTTCGGGAAACAATTAACATCTAGAGAACGGGACATCGAACGGGCGAAACGAATCCGGACGATGTTAACCGAACAGACAAACAGGGATCACACACAAGGAGGTTTTGCATAATGATGTTTGGACGATTCACAGAACGTGCACAACGTGTATTGGCACTTGCTCAAGAAGAGGCAGTACGGTTGGGGCATCACAATATCGGAACAGAACACATTTTACTCGGACTTGTACGTGAAGGAGACGGAATCGCTGCGAAAGCCTTAACAGCACTCGGTCTCAGTTCAGATAAAATTCAGATGGAAGTCGAAGCATTAATCGGTCGCGGACAAGATGGTGCAACGACGATTCACTATACACCACGTGCGAAAAAAGTAATTGAGTTATCAATGGATGAGGCACGTAAACTAGGTCACTCTTACGTTGGAACAGAACACCTCTTGCTCGGATTGATTCGAGAAGGAGAGGGCGTTGCTGCTCGTGTCTTGAATAACTTAGGTATCAGTCTTTCAAAAGCCCGTCAGCAAGTACTCCAGTTGCTCGGGAACAGCGAAACGACAGCAAACGCGTCGCAAGCAGGTTCAGGTGTCGCAACACCAACACTTGATGGTCTTGCTCGTGATTTGACACAACAAGCGCGCGAAACACGTCTTGATCCAGTTATCGGTCGTGCGAAAGAAATTCAACGTGTCATCGAAGTCTTGAGCCGCCGGACGAAAAATAACCCGGTCTTGATCGGGGAACCAGGGGTCGGTAAAACGGCTGTCGTCGAAGGTCTCGCTCAACAAATCATCAATAATGAAGTACCGGAGACGTTACGCAATAAACGTGTTATGGTACTCGACATGGGGACACTTGTCGCCGGTACAAAATACCGTGGTGAATTCGAGGATCGTTTGAAAAAGGTCATGGATGAGATTCGTCAAGCGGGGAACATCATTCTCTTCATTGATGAGTTGCATACATTGATCGGAGCGGGTGGAGCAGAAGGTGCGATCGATGCATCGAACATCCTTAAACCATCGCTCGCACGAGGCGAACTCCAGTGTATCGGAGCAACGACTCTTGATGAGTACCGGAAATACATCGAGAAAGATGCGGCACTCGAACGTCGTTTCCAACCGATCCAAGTCGCAGAGCCAACAACGGATGAAGCAACACAAATCCTATTTGGTCTTCGCGATCGTTATGAAGCACACCACCGTGTGACGATCACAGACGAAGCGATTCAAGAAGCCGTCACATTGTCAGATCGATACATTTCGGATCGTTTCCTTCCGGATAAAGCGATCGATTTGATTGATGAAGCGGCATCGAAAGTTCGGTTGCGTTCATACACAGCACCACCGAACTTAAAAGAAGTCGAAGCGAAACTTGAAGGCATCCGCAAGGACAAGGATGAAGCTGTCCAAAGCCAAGAGTTCGAAAAAGCAGCAAGCCTCCGCGATACGGAACAAAAATTACGCGATGAGCTTGAGCGTTTGAAAGAGGAATGGCAGAATAAACAAGGCAACGAAAAACTTGAAGTCACAAAAGATGACATCGCACAAGTCGTTGCCAACTGGACAGGTGTACCGGTCACGAAGATCGCGGAAGAAGAGACGGATCGTCTCCTTCGCCTCGAAGAAATCCTTCACGATCGTGTCATCGGACAAAATGAAGCCGTTAAATCAATTTCAAAAGCCATCCGTCGCGCACGTGCTGGACTCAAAGATCCAAAACGTCCGATTGGTTCGTTCATCTTCCTCGGTCCTACTGGGGTTGGTAAAACAGAACTCGCCCGTGCGGTTGCCGAAGCGATGTTCGGAGATGAGGATGCGATCATCCGGATCGACATGTCAGAGTACATGGAGAAACATGCAACGAGCCGTCTCGTCGGTTCACCTCCAGGATATGTCGGTTACGAAGAAGGCGGTCAATTGACGGAAAAAGTTCGTCGGAAACCATACTCGGTCATCTTACTTGATGAAATCGAGAAGGCGCACCCGGAAGTCTTCAACATTCTCTTGCAAGTACTTGATGATGGACGCTTAACAGACTCGAAAGGTCGGACGGTTGATTTCCGTAACACGATCATCGTCATGACATCGAACGTCGGTGCAAGTGCCCTTAAACGTAATAAATATGTCGGATTCGCTGTTTCTGAAGATACGGATCGCGAATACAAAGACATGAAAGATAAAGTCATGGAAGAACTCAAACGGGCGTTCCGTCCAGAGTTCTTGAACCGGATTGATGAAACGATCGTCTTCCACTCACTCGAGAAACAACACATCGAAGAGATCGTGAAGTTGATGGCGAAAACCCTTGAAAAACGTTTGGCTGAACAGGAAATTCATTTCGAATTGACACCAGCTGCCCTCTCGAAGATTGCCGATATCGGATACGATCCAGAGTACGGCGCACGTCCAATCCGTCGTGCCCTTCAACGGGAAGCGGAAGACCGGTTGTCAGAAGCATTGCTCGCAGGCGATATCCAAAAAGGAGAACGTGTTGCGCTTGATGTCGAAGAGAACGAATTCATCGTTCGCCGGAATCACGTGAGTTCTGCCGCAACGGAATAAGCACTGAGCACAGGGCCAGCTTTCGCACTTTCTGAGCGAAGCTGGTTCTTTTTTTGAAACAGAAAGGATGAATCGATTGGCTAAGTTAAAAACAAAATTCGTTTGTCAAAGCTGTGGAACCGAATCACCGAAATGGATGGGACGTTGTTCCGGGTGCGGAGAATGGAACACGATGGTCGAAGAAGTCGTCGAAGAGAAAAAAGGGCGGCGCGGTGCAGCTTTCGTTCATACGACAACAAAACAATTGAAGCCAGAGCGCCTCGCGAACATCGTCTCGCAAGAAGAGAGTCGCGTCTTTACCGGAAGTGGTGAATTCGACCGTGTTCTCGGAGGCGGTATCGTTCCAGGTTCGATGGTGCTTGTTGGAGGAGATCCGGGGATCGGGAAGTCGACGATCTTACTGCAGACGAGCGCACGTCTTGCCCAGCGCGGCGAAAAAGTGCTCTACATCTCAGGAGAAGAATCGCTCAAACAAACTAAATTGCGCGCGGAACGGCTTGGCTTACCGACACAGGATTTGTTCGTCCTTAGTGAGACGGATATGAACATGATTGAACGTGTCGTCGATGAAGAACAGCCACGTTTTTTAATCATCGACTCGATTCAAACCGTCTACATTGATGAAATCCAGTCTGCACCCGGGAGTGTGACACAGGTACGTGAATGTACGGCGATGCTGATGAAAATTGCGAAGAGTCGCGGGATTGCGATCTTCATCGTCGGTCACGTCACGAAACAGGGTTCGATTGCTGGACCACGTTTACTGGAGCACATGGTGGATGCCGTCTTGTATTTCGAAGGTGAACGTCACCATACGTTCCGGATTCTACGTGCCGTCAAAAACCGATTTGGTTCAACGAATGAGATAGGAATTTTTGAGATGCGGGAGTCTGGTCTTGAAGAGGTCTTGAATCCGTCAGAAATTTTCCTCGAGGAGCGGACGTCCGGTGTATCCGGTTCGACGATCGTCGCTTCCATGGAAGGGACACGGACCGTCCTTGTCGAACTGCAAGCGTTGATTTCACCGACGTCATTCGGAAATCCAAGACGGATGGCGACCGGAATCGATCAAAACAAGGTAGCCTTATTGATGGCTGTGCTTGAGAAACGGTCGGGTCTTCTCCTTCAGACACAAGATGCGTACCTCAAGGCAGCCGGTGGTGTGAAGCTTGATGAACCGGCGATTGACTTGGCGGTTTGTGTGGCAATTGCTTCTAGTTTCCGTGACAAGCCGACGCGTCCGACGGATGTCGTGATTGGTGAAGTCGGATTGACAGGTGAGGTTCGCCGTGTATCGCGGATTGAACAACGTGTAGCAGAAGCAGCTAAACTCGGTTTCACGCGGGCGATCATTCCGAAAAACAACTTGGGTGGTTGGACGTATCCGGACGGAATTACGGTCGTAGGTGTCGAGAGTGTGGACGAAGCATTACTTGAAACGATTCCGTTTTAAGCTGGAATGACGCAAAAAATGGGGGAACTGTAATGGATATGTAAACAGTTTCCCCTCCTTCCGGCGTAGGTAGTTCAAATCAGTACATGTTACAATGAACTTAAAATAAGCAAAGGAGGTGAGAAGATTGAAAATCGTCATTCGGGTATTTTTTGCATTACTCGGACTTGCCCTCGGGATTTTGTTGCTTCCTCAGTTCTTCCAATTAATTGAAACGGCAACGAATACGACATTCCCTGCATGGTTGATGAGCGAATACGTAACTGGAACGATTGGTGCACTCATATTCTTATTAATTGGATTATTCATTACGGATTCGGTAATTCGACTTCTCCGATTTTTAGAAGAACGACTCGTCAAAGCCCCAGTAGCAGATCTCTTTTTTGGAACATTTGGTTTGTTGATTGGGTTGGTACTGGCCTTCCTCGTCAGTACATTGATTGATTTAGTAGGTATTCCTGTCCTCAGTAACGTCTTAACGATCTTCGTGACCGCGTTGTTCGGATATCTTGGCTTTACGGTCGGGTATCGTAAACGTCATGAATTGACGAAAATCTTCTTACGTAGCAACCAAAGTGAGAAAAAGGCGACGCCAGACGTCGTCGTCCCAGTTAAATCAAACAGCAAGGTACTTGATACGAGCGTCATCATCGACGGACGAATTACGGATATCACGAAAACCGGCTTCGTCGAAGGAAAACTGATCGTCCCGCAATTCGTCATCGGTGAGTTGCAGTACATCGCCGATTCTTCGGATACGTTGAAACGAAATCGTGGACGTCGTGGACTCGATGTCTTAAAAGAGTTACAAGAGATCCCTGGAGTCGAGGTCGAAATTTATGATGGCGATTTCGAGGATGTACCGGAAGTCGATATTAAATTGATCAAACTCGCGGAACTCGTCAAAGGGATCGTCGTCACGAACGACTATAACTTGAACAAAGTCTGTGAAGTCCGACATGTTCCTGTCCTCAACATCAATGATTTGGCGAATGCCGTTAAACAAGTCGTCATTCCAGGAGAAGAGATGACCGTCCTTGTCATCAAGGAAGGAAAAGAACAAAAACAGGGTATCGCCTATCTCGAAGATGGGACGATGGTCGTTGTTGAAGGAGGCAAACACCTCATTTCTAAAACGATTGGCGTTGTCGTCACGAGTGTCTTGCAGACGTCAGCTGGACGAATGATTTTTGCGAAACCACAAGAAAAATGAGACACTATGCCTAGAGAGACATCGAGAGGCATTCGGATAGACCCCGCAACGGATTCGATTTCATGATCGAGTCCGTTTTCGGTGTGATGGAATGGATCACGATGATCAGTGAGAGAGAAAAGAGGGAATGGGATGTCTACAGCCACATATCGCGTCGTCATCCCCGCTGCCGGTGCCGGTAAGCGGATGGGCGCAGATCGTAATAAATTGATGCTTGAACTAAGAGACCGTCCAATCATCGCTTGGACACTGGATGTCTTCGAGGCAGATCCGGCATGTACGGAAATCGTCCTCGCGATCAATCCACTAGAACAGGAATGGTTTACAAGTATTATCGCGTCTTATAAGACATCGATTAGACTTGTCGCGGGTGGTGCCGAACGTCAGGAAAGTGTGCTCCGTGGTCTTGAGGCGTTAGAAGGCGAAGGGATCGTTCTGATCCATGATGGTGCCCGACCGTTCATTTCACAAGCAGCGATTCATGCGGTCGTCCAAGCGGCAGTCCTAGACAAAGCAGCGATTCTTGCCGTGCCGATTAAAGACACGGTCAAACGGATTGAAGCGAACCACATCAGCGAGACCGTCCCACGGGAACATCTGATGGCAGCGCAGACACCACAAGCGTTTGATCTTGCGACGATTCGCACGGTTCACGAAAAAGCGGCAACGAAATACCTAGGAACCGATGATGCAAGTTTGATAGAATGGGACGGAGGAAAAGTAACGATCGTCCACGGTCACTACGAAAATATCAAGATGACGACACCGGACGATTTGTGGTTCGGTGAAGCGATTCTAATGAAACGAGGGAAATGACGATGATTCGAATTGGACAAGGTTTTGATGTACATGCCTTTGCAGAGGATCGGAAATTGATTTTAGGCGGCATCGAGATTCCGCACACGAAAGGATTGCTCGGTCACTCGGATGCAGACGTCTTGTTACATACGATTGCCGACGCGGCACTTGGTGCAATCGCAGCAGGGGATATCGGAAAACATTTTCCGGATACGGATCCGGAATTCAAGGATGCCGATTCAGCAAAATTGCTGCAGCATGTCTACGCGCTCGTTAAACAACAAGGGTATGAGCTTGGCAACCTAGATGCGACAGTCATCGCACAGGCACCAAAGCTCCGTCCGTACATCGACACGATGCGTGCGCGGATCGCGGAATTACTCGAAGCGGACATTGAACAGATCAATGTCAAGGCAACGACGACGGAATGGTTAGGTTTTACGGGACGAGAAGAGGGAATCGCTTGTCAAGCAGTGATTCTACTGAAACGAATCGAAGAATAAGGTATACTAGATAAGCGAATTTTAGTCGAAGGAGTGATTGGCAATGGCAGAAGTACGAGTACGTTATGCCCCAAGTCCAACAGGACACTTGCATATCGGGAATGCCCGGACTGCATTATTTAACTATCTCTTTGCGCGCCACTTAGGCGGTAAGATGGTATTACGAATCGAGGATACGGACCAAAAGCGGAACATCGCAGGCGGTGTCGAGAGTCAAATGAAGAACCTCGAGTGGCTCGGTGTCGATTGGGACGAAGGTCCAGGTCGCGGTGGCGAGTACGGTCCTTATTCACAAATGGAGCGTCTCGATATCTATCAAAAATACACGGATGAGTTACTTGAAAAAGGACTTGCTTACCGTTGCTATATGACATCGGAAGAGCTCGAAGCAGAACGCGAAGCACAAATCGCACGTGGAGAAGCACCGCGTTATTCAGGAGCACACCGTAACCTGACAGCAGAACAAGAAGAAGCGTTCCGCGCAGAAGGTCGCACGCCGTCGATTCGGATTCGTGTACCGGAAGATGTCACGTATACATGGAATGATATCGTTAAAGACGATGTCTCATTCGAATCAAAAGACTTCGGTGACTGGGTCATCGTCAAAAAAGACGGCATTCCGACGTATAACTTTGCCGTCGTCATCGACGATCACTTGATGGCGATCAGCCATGTTCTTCGTGGGGATGATCATATTTCGAACACACCGAAACAGATGATGATCTATGATGCGTTCGGTTGGGAATACCCGACGTTCGGTCACATGACATTGATCGTCAACGAATCACACAAGAAACTCTCGAAACGTGATCACTCGATCATTCAGTATATCGAGCAGTATAAAGAGCTCGGTTATCTCCCGGAAGCATTGCTCAACTTCATCACGCTTCTCGGTTGGTCACCAGTCGGCGAACAAGAGATCTTCACGAAAGAAGAGTTCATCGAAATCTTTGACGCGGATCGTCTCTCGAAGAGTCCAGCTGTCTTTGACCAAAACAAATTGGCTTGGATCAATAGCCAGTACATGAAACATCAATCGTTCGAAGAAGTATTCGAAGCCAGTCTTCCGTTCCTACAAGAAGCAGGTCGCGTCGAAGCGTCACCTTCAGAAGAAGAGCTCGCTTGGGCACGTGATCTTGTCGCGTTATACCGCGAACAGATGACGCATGGCGCGGAAATCGTCAAGCTTTCAGAGATGTTCTTTGAGGACGAAGTGGTGTATGATGAAGAGGCAAACACTGTCTTGAGTGGCGAGACGGTTCCGACTGTACTTGCAGAATTCGCGAACCAGTTACGTGCTCTCGAAGAGTGGACACCAGAAGCAATTAAAGCATCGATCAAAGCGACGCAAAAAGCGACTGGTCAAAAAGGAAAGAATTTATTCATGCCAATTCGTGTCGCGACGACAGGACAGACGCATGGTCCAGAACTCCCGAACACGATTCAATTACTAGGAAAAGACCGTGTGCTTGCACGGCTTGAAGCAGAATAACGAAAGCGTAGACGAGGAAAGTAACGATGCGTCTTCTTCTCCAGAGACAAGCTCGAATGGTGCGAGGGCTTGAAGAAGCGAATCATGAAATGCCCCTCTGAGTGCTGCCCGAAATCCGTGAGAGTAGGCGCAGACGTATCTCCGGCGTTAACGGACGTCGAGAGGGACGAGTCAATCGTCCAAACAGAGTGGGACCGCGCTTCGTTAGCGTCTCTGTGCAGCAATGCATAGAGGCGCTTTTTCTTATGGAGAGGAGAACGTATATGACACGGATACGAGAAGATATCCGCAATGTGTTTGAGCAAGATCCAGCTGCCCGCAGCACGTTAGAAGTCATTTTGACATACCCGGGCTTACATGCGATTTGGATGCATCGTCTGGCCCATCGACTCTGGAACGCAAAGTTCCGCTTACTCGGTCGATTAATTTCGCAGTTCAGTCGCTTTTTGACAGGCATCGAGATTCATCCAGGAGCGACGATCGGACGCCGGTTCTTTATTGACCACGGGATGGGTGTCGTCATTGGTGAGACGACGATCATTGGTGATGACGTCACGTTGTTTCAAGGCGTGACACTCGGCGGAACGGGGAAAGAAACAGGAAAGCGTCATCCGACGATTGAAGACGGCGTACTTGTCTCTGCCGGTGCCCGTGTCCTTGGTGATATCACGATTGGGGCATACTCAAAAATCGGTGCTAGTTCTGTCGTCTTAAAACACGTTCCTCCCAATGCGACTGTCGTCGGCATTCCGGGACGTGTCGTCATTCAAGACGGCATGAAGGTCGAAGCACCACTTGATCATCGTTTCCCGGATCCGGTCAGCGAATGTCAAGAGCGGATTGAAATGGAACTAGAAGTATTAAAACAAGAAATTGAACGGATTAAAGGAGGGCGACGTCATGATTCAACTGTACAACAGCATGACCGGAAAAAAGGAACCATTTAAACCATTAGAAGAAGGAAAGGTCAAGATGTATGTCTGTGGCCCGACTGTGTACAACTACATTCATATCGGAAACGCACGTCCGGCCATCGTCTTCGATACGGTCCGTCGCTACTTCACATACCGCGGATATGAAGTCAAATATGTCTCGAACTTCACGGACGTCGATGATAAGATCATCCGGACAGCAAACGAACTCGGAGAAGACTATCATGCGTTGACGAAACGTTTCATTGAGGCGTATCACGCGGATACGGGCGCCTTGAATGTCCAAAAAGCGGATATCCATCCACTCGTCACGGAAACGATGGACGATATCATCTCCTTCATCGAAGTCCTCGTCGAAAAAGGCAATGCCTACGCATCAAGCGGGGATGTCTACTTCCGGACGCGTAGTTTCAAGGATTATGGTCAATTGAGCCAACAGTCGATCGATGAATTGCGCGCAGGCGCACGAATCGAAGTCGGAGAGAAAAAAGAAGATCCGCTTGATTTCGTGCTCTGGAAAGCAGCAAAACCAGGTGAGCCGGCATGGACGAGTCCATGGGGCGAAGGACGACCAGGCTGGCACATCGAGTGCTCGGCGATGGCAAAGAAATACCTTGGAGAGACGATTGACATTCATGCTGGTGGACAAGACTTGAAGTTCCCGCACCATGAGAATGAGATCGCCCAGTCGGAAGCATGCAACTCACAGAAGTTCGCAAACTACTGGATGCATAACGGGTTCTTAAACATCGAAAACGAGAAGATGTCGAAGTCGCTCGGTAACTTCTTGACGGTTCATGAAGCAATCCAAGCGGTCGATCCGATGGTATTACGATTCTTCATGTTATCGGTTCAGTATCGTCACCCGATCAACTACAGTCGTGAACTGATCGATCAAGCAGCGAATGGTCTCGCACGGATTCGGGAATCGGTCGCAAACATCGAACACCGCCTTGAAATGACGGCCGATCTCGGAACAGGTGACGAGAAGTGGTTGAATCGTCTAGCGGCGATCAAGGAACATTTCATCACATCGATGGATGATGATTTCAATACAGCGAACGCTGTGACGGATTTATTCGATCTCTCGAAAGAAGCCAACTTGTACCTCGGAGAAGCACATGTGTCGAAACAGGTGCTCGAACAGTTCCTCGCACTCTTCTCGGAATTATCAGATGTCCTCGGTGTCACGTTGACAGTCGACAAAGGCTTACTCGATGAAGAAGTCGAACAGTTGATCGAAGAGCGGAACACAGCCCGTCAAAATCGTGACTTCGCACGAGCGGACGCAATCCGCGATCAGCTACGTGATCAAGGGATCTTGCTGGAAGACACAGCGCAAGGGATGCGGTGGAAGCGCGGATGAAGAATTACAAACAACTGAATGCACTCGCGTTAGCGTACATGGGCGATGTCGTCTATGAGATTCGTGTGCGGGAGCGATTGCTCGAACAAGGTTATGTGAAGCCGGGCGAGTTGCATAAAGCAGCTGTCCGGTACGTTCGGGCTCAAGCACAAGCGACGGTCGTGACGCACTGGTTGAACACGGATGCGCTGACGGAAGAAGAAGCAGCGGTCGTTCGGCGCGGAAAGAACGCGAAATCCGGTTCTGTCCCGAAGAGCACGGACGTCCACACGTATCGCTACGCGACAGCATTTGAAGCATTGCTCGGTTATATTTATCTTTCAGAAGGAGGGGATCGCCTTGAAGAACTCATCGGACAAGCGTTCGAACTACTCGAAGCCGAAAAAACAGACGAATCCTAAGGCTACCGGTGCGAAGCCGAAAACGAAGGCACAGCGCCCAGTACAAGAGAAACGAAAAGCCGCTCCAGTCAAGGAACAGCCCGTCGTGATCGAACCACTCGAAGAAGGACAAGATTTCTTGTCAGGTCGTAATCCGGTCCTAGAGGCATTGCGGAGTGGACGAGAGATGAACAAGCTGTTCTTGCAGGAAGGACAACAAAAAGGACCGCTCGCCGTCATCCATGCGATGGCGCAGGAAGCGGGCATTCAAATCCAGCTCGTCCCGCGTTCGCGGTTAACCGGTTTAGCTGGAACGGAAAATCACCAAGGTGTCGTCGCAGCGGTTGCTGCGTATGAATACGCCGAGATGGAAGACATCTTCGAGCTTGCACGTCAAAAGGATGAAACACCGCTCTTGATCATGCTTGATGAGCTCGAGGATCCACATAACCTCGGATCAATCTTGCGGACAGCAGATGCTGTCGGAGCACACGGAATCATCATTCCGAAGCGTCGCTCAGTCGGGTTGACGCAAGTCGTCGCCAAGGCATCAACGGGCGCGATCGAACATATCCCGGTCGTTCGTGTGACGAACCTCGCTCGGACGATGGAGGATCTAAAGAAACAAGGCATCTGGTTCGTCGGAACGGATGCACGTGAAAGTGACGACTACCGGACACTCGATGGTACGATGCCGCTCGGAATCGTCATTGGAAGTGAAGGAAAAGGAATGAGCCGGCTCGTCCGTGAGAAATGTGACTTCCTCGTCCACCTCCCGATGGCAGGACATGTCACGTCGCTCAACGCATCGGTCGCGGCTTCGCTATTATTATATGAAGTCTACCGGACTAGAAAGCCGTATGCGCGATGAAATATGATCGCCTCATCGTAGATGGCTACAATATCATTGGCGCATGGCCAGAATTTCGGACGTTGCGGGAGCAAGACTTTGAATTAGCACGGGAACGGTTGATTCATGCGATGGCGGAGTACCAAGCCGTCACAGGGATCAACGTTACGATCGTCTTTGATGCCTATCTGCAACCAGGGCGTGAGTCTCGGATGCTAAAAAGCGGAATCGATATCGTCTATACACGAGAAAACGAGACGGCGGACGAGTGGATTGAGAAAACCGCCGCTGACTGGCTGCAGGATATCCGGGTCAAGCTGACGGTAGCGACGAACGACTACACGGAGCAATGGGTCATCTTCACGCTTGGAGCACTCCGTATATCAGCGCAGGAACTCCGGCGTGAGTGGAAAGCAGCAGTTGCCGTCATCAAGCAACAAACGACGTCTGCGAAGACGACGGCTCAACCGCGCTCGAAGATTGATTTACCGGAAGATGTCGTCGCGCGCCTCGAAGCGATTCGTCGACGAAAGAATTCAGATACATGATATGAACCATTCGTATGAGCAATCCGCCGTTCTCCTTCATTCGAGAGCGGTGGATTTTTTTGTAGAAAAGATACATTTTGGATACAACAAAAGAGGTCATGCCAATTTTCATTGTCGTGCGACAGGTAATTATTGTATAATTAAAAACAATTGAACTATTCGTCAATGATGCTTGGAGGGATACAGGATGAGTTTGGTTTCGTTCGACCAGTTTGAGTGCATGACCGATGAAGCGCTTGTAGAACAAGCGAAAGAGTTCGATAACAGCGATGCGCTCGAATTTTTGATCGAGCGGTATCGAAATTTCGTACGTGCCAAAGCCCGTTCTTACTTTTTGATCGGGGCAGACCGCGAAGACATCATTCAAGAAGGAATGATCGGTCTCTATAAGGCGGTACGGGATTACCGAACGGATAAGCTCGCCTCGTTTAAAGGATTTGCCGAATTATGCATCACGCGACAGATGATCACTGCGATCAAGACGGCGACACGTCAGAAACATATCCCGTTGAACTCGTACATCTCGCTCGATAAACCGATCTATGACGATGAATCGGAGCGGACGTTACTTGATATCATCACGTCGACAGCACCTTCTGATCCACAAATCTTGATCATCAACCGGGAAGAATACGCAGACATCGAATCGAAGATGGATGAGATTCTGAGCGACCTCGAACGGAAGGTCCTCGCGCTCTATCTCGACGGACGGACGTATCAGGAAATCTCTGACGACCTCGATCGTCACGTCAAATCGATCGACAATGCCTTGCAACGTGTCAAGCGCAAGCTTGAGCGATATCTTGAAGCACGAAAGATGACGGTCTAACAGAGAGGTAGATTGACCGTAATCCCTTCCTATGCTACTGTATAACTAGCGCCTTACTAGCGAGACGCCGCTCATAGGCGTTTTTTTTTACGCTCTTTTTCGGAAGGAAAGTACCTTAACAGAAGAGAAGAGTGGCAAAGAAGGAGGACTTTGAGATGGCGAAGAAAGTAGGCCTTGCTTGTGATAATTGCGGTGCCCGCGACTATACGACGATGAAAAAAGAGGACGTCACTGTCCGCTTGGAATTGAAGAAATTCTGCCGTCGTTGTAACGCGCATACGATTCATAAAGAAGCGAAATAAGGCTTCATCTGTCCCGATTTATTACATCCTGGAGGGAAAGTACGATGAAATTTTTGCGTGACGTATGGAATGAATTGAAAAAGACGAGCTGGCCAAAACGGAAAGAGCTGACGAAATACACATTGACGGTCATCGGTATGGTGATCTTCATGGGTGTCTTCATCTTCGGCGTCGATTCAGGGCTTAGCGCATTGATGAGCTGGTTGATTAAGTAAAAAGAAGAGGTGGCCTACCATGGAGAAACAATGGTTTGTCGTCCAAACGTATTCCGGATTTGAAAACAACGTCAAGGCGAACCTTGAACGTCGGATTGAATCCATGAACATGGACGAAAAAATCTTCCGTGTACTCGTTCCGATTGAAACGGTACAAGAAGAAGTAACGAACAAAAAGGGAGAAACGAAAATCAAGGAACGTGAAGTCAAGATCTTCCCGGGGTATGTCCTCGTCGAGATGGTCATGACGGATGATTCTTGGTATGTCGTCCGGAATACTCCGAACGTCACGGGCTTCCTCGGATCAGTCGGCGGCGGTTCAAAACCGACACCACTCCTTCCGGAAGAAGCAGAAAACATCCTTGGATCAATGGGTCTCGTCGATCTGAAGAGCCGTTACGACTTCTCACTCGGACAAATCGTCCGAATCAAAGAAGGAGCTTTCGAGAATCTCGAAGGTACGATCGAGGAGCTTGATACAGATGCTGAGAAAATGAAAGTCTCTGTTGATATGTTCGGTCGCGAAACGAAGGTCGAGCTTGATTTCGCACAGGTCGATAAAATCGATTAAGTTTCCTATTGCGAATGTTTTGTTTTAATGATACAATTTTTCGTGTTTGATGTTGTGCTTATTTCGATAAATAACTCGTCGAATAGAATGAGTGGGAGGACGCGCAACGTCCAATTAAACCACATTAAAGAATTAAGGAGGTGTGTCTCGTGGCGAAGAAGGTTATGAAACTCGTAAAACTTCAAATTCCTGCGGGCAAAGCAAACCCAGCTCCACCAGTTGGACCGGCACTCGGTCAAGCAGGTGTGAACATCATGGGCTTCTGTAAAGAGTTCAACGCTCGTACACAAGACCAAGCCGGCTTGATTATCCCTGTAGTCATCACGGTTTTTGAAGATCGTTCATTCACATTCATCACTAAAACTCCTCCAGCAGCAGTTCTCTTGAAGAAAGCAGCTGGAATTGAGAGTGGTTCAGGTGAACCGAACCGTAAGAAAGTAGCGACTGTCAAACGTGACAAAGTTCGTGAAATCGCTGAAACAAAAATGCCAGACCTTAACGCATCATCTGTTGAAACAGCAATGTTGATGGTTGAAGGTACTGCACGTTCTATGGGTATCGTAATCGAAGACTAATGTCTTTTTGATTACCATGAACAACGATGAGGGTCGCAGGCGGATAGTTTCTTGAAGCCTGCTACCCTTTCATTATGTGGGAGGATTTTCCGCACAACCACAAAGGAGGAACCTAAAATGGGTAAGAAGTACAAAGAAGCTGCTAAGCTTATCGATCGTACGGTTTCATACGAACTCGCAGAAGCTGTAGATTTGACTAAAAAATCTGCAACTGCGAAATTCGATGAGACTATCGAATTGGCTGTTCGTCTCGGAGTAGATCCGAAGAAAGCAGACCAACAAATCCGTGGAGCAGTCGTATTGCCACACGGTACTGGTAAAACACAAAAAGTTCTCGTCTTCGCGAAAGGTGAGAAATTAAAAGAAGCGGAAGCTGCTGGAGCAGATTACGCTGGTGATGCTGAGTACATCAACAAAATCCAACAAGGATGGTTCGACTTCGACGTTATCGTCGCGACACCAGACATGATGGGTGAAGTTGGTAAACTTGGTCGCGTTCTCGGACCAAAAGGCCTCATGCCAAACCCGAAAACAGGTACAGTTACATTTGACGTCACAAAAGCAATCAACGATATCAAAGCTGGTAAAGTTGAGTACCGTGTCGACAAATCAGGTAACATCCACGTTCCTGTCGGTAAAAAATCATTCGATAACGAGAAACTCGTTGAGAACATCAACACAGTTATCGAAACTCTCGTAAAAGTTAAGCCTGCTACTGCTAAAGGTGTATACCTTAAGAACATCGCGATCGCTTCTACAATGGGTCCTGGTGTAAAAGTATCTTCAGCTGACTTCGCGAAATAATTTCGTCTAAAACGAACTTGACAACGTTCTAAGAACGCTGTTACAGTATAAAACGTTGATATATTTCGACATACCGTAGACAGAAGGTGCTCACATGGGCATAAATCCTTCCGAGGTGTTCTTGCTCAGAGAGCCTGTTTGTTCAGGTATCCTTTTTGACGATTACGCCTCCTCTGCTCTGCAGACGGAGGCTTTTTATTTGAAATCGAGCAGCCCCTCGCACCGGTACATTTCATCTACCAGGAGGTGCAACAGAAATGGCAAACGAAAAAGTTATCGCTGTCAAAGCGGATCTCGTATCTGAGATCGCTGAGAAACTCCAAGCGAGCGCAGGAACAGTTGTCGTCGACTACCGTGGTCTCACAGTAGAAGAAGTCACTGAACTTCGTAAACAACTCCGCGAAGCGGGCGTTGAATTCAAAGTTTACAAAAACGGTCTCCTCCGCCGCGCGGCAGTTCAAAGCAACCTCGAAGGTCTTGATGAAGTCTTCACAGGTCCTAGTGCGATCGCCTTCAGCAATGAAGACGTTATCGCGCCAGCTAAGATCTTGAACGACTTCGCTAAAACGCACAAGGCTCTCGAACTTAAAGGTGGTATCATCGAAGGCAAAGTCACTTCAGTAGAAGATGTCAAAGCCCTTGCGGAACTTCCATCACGCGAAGGTCTCCTTTCGATGCTCCTCAGCGTGCTTCAAGCGCCAATCCGTGGACTCGCGGTGGCAACGAACGCAATCGCAGAGCAAAAAGAAGAACAATCTGCTTAATTTCTGCTTAGCGGGATAGGCAACCAACACAATTTTCACACCCCAACGTGGGCTAAATCAAAGGAGGAAAACCATAATGGCTTTCAACAAAGAGCAATTTATCGAAGACCTCAAGGGCATGACTGTTCTTGAACTTAACGAACTCGTAAAAACAATCGAAGAAGAATTCGGCGTATCAGCAGCAGCTCCAGTAGCAGTTGCAGGTGCTGGCGCAGGCGCAGCAGCTGAAGAGCAAACTGAATTCGACGTTATCCTTACTAACGCTGGATCTGGTAAAATCAACGTCATCAAAGCAGTTCGCGAATTGACTGGTCTCGGTCTTAAAGAAGCGAAAGCTCTCGTAGACGGAACTCCAGCACCAGTTAAAGAAGGCGTTTCGAAAGAAGACGCTGAAGCAATGAAAGCTAAGCTTGAAGAAGCTGGCGCTACTGTAGAAGTTAAGTAATTTTCTTCTTCCGTAGAAACAAGAGAAGCTCGCATTGCGAGCTTCTTTTGTTTTCATCTTTTACATGAGAGGGGAAGGAAACATGGCGGATCATTATTATACGAATGACCCTTCATCGAAACGAGATCCGAAGACGTGGGAATATGTCCTGCGTGGTCAGACGCTCCGCTTTACATCGGACCATGGTGTCTTTTCGAAGAACGGAATCGATTTTGGTTCCCGTCTGTTGATCGAGGCATTCACGGAACCGGCTGTAGCGGGAGACATTTTGGATGTCGGTTGCGGATACGGACCGATGGGCATCGCGCTTTCGAAGTCGACGGGTCGTCCGGCGCACTTGATCGATGTCAATGAACGGGCGCTCGAACTAGCGGCAGACAATGCGCGCGCGAACGGTGTTTCCGTGACGACCGGTGTGAGTGACGGGTATGATGGGGTAGGCGAATCGACATTCGCAGCGATCGTGACGAATCCACCGATTCGGGCGGGAAAAACGGTCGTTCATCGTATTCTCCGGGAAGCGTATGATCACCTTGTCGTCGGCGGCGAGCTTTGGGTCGTCATTCAAAAGAAACAAGGTGGACCATCAGCGAAGAAATTGATGGAAGACGTATTCGGTATGTGTGAGACAGTTACCCGCGATAAAGGGTACTCGATATTTAAATCAATTCGGTCTTGACAAATCGAAGGATTTGTCGTTGACCGCATGTTGTGTCTATGATAGTATTATAAAATGCCATTGGAGTGATTTTTGGATAAGATGTTTGAAAGCAGCTGGCGTTCTCGACTACAGATGATTGAGTAGACAAGACGTCGCTTTTTTGCGCTTATCAATCAAAAAATGGCTTCAATGTTCGATATTACACCCGTCCTTCTCTATAAGAAGAAGTGGGTCTGAGAGGTGAATCAGTTGACTGGTCAACTTGTTCAGTACGGTCGTCACCGTCAGAGAAGAAGCTATGCACGTATCAGCGAAGTATTGGAACTTCCAAACTTAATCGAGATTCAAACGAATTCGTATGAGTGGTTCCTGCGGGAAGGTCTTCGTGAGATGTTTCATGACATTTCGCCGATTTCCGATTTCACAGGGAATCTCGTATTAGAATTCATCGACTACTCGCTCGGAGAGCCGAAGTATTCGATCGATGAATCGAAAGAGCGCGACGTGACCTATTCGGCACCACTACGCGTTAAAGTCCGTCTTCAAAATAAAGAGACGGGTGAATTGAAAGAACAAGAAGTCTTCATGGGTGACTTCCCGCTTATGACGGAGTCGGGAACATTCATCATCAATGGAGCGGAGCGCGTAATCGTTTCGCAGCTTGTTCGTTCGCCAAGTGTTTATTACAACAATAAGTTAGATAAGAACGGTAAGCGTGGATTCTCCGCGACAGTCATCCCAAACCGTGGTGCATGGCTCGAGCTCGAGACAGACGCGAAAGACATCGTTTATGTTCGCATTGATCGCACGCGTAAGATTCCAGTAACGGTTCTTTTACGTGCTCTTGGTTTCGGTACGGATCAGGAAATCATCGATCTTCTCGGTGATGATGAGTACCTCCGGAATTCACTTGAAAAAGATAATACGGAATCAACGGAAAAAGCCCTCATTGAGATTTATGAGCGTCTACGTCCGGGAGAGCCGCCGACAGTCGAAAACGCAAAAGCGTTGCTCGTATCGCGCTTCTTTGACCCGAAACGTTATGATTTGGCAAACGTTGGTCGTTATAAAATCAATAAAAAGCTTCATCTTAAGAACCGTCTCTTCGGTCAAAAACTTGCGGAAACGCTTGTTGATCCTGAGACAGGTGAAGTCATCGCGGAAGCAGGAACGGTCCTTGATCGTCGTATGCTCGATAAAGTCCTTCCATTCCTCGAAGGATCCGTTGGTTACATCGAAGCGACGCCTACAGGCGGCGTGACGCAGGGTGAGGCTTTCAACTTACAGTCAATCAAGGTGTTCGCACCGGACGATGCTGAAGGTGAACGCATCATCAATATCATCGGTAACGGTAACATCGATCGTGACATCAAGCACATCACGCCTGCTGACATGATTGCTTCCATCAACTACTTCTTCAACTTGTTGCATGAAGTCGGTACGACAGACGATATCGACCACCTCGGTAACCGTCGTCTCCGTTCAGTTGGTGAGCTGCTCCAGAACCAATTCCGGATCGGTCTCTCACGGATGGAACGTGTCGTTAAGGAACGGATGTCGATTCAGGACCAGAATGCGATCACGCCACAGGCATTGATCAACATTCGTCCGGTTATCGCATCGATTAAAGAGTTCTTCGGTAGCTCGCAGTTGTCTCAGTTCATGGACCAAACGAACCCGCTTGCGGAATTGACGCACAAACGTCGTCTTTCAGCACTCGGACCTGGTGGTTTGACACGTGAGCGCGCTGGTTTCGAAGTTCGTGACGTACACTACTCGCACTATTCCCGTATGTGTCCGATCGAAACGCCAGAGGGACCAAACATTGGTTTGATCAACTCGTTGTCTTCGTACGCGAAGGTCAATGAGTACGGCTTCATCGAAGCGCCATATCGTCGTGTCGATCCGGAAACGGGCGTCGTCACGGATGAAATCCACTACATGACTGCTGACGAAGAGGATCTCTACGTCGTCGCTCAGGCAAACATGTTGTTGACGGAAGAGAAGACGTTCCAAGATTCACACGTTCTTTCACGTTTCCGTGGACAAAACTTGTCTGTCGAACCAGCACGTGTCGATTACATGGACGTTTCACCGAAGCAGGTTGTATCTGCCGCAACGGCTTGTATCCCGTTCCTTGAGAACGATGACTCGAACCGTGCCCTCATGGGAGCAAACATGCAACGTCAGGCCGTCCCACTTCTGAACCCGGAATCTCCGATTGTCGGTACAGGTATGGAGTACGTGTCTGCGAAAGACTCAGGAGCCGCTGTCGTTGCGAAGCACGCAGGGATCGCTGAGCGTGTTACGGCGCGTGAAATCCTTGTCCGTCGTACGACGGAAGTCGATGGCAACATCGTTGAAGGGGAACTCGACCGTTACAAGATTCAAAAATTCATCCGTTCTAACCAAGGAACGTGTTATAACCAAAAACCAATCATCAAAGCGGGCGACCCAGTCGATAAAGGCGAGATCCTTGCAGATGGTCCATCGATGGACGGTGGGGAACTTGCGCTTGGTCGCAACGTACTCGTCGGTTTCATGACATGGGATGGTTACAACTATGAGGATGCTGTCATCATGAGTGAGCGTCTTGTCAAAGACGACGTCTACACATCGATCCACATCGAAGAATACGAATGTGAGTCGCGTGATACGAAACTCGGACCGGAAGAAATCACACGTGATATTCCGAACGTCGGTGATGATGCCTTGAAAAACCTCGACGATCGCGGAATCATCCGCGTCGGTGCGGAAGTCAAGGACGGCGATATCCTCGTCGGTAAAGTTACGCCGAAGGGTGTAACGGAATTGACAGCGGAAGAACGTCTTCTTCATGCAATCTTCGGTGAAAAAGCACGTGAAGTCCGTGATACATCTCTCCGTGTACCACACGGTGGTGATGGAATCATCCTCGACGTCAAAATCTTCGACCGCGATAATGGGGACGAGCTCTCACCTGGTGTCAACCAGTTGATCCGTGCTTACATCGTTCAGAAGCGTAAGATTCACGAGGGTGACAAAATGGCGGGTCGTCACGGTAACAAAGGTGTTATCTCGCGTATCCTTCCAGAAGAAGACATGCCGTACATGCCAGACGGTACGCCAATTGACATCATGTTGAACCCACTTGGGGTTCCATCACGGATGAACATCGGGCAGTTGCTCGAGCTTCACCTCGGGATGGCAGCACGTCAACTCGGCATCAAAGTCGCATCACCGGTATTCGATGGTGCGCGCGAGGAAGATGTTTGGGCAACGATTGAAGAAGCAGGTATGGATCGCGACGCGAAGACTGTCCTTTATGATGGTCGTTCGGGTGAAGCGTTCGATAACCGCATCTCTGTCGGTGTCATGTATATGATTAAACTTGCTCACATGGTCGATGATAAACTTCACGCACGTTCGACAGGACCATACTCACTCGTCACACAACAACCGCTCGGTGGTAAAGCCCAGTTCGGTGGTCAGCGTTTCGGTGAGATGGAAGTATGGGCACTTGAAGCATACGGCGCAGCCTACACGCTCCAAGAGATCCTTACAATCAAGTCGGATGACACGATCGGTCGTGTTAAAGCGTACGAAGCAATCGTCAAAGGTGAGAATGTACCACAACCGGGCGTACCGGAATCGTTCCGAGTCCTCATTAAAGAGCTTCAATCCCTCGGTATGGACGTCAAGATGATGTCTGCTGATGATGAAGAAATCGAAATGCGCGACGAAGACGAGGACAATATCCCGAACGCGACTCCAGCACTCGAAGAAGTTCAAGCGCCTGTCGCACCAGTTGTTACTGAAGAGGAATAAGCGAAAGGGAGGTCCACCCCTTGGTAGATGTTAATAGATTTGAATATATGCAAATCGGCCTCGCTTCCCCCGAAAAGATCCGTTCATGGTCTTTCGGGGAAGTGAAAAAGCCGGAGACGATCAACTATCGTACACTCAAACCGGAGAAAGACGGTTTGTTCTGTGAACGTATCTTTGGTCCAACAAAAGACTGGGAATGTTACTGTGGTAAATACAAACGGATCCGCTATAAAGGAATCATTTGTGACCGCTGTGGCGTTGAAGTCACGAAGTCGAAAGTCCGTCGTGAGCGCATGGGTCACATCGAGCTCGCAGCACCGGTTTCGCACATCTGGTACTTCAAAGGAATTCCTAGTCGTATGGGACTCGTCCTCGACATGTCACCGCGTGCGTTAGAAGAGATCATCTACTTCGCGTCGTACGTCGTCACAGATCCAGGCGAATCGACACTTGAGAAGAAACAACTCCTTTCAGAGAAAGAATACCGTGCATATCGTGAGAAGTTCGGTCGTTCGTTCACTGCTGAAATGGGTGCGGAAGCAGTTCGTAAATTGCTCCGTGACGTGGAACTCGATAAAGAAGTCGCTGCATTACGTGAAGAGCTTCGTATGATTCAAGGACAACGTCGTACGCGTGCGATCAAACGCCTTGAAGTCCTCGATGCGTTCCGTAACTCAGGCAACAATCCAGAATGGATGGTGCTTGAAGTACTTCCAGTCATCCCACCGGAACTTCGTCCGATGGTTCAACTCGATGGCGGACGTTTCGCAACGTCTGACTTGAACGACTTGTACCGCCGCGTCATCAACCGTAACAACCGTCTCAAGCGTCTTCTTGACCTTGGCGCTCCGAACATCATCGTTCAGAATGAAAAACGGATGCTTCAAGAAGCAGTCGATGCTTTGATCGATAACGGTCGTCGTGGTCGTCCAGTCACTGGACCAGGTAACCGTCCACTTAAATCACTTTCACACATGTTGAAAGGGAAACAAGGACGTTTCCGTCAAAACTTGCTCGGTAAACGTGTCGACTACTCTGGTCGTTCGGTTATCGTCGTTGGTCCAAACCTGAAGATGTATCAATGTGGTCTTCCAAAAGAAATGGCCCTTGAGCTCTTCAAACCGTTCGTCATGAAAGAACTCGTCTCTCGTGGCATCGCACCGAACATTAAGAGTGCGAAACGGAAAATCGAGCGCGTTCAACCTGAAATCTGGGATGTCCTCGAAGAAGTCATCCGTGAGCATCCGGTTCTCTTGAACCGTGCACCGACACTTCACCGTCTCGGTATCCAGGCATTCGAACCAACGCTCGTCGAAGGACGCGCGATTCGCCTTCACCCACTCGTATGTACGGCGTACAACGCCGATTTCGATGGTGACCAAATGGCGGTTCACGTACCACTTTCGGCAGAAGCACAAGCAGAAGCACGTCTTCTCATGCTCGCTGCACAAAACATCTTGAACCCGAAAGACGGTAAACCTGTCGTTACACCATCGCAGGATATGGTCCTCGGTAACTACTACCTCACGCTCGAACGCGAAAACGCGATCGGCGAAGGTAAAATCTTCTCGACAGTGAACGAAGCGCTCATCGCTTACCAAAATGGTTATGCGCACTTCCATACACGTGTTGCGATTCCAGCCGGCGTTCTGAAAAACCCGACATTCACGGAAGAGCAAAACGAGAAATTATTGATTACAACAGTCGGTAAGTTGATCTTCAACGAGATCCTCCCAACGACGTTCCCTTACTTGAACGAACCAACGATGACGAACCTTCAAGAAGCGACGCCAGACAAGTACTTCCTTGAAAAAGGAACAGATGTCGCGGCAGAACTGAAGAACCGTCCGATCATCGACCCGTTCAAAAAAGGATTCCTTGGAAATGTCATCGCGGAAGTCTTCAAACGGTTTGAGACAACAGAAACAAGCCGCATGCTCGACCGCATGAAAAACCTCGGATTCAAACACTCGACTCGTGCCGGTATCACGGTAGGGATCGCGGACATCATCGTTCTTCCGGATAAACAAGAAATTCTTGTTGAAGCGCAGGACAATGTCGACCGCGTCATGAAATCGTACCGTCGTGGTCTCATCACAGAAGACGAGCGCTATGAGCGCGTCGTTAAATCGTGGAATGATGCGAAGGATGAAATTCAGTCTCGTCTGATGAAATCCCTCAACCGTCTCAACCCGATCTTCATGATGAGTGACTCCGGTGCCCGTGGTAACGCGTCGAACTTCACGCAGCTCGCTGGTATGCGTGGACTCATGGCCGCTCCAAGTGGACGGATCATCGAGCTCCCGATCAAATCATCGTTCCGTGAGGGTCTAACGGTACAGGAATACTTCATCTCAACACACGGTGCGCGTAAAGGTCTTGCCGATACAGCCTTGAAAACGGCTGACTCAGGTTACCTGACTCGTCGTCTCGTTGACGTCGCTCAAGACGTCATCATCCGTGAAGATGATTGTGGAACGGATCGTGGTATCCGCGTCACAGCACTCCGTGAAGGAACGGAAGAGATCGAAAGCCTCTACGACCGCCTCGTCGGCCGTACTGCATTCGAAAACGTCGTTCACCCAGAAACAGGAGAAGTCCTCGTTTCAACGAACGAACTCATCGATGAAGACATCGCTCGTGCAATCACGGACGCAGGTGTCGATAACGTTGAGATCCGCACTGCCTTCACATGTAACACAAGCCATGGTGTCTGTAAGAAATGTTACGGACGCAACTTGGCAACAGGCAACGACGTCGAAGTCGGCGAAGCTGTCGGTATCATCGCGGCACAATCAATCGGTGAGCCAGGAACGCAGCTTACGATGCGTACCTTCCACACAGGTGGGGTTGCCGGGGATGATATCACACAAGGTCTTCCGCGTATCCAAGAGTTGTTCGAAGCGCGTAACCCGAAAGGTCAAGCGGTCATCTCGGAAATCGATGGTCAAGTCATCGACTTCACGGAATCGCGTGACAAACGTGAATTGACGGTCCAAGGACTCAGCGAAACACGCACATACACGATCCCATTCGGTTCGCGTCTACGTGTTCAGCTCGGGGACGAGGTCAAAGCCGGTCAAGTCTTCACGGAAGGTTCGATCGATCCGAAAGAACTCTTGAACGTTAAAGGTGTATCCGGCGTTCAGAACTACTTGCTCCAAGAAGTTCAAAAAGTATACCGGATGCAAGGGGTTGAGATCGGTGACAAACACGTCGAGGTCATGGTTCGCCAAATGATCCGTCGCGTACGTGTCATCGAGTCTGGTGAGACTTCACTCTTACCAGGTTCGCTCGTCGATATCAGCACGTTCAAGGAAGCTTGTAAAGAAGCGCTCCGTAACGGGAAAGCTCTCGCTTCGGCGAAACCAGTTCTTCTCGGTATCACGAAAGCGTCACTTGAAACAGATTCATTCCTATCGGCTGCGTCGTTCCAAGAAACGACTCGTGTCCTTACGGATGCAGCGATTAAAGGGAAGAGCGACTACCTTCGCGGCTTGAAAGAGAACGTCATCATCGGTAAGTTGGTTCCAGCTGGTACTGGGATGGCACGTTACCGTCAGATCGATCTCGAAGTAGCTGGCGAAGCACCTGTAGAAGCCGATTCTCCGGTAGAATAAAACGCCTTGACACGCCGGTATGGCGGTGCTACTATGATATAGTGTTGCCAACCGGCTGTGTTATTTTGGAGGATATCTTCATGTCTTACAAAAAAGTAGTCGGCGCAGATTTGAAGTTTGTCGGTCAAAAGCAAACGCTCAAAGCATTGCGATCTGGCAAGGCGTCGGAAGTGATCATTGCGGATGACGCAGATGAACACGTAAAACAAGCATTGCTCGATGCGGCGAAACAAGCTAACGTTCCAGTCGTGAATGTTCCTTCTAAGCAAGAGCTTGGAAAAGCTTGTGGAATCGATGTCGCAGCAACCGCTGTTGCCATTAAGAAAGTTTGATAATGCGTTTTGTGTGGCGATGGAATGCCTGAGCCACGCAAAACGTTTCATTATGACTTTCGATGAACCACCCGGCTCGGTGGTTTTGAAATTTGTCATGAATTCAGGAAGGGAGGATCTCAAAGATGCCTACTATCAACCAATTAGTCCGTAAAGGACGTCAATCAAAAGTTGTGAAATCAGATTCGCCAGCGCTGAACAAAGGGTACAACAGCTTCATTAAAGCTCGTACTGACATCAGCTCACCACAAAAACGTGGTGTTTGTACTCGTGTAGGTACAATGACTCCGAAGAAACCGAACTCGGCTCTTCGTAAATACGCACGTGTACGTTTGACGAACACAATGGAAGTAACAGCTTACATCCCAGGTATCGGCCACAACCTTCAAGAGCACAGTGTTGTTCTTATCCGCGGCGGCCGCGTAAAAGACTTACCAGGGGTACGTTACCACATCGTTCGTGGTGCGCTTGATACAGCTGGTGTTGACGGCCGTATGCAAGGTCGTTCGAAATACGGTACGAAACGTCCTAAAGTTAAAAAATAATCTAGATATCTTAAGATATCACCTCACTATATGAAAGGAGGGACTCGGAATGCCACGTAAAGGTCAAGCAGAACGTCGTGATGTAATGGCTGATCCGATCTACAACTCTAAACTCGTTACCCGCCTTATCAACCGTCTTATGTTAGATGGTAAAAAAGGTACTGCTCAACAAATCTTATACAAAGCTTTCGAAACTATCGCTGAACGTTCAGGTCGCGATGCAATGGAAGTCTTTGAAGAAGCGATGAACAACATCATGCCAGTTCTTGAAGTTAAAGCACGCCGTGTAGGTGGAGCTAACTATCAAGTTCCTGTCGAAGTTCGCCCAGAGCGTCGTACGACACTCGCACTTCGTTACCTCGTGAACTACTCACGTCTCCGTAACGAAAAAACTATGGATGCGCGCCTTGCTAACGAAATCATGGACGCTGCAAACAACACTGGTGCTTCTGTTAAGAAGCGCGAAGATATGCACAAAATGGCGGAAGCGAACAAAGCGTTTGCTCACTACCGCTGGTAATTCCGAAAATCACCACCTCATGCATGCCATTTTTAATGGAATTATGAGGTGGCTTTCGGGTATAGTCATGACGTGTGGCAACACACGACCACTAAACTAAAATGCGAAAGGAGAATGTTTAAAGATGGCAAGAGAATTCTCCCTTAAGAACACTCGTAACATCGGGATCATGGCTCACATCGATGCTGGTAAAACAACAACGACTGAGCGTATCCTGTATTACACGGGTCGTATCCACAAGATTGGTGAAACGCACGAAGGTGCTTCACAAATGGACTGGATGGAGCAAGAGCAAGAGCGTGGGATCACGATTACATCGGCAGCAACAACTGCTCAATGGAAAGGTAACCGCGTAAACATCATCGATACACCTGGACACGTAGACTTCACAGTTGAGGTTGAACGTTCACTTCGCGTACTTGATGGTGCGGTAGCAGTACTTGACGCTCAGTCTGGTGTTGAGCCACAAACTGAGACAGTATGGCGCCAAGCTACAACTTACGGCGTACCACGTATCGTTTTCGTTAACAAAATGGATAAAATCGGTGCAGACTTCTTGTACTCGGTTGGAACGCTTCGCGAACGCCTCCAAGCGAACGCACACGCGATCCAAATTCCAATCGGTGCGGAAGATGAATTCAAAGGAATCATCGACCTCGTCGAACAGAAAACATACATGTACGGCAACGATCTCGGAACTGACATCGAAGTGACTGACGGTTTCCCAGCTGATCTCGCTGATCAAGCTGAAGAACTCCGTGGATCATTGATCGAAGCAGTTGCGGATTACGAAGAAGAATTGATGATGAAATACCTCGAGGGTGAAGAAATCACAATCGACGAGTTGAAAGCGGCTATCCGTAAAGCAACTCTGACAGTTGACTTCTATCCTGTACTCGTAGGTTCGGCATTCAAGAACAAAGGTGTTCAGCTTATGCTTGACGCAGTTCTCGATTACCTCCCATCACCAATCGACGTAAAAGCGATCTCAGGTATCGACATGGATACGGATGAAGAAATCGTGCGTGAGTCTTCGGACGAAGCACCATTCTCTGCACTCGCGTTCAAAGTCATGACTGACCCTTACGTCGGTAAACTTACATTCTTCCGTGTGTACTCTGGTACAGCTTCGGCAGGATCGTACGTTAAAAACTCAACAAAAGGCAAACGTGAGCGTCTTGGACGTATCCTTCAAATGCACGCAAACAGCCGTGAAGAGATCCCGATGGTATACGCGGGTGACATCGCTGCAGCTGTAGGTTTGAAAGATACAACTACTGGAGATACGCTTTGTGCAGAGAAAGACAACGTCGTTCTCGAATCAATGACATTCCCAGAACCGGTTATCTCGGTCGCTATCGAACCAAAAACGAAAGCTGACCAAGATAAAATGGGTCAAGCCCTCGCTAAGCTTGCTGAAGAGGATCCAACGTTCCGCACTGAAACAAACCCAGAGACTGGTCAAACGATCATCTCAGGTATGGGTGAGCTTCACCTCGACATCATCGTTGACCGTATGCGTCGCGAGTTCAAAGTCGAAGCAAACGTTGGTGCTCCACAAGTAGCTTACCGTGAAACGATCCGCCAAGCGGCGAAGATCGATTCGAAGTTCGCTCGTCAATCTGGTGGTCGTGGTCAGTATGGTCACGTCGTCGTAGAATTCGAGCCGAACGAAGAAGGCGCTGGCTTCGAGTTCAACAACAAAATCGTCGGTGGTGTTGTTCCACGTGAATACATCCCAGCGGTTGAGCACGGAATCGAAGAAGCACTTCAAAACGGTATCCTTGCTGGTTACCCGGTCGTTGACGTAAAAGCTTCACTCGTCTTCGGATCGTACCACGATGTCGACTCAAACGAGATGGCATTTAAAGTTGCGGCTTCAATGGCAGTCAAACAACTTAAAGATAAGAGCGGCGCTGTTATCCTTGAGCCAATGATGAAAGTTGAAATCGTCATCCCAGACGAATACATGGGAGACATCATGGGTGATGTTACATCACGCCGTGGTCGCGTAGAAGGTATGGAAGCACGCGGTAACGCTCAAGTTGTCCGTTCAATGATTCCACTTTCTGAAATGTTCGGATACGCTACTGGTCTTCGTTCACGCACACAAGGTCGCGGAACGTACTCGATGCACTTCGATCACTACGAAGAAGTACCGAAATCAGTTGCGGAAGAAATCATCAAAAAAGCAAACGGCTAATCCTTCACAGGTTGTCACGCTTTTATGATTAGTGTAAGCTAAGGAAGGTGTACGTTATCTTACGACTCACCTTCCTAGTTATAAAAAATTATTAGACACATAGAGGAGGAATTCAGAATGGGTAAGGAAAAATTCGACCGTTCTAAACCGCACGTTAACGTTGGTACAATCGGCCACGTCGACCACGGTAAAACAACTTTAACAGCAGCTATCTCAGCTGTACTTGCAAAAGCACAAGGTAAAGCTGCAACTAAGTTTGACCAAATCGATGGTGCTCCAGAAGAGCGCGAGCGCGGTATCACAATCGCAACAGCTCACATCGAGTACGAAACAGAAAAACGCCACTATGCACACGTTGACTGCCCAGGTCACGCTGACTATGTTAAAAACATGATCACTGGTGCTGCACAAATGGACGGCGCGATCCTCGTTGTTTCTGCAACAGATGGTCCAATGCCACAAACACGTGAGCACATCTTGCTTTCACGTCAAGTAGGTGTTCCTTTCATCGTAGTATTCATGAACAAAGTTGACATGGTTGACGACGAAGAGCTTCTTGAGCTCGTCGAAATGGAAATCCGTGAGCTTCTTTCTGAGTACGACTTCCCAGGTGATGACCTCCCAGTTATCCAAGGTTCTGCTCTTGGCGCGCTTAACGGCGAAGCTAAATGGGAAGAAAAAATTCTTGAACTCATGTCAGCTGTCGATGAGTACATCCCAGAACCAACTCGTGACACTGAAAAAGACTTCATGATGCCAGTTGAGGATGTCTTCTCAATCACTGGTCGTGGTACAGTTGCTACTGGCCGCGTTGAGCGTGGAGTTCTTAAAGTCAACGACGAGATCGAAATCGTTGGTCTTCACGAAGAAACTAAAAAATCAGTATGTACTGGTGTAGAGATGTTCCGTAAGCTTCTTGACTATGCTGAAGCTGGCGACAACATCGGTGCTCTTCTCCGTGGTGTATCACGTGACGACATCGAGCGTGGACAAGTTCTCGCGAAACCAAACACAATCACACCACACAAAAAGTTCAAAGCGCAAGTTTACGTTCTTTCTAAAGAAGAGGGTGGCCGTCACACGCCATTCTTCGCGAACTACCGCCCGCAGTTCTACTTCCGTACAACTGACGTAACTGGTATGGTTCAACTTCCAGAAGGTACTGAAATGGTTATGCCTGGGGACAACATCGAAATGACTGTTGAACTCATCGCACCAATCGCTCTTGAAAAAGAAACTCGTTTCTCAATCCGTGAAGGTGGCCGTACAGTAGGCGCTGGATCAGTTACAGAAATCGTTGAGTAATTTTTAAGACAAAGGTCTTCCGTCTCCCGTGGCGGAAGACCTTTTTTCATTTCTTTGAAAACAGTCTTGCAACATGGTCTGACATCTTATATACTGAGGAAAGTGTTTGTGCGAGTGGTGAGAGACTTGAATACATATTCTATTTTATTAGTGCTTGCATTCTTGCTGGTGATTCAGTATGATAGAATATGTTGGTCACAAACACAACGCGATGAAGCGGGAGGTTATGACACACCAGGCGGCATTGCCATGGCTAGTGTGGAAATTTCCGCGGAGAATGTCTATTTACGAAATAGGCGAAAAGGAGGGAAATAACATGGCAAATGAAAAAATTCGGATCCGTTTGAAAGCATACGATCACCGCGTGCTTGATCAATCGGCTGAGAAGATTGTCGACACAGCAAAACGTTCAGGTGCTACTGTATCTGGTCCGATCCCACTCCCAACGGAGAAAGCGGTCTACACAGTACTTCGTGCCGTTCACAAGTACAAAGATGCTCGTGAGCAGTTCGAAATGCGTACACACAAACGTTTGATCGACATCGTTAACCCAACACCGAAAACTGTTGATGCGCTTATGCGTCTCGAACTTCCATCGGGCGTTGACATCGAAATCAAACTTTAATTTTTCTTCTATAGATAGTTGATACTAGCCAGAAGATCAAAATCATTCAATATTAGGAGGTGTATCTCATGGCTAAAGGAATCTTAGGAACTAAACTCGGTATGACACAAATCTTCAACGAGTCAGGCGAAGTCGTCCCTGTTACTGTCGTTTCAGTCGAAGGTAACGTTGTTCTTCAATTGAAAACAACGGAAGTTGACGGTTACGAAGCAGTTCAACTCGGCTTTGGTGATATCAAAGAAGGTCGTCAAAACAAACCGCAAAAAGGTCACGCTGCGAAAGCAAACGCGACACCTAAGCGCTTCATTAAAGAAATCCGTACATCAGTAGCAGATTTCGAAATCGGTCAAGAGATTAAAGCAGATACTTTCGCTGCAGGCGAAATGGTTGATGTAACAGGTACGTCGAAAGGTAAAGGTTTCGCTGGTGCAATCAAGCGTCACAACCAATCACGTGGTCCAATGGCTCACGGTTCGCGTTACCACCGTCGCCCAGGTTCAATGGGTCCTGTTGCTCCTAACCGTGTATTCAAAGGGAAATTGCTCCCTGGACGCATGGGTGGAGAGCAAATCACTGTTCAAAACCTTGAAATCGTAAAAGTTGATGCAGAACGCGGCTTACTCCTCGTCAAGGGTGCTATCCCAGGCGCACGTAAGAGCCAAGTTGTCATCAAAACTGCGGTTAAAGGCAACTAATCCGTTTGCAAGGAAAGGAGGAATAACGAATGCCTAAAGTAGCTTTGCTTAACCAAACAGGTACACAAGTTGGAGACATCGAGCTCGCAGATGCCGTTTTCGGAATCGAGCCAAATGAAGCAGTCGTATACGATGCAATCGTCATGCAACAAGCTTCACGTCGCCAAGGTACACATGATACAAAAGGTCGCTCGGAAGTTCGCGGTGGCGGCCGTAAACCATGGAAACAAAAAGGTACTGGTCGTGCACGCCAAGGTTCGATCCGTTCGCCACAATGGGTTGGCGGTGGAACAGTCTTCGGTCCAACACCACGTTCGTACGCTTACAAACTTCCTAAAAAGGTTCGTCGTCTCGCACTTCGTTCAGCACTTTCTTCGAAAGTCGCTAACAACGAGTTCATCGTTCTTGAAGGATTGACAATCGATGCTCCTAAAACTAAGGACATGATCGCAGTATTCGCTGCTCTTTCAATCGAACGTAAAGTTCTCGTCGTTACTGCTGATTACAACGAGTCAGTCGTTCTTTCAACACGCAACATCCCAGGTGTCACAGTCGTTGACGCTGCAGGTGTAAACGTCCTTGATCTTGTCGCTCATGACAAAGTCATCATTACGAAGGACGCTGTTGCGAGAGTAGAGGAGGTGCTTGCATAATGGCACACACACACGACATTATCAAACGTCCTGTCATTACTGAACGTTCAGTAAACCAAATGGCTGAGAAAAAGTACACATTCGAAGTAGACGTGAAGGCATCTAAGACTCAAATCAAAGATGCAGTTGAAGCGATCTTCGGAGTGAAAGTTGACAAAGTCAACACATTGATCTCAAAACCAAAAGCAAAACGCGTAGGTCGTCACGCTGGTTACACAGCACGCCGCAAAAAAGCGGTCGTCACGCTTACTGCAGATAGCAAAGAACTCGATTACCTCGGTTAATCGGAACTCTGTAGAAAAGGAGGGAACTCTCGATGGGAATTAAAAAGTTTAAACCGACCACTAACGGTCGTCGTAATATGACTGCACTTGACTTTGCTGAGATTACGGCTTCACGTCCTGAAAAATCGTTAACTGAAAAGCTTTCGAAAAAGGGCGGACGTAACAACCAAGGTCGCTTGACAGTACGTCACCAAGGTGGCGGACACAAACGTAAATATCGTATCATCGACTTCAAACGGAACAAGGATGGCATCGCTGGTCGTGTCGCTACAATTGAGTACGATCCAAACCGCTCTGCTAACATCGCATTGATCCACTACATCGATGGTGAAAAACGCTACATCCTCGCACCGAAAGGCTTGAAAGTAGACATGCAAGTCATGGCTGGACCAGAAGCTGACATTAAAGTCGGTAATGCTCTTCCACTTTCAAACATCCCAGTCGGTACGTTGATCCACAACATCGAACTTAAGCCAGGTAAAGGTGGTCAGCTCGTTCGCGCAGCTGGTACTTCTGCTCAGCTTCTCGGTAAAGATGGTAAATACGCGATCGTTCGTCTTCAATCAGGCGAAACTCGTATGATCCTTGCTACTTGCCGTGCAACAGTCGGCGCTGTCGGTAATGAAGAGCACGAGCTCGTCAATATCGGTAAAGCTGGTCGTTCACGCTGGCTCGGAAAACGTCCTACAGTTCGTGGTTCTGTCATGAACCCAGTCGATCACCCACACGGTGGTGGTGAAGGACGTGCTCCAATCGGTCGTTCGGGCCCACTTACTCCTTGGGGTAAACCGGCACTCGGATACAAAACTCGTAAGAAAAACAAAGCGAGCGATAAATATATCGTCCGTCGTTCTAAAAAATAATTACATGATTTCTGGACGGTTCGTAGGAACCGTTCCTGAATCATGCCAAAGGGAGGTACAACTATGGGTCGCAGCTTGAAAAAAGGTCCATTCGCAGATCACCATCTGCTCGCTAAGGTTGATAAAGCCAACGAAGCTGGTGACAAACATGTCATCAAAACTTGGTCACGCCGCTCGACAATCTTCCCAGAGTTCATCGGTCACACGATCGCTGTCTACGATGGTCGTAAACACGTACCGGTTTACGTGACAGAAGATATGGTCGGTCACAAACTTGGTGAATTCGCTCCAACACGTTCTTACAAAGGACATGCTGGAAACGATAAGAAAACGAAACGTTAATCTGAGGGGAGGTACTCATTATGCAATCAAAAGCATCGGCTAATATGGTTCGCATTGCTCCTCGTAAGGCACGTCTCGTAGTAGACTTAATCCGCGGGAAGCAAATCGGCGAAGCACTTTCGATTCTTGCTTACACGAACAAGGCAGCAACGCCAATCGTTGAGAAAGTATTGAAATCGGCAATCGCGAACGCTGAGCACAACTTCGACATGAACATCGAAAACCTCGTAGTCACTGAGGCTTACGTAAACGAAGGTCCAACGCTCAAACGTTTCCGCCCACGTGCAATGGGTCGCGCAAGCCGCATCAACAAACGTACGAGCCACGTTCACATCGTGGTATCTGAAAAATAAGGAGGGATTACCGTGGGTCAGAAGATTAACCCAACTGGTCTTCGCGTAGGTATCATCAAAGACTGGGAATCACGTTGGTTCGCAGATAAAGACTATGCTGATCTCCTTCATGAAGACTACGTAGTTCGTGAATATATCGAAAAACGTCTTAAAGACGCTAGTGTCTCTAAAGTAGAAATCGAGCGCGCAGCTAACCGCTTGAACATCTCACTTCACACTGCTAAGCCTGGTATGGTTATCGGTAAAGGCGGTTCTGAAATCGAAACACTTCGTAAAGACATCACTAACCTTGCAAAAGGCAAACGCGTTCACGTTAACGTCGTTGAAGTGAAAAACCCGGATGCAGTTGCTAAGCTCGTCGCTGAGAACATCGCTCGCCAACTTGAAGGTCGCGTATCGTTCCGTCGTGCTATGAAGCAATCAATCCAACGCTCAATGCGTTCTGGTATCAAAGGAATCAAGACTGAAGTTTCTGGTCGTCTTGGTGGCGCTGATATCGCTCGTTCTGAGAAGTATTCGGAAGGAACAGTTCCACTTCATACACTCCGTGCAGACATCGATTACGGTACTGCAGAAGCTGATACAACTTACGGCAAAATTGGCGTAAAAGTATGGCTCCACCACGGTGAAGTGCTTCCTACGAAAAAAGCAGCAGCAAACGAAGAATAATCCACATCCGTCTAGGGAAGGAGGCAACACAACATGTTGTTACCAAAACGTGTAAAATATCGTCGTGTTCACCGCGGCAACATGCGTGGTAAAGCGAAACGTGGTACTACAGTACACTTCGGCGAGTTCGGTATCCAAGCTCAAGAAGCTAGCTGGATCACTAGCCGTCAAATCGAATCAGCGCGTATCGCGATGACTCGTTATATGAAACGTGGTGGTAAAGTGTGGATCAAGATCTTCCCACACAAGCCATACACTAAAAAACCTCTTGAAGTCCGAATGGGTTCAGGTAAAGGTGCTCCGGAGGGCTGGGTAGCAGTCGTCAAACCGGGTAAAGTAATGTTCGAAATCGCAGGAGTATCGGAAGAGATCGCACGCGAAGCTCTCCGTCTTGCATCACACAAACTTCCAGTAAAATGTAAGTTCGTAAAACGTGAAGAAAATGGTGGTGATACGAATGAAAGCAACTGATCTCCGTCAGCAAACAACTGAAGAGCTTAACGGTAAAGTCGGTTCGTGGAAAGAAGAGTTGTTCAACCTTCGTTTCCAACTCGCGACTGGTCAGCTTGAGAACCCTGCTCGTATCCGTGAAGTGCGCAAGTCGATTGCACGCGCGAAAACCGTTCTTCGTGAACGCGAACTCGGCATCAACAACGCATAATTCACTCGGATTCTGAGAGGAGGAACACTCAATGGAACGCACTAACAACCGCAAAGTGTTAACTGGACGCGTCGTTTCTGACAAAATGGACAAAACGATCGTAGTTACAGTTGAAACAAAAGTAAAGCACAAGCTTTACGGCAAACGCGTAAACTACTCTAAAAAGTACAAAGCGCATGATGAAAACAACACAGCTAAAATCGGTGATGTTGTACGCATTCAAGAAACACGTCCATTATCTAAGGACAAACGTTTCCGTCTCGTAGAAGTCATTGAAGAAGCAGTAATCATCTAAACTCTAATTAGTTCGGGTGAATAAACATCCGGAGGGAGGTACAATCGTATGATTCAACAAGAATCTCGCTTAAAAGTAGCAGACAACTCAGGAGCTCGTGAAGTCTTGACGATCAAAGTCCTCGGTGGTTCTGGTCGTAAAACTGCTAACATCGGTGACGTTATTGTTTGTACAGTAAAACAAGCAACACCAGGTGGCGTTGTCAAAAAAGGTGAAGTTGTACGCGCAGTAGTCGTTCGTACTAAACGTGGCGTTCGTCGTAAAGACGGTTCGTACATCCGTTTTGACGAAAACGCAGCAGTCATCATCAAAGATGACAAAAGCCCACGTGGCACACGTATCTTCGGACCAGTCGCACGCGAACTTCGTGAAAAAGACTTCATGAAGATCGTCTCGTTGGCACCGGAAGTACTTTAATTCCAAAGAATTCCTACAAGGAGGTGCTCTAACGATGCATGTCAAAAAAGGTGATAAAGTTCAGGTTATGACTGGTAAAGACAAAGGCAAACAAGGCGTTGTCCTTACAGCTATGCCTAAAAAAGATCGCGTAATCGTCGAAGGCGTTAACATGATCAAAAAACACTCAAAACCTTCTCAACTCAACCCGCAAGGCGGAATTGTCGAGAAAGAAGCACCGATTCACGTATCGAACGTTATGCTCATCGACCCTAAGACAGGTAACCCAACACGCGTTGGTTTCACTGTGGTTGACGGCAAGAAAGTACGTATCGCTAAAAAATCGGGCGAAGCTTTAGATAAATAAGAAGATTTAAAGAAAGGAGGTCCACTTTCTGATGAACCGTTTAAAAGCTAAATACCAAGACGAAATCGTCAAAGTAATGATGGAGAAATTCAATTACAGTTCTGTAATGCAAGCGCCGAAAGTCGATAAAATCGTAATCAACATGGGTGTTGGTGACGCTGTTACGAACTCTAAGGCACTTGACATGGCAGTTGAAGAGCTTCAGCTCCTCACTGGTCAGAAACCACTCATCACGAAAGCTAAGAAATCAATCGCTGGTTTCAAACTTCGTGAAGGTATGCCAATCGGTGCGAAGGTTACACTTCGTGGCGAGCGCATGTACGAATTCCTCGACAAGTTGATCAACGTGTCACTTCCACGTGTACGTGACTTCCGTGGCGTATCGAAAAAATCTTTCGATGGCCGTGGTAACTACACGCTAGGCGTGAAGGAACAATTGATCTTCCCAGAGATCGACTACGATCGCGTATCGAAAGTCCGTGGTATGGACATCGTTATCGTAACTACTGCTAACACGGATGAAGAGTCACGTGAGCTTCTCACTGCACTCGGCATGCCATTCCAAAAATAAGGGAGGTCGACAACATGGCTAAGAAATCAATGATCGCACGTGAAGTAAAACGTCAAGCACTCGTTGAGCGCTACGCTGAAAAACGCGCAGAATTGAAAGCACAAGGCGACTACATCGGCTTGAGCAAACTCCCACGTAACTCTTCAGCGGTTCGTTTACACAACCGTTGTAGTATCACTGGCCGTCCACACGGTTACATTGGTAAATTCGGTATCAGCCGTATTAAGTTCCGTGATCTTGCTCATAAAGGTCAAATCCCTGGTGTTAAAAAAGCAAGCTGGTAATTCATTAAAGTTGTGAAAGGAGGTACATCGCATGGTTATGACAGATCCGATTGCAGATATGCTTACACGCATTCGTAATGCAAACATGGTTCGCCATGAGAAGTTGGAAATGCCAGCTTCTACAATCAAACGTGAAGTCGCTGAAATCCTCAAACGTGAAGGTTTCATCCGCGATGTTGAATATCTCGAGGACAGCAAACAAGGTACGCTCCGCGTATTCCTTAAATACGGCGCAAGCAACGAGCGCGTCATCACTGGACTCAAACGTATCTCGAAACCAGGTCTTCGCGTTTACGCGAAAGCTGATGAAATCCCGAAAGTACTCGGTGGTCTCGGAATCGCTATCGTTTCAACATCTAAAGGTGTAATGACTGATAAAGAAGCTCGCCAACAAAAAGTCGGCGGCGAAGTGATCGCATACATCTGGTAATACACGCATAAAAAGAACGGAGGTGTCTTAAATGTCACGTATTGGTAAAAAGCCAGTCGTCATCCCAGCAGGCGTTACAGTAACAGTTGAAAACAACACGGTTACGGTAAAAGGTCCTAAAGGGGAACTCTCACGCGAGTTCAGCCCAGCTATGGCGATCAACGTAGAAGGTAATGAATTGACTGTCACTCGTCCGAACGACGAGAAAGCAAGCCGTACGATCCACGGAACGACTCGTGCGCTTATCGCGAACATGGTCGAAGGTGTAAGCAACGGTTTCGCTAAGACACTCGATATCCAAGGTGTTGGTTACCGTGCACAAAAGCAAGGTAACAAAATCGTACTCAACCTCGGTTACTCACACCCAATCGAGTACACTCCGGAACAAGGCATCGAAGTCGAAGTTCCTACGAATACGCAACTCATCGTTCGCGGAATCAGCAAAGAACGTGTTGGTCACGTCGCTGCATTGATCCGTTCGTACCGTCAACCTGAGCCGTACAAAGGTAAAGGTATTCGTTACAGTGATGAAGTCGTTCGTCGTAAAGAAGGTAAAACAGGTAAGTAATTCGCGAATGCGAATTGACCGGAAAGGAGTGGCATAAATGATCTCAAAGGCAGATAAAAACGCTACGCGTAAAAAACGTCATGGTCGTGTCCGTCGTACAATCATCGGGACTGCAACACGTCCACGTATGAACGTATTCCGTTCGAACAAGAACATTTACGTACAAGTCATTGACGATGCAACACATGCAACACTCGCATCTGCATCATCACTCGACCTTGAAAAAGGCAACACGACTGACGCTGCGGCAGCAGTTGGTAAGCTCGCAGCTGAGCGCGCTCTTGAAAAAGGTATCGAAACAGTCGTTTTCGACCGTGGAGGATATCTCTATCATGGACGTATCAAAGCTGTAGCTGAAGCAGCTCGTGAAGCTGGTCTCAAATTCTAATAGAAAAGGAGGGAACCTCTACATGCGCCAGTTAGAAATTAACATGGATCAACTCGAAGAACGCGTTGTTACCGTAAACCGCGTCGCGAAAGTAGTAAAAGGTGGCCGTCGCTTCCGTTTTGCTGCCCTCGTCGTCGTTGGTGACAAGAATGGTCACGTAGGTTTCGGTACGGGTAAAGCTCAGGAAGTGCCTGAAGCGATCCGTAAAGCAATCGAAGATGCTAAGAAAAACATGGTTAACGTTCCAATCGTTAACACAACAATTCCACACGAAGTCAACGGTGTATTCGGTGCAGGTCACGTCTTCTTGAAGCCTGCTTCTGAAGGTACTGGAGTCATCGCTGGTGGTCCAGTTCGTGCGGTTCTCGAATTAGCGGGAATCAACGACATTCTTTCAAAATCACTTGGATCAAGCACTCCAATCAACATGGTTCGTGCGACTGTCGAAGGTCTCACATCACTCAAACGTGCTGAAGAAGTTGCGAAACTCCGCGGTAAAACCGTCGAAGAACTTCGCGGTTAAGAAAGGGAGGGAAAACAGATGGCGAAACTCGCAGTTACCCTCACACGCAGCATGATCGGTCGTCCGGAGAACCAACGCGTTACTACTCGTACGCTTGGTCTCCGTAAGATGCACCAGACTGTTGTCGTACCTGACAACGCTGCTATGCGTGGGATGATTAACCACGTGTCACACTTAGTGACAGTAAAAGAAATTCAAGAGTAATAGTTCGATATAATTTTATGAGGAGGTGCCCCACTATGAAACTCCATGAATTGAAACCAGCTGCTGGTTCACGTTCAGAACGCAACCGTGTAGGTCGCGGTATGTCTTCTGGTAACGGTAAGACTTCTGGCCGTGGTCACAAAGGTCAAAAAGCTCGTTCAGGCGGTGGTGTTCGTCCAGGTTTCGAAGGTGGACAAAACCCACTTTACCGTCGTTTACCAAAACGCGGCTTCAACAACCCAACTCGTAAAGAGTTCGCGGTCATTAACCTTGACACACTCAACCGTTTTGAAGAAGGAACTGAAGTCACTCCAGAACTTCTTGTCGAGACTCGTGCAGTCAAAGGCATGAAAGACGGCGTGAAAATTCTTTCTAACGGTAAGATCGAAAAGAAACTAACAGTCAAAGCTCATAAGTTCTCCGACGCTGCGAAGCAAGCAATCGAAGCTGCCGGCGGTACGGTTGAGGTGATCTAATGTTTCAAGCGATCTCCAATATGTGGCGCGTAGCTGACATTCGTCGGCGCATTCTCTTTACCTTGGCATTGGTTATCGTGTTCCGGATTGGAGCACATATCCCGGTGCCGATGGTAAACACGGAAGTGTTCAAGATTGACCAGAATGGTATTCTTGGTTTCTTGAACTCGTTCGGCGGGAATGCTTTGCAGAATTTCTCACTCTTTGCGATGGGAATCATGCCGTATATCACGGCCTCGATCGTTGTCCAACTCTTACAGATGGACGTTGTTCCAAAGTTTGCCGAATGGGCAAAACAAGGAGAGGCGGGCCGTAAGAAGTTAGCAACGGTAACGCGCTATGGAACGATCGTACTCGGCTTAGTCCAAGCGTTTGGAATCGCGCTTGGATTTAACCGTATCTACCCAGGTCTTGTCGACGAACAGTTCGGCACCTGGACATACGTTATGATTGCACTCGTATTGACAGCGGGAACAGCATTCTTGATGTTCATCGGTGAACTCATCACGGAGAAGGGCATTGGTAACGGGATATCAATGATCATCTTCGCTGGGATCGTCGCGGGCTTCCCGAATGCATTCCGCCAGATTTACGAAACGAAGCTCCAAAATGCAGGGGATGCTTTGTTTGTAAACGTGCTTTATATCGTACTCTTGCTTTTAATCATCATTGCGGTCATCGTCGGAGTCATCTATGTTCAGCAAGCTGCACGTAAGATTCCGATTCAGTACGCTAAGCGTACGGTGAACCGGACACCAGTTGGCGGTCAATCGGCACACTTGCCGATTAAATTGAACGCTGCCGGTGTTATTCCAGTCATCTTCGCGGTGTCGTTCATGGTGACGCCACCAACGATTGCGAGTTTCTTTGCAAGTCCGGAGACGGCAACGAAGATCCGTGACATTTTCGACTATACGAGTCCAATCGGTATGTCGATCTATGTGGCACTGATCATCGCGTTCTCGTACTTCTACACATTCGTTCAGGTTAACCCGGAACAAATGGCAGAGAACCTTCAAAAACAAGGCGGATACATTCCTGGTATTCGTCCTGGTAAGCAAACGGAGCAGTACATCACGAAGATTCTATACCGTCTGACATTCTTCGGTTCACTCTTCCTCGCTGTCATCGCGGTGACGCCGACATTCTTCATTAAGTTTGCTGGCTTACCGAACTCGGTGCAGATTGGTGGAACGAGCTTGTTGATCGTCATCGGTGTAGGACTAGAGACGATGAAACAGATTGAAAGCCAATTGGTTAAACGACACTACAAAGGCTTTATCCGATAAGGCGGGAGGAAGGGGACCATCCCTTTCCTTTCTGTTGTGTCTATAGAGCTATAGAAGTGGAGGCTACCGACATGAATCTAGTATTGATGGGTTTGCCGGGTGCTGGTAAAGGAACGCAGGCTGCGAAAATCATCGAAGACTATGCGATCCCCCACATCTCGACAGGCGACATGTTCCGCGCGGCGATCAAAGATTCAACGCCACTCGGACAAGAAGCGAAATCATACATGGATAAAGGGGAACTCGTTCCGGACGAAGTCACAATCGGCATCGTACGTGAGCGTCTCGCCAAAGAAGACTGTGCAAATGGTTTTCTCCTTGACGGTTTCCCACGCACAGTGAAACAAGCAGATGCTCTTGAAGCATTACTTGAAGATCTGGGCAAACAAATTGATCACGTCATCCACATCGGTGTAGACCCGGAGAAACTTGTCCCTCGTTTGACAGGTCGCCGGATTTGCCCAACTTGCGGAGCAACGTATCATGTTCTCTACAACCCACCAAAAGTGGAGGGGATCTGTGATATCGACGGATCAGCACTTGTACAACGTGAAGATGACCAAGAGGAGACAGTACGTCGTCGCTTGGAAGTCAACGTCGCTCAAGCGCAACCTTTGATTGACTTTTACGCAGAAAAAGGGTATCTTCGTAATTTGGACGGTGATCGTCCAATCAACGATGTATATTCCGATGTTCAGGCACTCCTTGGTGATCAGTAATGATCATCACGAAAGCGCCGCGTGAAATCGACATCATGCGTAAAGCAGGACAAATCGTCGCCCGGACGCATAAGGAGCTTCAAGCTCACATTCGCCCAGGTATCACGACGGGGCAACTCGACGCGATCGCTGAACGCTATATTCGAAGTCAAGGGGCAACACCATCGTTTAAAGGGTATAATGGTTTCACGGGTAGCATCTGTGCTTCCGTGAACGAAGAGCTTGTCCATGGTATTCCGGGAGATCGTGTACTTCAGGACGGTGACATCATCTCGATTGACATCGGAGCAGAGTACAATGGGTATCACGGAGATTCAGCCTGGACATATCCGGTAGGTACAATCTCTGAAGAGACGAAGCGGTTACTTGACGTAACTGAAGAATCTCTGTATAAAGGATTGGAGCGCGCCAAAGCTGGCGTGCACCTGACAGATATTTCGCATGCGATTCAGTCACATGTTGAAGCTGCGAATTTTTCTGTAGTCCGCGAATATGTGGGCCACGGCGTGGGACAAAATTTGCATGAAGATCCGCAAATTCCACATTATGGACCACCGGGGAAAGGGCCGCGCCTGAAAACCGGCATGACACTGGCAATTGAGCCAATGGTCAACGTCGGGAAACGCTATGTTCGCACACTATCCGACAATTGGACGGTAGTGACGGTGGACGGTAGCATGTGCGCCCACTTTGAGCACACCATCGCCATCACAGACGACGGCTACGAGATCTTAACGGTCGATGCAGAGTGAGCTGTGCGCGTTATTGGTGTCACCTTTCTATAAGCCAGTATCCACTCGTGTTTGTGACCGATGATCTCTCAATGGCTCTTGTAGAAAGCCCCTAGCGCTACAAATCGTCTGGGCTCCCAATCAACTTTATAGAGAAAGGGGTATAATTGATGGCGAAACAAGATGTAATCGAAGTGGAAGGTACGGTTATCGAGCCGCTTCCAAACGCGATGTTTAAGGTGGAGTTAGAAAACGGCCACACGGTCCTCGCGCACGTCTCAGGAAAAATTCGGATGCACTTCATTCGGATCTTGCCAGGAGATAAAGTAACGGTTGAGTTGTCACCATACGACTTGACTCGCGGACGGATCACATACCGTTTCAAATAAAAACTCCGATTTTTTCAGGAGGAGGTATTCACAATGAAAGTAAGACCTTCGGTTAAACCGATCTGTGAAAAATGTAAAGTTATCCGCCGTAAAGGCAAAGTAATGGTTATTTGCGAAAACCCTAAGCATAAACAAAAACAAGGGTAATTAAACAAGGAGGTGCACACATGGCACGTATTGCTGGTGTAGATATTCCACGTGAGAAACGCATCGTCATCTCACTCACTTACATCTATGGTGTTGGTAAAACGACTGCTCAAAAAGTCTTGAAAGAAACTGGTATCTCTGAAGATACTCGTACTCGCGACTTGACTGAGGAACAATTGAACCAACTTCGTGATGGTTTAGACAAAATCAAAGTTGAGGGTGACCTTCGTCGTGAAATCTCACTCAACATCAAACGTTTGATCGAAATCGGTTGCTACCGTGGTGTTCGTCACCGTCGTGGTCTTCCAGTTCGTGGTCAAAACACTAAAAACAACTCGCGTACTCGTAAAGGCCCACGCCGTACAGTAGCGAACAAGAAGAAGTAAGGGAGGGTAAACTAAGATGGCAAAACGCAAACAGAACGTTCGTAGTAAACGTAAAGTCAAAAAGAATATTGAATCTGGTATCGTGCATATCCGTTCAACATTCAACAACACGATCGTTACGATCACTGATATGCAAGGGAATGCAATCTCTTGGGCAACTGCAGGTAACATGGGCTTCAAAGGCTCACGTAAATCGACTCCTTTCGCTGCACAAATGGCATCTGAAACAGCTGCTAAAACAGCAATGGATAACGGTATGCGTACTGTAGAAGTTAACGTTAAAGGTCCTGGTGCAGGTCGTGAAGCAGCTATCCGTGCTCTTCAAGCAATCGGTCTCGAAGTCACTGCAATCCGTGACGTTACTCCAGTACCACACAACGGTTGCCGCCCTCCAAAACGTCGTCGCGTGTAACCCGTCTTGTACTGCAGAGCGGGGATTCGAGTAGACTTTTGTTGATCGTTTGACCAAGCAAGGCAGTAGAAACGTACACAAGGCGGTTGGCGATTGAACGCGATGGCCAACATGACGATATTCAAGGAGGGGTTCAGATGATCGAAATCGAAAAACCGAAGATTGAAACGATCGAGTTAAGCGAGAACGCTACGTTTGGTAAATTCGTAGTTGAGCCGCTTGAGCGTGGATTCGGTACAACGCTTGGTAACTCATTGCGTCGTATCCTATTGTCTTCACTTCCGGGTGCTGCAGTCACTGCAGTCCAAATCGATGGCGTTCTTCATGAGTTCTCGACGATTGATGGCGTTGTAGAAGACGTTACCCAAATCATCTTGAACCTTAAGAAACTCGCCCTCAAAGTGTACTCGGAAGAAGAGAAAACGCTTGAGATCGATATTCAAGGCGCTGGTGTTGTCACTGCTGCGAACATTACGCATGACAGCGACGTCGAAATCCTCAACCCAGAACTTCACATCGCAACGCTTGCAGAAGGTGCATCACTTCATATGCGTCTTACAGCACGCCGTGGTCGTGGGTATGTTCAGGCTGAAGATAACAAACGGGACGATATGCCAATCGGTGTAATCCCAATCGACTCGATTTACACGCCAATTCAACGTGTAAATTATCAAGTTGAAAAAACACGTGTCGGTCAAGATGCGAGCTTCGATAAGTTGACGCTAGATGTTTGGACGGACGGTTCAATCCGCCCTGAAGAAGCAGTGTCACTCGGTGCGAAAATCATGACAGAACACTTAAACATCTTTGTTGGTCTTACGGACGAAGCGCTCCATGCTGAAATCATGGTCGAAAAGGAAGAAGATCAAAAAGAAAAAGTACTCGAAATGACGATCGAAGAACTCGATCTCTCAGTTCGTTCGTACAACTGTTTGAAACGCGCTGGTATCAACACGGTTCAAGAACTCGCGAATAAGAGCGAAGACGAGATGATGAAAGTCCGTAACCTCGGACGTAAATCACTCGAGGAAGTTCAAGCGAAACTCGACGAACTCGGACTAGGCTTGCGCAAAGAAGACTAATACTATTAATTGCACGAAGGAGGGAATCCATCCATGGCATACTCGAAATTAGGCCGTACAAGCTCACAACGTAAGGCACTTTTGCGTGACCTTGCGACTGATCTCATCATCAATGAGCGTATCCAAACTACAGAACAAAAAGCGAAGGAACTTCGTCCAGTCGTAGAGAAACTTATCACTTTAGGTAAACGCGGTGATCTCCACGCTCGTCGTCAAGTTGCATCGTTCGTTCGCCGTGAAGCTGCTGGTCAAAACGCAGAGGGCAAAGCACAAGACGCGATCCAAAAATTATTCGCTGATGTGGCTCCACGTTTTGCTGAGCGTCAAGGTGGTTACACACGCATCATGAAAATGGGACCACGTCGTGGTGACGGCGCAGAAATGGTCATCATCGAACTCGTTTAATCCTCATTAAATGATTCGCCATAAAAGGGCAGTGCGTATCCCGCTTCTGCCCTTTTGCTACAAAATGAAAGTATTGATTTGATGAAGGAGGAGAGATCATGGACAAGCTGATTGAACTGGAACAGGTCACCTATCGGTATCCGGAACAGGAGCAAGCAGCCCTACACGAGGTCTCTCTGACGATTCGTTCAGGTGAATGGGTCGCCATCGTTGGTCACAACGGCTCTGGAAAATCAACGCTGACGAAATTGTTTAATGGATTGTTGTTACCGGAGACAGGGACCGTCACGGTTGCTGAGCGCTTTTCAAGTGCGAATCCGGAGCAACTGTGGGAGATGCGCCGAGCAATCGGCATCGTCTTCCAAAATCCAGATAATCAATTCGTTGGCACGACCGTGCGCGACGACGTGGCATTTGCTCTAGAAAACTGGGGTGTGCCACGCGAGGAAATGGTTCGTCGTATCGACGACAGTCTAGCGCGCGTTGGCCTTACGGATTTTGTTGATCGGGAACCCCATCAACTATCCGGCGGACAGAAGCAGCGTGTCGCAATCGCTTCGGCGCTTGCGATGCGCCCTGATGTTCTCGTGCTCGATGAAGCTACATCGATGCTTGATCCATTAGCACGACAAGAGGTCATGTCGACCGTTCAGGAACTCCATGCGACTCACCCAATGGCGGTCATCGCGATTACACACGAATTAGACGAAGTATTACGGGCTAGTCGTGTCATCGTCATGGATGCCGGGAAAATCGTATTAGAAGGATCCCCTCAGGAAGTCTTTCGTCATGCATCGTTCTTAGAAGACATCGGACTCGATGTTCCATTCGTTGTTCGGGTACAAGAACGTTTACGGGCGCAAGGTCTCTCACTCGAGGAGACGATACTAGATGAAAGAGAATTGGTGAACCGTTTATGCCAATCTTAATCCAGGAATTAAATTATACGTATCAACTCAATAGTCCGTTCGAACGAGTCGCGCTACGTGATGTGAATCTTGAGATTCCGTCAGGGGCGCTTGTTGCGTTTGTAGGGCATACCGGATCCGGGAAATCGACGCTCGTGCAGCACATCAATGGGTTGCTCAAGCCGACAGCGGGGAAGGTACAAGTCGATGACATCATCGTCGAACCGAAGAAAAAACAAGACCTCAAGCCATTAAGACGTCGCGTCGGGCTTGTTTTTCAATATCCGGAATATCAATTGTTCGAAGAGACGGTCTTAAAGGATGTCATGTTCGGTCCGATGAACTTCGGTCATGACGCCGCGAAGGCTGAGCAATTAGCGAAAGAGGCATTACGGACTGTCGGACTCGATGAAGTCTTTTGGAGTCGTTCGCCGTTTGACCTGTCTGGTGGGCAAATGAGGCGTGTTGCAATTGCCGGCGTACTCGCTAGTCAACCAGACGTGTTGATCGTCGATGAGCCGACGGCAGGACTCGATCCGCAAGGGCGCAAGCATATGCTGAGTCTATTTGCCCGGCTCCATGCAGAGACCGGTATGACGTTGCTCCTGATCACGCACGACATGGATCAGGTGCTTGAGTATGCCGAGCGTGTCATCGTCATGGAAGACGCCCAGGTGGCGTTTGACGGGCTACCGCTTGATCTGTTTAAAGAAGAGACATTGCTCGAGCAATTCCACCTCGATCTCCCGCACGTCCTATCGCTTGCTTGGCAAGTCGCTGATCGGCGTGGATTGCAACGACCGGAGATCCGGACGGAGACCGAATTGATCGAGTGGTTGATGACGAAAGGGGTGAGCGAATGATCGTCGGACAACATATTCCCGGTCAGTCGTACTTGCACCGGTCGTCGGCACTTGCGAAGATCATCTTTGCTTTCTGCTTCATTCCGCTCGTCTTTCTCGCGAACAATGCAGCAACGAACATCTTTTTACTCATCTTTACGTTCTTAGCACTCATGAGTAGTCGGTTACCACTTCGTTATGTTCTAAAGGGACTGCGACCGATTCTTTTCCTGATCGTCTTTACGTTCGTCATCCAGCTGTTCTTCACGCGCGAAGGGGCTGTCCTCTTTGAGTTCGGCTGGCTTCGGATCTACGAAGAAGGACTGCGACTCGCGATCATCGTCTCATTACGTTTCTTCTATCTTGTCTCGATCACGACACTCGTCACGCTGACGACCTCACCGATCGAATTGACAGATGCGATTGAGTTGTTATTAAAGCCGTTCAAGGTCGTCCGTGTTCCAACGCATGAGATCGCCTTAATGTTATCGATCTCACTTCGGTTCTTACCAACCTTAGCGGAGGAGACGGAGAAAATCATGAAGGCACAGCAAGCACGTGGTGTTGATTTATCGGCAGGACCGATCAAGGAACGTTTACGGGCGATCATTCCGTTATTGATTCCGTTGTTCATCTCCGCCTTTAAGCGGGCGGAGGATCTTGCGACAGCAATGGAAGCGCGGGGATACCGTGGAGGAGAGGGACGGACACGCTTACGGGAGTCCAAGTGGACGATGCGGGATACAGGTCTGATCATCCTACTCGTCCTCCTAACGATCAGTTTAGTAGGATTGCGAGGGATCGGTTAATGCGTCGTTTAAAATGTACGATTCAGTATGACGGAACCGGCTACGCCGGGTATCAGGTGCAACCAAACGGATTGACGATTCAAGAAGTAATTGAAACGACACTTGCGCGGATGCACAAACATCCCGTCAAGATCATCGGGTCGGGACGGACGGATGCGAGGGTGCATGCCTACGGGCAAGTCATTCATTTTGATACGGAACTAGCGATTCCACCGGAGAACGTCGTCAAGGCACTGAATACGCTCTTACCAGCGGATATTCGTGTCCGGAGCTGCGAGGAGGTCGAACCGATCTTTGAAGCGCGTTACGATGTCGTAGGGAAGGAATACCGCTATTTCGTCCGCCGCAAAGAAAATGCGTTTCGTCGGAATCTATCGGTTCATATTCCGTATCCGCTCGATCTCGAGCTCATCCGTCAAGGGATGGCACATCTCGTCGGCACGCACGATTTCAGTTCGTTCTGTGTCGCGAAGACGGAAACGGATAACCGGGTCCGGACGATTTACGAGGCAGAGTTGATGACAGTCGGTGACGAACTCGTCTTTCGGTTCCAGGGCAGTGGGTTTCTCTATAATCAAATCCGGATTATGGTCGGGACGTTACTTGACGTCGGACGCGGTCGTTTTGCACCAGAGGACATTAAAAAAATGTTGCTGGCAAAGGACCGGAACGTCGCAGGCGTGACAGCGCCTCCCCATGGACTCTATCTATGGGAAGTTTTCTATCCGGAGTGAAAAAAGGCAATTGACATTGGCTATTAAAAAACATACAATGTTTATTGGCATTTCATTTATTATGAAACCACAATCTTAGCCCCGTACACCTAAGATTATGATAGATTCACCTAGTGAATAAATGAAAAATCAAAAACAGAACTTTTAATTCCTTAGGAGGTATTTTACATGCGCACAACTTTCATGGCGAAAGCTACTGATGTAGAACGCAAATGGCTCCTTATCGACGCTGAAGGTAAAACACTCGGTCGCCTTGCGAGCGAAGTTTCATCACTTCTCCGTGGTAAGCACAAGCCTACGTTCACACCACACGTTGACTGTGGGGATAACGTTATCCTCATCAACGTTGAGAAAATCGTTTTAACTGGTAACAAACTCGACAAAAAAGTCTACTACCGTCACTCTGGTCATCCAGGCGGCTTAAAGCAGACTGTTGCACGCGATATGCTTGCTAACAAACCTGAGCGCATGCTTGAACTCGCGATCAAAGGGATGCTTCCAAAAGGTAGCCTCGGTCGTCAAATGTTCAACAAACTCCACGTCTACGCTGGAGCTGCACACAAGCACGAAGCACAACAACCAGAAGTTTACGAACTTCGCGGTTAATACGAATTTAGGAGGAACTACACGATGGCAGATGTACGTTACTACGGCACTGGTCGCCGGAAACACGCGGCAGCGCGCGTTTTCCTCGTTGCTGGAGACGGTAAAGTCACAGTTAACGGTCGCGATATCAGCGAATACTTCGGTTATGAGACATTGATCATGACTGCAAAAGAACCACTCGTAATCACAGAAACAGAAGGCAAGTACGATGTAATCGTAACGGTCAAAGGCGGCGGCTTCACTGGTCAAGCAGGCGCTATCCGTCACGGTATCTCACGTGCTCTTCTTCAAGCGGATCCAGAATTCCGCGGCGCACTCAAAGCGAAAGGCTTCTTGACTCGTGATGCTCGTATGAAAGAGCGTAAAAAATACGGTCTTAAAGCAGCTCGTCGTGCACCACAATTCTCGAAACGTTAATTCTTTTCGAATCCCTCTCACCCTTGTGGTGGGAGGTTTTTTTATGCACTAAAAAACCGCTCTCCTGACGAAGTGTCAGAACAGCGATTCAAGTCAAGTCGACGGAGTGGAGCGTAATCGGTGCAATATCGTCAGAAGAACGTAGAGGATGACGATCGTCAGCGGGATGCTCCAAACAAAGAGAGATTGTATGAATTGGGTAGGTGTATGTGCCGTCGCTTGACCGACATGTCCTGTAAAAGAGGTTTCTTCACTTAAGACGGTTGCATTGTCCGGTAACTTCGTCTCGGTAGCGACAGTCGGTTGCAGCGTCAGATACAGGACGAAGCTAAGATGTAAGAGACAGGTGACGCCAAGTGTCCAAATGATGCGTTTTTTCATAGGATGCTCCTTTTGATATGAGTTAAAATCATTCTGCATTCCATAAGTATAGCGGATTTTGTTTTCGGGAACAGGAGACAAAGGGAGTGAGCATAGATGGCATTATCGATCAGCTGGTTACTCGAGCGAGCGAATCGGAAGTTGAATGCTTCGGGACTTTCGCGAGAAGTCGCCAAACGGACGCAAGAGGTCATTCGGGAGATGCATGCGCAAGGGATTTATGTAGGCGTCGCACAAGGGTACCGATCCATTGCAGAACAGAATCGGTTGTACGCACAGGGACGGACACTACCGGGACCAATCGTAACGAATGCACGTGGGGGACAATCCAATCATAACCGCGGCATTGCCGTCGACCTCTTTCAATATTCCAAAGACGGTACACAAGCGCTGTTTCGAAACGACCAAAGCTTTCAAAAGATTGTTGCTGCGATGAAACGACGTGGCTTTTCTTGGGGTGGGGACTGGACGAGCTTTAAGGATTATCCACACTTTGAATTACTAGGAGTGTCTGAAGAAACGACTAATCGCTCTCGTGCGATCGTTCCGTATCCAGGTCGTCCGTTATATCAAGGTGCAGCCAATATGAATCCGCGGGATATCGAACGGATCCAACGTGCAGTCAAAGCAACCGTGACTCAGCGCTTTGATGCAGAGACGGCTCAGAAGGTGCGTGCCTATCAAACACGTCAAGGACTTGATGTCGATGGTGTCGTGGGTCCTGGTACATGGAACCGAATGTTCTAAAACGAGCGAATGATCGAGTAAAATGATGAAAACCGACACTGGACATGGAAAAGTCATCCTTTCCGGTGTCGAAATGTGCAAGCGCTCTCTTATTTTTGTTATACTAATAGGGATTAAATCGAACGTTTTCAGGGGGAAGGCACTATGTTGAATGAACAAGAAATTCGCGAGGTAGTCGGAACGCTCGTCGATCCGACGATTGACCGCCCGCTTGCAGATACGAACGGCATTCGTGACGTCCGGATTAAAGGTGATTATGTCAGTCTGAAAATCGCTTTAGCACAATCCGGTTCTGGGGAGCAACTCGTGCTCCAACAGCAAATCGTCAAGGAACTGAAAGAAAAAGGATTCAAGACGGTGGGACTCCGTTTTGAGGCACTCGGTGATCACGGGATTCAAGCAGCTACGACACCATCAATTCTCAAACCAGAATCTGGTACGACGTTCATCGCGATCGCTTCTGGTAAAGGGGGCGTCGGGAAATCGACGGTTTCCGTTAACTTAGCAGTCGCCCTCGCACGAGCAGGGAAGAAGGTCGGTTTGATTGATGCCGATATCTACGGCTTTAGTGTTCCAGACATGATGGGAATCGAAACACGTCCGACTGTCGTGAACGACCGAATCGTTCCACCAGAACGCTTTGGCGTCAAGGTCATCTCAATGGGCTTCTTCGTCGAAGATAATGCACCAGTCATCTGGCGGGGACCAATGCTCGGGAAGATGCTCAACAACTTCTTCGCAGACGTCGAATGGGGCGATCTCGATTACTTGTTGCTTGATCTTCCACCGGGAACAGGGGATGTCGCACTCGATATTCATTCGATGCTCCCGAGCTGTCAGGAAGTCATCGTCACGACACCTCACGCAACAGCCGCTTTCGTTGCAGCACGAGCAGGAGCAATGGCAATTAAAACGAACCATCGTCTCCTCGGAATCGTCGAGAACATGGCGTACTTTGAAAGTAAAGTGACAGGCGAAAAAGAATATGTCTTCGGTAGTGGTGGCGGAGAGAGGTTGTCAGAAGCGTTAAAAACCGATATTCTAGCTAAGATTCCACTTGGACAACCATATGCGAATGATGCGGACTTCGCCCCATCGATCTATCGCGATGAACATCCATTTGAGACGTACTATAATGAACTCGCCACGCGTGTCATCGAAAAAGTAGAGGGATAAGAATGAAGATTAAAGGATTTTTGAAGCTGTTTTGGATGACGCTCCTAATCGGAACGCTCGCCGGCTTCGTGTTTAACTTGGTAGCAGAACCTGGATATATCCGAAATCAATCGATTAGCGGATATGTGACGGCTCTCTCCTACAGTAGTACGTGGACAGCCATCAGTTTGATGGGATTCTTCTCGTACTTGATCTTACATCGCGTCGGACTCGATTTATTCCGCGGCGCAAAGCTTTGGAATCGTGTCCAGGTCGTCTTGATTGCATTTGCACTATTTGATGGTGTTTATCTACGCGGATTAGCATACGGCTTTGATAAGACGAGCCTTTATATTGGTGAGATGGTCGTCTTGCTGTTAATAGCGTTCTTAGTCGCGCGGACGAAAGCACGGGAAACGAACTTCACAGCGTTCATTCCGACATTGTTCCTCATGACAGTCATCACGTTGATCGAATGGGTACCTGCTTTGCAGGCAACACAAGATAAGCGGATGTTATGGGCGGCACTTGCGACACTTTTAATCTGTAATGCGTATCAGATTCTAATGCTGCATCGCTTGCAAGAAAAGCCCGCTTCTCAAGGACAATCTCAAAAACAGGCGTAACGAAAAAGACCCGCGAACGGGTAGTGTTTTACCGGTTCAAGCGGGTCTATCTTTTTTCTAAAGTTTTTTTAGAAAAACAGTTGACGAAAAAAACAAGAGTTGATATATTAATACATGTCGCTGAGGCACACGCCAAACGCGAGCGTCACAGACGAAAAAAACTTCAAAAAAGTAATTGACATCACATATTACTTTACTGTAAGATTTAAAAGTCGTCAAATGACATATTGGACTTTGAAAACTGAACGATGAGGCAAAAATCGTATTCTACGGAATACAAAAATGAATGAAGCGCAAGCTTCGTCAATCGTGACTTCGGT
>NZ_JACSMY010000006.1:0-51463 GCF_018618875.1 Exiguobacterium sp. s46
GAAACTCGTTCGGAAATCATTTACACTTTGAGATTCATAAAAACAGTTATAAATACAGCAGTTATTCTGCAGCGAATAGTGTCAACCCATTGAACTATTTGTAACCTAAAAAAAGAAGAGAGGATGTCCTAAGACAGCATCTTTTCAGATCATAGAAAAACCCTCATTTCGACGTCGAAATGAGGGTTTTTCTATGATCTGAAGCGACTTCATCAAGTCATTTATTTTGAAGTGGATTGCTGTGATCTAGCGTCTCATAAGACTTGTCTCAAAAGTGAGGTGATATTTTGCGGAAAATTGGTTATGTACGTGTCAGTTCAACTAGTCAAAACCCTTCAAGACAATTTCAGCAGCTAAGCGAATTCGGAATGGATATTATATACGAAGAAAAAGTTTCTGGGGCAACGAAGGAACGTGAGCAACTTCAAAAAATGTTAGAGGACTTACAAGATGGTGACACCATTTATGTTACAGATTTAACTCGAATTACTCGTAGTACACAAGATTTATTTGAATTGATCGATTACATACGAAGGAAAAAAGCCAGCTTAAAATCACTCAAGGATACATGGCTAGATTTATCAGAGGATAATCCATACAGCCAATTCTTAATTACAGTAATGGCTGGTGTTAACCAGTTAGAGAGAGATCTTATCCGTATGCGTCAACGTGAAGGGATTGAGCTGGCTAAGAAAGAAGGAAAGTTTAAAGGTCGGATAAAGAAATATCATAAAAATCATGCGGGAATGAATTATGCAGTAAAGCTATATAAAGAAGGAAATATGACTGTAAATCAAATTTGTGAAATTACAAATGTGTCTAGGGCTTCATTATATAGAAAGCTATCGGAAGAGAACAAATAGTTCAGTCCTATTCCATTAATTGGCCAGATAATGTTATGTACTTAAAGTCTTATGCAGTTTGGTTATTTTGTTATTAGAATTGGGTACTCCAATTCTTTTTTTATGAATTTTTTTACTCATTCAAATAAACACTTGAATGAATTATTAAAAATGGTTATACTATATTCAAATAAACACTTGAATGATATTGGGGTGAGAATGTGATTAAGAAAGATACTTGTGAAATTTATTGTTATGACGAAGAAAAGGTCAATCGAATACAAGGTAATTTACAGACAGTAGATATTTCTAGTGTTGCCCAAATGTTAAAAGCTATTGCAGATGAAAATAGAGCAAAAATTACCTATGCTTTATGTCAAGATGACGAACTGTGTGTGTGTGATATAGCAAATATTATAGGTGTTACGGTTGCAAATGCCTCTCATCACCTGCGAACGCTCCATAAGCAAGGGATTGTTAAGTTTCGAAAAGAGGGAAAACTTGCATTTTATTCATTAGATGATGAGCATATCAGACAAATTATGATGATTGCATTGGCACATAAGAAAGAGGTGAAGATCAATGTCTAGTGGGAAAGCAAAACTGTCTGAAGAAGAAATGAAAGCCTATCGTGTTCAAGGATTTACTTGTACTAACTGTGCAGCCATTTTTGAAAATAATGTTAAAGAACTTCCCGGTGTTCAGGATGCGAAAGTAAATTTCGGAGCATCTAAAGTTTATGTTAAAGGGACGACAACCATTGAAGAATTAGAAAAAGCAGGAGCATTTGAAAATTTAAAAATTCGAGATGAAAAAGAACAAAGGGTAGAACGAGAACCTTTTTGGAAGCAGAAAGAAAACATTAAGGTATATATATCAGCTCTTTTACTTGTAGTTAGCTGGTTCTTAGGAGAGCAGTATGGTGAAGAGCATGTTCTACCGACAATTGGTTATGCAGCGTCCATTTTAATCGGTGGATATTCGTTATTCATTAAAGGTCTCAAAAATCTAAGCAGATTAAATTTCGATATGAATACGCTTATGACTATTGCAATTATAGGAGCTGCAATCATTGGTGAATGGGGTGAAGGGGCAACCGTTGTTATCCTATTTGCGATTAGTGAAGCATTAGAGCGTTATTCAATGGATAAAGCACGTCAATCTATTGAATCTTTAATGGATATTGCCCCAAAAGAAGCGTTAATTCGACGAGGCAATGAAGAAATGATGATTCATGTTGATGATATTCAAGTTGGAGACATCATGATTGTTAAGCCCGGTCAAAAGTTAGCAATGGATGGAATAGTGGTTAAAGGTACATCGACATTAAATCAGGCTGCGATTACAGGTGAAAGTGTTCCAGTAACGAAAACCACAAATGATGAAGTATTTGCAGGAACCTTGAATGAAGAAGGGTTACTTGAGGTTAAAGTAACAAAACGAGTTGAAGATACTACTCTTTCAAAAATCATTCACTTGGTAGAAGAAGCCCAAGCAGAACGGGCCCCTTCTCAAGCGTTTGTCGATAAATTTGCAAAATACTATACACCAGCTATTGTCATACTAGCTCTTTTAATTGCGGTAGTTCCACCATTATTTGGCGGAGACTGGAGCCAATGGATTTATCAAGGCTTAGCTGTATTAGTGGTTGGTTGTCCTTGTGCCTTAGTAGTCTCAACTCCAGTTGCTGTGGTTACAGCAATAGGAAATGCAGCGAAAAATGGTGTTTTAATTAAAGGTGGTATCCATTTAGAAGAAGCAGGACACTTAAAAGCGATAGCCTTTGATAAAACAGGAACATTAACCAAAGGGATTCCTGCTGTAACAGACATTGTGACATATGGTAGAAATGAAAATGAATTAATGACCATAACAGCAGCCATTGAAAAAGGATCACAGCACCCTCTTGCTTCAGCGATTATGCGAAAAGCAGAAGAAAATGGATTAAAATTCAACGAAGTAACAGTAGAGGATTTTCAATCCATTACAGGTAAAGGCGTTAAAGCCAAAATAAATAATGAAATGTATTATGTGGGAAGTCCAAATCTTTTTGAGGAATTACACGGAAGCATTTCAAGCGATAGGAAAGAAAAAATTGCCGATATGCAAACTCAAGGTAAAACGGTGATGGTGTTAGGAACAGAAAAAGAAATTCTTTCGTTTATTGCCGTAGCCGATGAAATGAGGGAATCGTCTAAAGAAGTTATCGGCAAGTTGAACAATATGGGAATCGAAACAGTGATGCTAACAGGCGATAACCAAAGAACGGCAACAGCCATCGGAAAACAAGTTGGTGTTTCGGATATTAAAGCTGACTTACTTCCAGAAGATAAGCTTAATTTTATTAAAGAACTTCGAGAAAAACATCAAAGTGTGGGGATGGTCGGAGATGGCGTGAATGATGCTCCAGCCCTTGCGGCATCTACCGTTGGTGTAGCAATGGGTGGTGCTGGAACTGATACAGCTTTAGAAACGGCTGACATCGCCTTAATGTCTGATGATTTGAGTAAATTGCCATATACAATAAAATTAAGCCGTAAGGCTTTAGCAATCATCAAGCAAAACATTACCTTCTCTTTGGCGATTAAATTAGTGGCATTACTTTTGGTCATGCCCGGTTGGTTAACACTTTGGATAGCTATATTTGCTGATATGGGAGCAACTTTACTTGTAACATTAAACAGTTTACGCTTATTGAAAATCAAAGAATAGGTTCTAAAATGGGCGTCAACTATCGGGTGCGATCATTGAAAACAATGTTATGCTTCAAAAGGGATATTAACAGGAAATATACAACTAAAGGACGCTTTAACTGAGCAACGGAAAAAGCCAAATTTCTCAATTGATGTTGAGAAATTTGGCTTTTTAGTATGGGAATTTCCTTAGCATTGTAAATCCGCATTTTCCTGACGCTACCCCTTATAGAACCACTCTCCCCAACTACCAAGTTGGAGTAAAGGTGGGACGATCATCAGCAACAATGCACCTAGGAAGACGAACGGTGTATACACTTTCGCGAAACGATCGATGAACGCTTCACTCGGTGCTTTATTATCCTGCGCTTCCTCGACCAGTTCAATGATGTGCGCAAGCGTCGTCTCTTGATACGTCTTCTCGACGATCATGTCGAACGAACGATCCATGTTGAGCGTTCCGGCAAATACGTGATCGCCTTCCTTCTTATCGACAGGAATCGATTCGCCCGTGATCGGTGCTTGATTGATGGTCGTCGTCCCGTTCAGGATCGTGCCGTCCAGTGCAACCTGATCACCTGGTCGAATCCGGAGGATTTCTCCGACTCGCACCGCTTCCACCGGTTTACGTCTAACGTCCCCGTCCGTCAGCACGAAGGCTTCCTTCGGAGACAGTTCGATCAGTTTCTGAATGGAATTGCGCGTCCGCGCAAGGGAGCGATTCTGAAGCAAATTGCCGATGGCAAAGAGGAAGACGACGGTCGCTCCCTCGAGCCACTCCCCGATACATGCGGCACCGATGGCTGCTACGCTCATCAATACGTTCATGTCGAGTGAGCGGGCACGGACGGCATAATAGGCACTCCGGAAAACTCTCCCCCCACTGAGGATCAAGGCGATACCGTACAAAACATTCGGAAGATACGCTACTCCGCTCGTTTGGATGAGCAATCCCAGACCAATCAAAATCCCGGACAGGATCAAGGAGATCCCCTCGAACGACCGGACCGGTGCCTCGGACGTTTTCTTTCCCTTGACGTATCCATCGAAACCGATCTTGTTCAGCTCGCTTTGGACTTGTCGAGCATCCAGCTGATGGTCGATTTCCATCTCCCCACGGGCAAACGAAACTGTGACGGTCTGGACATTTTGCATCTTTTGAAAGTGTTGTTCGATCGTCTTAGCACAGCTACTACAGTCCATCCCGGAAACGGTGAATGTTTGGACGAGCTGATCTGATTTATCGGGAAGGATGAGATGGAATCCTAATTTTCGGACTTCCTCCCCTAAACGACGATCATCTGGTTCTTCTTCACTGTCGATCTTCAGACGAGCAGCACCATATTGGACGGACACGTGCTGGTACTCCGGTATCGTCGCCAACCCCTTCTCTAGCGTCGCGGCGCAAGAGGGACAATCCATCCCTTCTATTCGGTAGGTATACGTCGCACGAGTAGCGAGGTTCGATGCTGATCCAGGGCTACTCGAGGCGCAACATGACGCATCGTCCGGATTCACCTTCTCCAGTGGCACCTTACTACAGCATGTCTCCGTATCGTTAGGCGGAGACTCAGAAGGTTCCGTTTGTAACGACGTACCCGCTAATTCGGAGGTCGTACAACACCTTGTCTGATCCGCCTTTCCACGTTGCGTGTCTGCGCTCGAGGTACAGCACGTCGTTGTCGGTAAAGAAGCGTTCTTCCCTTCTTTTGGAGCGCTCTCCTTCGAAGAGTCATTGTTACAACAGGAACTTGCCATCTTTACGCCTCCTCGATGTGATGTTCACAACAAGCAGATTCCTGACCGATTTCTAACGTCAGTTCTCCAAACAGTCGCAATAATTCTCGTACGGTATCGTTTCGCAACGAGTAGTACCCGAACTTCCCTTGTGTCCGTTTTTGAATCAATCCGCATCCTTTTAGACACGCCAAGTGTTGCGAGACGTTGGACTGATTTCCTTGAATCGCTTCGACGATTTCCGTGACGGTTTTCTCTCCGTCACGGATACATTCTAAGATCTGCAATCGTGTCTTATTAGAAAAACCATGTACGACCCTTACCTTTAAGTCCAATGGTTCCAGTAATTGTTCCAAAATGTTCACTCCTTTTTCATATTCGAATCCGCTAATATGTTATCATCATATTAGCATTTCCTAATGTAAGCGTCAAAAAAATAATGGACTGGATTTTCTTCCTTATCTTTTCGACCATACATACCTACACATGAAGGAGTTGACACGATGTATCAAAAAAGCTTTCTCCTTTTGTTGCTTACGGGCGCATTATGGTGGTTCCCTCTGCACACCTCCGCACATACCGGGCTGGAATCTTCCACTCCGGGAGCGAATCAGACTGTTCAACCAACTGACAAACTGACCCTCCGTTTTGAATCCGAGATCGAGGCTGGCGGTAGTCTTCAAGTATCCGCCGTGGATGCTTCCGACAACCTTGAGGGGACGTTCACTCAAGAAAGCGAACGGATGATTTTGACACTTGACCGTCCCATGGCGCCAGGGAAATACCAGGTCGATTGGAAAATCATCGGGACAGATGGACATCCGATCAATGGTACATATACATTCACTGTCGTATCAAGTAATACTACGTCCGAACCAGAAGAGGAGACATCATCTGTTCAAAAGGAAACGAAAAAAGTAGCACCTTCTCAGGTCACTACTCGCACGACGGAAGATGGCAGATTTCCCTTCTGGATTGCCGGAGGCTTGTTCGTCTTGGCGTTGTATGGTTTCTACCAGATTATCCTGAAGGGGCGGAAGCGATGACCGCGCTCTATCTGATCGGCGATACGCTCCTCTACGGTTGTCTTGCGCTGTTGATCGGTTTCTTTTCCGTCCAGCTCATCCCTCGTTCTTACCGACCTGACGTATCGCTTTCAATCCGCTGGGTTCGCATGCTCATCGTGCTGATGCTGTTATCCTTTTCCCTGTCCGTCTTACGAATCGTACTGTATTTATATGAAGAGATCGGTTTTTGGATAACACTGCAATCCGTGTTACTTACATTCGAGGCAGGGAACGCTTGGATTCTGATGGCTCTCTGGAGTGTACTCCTTCTCATCGTCATCAATCGTGCATCACTCAGTCCTGGACGTATAAAACTAGGGGTATTCCTTGTTATGGCGATGGTCGTTACGTTCGCGTGGTCCGGGCACGCCTCTAGCATCAAAGGGGCAGAAGGCATGCTCGTACATTCTATTCACGCACTCGCCGTCTTCATCTGGACCGGTGGATTGCTCATACTCGGCTTTTGGAGTCCATCAGACCGTAACTGGGGCATCTTCCTCGAATGGTTCAAACCACTCGTGACGCTATGTTTCTTACTGATCGTCGGTTCCGGCATCTATCTGATGTCTGTCGTCGTGCAGGTAGAGGAGTATTCCGATTCCTGGATTTTACCGTATGGACAAGCCTTACTCTGGAAACACGTCCTGATTCTACCCGTGCTGATCATCGGTATCATGAACGGGAAGTGGAGTTACGCGTCTCCTGAACGATCGTTTGAAGTCCGACGGATGCGGATGCGCATGGAAGGCATCTTGATCCTGCTTCTCTTCACAGCGACTGCGTGGCTCGGTCAACAGGAACCCCCTCACTCGATCAAGGATACTCTTCAATCCAGCGGGGCTGGTCCACTGTCAGGGTTTCTTTTCCCTAGCTTGCGTTTCACCTATTCTGATATCCGGTTCGAGCCGACCATGATATCCCTCTTCTTGATGGCAATCAGCCTCCTTTTCGTGGGATTGTTGGTGTACGTCATCCGATCAACCCAAGACTCCATCAAGACCCTCTATCTTGGATTAGGCGTCTCGATCTCATTATTTTTCGCAGCGTTGTATAGTATTTCCGTGTATTTATGATCCTCCACATGAGCATTTCAGCGTGTGCGACGTCTTATACAAAAAGAAAGGCATGCGATACAGCAGTCTTTCTTTTTTCATACTTATTCATCATTTTCATACTAGTTATAACAGGTTCAATCCTATTTTAAATCGGTGCCATTTCTAGACTACTACTGGAATATGTATTACAATGTATTACAAAGGAGCTGATAATCATGAGTACCATTTCCGTACGTCTGGATGACCAGGATACACGACTCATCAAAGAATATGCGAAGGCAAAAAACATCACGATTTCTACACTCGTTCGCGATGCCGTCCTCGACCGCATCGAAGACGAAATCGATTTACAACTCTATCATGATTCGATGGCAGCACACCGTAAAAAATCAGAAGCGATCTCTTTCGACGATATGATGAAGGAACTTGATTTAGAATGACAGCATTTACGGTAGAGTTTGAGCGCGGAGCTCAAAAGTCTCTCAAGAAGATGGATCCTCAACAAGCGCGGATCATCATGTCCTGGATCAAGAAGAATCTGGTCGGGACGGATGATCCGCGTCGTCATGGTAAAGGACTCGTCTCGAATCGCTCGGGTGAATGGCGGTATCGCATCGGTGATTATCGTCTGATTGCTGACATTCAAGATGAAAAAGTCGTGATTTTGATTCTCGAGATCGGGCATCGTCGTGATATCTATAAATAAGACAGGTAGAACTCACATCTGAGGAAATATGTGAGTTTTCTTTTTTTGTTTTTAAAACGACCGTTTTTCATACATTATTGAATTTTAATTCACAAATAATTAAAAGGGCTATAGAAAGCCCTTTTTAATTATACAAAATTGTCTTTTTTCTTATCTTTTTATCAATGTATGTTTTTTGGTATTATTAATGAGAAAACACACAAAAGAGGTGTCTTATGACAAAAATCGGATATGCTCGCGTATCAACACTAGATCAAAATCTAGAAATGCAATTGGACGAGTTACAAAAAGTTGGTTGTTCGAAAATTTTTAAAGAAAAAGTGTCCAGCGTAAAGAAGCGAACGGAATTTGAAAAGTGTCTTGAGTATTTGAGAGAGGGAGATACGTTAGTTGTTTGGAAATTAGATCGACTTGGACGTACAACAAAGAAGTTATTAGAACTAATTGATGATTTGAAAGAACGCAATATTAATTTGCAGATCACTACATTAGGAGTCGATACTTCGACTGCAGCGGGAAGACTCTTTTTTACTATGATGGCGGGGTTAGCGGAAATGGAACGCGAATTAATTCGTGAGCGCACTAACGCCGGTCTTAAAGCTGCTCGTGCTAGAGGACGCTTGGGAGGACGTAAAAAAATTGAACCCGATATTTTAAATCGTGCATATATGATGTATGAAGCTAAAATGACGGTTGAGGATATCACTAAGACCTTACAAATATCCCGCTCTACTTTCTATAAATATCTAAAAAATAAAAAAGACACCTAACTATTTTTAGTTAAGTATCTTTTTCATTTAACGCTTTATAAATATCTTTCAAATATTGAGAGGGAATCTGCTTTTTTTCTTTACCCCAGGGCATAATTCGGTACTCTGGGAAGCTTAGATAACAGACTCTTTTTGCTCGAGTTAATGCTACAAACATATTATTTTTTTCTTCTTCTATTTGCGAATCATCGATAGCTCTATAATCAGGGAATACACCTTCACACATACCAATTATAAAGACAATATCATATTCTAAACCTTTTGCCATATGGACAGTAGTCAGCGTTATTCCTTTATAATCGTAATTAGCTGTTTTTCCGAGGGCTATTTGATTTTTAAAATGAATTAGATTACGCGATCCAGTAACTGCTAGTGTGCAATATTTTTTCCAGTGATTTTTCCACATAGTAATGTCCTTTAAAAACAACTCATAATTTTGATTTGTATTTTCAGCGCTTTGGACACTTCCAAATGATTTTTTTACTGAACCCTCAATTTCACTTAGTGCTCGTGAAAATAACTCGTTATCTTTCAGTAAAATTTCCCATGCTTTAACAATACCAGCAAATATCTCTTCATTAACGCCTTTATCTTTTTTGAGAGATGCAGTCAGCAGATAATTTTTATCTGTTGTCTTCACAGTATTAGAGAATGAAAGAAAAATTTCTAAGCTTCTTTTATTCAATAAATTATGAGGGTTAGTTATGAACTTTAACCCCCCCTCAAATATCTGCATTTCTTGAGTAACGCTCTCAAGTGCTTTAGCCGTAGTTCTAAAATTATATGGTATTTTATTATGAATCAGTAATTGCTCTAATTCTTGAAAAACATAGCGGTTTCTTCCGATAATCGCTATGTTTTCGAATTTCACTTTGTTTTCAACCCAAGGATTTCCTTTATCTACTTGTTCAAGTATCTTTTCTAAAACCCACTCTGCTTCTAGGTATTCATTAGTTTTTTTAGTAATTGAAACTTCCCCTTCTAATGGATACATCCCAATATTATCTTCGTAATTCTTTATTGCTTTTGAAGCTTTAATTATTTGTTGAGTTGATCGGAAATTTTCTTTCATGTTTATTTTTTCAGGATTAAAATCTTTTAAAAATCTTTCTGTCATAAATAAACTACTAGACCCATTGAATCCATAAATAGATTGATTTTCATCTCCAATCATAATAATATTTCGAAGGTTGATACATAGAGAATAAATAATATCGTACTGCGCTTCATTCAAATCTTGTGCTTCATCAATAAAAACTGTTTTGTATATCCGATTGTATAATCGGACAACTTGTGGCTTTTCATTCAATAGTCGATAAGCATAAAATAAAATATCATCATAATCGATTAAGCGTTGTTCTAACAATAAATTATTATAAGCTTCAAATATATAATAAATTTCATTCTCTTCAGATGGAAACTTAAATTTTTGTTTATACAAAGATATTTCTTTTAAAATATCTTTAGGATTAATTTTTTTTGCACTTTGATACCCAACTTCATTTAATATTCTTTTTAGTAATTCTATCTTATCTTTATCTGATTCAATAACAGTTAAAGATGATGGAAGACCAATCATATTCCCACGGTCTAAAACTAATTCCAAACAAAAACTATGAAAAGTACCTACATTAATATCGTTCATTTCATCTTGATCTAATCTGTTTTTTAATCGTTCTGTAATTTCGGCCGCTGCTTTATTACTAAAGGTTAATGCCAGTACTTTTTTTTCACCAGACTTTATAAGGTTAATTGTTTTCTCCACAAGAACTCTTGTTTTACCACTACCTGGACCCGCTGTAACTAATAAAGGAGAGTCTTTATGCGCTATTATTTTTTCTTGTGTATCAGTTAATCTCATAAAAACACATCCTAATTAGAATTTAATTATGTTTGGATTTTCTCAAAAAAATCTTTTATTGCTTGAGGGATTTCTTTATCCGTTCCACTATTTCTACCTATTATTATTTTTGCAATAATAAACGAATATAATGCTTTATGCTTACTTAAGAAATCATTAATTGCAGTAATTCTACCTTCTTCACCTTCGTAAATTTTTGGAGATCTATCATAAATAATTTGATTACATGTACCACACTTTTCTTTTGTAGGGGATGGACGTCCAGGTTTATTATTATTATTTTCAATAAATTTATCAAAAGCACCTTCTTCACCTAAAGATGATTCAATAGCTATAATCAAATCATCACTATAACCTTCAGAAATCAAGTACGATTCCAGATTGTGATTGTCGGGCAAAAATAATGTTCTATTTTCTAGTTGAGCTTCAATTTTTTCTATATCGTCTTCAAAGACCCTTCTTACTACTTTATTAAAGTCATCTTCTGTCTTACGTTCACCATCACTAAATACATAGACAGGTATATCAAAACATTTAGCTAACATAAGAAAAGGATAATACTTATTACCGCTACCGCCTACCGATACTATATTAAATCCCATTTCAAAAGGCTTACTCTTAAAGTATCTCTCGAAAAAGTCTGGTAAAGCTTGCTCTTCTGTCTGACCCTCACACAAAATTATTCCTTCAGAAAAAAGTAGTTCTCCTCTGGTCTTTAAAATCTCATGTTTGATTTTTGAATAGTGACTACTCGAAAACTCAACATCTATATTTCTTAGTTCCGAAGAATCTGATCTTTTAGAAACATAAATCATATCTTTTAACTCTGATTGAGAAACAACAATTGGAGAATGAGTACTTACAAAAATTTGACCATCAAGTTCTTGAATTTGTTTGTAGATATTTCTTTGAGAATTAGGGTGAAGATGCGCTTCAGGTTCTTCTAATAAAATAATAGGATGGTATGGAACTCTTAAGTCTTTTTTTATTTTTAATTGCCATTCAACGTATGATAAAACCGTCAAAAAAGTAATCCAACTTCTCGTCCCCATGCCATGATTTGATATTGGAAAAACATCCGAATGTTCATCTTTATACGAAATCTCAAGATTCCTACCTAATTCACCTACCTTTTGCACAATAGGATTAATCATCACTTGAGAATTACTTTTATTCAATGTATTTGAAACCATACTCAACTTATTTGTTAAATGGCTTAAAATTTCACTTGAATCAACTAAATTTTTATTTATTTCTGACAAAGATTCTTCAAAAGCTTCTATATCCTCTTCTCGAACTTTTATATCTCTTACTAATCTAGCAAAATAAGAAAAACGATCTTTCATATCAAAAACAATATCTCTTCTAGCATCCATATAAAAAACAGGAAGTGAATCCAATAATCGTCCGGTGACTTTAGAAGTTTTGTATTCCTCATAATCAGGAAAATCTTCATAGCTCGGCCAGTTTCTTAATGATTTTCTTTCTACACGATACTCTCCACTTGAGACATCGTAACTAATTATTGCTCTAAAAGGCACATATTCTATATCAGAAGCATCATCTAATGTTATATGTTCACCAAAGAGATCCGACCATGTTTCAATAAAATATGTAGAATCATCTCTATTATGAGGTTCTAATAAAACATCTACAAAAACCTTTTTGTTAGATAAAGTCTCCATATCATCATCAGACTTCTTAAACACATCTTCAACGCTAGGTTTATAATTTGGATCAAACATTAATCTCAAAGACCTGAAGAAGCTAGTTTTACCAACATTATTAGCACCAATTAATACAGAAGATAATGTAGTCAAATTCAATTCACTAGATTCAAAAGCTCTAAAATTAGAAAGTCTAACAGAACGAATAGCAAGAGACATAAAGCAACCTCCTAGAGTCTAAATATTTCAAGTACCAGTATTCAAAGGAGAACCCACCAACCACCCTATCTATAAGTGTATACGAGTTGAGCCCATTATTTATTCTATTCTTTTGGGGGAATTGAACCACTTTGCTGTGAACAATCAACTTAATCGTCGTGTGTGCCGCACGACCTTTTCCTTCTACTATTTTCTCAATCAAACGTTCTTGGATTAGGAACTCAATTACTCGTTTGAAAGATGCATATGAGAGGGTTCTCGAGTCGTCTACTGAAGAACAAATCATCTTGGCAATGTCACGTTGCGAACCACAAAGAATCCCTCCATTTGCTCGTAAAACAGATAGGATATCTTCTTTCCACTCTTCTAAATGACTATATGTACGCTCTTCTCGCGGCTTTGCACCTTCCCAAAGTTGATATTTAAACTCCATTCCAGACAGTGTCTCAATCCAGTATGCAGAAGGACCAAGTGGTGCGCCTTCTTTAAAAGCGCTCTTAACCTTTCGCTTAACATCAAGCTGACGCATAGCCGGTGTATTTCGTTCATTCCAGGCGTATAGATAGATTTGCGTATCTTCTTCTGAGTATCCTGTCGCTTTGAAGGCTAATGCCAAGGTATAGCATGTGTTATCACGTCGTCCTTGCTCAACACCTTGAAGGAGGGACTGGATCGCAGGATGTTGCATCATGTCTTGCTTACGTACCATGACTTTTCGTTGATGTAATAGCTCTTCATTGCGCTCCGAATACCAATTACAAAGCGCGTCAAAAGAAACACGCTCTGCAGACCGATGTACAGTGTTTTGAGGCGTCGGTAGACGGAACCACCGTTCAGCACCTACAGCCTGTAGATCACCTGACAGCTCTTCAGCAATCGCTTGTTGAATCCGTTTGTAATGTTCTACGACTTTTGGAAATGCACGACGTGGCTCCGCCAGGTACCAGTACACATGGAAGCCACCTGATGGCGTTTGGACAATCAAAGAAGGAGTCGGAAGACCTGCTGTTGTGACCATTTCCATCACATCCGGATAGATCATGCCAGCGTTCTTGGCAATCTTGACGTCAATATCAATGACAAGTGCATTTAGCCAGCGCAACGTTCCCGCATGACGCTGATCGTTACGATAGAATGTATTCGGTGTGAAGTACGTTGCTGAAGCTTGTGCTTGAAACAATGAGCTGTATGTACGGACTGCTTTTGGCTGCGCGAAGTCGTTGCAAACAAAGACCCAACCTAAATGGTTGCTTGGACCGCTTTGTTCTTTTTGAGACGCGCGCTTTGGTGCTTCCGTTAACTGATCACGATACAACTGACGTAAAGACTCCATTCGTCTTCCTCCTTTCTGATTGATTTATGATTTAGTTTTATGTCGAAAAAGAATTGTCTCTAAAATTGCGTCATGCTACACTGAAGTTAATTTCAGTGCATAAGAAAGAGCCCTCAACGAAGCGTGAATTTTTTCACGTCGTAAAGAGTTATTTTTTGAATCTTTTTTCTGTGCTGCTCGCGATGTTTAATCGATGCACTCCTGACTGGCGGGTCAGTTGCATCAAGGATCTGATAACCTTTGTTATCAGATTTTTTTGCGTGAAGAGATGCTTTCTGTTTACAACTATCTGTATCATTTCATAAAAAAAACGGCTTCACAACAGGTTTTTTTATAAGCTTAGGTTTGAAATCTACATGTAGATTTGTAGATTAGTCTACATGTAGATTTGTAGATTTGTAGATGCGTCTACATGTAGATTTGTAGATTTGTAGATTTGTAGATTTGTAGATGCGTCTACATGTAGATGTCATCGGACATCGTCTAATCCCTTACGTACCAATGGATTCAAAAAATGTCGCGTCTACATGTAGATTTGTAGATTTGTAGATTTGTAGATGCGTCTACATGTAGATTTGTAGATTTGTAGATGCGTCTACATGTAGATTTGTAGATTTGTAGATGCGTCTACATGTAGACGTGTTTGGACTGATCAGTTTTTAGTGTTATTTTTTCCTAAAAAAAGAGACTCTCAGCAGAGTCTCTTTTATGATTTGCGCGTTTTCATCATCATGATGTCTTTCAGAATTTGGTATTCTTTTTTCTGATCACTCGCCATACCTTCGACGTAGTCGTCAATGAACGTCGAAATGACTGCGTCAACTGACTCTCCCATTCCCATCGTAACCAGCGCAGCCAATTGATTTTTAGTGTTTGTGGACACACGAACGGTTGTACTTCCATTTGTCACTGCTCGTTGTGTTGTCTTTTTACGCTTGGATTGAGTTACCTCTTCTTTGGATTCAATTGGATTACTCTCAACTACTACGTCTTCCGGAGAATAAGTCTTCTGTGGTGTAGCCACTGATTTACGCTCAAGTAGACGCTTTCTTTGAGGTTGATTTTGATTATTCACCATTCTTTATTCCACCTCTTGTTCTGCATAAGCTAATTCATACTCAAGTCGTGATAAAAATTCATCAGCCACTGAATCATATGTGCTCATGACACGACGATCGTGCATATCATCTTCTTTAATTCCTTCGACATCATAACGCTTTAAGCGTTCCATGTTTTTAATGACCCCTTCGAACAAGTTGTTCTCTCCGAAGATTTCTTTTGCACTCTCAAGAGTTGCAAGATCCACAGCTGCTCCATTTTTCAGAAGAACCGGTAAGATGCCTAGAACATCAAAGTCCGTGTCATAGTCATTTAATAGATCCTGAAGGTATTGTGTAAAGACTTCAGCCCCTTGTAGACTACGTTCTTGCGTTTGTAAAACCACTACAACGAAGTTCGATGCATAGAGAGCAGCGTCAGTATAAATAGAGATCGTTGGCGGCACATCGATAAAGATGAAGTCAAAGTCATCTTTTAATGGCTCAAGCAATGTCGAGAGATATGTAATACGATCGACTTCATTCTCAAATTTTTTCTCAAGAAATTTAGGATATTGAGCGAAATCGCTGAAAGAAGGGAGTAGATAAAGATTACTCTTAATCTCAGTAACGATTTTGCTTAAGTCACCTTCTTGCATGGCAGCCATTAACGTCTGTTCAAACGTAAACACTTCATCTTCAAGCATTGATTTGGTCTTTAAAAACAGTGCCGTGGCATTTGCTTGCGGATCCTGATCGCACAGTAGGACGCGGTAACCCTTTTTGGCAAGCGCGTAAGCTAACATCGTACTATTGGTCGTTTTACCGGTACCACCTTTAAAGTTTCCGAACGTAACCGTGATTGCTTTGCGTTGAGACAAATCTAGTTTCGTCGCCATGATCATTGCTCCTTTATCACTTAATACTTAAAAGAATATCAATCTTTCCTGCTTAAGTCTACATGTAGATTGAAACAGGAAAAACCTAAAAAGTATCATTTGATACTTTTTAGGTTTCATGGTATTCTATTAAAAAGTATCAAATGATACTATAAACGGAACTCTTCTTTAAGAAGAAACTTATTCAACGTAACGGAGGTTTACTTATGGTAAATGATGATAATGAATGTTCACGGTCCGCGAAAGAAAATGCTGCAACATCTTTAGTAAATGAAGAAGTTACTTCTCTTGAAGTCTTTCTTGAAGAAATTAAAACGTTGATTAAGAGTGGAAAGCGACGCTTTGTTATGCGCAAAGACATTCGAGGTCACGATTATATACATCATTTAAGTAATCTCGGTCTAACAACCATCGAGGAAGCCTGGAAAGAAATTCTACAATTAGAAAGTAAGCATTACTTTCAAGGTCCTGAGGAAGACTACAAATATCAATCTCAAGGAAAAGTCATTTGGGTGTTCAAAAAAAACATTAACGAGACGGTGACATACATCAAATTGAAGATTGATCCATCTTCACAACAATGTGTGTGCTTGTCATTTCACGAAGATTACCCTTAGTAAATAGAAATATTTTTCTATTTAACTTAAAAACTTTGGAGGAATTTATTATGTGCGAAAACCAGGGAGAGCGCAGATTTTGTGAGGAATGTAACACAGAAACTGATGTCGTCATCAAGGAGAGAAATACTACTCGATTTTTCAGAAAAGAAGCATTTGATATTGTTGAAAAATACGCAGAATGCATTGAATGTGGTCATGAAGTATACGATGAGAAAACTGCTAACGATACTTTAAAACAACTGAGCCGATTATATCAGGAAAGACATTCTTTTACTCCTCAGGATATAAAGTCCATCAGAAAGTCTACAGGACTCACTCAATCAATATTTGCAAAAGTTTTAAATATGGGGGAAGCAACTATAAAACGGTATGAAACAGGTGCTTCTTTGCCTGATGGTACACAATTAAGCATTTTAAAAATGCTGCTTCAAGATCCCGCAAATATCATTAAATTTTATGAAGATACTAAAACGAAATTCTCAGAAGAAGAACAACATAATATTGAAAAGAAATTCGAACATATAAAACAGGACAGTTTAATAAAATCTAACTTTGATTTACTCCACACTTTATATACTAAATATGATCAATCCGTATTAAACGGTTTTTCCAGATTCAATCCTGAAAAGCTATTTAATATGATTCTATTCTTCTCGGAAAGAGGAGTTCTTAAAACGAAATTAATGAAGTTATTATGGTACTCAGATTTTCTTATGTATCAAAAGAATAAACTATCTATCAGCGGAACTCCTTACTGGCATAAAGAATTTGGTCCTGTTCCCGTCGAACATGATACGATTTTGGGCTGTGGAACAAGCATGAGTTATATTTTGATTAATGAAGAAGAAGATATAAGCTCTGGATATACAAAAATGCTTGTAAAATCCAATACTCCTATCAACTTAACGCTGTTTTCTGAACAAGAATTACAAATCATGGACAGTGTTCAAACCTTTTTCTCTAATTACGGATCACGAGACATCAGTAATTTTTCTCACGAAGAAGACGCATGGCAGCAAACTCAAGAAAAAGAGATAATTTCCTATGAATTTGCAGAGACCATTAAATTAATTAATACACTATAAATAAATTATTTAAGGAGGTGATTCTAAATGGCTAAACATTCGGGCGGTAAAGTGGGTAAAGCAGGTAAAACCTTAAGCAGTAAAAGTGCCTCGAAATCTCAAAAAAGTAACGCTGGTAAAACACTCAAACAACATCAAGATTCTAAACATTGAACATCACATAAATAAAAGAGTCTACCAAAAAACTAATTTTGTTCTTTGGTAGGCTCTTTATACATAAAGGAGTTGTAATAAGTTTGATGATCACTCAAATAGTAAGTTTTAATATAACTAAACTTGATACAGTGATACATTTTTCCGTAGGTATTGTATTAGCTGGCATCTTAATTAAGGTTCTATTACCACGACAATCATTTAATATGAGTAATCTCAGTGAATTATACATTGTATCTGCAAAAATGGTTGGATACGTTTTTTTAGCAACCTACATATACACTTATCTTCATGCAAATGAAATAAAAAAAGTAGATGTCCTAACCTTCTTTACTTTTACGCTTGCAGTTCTAGAAGCTGCTCATTGCTTATTTATCATTTCAAGCAATAGTTTCGCTGATTTTTTCCGCAAGTTTTTTTACATTAATAATAAATGAAATTCTTTTATATTATATGCACTCTAATTTGGCAATGGTGACTTGTACGATATAAAAGGACTTCTTTCAATTGAAGAAGTCCCTGCTGTTTTAATCATTCCTTATCTAATTTTGATTTATCGTCTTTATTCCGATTGTTATACTTTTCTTTATTTTTCATGGCTTCTGGAACAATTGGTGATTTTAAAGCACTCACGATTTTTCCAACTGAAGTGTTTTCTTCTTCAGCATTCTTAAGTTCTACCGTACCTTGATTAGTAATTGCAGTATGCCAGTCTTCAGATTCTAAATAACGTGTAGCGAACATGTATTGACGACCTTCTTTTAACATTTCATCTTCATTATACAAAACCAAGACATTATTTCCTTCCGAATCCTTATCATATCCTCCAAACTGATTAACAATGACTTCTCCTTTTAACTTTCCCTTTAAATTTTTATGCACTTTTACTGAATACTGTGTTTCTGGTGTTCCATCAAGTCGTTTACTCCCAACTTCTTGGACAACTTCTCCTACAAACACATTTTGAGCAGCACCAACTAAAATTCGATCATCAGAAAAATCAGCGACTTCATTTAAATATGCATCAACAATTTTGACTGGCTTCTTTTCTGATTGGTAATGATCAAATCCATAAATAGTCAGACCAATAACTGCTGCTACAGAACCGATTAAGAATTTTTTCATAGTTAACGCTCCTTATACTGGATTAATAGCCCCAAAGAGTTCGATAATCTGACTTATCGTGCGAACCTAAAACTTCATAACTGTAAAAGCCAGATCTTAACACGTTTCCAGCAAGTCCGTGGTGATCTAATCCAAGAGCATGTCCCATTTCATGAAGTGCTGTGTGCTTTCTTTGAGAACTCGTGAAGTCATAAAAATAATAATCATTGTAGGAGATGACGTCTGCTCCAGTTTGAGGAGAATGACTGCCACTCCAAGTCACATCGCTTCGATCAACATCTCTAAAAGATAAATCTTCAATAGTTGAAGTAGTGTCTCCTGCGATTTTAATAGTCCCCATCGTATTCCATACACTGATTGAGTGATTTCGCGCTGTAGTCCATCCAGTTGTACCTTTTGCGGTGCCCCATCTGATTTCTTTCCCATCTACGGAAGAATGTCCTAAGAAATGAGCATCGACATTTGAAGGAAGAATAAGTGTAGCTGCTACTACTGATAGTGCAAGTACAGTTTTTCGCATGGATTTGCTCCTAAATAATTTATTTGAATTATTAAGAAATTCATAACTTAATTTTACATAATATTCAAAATTAATTGAATAGTTCTCAAGTCCTTAGATATCTATTTATTTACTTAAGCACGTATATTTATACTCATAAAGAGGAGGAAATTCAAAAAAAGATTTACTTGAATAAAAGTAAAAGAGTAAATATTTTTATCTTTATAGTTTATTTTATCCCATTTGTCTTTTTAAATTCGAAATGAGTTTTTGAGTTTGGTTTTTTACAATTCTGCTACACATTCAGTATTTTTCAAAACTTATCAGTTCATGCGTCCTTGCCATTAGTTGCTTCGACATCAATCGACAAATGTAAAACATTTGACATATTAAAATAAGAATTGAATTAACAGAATAATCTGCTATATTCTAACTATCAGCAGGAAGACATTGTCATAAAGTAGTTCTCAAAGGAAAGGAGCATGTACATGTACCGATTCGGAGAGTGGTTACGACGAGAGCGTCTGGAACATGGATGGAGTCAGGTAGAGTTAGCAGAGAAAACGTACGGAGAAATCTCGCAGGCGGCAATCAGCGCCTATGAGAGGAATCGTTCGATTCCTTCTATCCTCGATGTTCAAATTCTTGCGACAGCCTGTGAGCAGACGCTAGGATCCATCCCTTGGGATGAATTCGACTTAAGGACGGAGAAGAAACGGAATTGGTCGAACCTGAAGCAAGAACGCTTCGATTTGGCAGACCTCCCGCTAGCGGATTCTGTGCGCACGTTCGACGGCAAGACATACCAGCTACATGGTCGTATTGCGATCGAACGAGAGAGTAAGGAGACACAAGAAATCTCGCAGATCTATTACCGTATTCGGACAGTCGTCGGAGAGAATCAAGTCATCGCAAAACGGAAGCATCCGGATGACGAATTAATTCATGTCTCACGCCGTAAACTCGTTCATCAGTAAACCATCTATGATTACGTATTTACTTATGAAATAACATGAAGCAATGATAAGAGGAATTAATGACCGTAGCAGCATATCGCTAAGGACAGTCCTTCCAAACACATATTGGCGTGTCCCTCACGAGTGACCGGGTGAGCGGGATATACGCAGAAATGGTTTGGCGAGAGTCGCCTAAAACTCGCCCACAGGTCACGCATTCGTTGAGGGTCATCGAGAAACCCTAAACAGACGTCCAATATCGGATGTCAGAGTTCGTGGGGGAACGTGCTCCAAACCCACCGCCCTGATCGACTCCGACTGTCCTTAAGGATGTGCTGCTGCGCATCGACCTCAAGGAAGGAGTGTACGTTATGCCGACACGTGAACAGAAGCAAAACAAGACCTTTGCCGAGAAGTTGCTCCGGATCCAAGGGAAAGACTATGAGGAGTGGCTCGACACCCAGCATCAACTCGTCATCCAAGAGAACCAGGAACTGATCTTAGAAGCACTCGACTCGAAACTGAACTTCACATCGCCTGCATCCGCGTCACGGGATTGAGAGGAGGAAAACAAATGGGGTTGAATGAAACAGGACTCAGCTTACTCCAGTTCTTTCAAGGACTCGCTGTCATCGCGGCAGCCATCGCCTTCGCAGTTGGAGGCTTCTACTTCATCTTCGGGGGAGATCGTGGGCGCTCGAAAGCCGTCGGTTGGCTCGTCGGTGGTGCCGTCGGTCTGATCATCGTCATGGGTGCCTTCACGCTGGCGGAGATGGTCAACGACAACATCAAATTCTAATTGAACAAGTGATTGCACAGACCGTCATTCCAAATTGGATGGCTTTTTTTATTGCCCTCGTTACGATGTCTCGCTTCAAAGGAGGAGAATGTATGCTCTTCGTCCGTTTCACAGATGTACCGAAAGATAGCTTTCCGAACTATGAGCGTCTCCCATATGAGGAGGCGCTTTTATTATCGACACAAGTCCATCAGGAAGCCCAGCAAGCGAACGAACGCTTCGCAAGTGAGTTCCGGATCTTCGATGATACCGACCAGCTTGTCTATAAAGGATCGTTTCAGTTCGGTGATCTGATCTATCCCAATCTTTACTTGCAGCTGAAGGATCGGATCCCGCGTATTCGGATTCGAAAGGAGGATGCGACGAAGAAGATCCTATTACTCGAAAACCTAGAACGTTTGACACCGGAATCCTACAAGACGATGACGGCGTCAGCGATTCAGCAACAGCCGAATGCGACACACGTCTCTCGCTTACGTCGCGGACAACGTCGTCTCGTCTACGGTGTCAGTGGTGTAAGTCTGTTGCTCCTCGGTGCATTGTCCGTTGTCCAACTCGTGCAGCCGGATCCACCGAGCGGCGTCCAAGCGGCAACGTCAGATTGGCAACCGTTGTATGAAGCAGCGTTGACGGGAGAGACGGGTCCACTCGTCGAACGACTAGAAAAACGAAAGTCGTTAAACGATGAACAACAGCAATTCCTGATTACGCAGTATGTCGAAGAACAGGACTACGATCAAGCGGTCTCCGTGACGAAGGATCTAATCGATGTCGAGACGATTATCATGCAGTCGAAACGATTCGCGACCAATCGTCAGGATACGCTACAAGCCTTCCAAGCAATTTATCCGACTGATGAAGGAACGTTCGACCTCGCCATCCTACAGAAAGACTATAGACGTGCCGTCTCGCTTACGGGCGTAGAGATGACGACAGCCCGTAAGGAAGCCAAAACACGTGCCTACATCGCATTGAAAGATGTGACGAAGGCTCAAGAAAGCGTCAAGACGATCAACGACGAGCAATTAAAGAAGCAAGTAGCAACACTCGTCCAACTGGACGAAGAGATTCAAGCACTCGAGGATCAAAAGCGCCAGTTATCAGAGAAAAAAGATAAGAAAGAACTCGAAAAGCTGAATGCGTCGCTCGAAGCGAAGCAACGACAAGCTTCTTCACTTCTTTAATGAAAGTGTGGTGACTGAAATAATGATGAACTTCTCACTTCGTTCTCTCGTTACCTCCGCTTGGCTGTGGCGATGTCTCACCTTTTTGATCGCTTTACCGATTGTATTGTTCTTAGTACTCAATGTGGCGTTTCAGTTCCTGCAGCAGACAATCCAAAATCTCTTCCAGGACGGGAAGTTGACGACCGGCTCTCCGATTCAGTACGAATCGAGTTGGTGGACGACACTCGCTTGGTCGACCTCCATCGCTTTCGCTTTGTTCGGTGTCTGCTTCCTCTTAGGAGGATTTCTCTTATTAAAGTATTGGCTCAACTTCCGTGATCTCAAGGCTGCACAGAAGGGAAGTGCCCGCTTCACGACGTTTCAAGAGCTGAAACAGCAGTATCGGGACGTACCGGATCGTAAGGAGACCTACAGCGGATCCGGAGGTGTTCCGGTCGGGCGCTATCGTGATCGCCTCTACATCGATGACAGTGCTGTCAACAATCTCGTCATCGGGACGACTCGTTCCGGGAAAGGCGAGACGTTCGTCTTCTCGACGATCGATCTCTATAGTCGTGCCGAACGCCAAGCAAGCCTGCTCATCAATGATCCGAAGGGTGAATTGTTCGCCGCCTCCAAAGAAACACTCGAAGCACGTGGGTATCAGGTCGAGGTCCTGAACCTGATGAATCCATCGCAATCAATGTCCTACAACCTGTTACAGCTGACGATCGACGCTTATTTGGACGAGAACTACTCTCTCGCCCAACAGTATGCCCGTTCGGTCGCCTATATGCTTTACCATGACCCGAAGGCAAAGGATCCGTTCTGGAGCAACTCTTCGACGGACCTTTGCACCGCTCTGATTCTCGGATTATGCGAACAAGCCAAACATGAACCGGAGAAGATCACGATGTATAACGTCGCTTTGATGTTATCCGATCTCGGCTCACGCACAGTCATCGATGGAATGGGACAGGAACAATCGGCACTCGACGCCTTCTTCGCAGCCTTTCCGGAGAATCATCCGGCACGTATGCAGTACGCGACGCTTCACTTCTCCGGTGGTCAGACGCGCGCGAGCATCCTCGCCAATACGAATGCCAAGCTCGGGATCTTTACGCTTGATGCGACGGCACGCTTAACGGCACAAAACTCACTTGATATGAAACTGATCGGTTTCAATCGCTGGATTCGTGGACGTGCCCTTCCCTTGTCACGGTTGACGTTCTACTTTCCAAGTGGGAAACAACTCGCCTTGACGACGGACGACGATGGGAGTTTTGTACTCCATCACGAAGAAAACCTCGAAGTGGATACCAATATCACCGTAGAAAGTGAGGGACAGCAGTATACCGTGTCACTCTCAGGTTGGAGAGACGAGACGGTCGGTCTCTTCGACTGGACGACGGATGCACCGATCGACATCCGGGAGATTCGTCAGCATCCGCGCCCGGTCGCCGTCTTCCTGATCGTCCCGGACTATGATCCAACACTGAATGTCATCGCCTCACTGTACGTCAAACAAGTCTATACCTCGCTCGCTCGCGTCGCCTCACAAGCGGCGAGCGGACGTTGTGAACGCCAGGTCATCTTCCTACTCGACGAATTTGGGAACATGCCGGCAATTGAAGGGATGGCGAACATCATCACCGTCTGTCTCGGCCGGAACATCCGCTTCAACCTCGTCATCCAGTCCTACGCACAACTCGAGAACCTCTACGGGGAGGATTGGAAGACGATCGACGGGAACTGCGGGAACACGCACTACCTACTAACAGCAGATGAGTCGACGGCAGAATTGATTTCGAAGAAGCTCGGGGAGCAAACAATCGTCACGAAATCACGTTCCGGACAGACGTTCTCTCTCTCGAAGTCGAAGACGGAGAGTGTCGATGGTCGGCGCTTGCTGACAGCAACGGAAGTGATGGGACTGAAGGAAGGCGAGATGTTGATCATCCGCGTCATCAAGCGACAAGACAAACAACAGAAACGAATACAGTCCTATCCCCTCTTCCTGACCGGACGAACGGCGATGAAATACCGCTATGAATACTTGGCGGATGACTTTAACACAGATCGTTCCATCAATGATCTCGTCATTCCCTGCGCGCATGCCCATCTAGATCTGAATACACTTCGTGTCTCCTTTCATCTCGGTGCCTCAGTTGCATCGAAAACGGTTGAGACGGAGGAGGAGACACCTGACGCAACAGAATGGCGCGTCTGCGATGTCCTGCAGCCGAAAATCCTGCGCTCGATCTTCGAGACGACAGAATACGATACGTTACCGATTGATCTGTTCGAACAAGGCATCCTAGATAAGACAATTCCTGTGACCGACAACCAGCGCCATTTCTTGAAGACAATCATCAGCAAACGACTCGAGAAACTTCGTCATGGCGTCTAAGGAGGGCATCAAATGACAGAACTGACACGCACGGAACGCGTCCAACGTGAACTTCGCGTCATCGCAACCATCATCAAGGAGAATAAAAAGCGTCTCCGCCGCGGTGAAGTCTTGAATATCCAGACCCGGGACGGATTCCTCGTCGTATTTGAGGAAGAAGACCCAGACTCAGGCGACCGAAAAACTGTTACGCTTATAGACACATTCGATTTCCGGGTTCACGTCAGTAATGGTGATTTAACGGATCCGGAACAGGTGTCATCATAGGAAAAGGGGTGGAGGCATGCAAGCGAAACGAGTACTCTCCGGACTATTGATTTCCTCTGCGTTACTTTTGGTCGGTTGTAGTGAAGAAACGTCGAAGAATACATTAACTCAGATAAAAGATTCTGAAGTTGATAAGATGATGAATGGTAAAAAAGACGGTATTTTATTAGTCGTAAAAGAAACTGATGGAGAATTCGAGAGTTACGTCAATAAGATTAAAAATATCTCTGAAGAAAAGAACACATCAGTAAAGATGTACAATACATTCCAACCTGATGGAAAAGAATTAGTTAATAGAGATACTTTCGAATACACATCCGAATTAAAAGGAGAGCGTCTGTACTTCATTAAGGATGGTAAAGTACAAGACGAATTAAATATTAATGTTCTTACTGGAACTCAACTGAACGATGAAGTCGAAAAATTTATTGATCAGAACAGTTAATAAGGAGTGAATCTTATGACAGATTCCGAGCTAATTTCAAAGTTCAAAGACCTTGAGGATGTTTTTAATCTCAGTAATCTTGTAAATGATGCGCTAAGGACTGTTGGATGGATATTAGTTCGGGGACTTGCTGTCATAATTGATGGATTGGAAGAAGTAACGAACACTATCCTGTTAACAAAGACATTCTTTAATAATCCAGAAGTGGTTGAATTCGTTCAGACGATTCAACCTTTTTTGTACGTTCTTTTAGCTGGTAGCTTTTTATTTACAGGCTATCTGATCATTTTCCAAAAGAAATTTGACCGTGAAGGATTCTTGATCAATTTATTTATCACACTATTAATTCTTGGGTTACTTTCCCCGACCATGATAAAAGTGAATGATTTTTCTGATGAAGCGATTGCTCAAACTAAGTCCAGCGATCTGTATAGCGAAAATGACTCTACGATTTCAAATAAAATTTTGCTTCAGAACATTCATGACTTAGTACTCTACGACAAAAAAGAATTCAAAGTAGCTGATCAGAAAGAAAAAATGAACAACATTCCTGAATCATTAGTAAAAAACCTGAGAGTCAATGAGGTATTTAATCAAAATGATTTTTCACTATCTGACACAGGAGTTAAACTTTCTGAGAGTTTTGTAATATGGGATGGACAAAAGGCTGTGTTAGGCGAACTTGATCAAAGCGGTGTTGAATGGAACAACCAGTACTACTATCGCTATCATCCGAACTGGCTGACGATCCTTGTCACGCTTGGCGTGATGGGCTTCACTCTTTTCTCGATTGCCTACAAGCTGGCTCGACTTTCGTTCGAGTTGGCTTTTAATTATGTTTTAGCGATTTTAGTCGCCCCTGCTGACTTACACAGCGGACAAAAGACGAAGAAGGTCATTCAAAGCATCCTGAATACATTCCTCGTCATTATCTTGATTTTCGTCTCGATCAAGCTCTACACGATTGGGACGGCTTATCTTGCTGATACACTCGATGGTCTTGCCTATTTGATCGCATTGATTGCTTTCTCTGCTGCCTTGATTGATGGACCGAACATGGTCGAACGCCTCTTCGGGATCGATGCGGGTCTGAAACGCGGGTGGGGTGTCGCACTTGGTGCGTATGCTGTTGGGAAAGGTACGGCAAAAGTCGGAGCTCGTGTCGCTGGACAGACGATAAAGAGGACATCACGCCCTACTCCATCCGCCTCAGAAGCTGCTAGCACAAAGTTACCACCGAATCCTCCATCAGGTGGTGGCACACCGACGGGGCGTCCGGATCGTTCGTCCGATAGTGTGCCAATACGTTCGCAAGCACCAGAGCGCACTTCACAATTAACCGGACAAGAGAACCAACGCATTGAATCAATTGATTTATCGACGCACGACACGAGTTCGGAGAGTCCGACTGCAACAACATCAAAAGAGTCCATGCCACGTCGTTTGGACGATGTCTCACCACAATCACTTGCGACTACTCCGCCATCATCGCAAACACCTGTTGCACAATCGAAGGTGCCCGATGGATCGATGAAGGAACAACCAGCTACATCACCTAATGCGTTCACTATCTCTGAAACAACTGTCGCATCACAGCCTACTTCATCGTCGAAACAACCCATTGGATCTCGTGCACCTAGTCCGACTTCTGTTCACTCAGGATCAACATCTGACATGAAACCTAATGTACTTGCACATTCTTCTAACACACCTGAAGACGAAACACCTACTATCTCCTCTTCAGGAGCGAGCAATTCTTCACCTTCTATCAATGAGTCGCAAGAGACATCATCCGGAACACAGCGGCAACGAAAGTCGATCTATCAGACACTCGAGACCACGACACAAAAAGAACTCAAGCATGTCGAACAAACACAGACACGCGTGACGTCAGAATCTTCCCGTATGTACTCGACCGATGTCCCGCGTCTAGACCCGAAAAAGGAGTGAGACCATGCAACAGCGCCAGTACCGGATTCCGAACGAAGTCACGACCGAGCTGAAGATCAATAAGATGCTCTATCTCTATGATTTACTGTTTCTCGTCGCTTTGATCATCGTCCGGTTGATTGCTCTTCCGTTCATCCCGGACGCCTTACATCTTCCATTCACATTCTTCCTGGTCGCGTTCGGACTCTTCCTCGTCATCCGCCCAACGACGAATCCAGAGAAACGGATGATTCACGTGCTCTATTACGCGCTGATGAAGAAGAAAGACACGTATATCGCATTGACAGACGGTAAGGACGGATCGAAAGGAGCGTGATGGCATGAGTTTATTGGAAGAGAAACGATCTAAAACAATTCCGACGACAGACATTACTTGGCTCGATGAGATGCAATTGACGACACCTCCAACACGGAAGGAAAAACGCATCCGGATCCCGCCTTCTGTCGCCTCTCTGCTACCAATCATTGATGCCACGGCGCTCGATGGGTTCGAGATGCAGGACGGGACATTCTGCGACATCATTCAGCTGACTTCAAAGGATATCTACGGGTTGTCCGAGACGGAGAAGGACCATGATATCTTCTCCCTCGCCTATCTGTTGCAGGCATATATTCATCCGTTGAAGGTGATTCCGCTCAATACACCGCTTAATTTGGAGAAACAGAAACAGCGCATCGAACGACAGCTTCGGCAAAATCAAAACGCCGCCTATCATCCGTTTTTGCAAAAGAAGAAGCAAGAATTGATCTACCTCGAGGAGCATCGCACCAATCGCGATTATCTCCTCTTTTTTTATGCCCCGGATGAGGCAATGTTGCGGGAACGGAAGTATCAATTGACGAAACTGCTTCGACGCAGCAACCCGATGGTCGAACTGACGCTCGAGCAGAAAATCAATGTGTTGTTCCAGCTACACAACCCGAATACAAAACCGACCCAGGACGGAAAGGAGTGATGGTGTCATGTGGCGTACACGTTTTTTACGAAAGCAAGACCCGGAAACAATCAAACAACAAGACGGCTACAATCCGACATTCGTCCAAGCGATTCAACCGCAAGGCGGACTCCGCTTCGAGCCGAACTATGTACGGACCGGCGACGGTTATCTTGCCTGCCTCCATGTCTATAAGTATCAATCGACCGTCTACGATTTCTGGCTCGAACCGATCCTCAACCTCCCCGGCGTCCTGACGACGCTCGACATCGGGACGGCGGACAAACGGGAGATGATCCGGACCATCAACAAATCGATGGCCGAGCAGAATACGCGCTTCGAAAATGCGAAAGATAATGTCGACCGGATTGATGCGCGGGAGACGTATAAGGAATTGAACGAACTCTACGAACAGATCACGCAAGGTGAGACGATGAAGTATCTGCATCTCCGTCTCTACGTTAAAGCGAAGACAGTCGACACACTCGAACGCCAAGTCCAGGACGTGATGGAGGAACTGGAGGCACGGAACTTCCGCGCAACTGTCTTCCTGAACGAACAGGAATGGGAATGGCAGAGCCTGTTCCTCAGCTACGAGCAACAGCAAAAGCTACCGAACCGTCGTCGCGGGAAAGAGATTCCGTCGCTCTCAATCGCAGGAGGTTATCCGTTTCATTTCACGTCGCTACAGGATCCGACTGGGACCTATTACGGGACGACCGATACGAACGGAAGCGTCATCTTCGACTTATTCCACAAGGACAAACAACGGAAGTTCTACAACGCCTTGATGATCGGTAAGATGGGCTCCGGGAAGTCGACTTTGCTCAAGAAGACGGTCCTCGATCAAGCGATCAAAGGGAATCACGTTCGCATCTTAGACGTGACGGGCGAGTTCTCCGACCTCGTACGACAGCTCGGTGGAAAGGAGATCGCACTTGACGGTTCTGCCGGACGGATCAATCCGCTCCATGTCTATAAGACGGTCACACATGCCGACGGCTCGGCGGATGAGGCACTCTCGTTCATGCAACATCTATCGAAGATTGCGGTCTTCTATCACTACATCAATCCAGCAGCTACACAAGAAGAAGCGAACGAGTTCGAAATCCTGCTCCGGCAACTCTACCTTGAGAAAGGGCTCTGGAATGAGGACGGTGACGCGCCAATCACGACGCACCCTGCAAACACTTATCCGGTCTTCTCTGACTTCTTAGCGCTCGTCCGCTCTGAATTGTATGCGGACGATTCGCGGACGACGATCCGCGAGACGATCAGTACGAACCGTGTCCGCCGTCTTGAGAACATCGAGCTCGCGATCACGAACCTCGTTCACAACTACGGCAACATCTTCGACGGACATTCCTCGATCGAGCGATTTGACGAGGAAGCGATTGTCTCATTCCCGCTACGCAACCTGACCAATCTGAAAGACGAAATCTTTCAGGCACAGGTCTTCAACCTGATGAACATGCTGTGGGACGGGATGATTCTTAATGGTGCCGGACAACTCCGCAGCTACAACCAGGGCGAGTTATTGATCGAGGATGCCTTCAAGTATCTGATTGTCATCGATGAGGCGCATCACCTGATCAATACGCGCGATATCGCGCAACCGGCAATCCTGTACCTACAACAATTCATGCGCGAAGCGCGGAAATACTTTGGCGGCATCTTCTTCGCCTCGCACTTGATCACGGACTTCGTCCCGACCGGCTCGAAGTCGGAGAACGCGGAAAACGTCAAGACGTTGTTCCAGTTGACGCAGTATAAATTCATCGGCGAGCAGGATGCCGAGAGCATCCCTACGATCCAGACCGTCTTCGACGGACAGTTGACGGAGAGTGAGACGCGGTTGATTCCGTCGCTCGAGACAGGACGGATCGTCCTCAGTATCTCCGGTGTGAAGACGTTGATTTTCGATGTCGATGTCTCACCCGAGGAGCTGACGTTGTTCGGAGGTGGTGCCTGATGTGGAGTACGGTCCGGCAGTCGGCACGTGTCGCCGTCCGGATGAAATGGCGACTCCTGACCTTAAAGTATCGTCTGATTGCTCTCGGAATCGCGCTTCTGCTCCTCCTACTGATCATCATCGTCGCAGGGATTCTCGATACGTTGACCGGAATCGAGAACGAACAGGCGACGGAGACACCGATCGCTTACTCGGACGCGAGTCTACAAGTCAGTGATGATGTCCTGCAATACCGCGAAGCGATTGCACGTGAATTAAAGAAAGAACAGCTTGAGGGACAGACGAACGTCGTCCTTGCGTTGATGATGCAGGAAAGCGGCGGACGCGGGAACGATCCGATGCAAGCGAGTGAATCGAAGTGTGGACGGATTGGTTGCATCACCTCTCCTGACGAGAGCATTCGTTATGGGGTGAAACACTTCGTGTCAGTCTTCCGGCAAGCGAACGAGGACGTCAAGTTGACGCTCCAGAGTTACAACTTCGGCGGTGGCTTTATCGATTACGTTCAAGAAAACGGCGGACGCTATACGAAACAACTCGCGATCTCCTTTTCACAGATGATGTACCAGCGCGTCAAAAAGAGTGGCATCTATCAGTGCCATCGTCCGAGCGCGATCGAGCATCAAGCCTGTTACGGTGACATCGAATATGTCGATGCTGTCCTCCGTTATCTGACACCGACGGTACTAGCAGAAGGTAAGACAGGACCGATCAAAGGAAAACTTCATGCTCCGCTCGACATCCCACTGCAGATGACATCGGGTTTCGGGTCACGGATCGTTTTCGGAAAGACGGATATCCATACGGGCATCGATTTCAGTTGCCACGATACGGATACCGTCCACGCCGTTCGCTCCGGTACCGTCACCTATAGCGGTTTACGCGGACCGTATGGGCAACTGATTCAGATCAAACAAGGCGACTGGATCACCGCTTACGCCCACCTTTCTGCACGCCAGGTTAAGACGAGGCAAAAGATCGAAGCTGGACAAGCGATCGGGATGTGTGGGTCGACCGGACGTTCGACCGGGAATCATCTCCACATCGAATTTAAGACGAGTGATTGGTCCGGTCACATTGATCCGGCACCACTGTTTTCGCTATAGGGAGGGATGAACTATGGCATTGACGAGTCGTCATCTCCTATGGCTCGTGTTGTTCTGTCTGCTGCTGTCAATCAGTGCCAATGTCTATCAATATCGTTCGATGGCAGCAGATGAATCGCATCGAATCGTCGAGAAAGACGAGAAGAATGTGTTACCAAAAACGACGGTGTCAGATCCGTCCATCTCAACTAATGAACAAGAGCAAGAACAAAATTCAATCATTTCGAAGAGCGCGGAACGCTTTATCACGTTCGCCTTCACATGGGAGGATGGGACCTATCCAACACGCAAACGACAAGCCGATCAGTATATGTCGGAGTCCATCAAACAAACGTTGTTCGCGAGTAGCGGAAGCGATAACAAGTTCACCGCCTCCGTCTCGGACATCGAAGTCTTTCCAAATCGGGACGATCCAGAGCATTGTCTCGTCCGCTTCAAACGGACATTGACGATCGATGCCAATGGTTATGAAGAGACGTCTGAAGAATTAGTTGAACTGACCTTTACGCATCAAGATAAACGTTACGTTGTCGATCAGATGAAGAGCCTTCAAACGTCAGGAGGTGTCTAAATGCATCCAGGAAAACGAAAGACGCTGACCCGTGATTGGTCACGACTGTATCTCGGAACAGGACTGTTCTTCTTGATTGGTTTTCTGTTTTTCGGCTTCTCTTCCCTTTTCTTTGCCGAGGAACAACCGATCAATGCGACACCCATCGGTGAAGAACAACGGTTAACGAATGGACAGACCGTCACGCTTCTCGATTGGTCCCATGATGTGCAGCGAAAACAAATGCGCATCCGTCTCCAGTTCGATCAACCTCAAGATTACGCGACGAGACTTGTTACGCGTATCGCTTATAAGGAACGCCCGACGGATGAGCAACGCGTCCGTGTCGTCTATCAGCAGGACGAGCACTACATCTTTGAAATCGAAGATGTACCGCGTGACTTTGATCAACTAGCACTCCGCTTGTATGTCATTAAACCTGAACAGTCACTCGAGAAGCTGAGTGTGACGAAGCGAGAAGATGCGCTCGTCGAATCACTCTATATGGATCAACGACGTGTACTAAAGACGTCACTTTCTAAACAACAAGCGGACGATTATGCACAACTTTTTCTCGCTGACGAGCACCTGCAAAGTCAAAAACGGATCAAGAACATGAAGCGCGAACAGACGGAACTAGCTTCTCTCATCCAACAGATTGAACAAGACATTGAGATGAAACAAGCCACCTTACCCGACCTGACACTCGATGAACAAGTCGAACGTGAGGATGAAATCTTCAATCTGAAGCAAGACAAAGAAGACGCACTGTTACGACAAACGGAATTGAAAAAACAACTCACGCAAGAAGAAAAAAGACAAGATCAGCTGCGCATTAAAGCACGTGAAATGAAATGGTAAGGTGGCAAACACCGTGCCAAAATGCGGTTTTTAGTGGCACGCGGTGTGACCTTTTGGCGATTTTGATGATATCAGGGAAACACTAGGCTCCGCCTAGGCTAGCACGCTGAGTGATAGCAGTTTCCCCTTATGCTCTTTTTCACGTTGTTTAACCATTTTTGGTTTTTCTCCTCTAAAATAATCGACGTACATTTAGTCATTCTATCGACCTTCATCAACGCTTAGATCGATTCTGTTACGTCACTTTTTTCGACTCTTTTCATCTCATGATGCTGTATCTTCGACCAGATATACTTCAGAAGTTCGACGATCAAGGAGACGCTTACGGCTTCTCCAAGAGCGTAACTCTGTTCGATGATCGATTGCATATGTCCCCTCCGTTCTTAATCTGAGTGGGTAACACCTTTCTCACTTCTAATGACAGGAGGAGCGAGTGAATTGTTCGGAAAACTTTTCATTTTTTAAATCATTAAGACTGACTTTCGTATGGAAGGAGGAAGACGAATGGATCTCTTGATTCGTGACATCGACCCCCGATTCGTCAAACAACTCGACGAACAGGCGGAGAAACAAATGTGTTCCCGACAAGAATTATTGAAAGGATTGTTGACGACCTGGTGCGCAGACGGCGTCCAGTCGACGCAAGTAGCACGCCTCGAACGACAGCTCGAAGCGAACACTTTGCATCTGAAGCGGAGCGCAACCGAACTCGAACTCTTGACTACACTCTTCCGTGAGGTGATGCAGGATGAGTAACATTCCCGGCGTCATCATCAAGTCGAAGTTCAAGTTGCCGCAAGCAACCCGACGCGCGCGTCGTTATACGACCTACCTCAGTTACATCGATCGTCCGGAGACGAAAGCGCGGTCGCATCAATTTGAAAACTATCACGACTATATGGAAGATGAACTGAAATCAAGCGGTCTCTTCACGGCGACACAAGACCGATTGAGTGCGAGGGAACGAGAGCACTTACGCGATATCTTCCGACGGGCACAAGAGAACGGCAGCATCCTTTGGCAAGACGTCATCTCGTTCGATGGAGCGTGGTTACAGGAAGTCGGTGTCAAAGAAAATCGTTACATCGATGAACAACGGTTGATGCAGGCGACACGGAACGCGACCGCGCTGATGATTGAAAAGGAACAGATGCTGCATGCGACATGGACCGCTGCGATTCATTACAACACGGATAACATCCACGTCCATGTCGCGACAGTCGAGACGATGCATCCACGCGAACGGGGCAAACGGAAACCGAAAACGATTGAGAAGATGAAGGCACAAGTCGTCCATACGCTTGCCGATCGGACACGGGAACAGGAGAAGTTAAATGCCTTCATCCGTGATGAAGTTCTCGCGCACAAACGAAATCATGCAACACTATCCGTTTCAAATCGCGTGCTACATCCGGAACTTGTACGTCAGTATAAAGCGATTCAGAAACGACTACCGGACGATAAGCGCCAGTGGTATTACAACATGAACGGTATGAAAGAAGTACGTTCTTCACTCAATCAATTGACTGACACGTATCTTGCGACCTACTTCGAGAAGGAGCATACCTCTTTCAAGCAACGACTGGATAACGAGGTCGCATTCTACGAGCGAAGTTACGGATCGGCATCGCAAGCGTCTGCTTATCGGAAGACGAAAGAACAGGATCTCTACACGCGGATGGGAAACGCTATCCTCTCCGAGATGCGTGAGTCGCCTACGTCATCCCAGAAGCTTGAGAAGACGAAGACATCCTCACCTAGACAAAGAATCCAGTCAGCGTTTCGACGTGAACGGATCATGCAAGAGACACTCTATCGGATCGGACGACACATGAATGATGAGTGGGATCATATCAAGAATCAGCGTGCGTTTGAACAACTCGAACAGGAAGTCCAACACGAAAGGTAAGGTGACGGGCAATGGAGGAAACAAAACAAGTCCGGATCAAGATGAGTGCCGTGACCACTGATTTTTTAGAGGAATACCGAGAGAGAGAACGATTGTCTGGGGTCGGTCCAGCCATCGATCACATCATCCGCGACTATCAAGAGATGATCAAAAAGCAATGGGACTTGAACTATGTCAGTCGTTCCGTCTCGAAACAGATTGAGCAAGAGTTGACACCGTTTTGGGATGAACAGATTTCGAAAAGTCTTGCTCCGTTACGAAAGAGCGTCCAACAAACAGACCTTCAAACACAGGTATTGATCGAACTCGTACAAGCTTTGATGCAGACGGAAAGCATCGAGGACATCATTCCGACGACCGAATACCGTCCCTCTTTTCTTGAGACGGCAGAGACGGCTGTCAAACAGCGAATCGATCAGCGCAAGCAACATAAGCATTCGGATGAAGAAAGGATGACTCACAAATGAGACGACTCGAAGCCTTCACACTCGCGACATTTCTCGAATTGCATCCGTCCCACGTCACCGTCATGATTCATCAAGCACATTATGATATTCCGGTTTCTCAGGATGAACGAGCGTTCCTTCAGCTCTTGCAGGAAGAACCTTTGGTATTACTCCCGGTATCACATGATCGCCGTCAGTTATTATTCGATCGACTGGCTACCGACCCGATGGTATCAGAAGAGTTGAACGATTTTGAAGGTGCTGCTGATTCGTCCGTTTCGTCGGAAGGAGCGTGAGTGATATGGCATATCAGAAAAAGACGCGTGAGGATTACCAGAAGGAAGTCCAAGCGTTGACCGATAAGATGGAGACGCAGCTCGCCTCCCACTTCGTCAGTCAGGAGAGCATCAAGGAACACCTCGACTTCATGAGCCGATTCCATCGCTACTCGACGCGGAATATGTTACTCATCGAAGAGCAGTTCCAAGGCGCCCGTGCCGTCGGTTCCTATGCGTACTGGGAGAAACAAGGCGTACAGGTTCAAAAAGGAGAGAAAGGGATCAAGATTTTCGTCCCCTCCCCTGTTACGTTCATCAAACGAGAGACGGATTGGGTGGCATGGAAGGACGCGACGAAGACGGAGCAAATGCGTGCAAAGGAAGGCGCACTTCCGACGCGGAAAGCGATGTACTACAAGATTGGTCATGTCTTCGAGTACACACAGACCGATGCTCGGGAGAAGGGACTCGAAGTCTCTGAACTCTTCGCTTCCTATCATCGAAATGGATCGCTTCGTGAGGCGGAATCGTTTCGCCGCGCGTTGAACGGGATTGCTGAGACACAAGACGTGAAAATACTCGATCAGCCTTTAAGCGAGCTTGGTACCGCGAAAGGATGCTTCTATCCGGAACTGAACGCGATTGCCCTCAATCCGCGGAACTCGGATATTGAAAACGTGACCATCCTGATTCATGAACTCGCGCATGCCAATCTGCACAACGTGGAACGAAATGAAGAGCGTGGAATTGAGTTGAATCCACATGAGAAGGAATTCCAAGCGGAGATGGTCGCTTATACGGTCGCGGCACACTTTGGTTTTTCGACGGACGAGTTTTCCTTGTCGTATCTCGCTAACTGGACGCAAGGAAGAGACTTGCGCGATAAGGAAGACCTGTTGCACGAAGTCCATCAGACATCCGGTCACTTCATCCGTGAGATTCATGCTTCACTCGAGCAGGAGCAAATCTTGGAACGCGAAGCATCACCGATTAAAATGATTGAGTACATCGAACAGAATGCACAGATCACCGAACACGGATTACCGTTAGCTGAACGGCTAGAACGAATCATGCAACATTCACCGGAGGACGTCGGTGCTTACCTGACGAGCATCGCCAAGCAAGACACGCAGCAAGATCTATCGTCTTTTGAAGAACCAATGATGCTGGTTCATGGAGCGACAGACTTCTTCGAACCGTTCGCGAAAGCCAACGACCGTGACTTCGACGAACATGAGACCGTCGCCTATACGCTCGTCATCCCAGGCGAAGAACCAATCAGCCAACACTTCCGCATCCTCGATGATGCGATGGGACCGTACCATCACATCCTGAATACAGAAGTCGTCAGTAAGGAGACCGAACAAGTACTCGAAAAAGCATGGTACGACGAGATGATTTCGACGGAAGACCGTGATCTAGAAAAGGTCCGACAAATCGTGACGCGTCACTTCAATGTACCGGAGCAGGACTTCAGGAGCCGTTAAAAAGATGTCCTCTCTTCTTTTAAAATCAAGTACTATAAAAAAGTAGGATAAAACTGACAATACAGACAAGACGGAGGATTGACCATGACTAATAATCAAGCAATTGCTTATGCTGCCATCGCGATGGAGCAGCTCGGCTACACACGTGAACAGATTGAAAAGGTTCAAGCGAGTATGCTGTCTGAAATGGACTGGACAGATGAAAAAACAGCTGAAAAGAAAGCCAGTGCCATCTTAAATAGCTGAACGTAAAAATGATTATATTCTTGCGCTTGAACTTCAAAAAAAGAAGGCAATATGGCTTCCTGAAGCGAAGTCATATTGCCTTCTTTTAATTAAGAATATTTCATTTGCAAAATAAATTGTTCAAAGCTAAATTTTGAAATGATTCGATGTCCCGAACGATCGAATTTTCGTGTTTGAAGATACGTTTCAAATGTAGATATGATTTCTTCCATCTCTAAACGTTGTTTAAGACCTACGACAATATATGGTTTAAACTTTTCTCCCATTTCTAAAATGAGTGCTTGCGCTTCTGTAAATGTTTGATTCATAGTCATCTCCCTTTCTTCACCAGATATGATTCTATCAATTCATCTTCTTATTTCAGTTCAATCTTCTTCTCACCCAACTCTTTTCCTGATAATCCTTGGGTTGCTTTCAAGGTGACGACTGCCTTCGGGTCCTCGATGTCATAAGCCATAATCCCTTTTGCAGTACCACCCGGTTTAATATCATCCAACTGATGCTCTAAATAAGAGGCATACTTCTCTTCCTGTGGCGTCATCCCTACCTCTAACTTGTTAATTGTATCGGTTCCTTCCTGTGTCGCTTCAAAGCAAGCAATCCAAACATTCATCCCATTGAGTGGCTTCTTGCTGTCGTTCGTCGTCTCATATGTGAAAACGAGTTGTGGTTTTTCGCGGAAATACTCTTTACTCGGCTCAAGTACTTCTGTCGAAAGAATCTTGACGGTCGCCATGTCGATCTTTAACGTGTCGTCTTTGAAATAGACATCTTCTTTTTTCGGTTCTGCCACCTCGACCTTTTCAGTCGGATTCGCTGCTTTTTTTGGTGGATCTTCTATTGTCTCTTGTGTGCCGCATCCAACGAGTGATAACCCTAACCCAACGATGACGACCGCTTGTCCTAACTTATTCATCTGCTTCAGCTCATTTCTTTTTTAGTCTTCCCATAGTTCTTCCATCAGCTCATCGATTTCATTCGAGAGTCGCTGCCGTTCACGGTCGTCCTTCTCGATATGACCGTACTCATCCATCCAGATGACATCACCGGACTCCACCGTCATCGGAAAGCGGGAAATCAGAATGTCGCGCATCCCATCATCGAACTCGACGACGACCCACTTCTCTTCAATTCGGTCGATAATCCCTTTTCGCTTTTTCATTTCGACTTCTTGATCGTGTAGGACGATCCATTCCCTTCGAAGACAATTGTGCCACTCTTATCGGTCCGCAGCATCGTCGCCTTCGCACGCTTCAAGTTCGTCACGACTTCCTTCGTCGGGTGTCCATACGCGTTCTTCCCGACACTGATGACGGCGTACTTCGGTTTAACGTACTTGAGGAACGTCGCACTTGTTGATGTCTTCGCCCCATGATGCCCGACCTTGAGGACGTCCGCACGCAGCGTCTTCTTCTTCGCGATCATGTCTTGCTCCGACTTCAATTCCGCGTCTCCCGTGAACAGAAACGTGTTCTTCTTGTAGGCGACGTGTAAGACCGCGCTCCAGTTGTTCAAATCACTCTTCGCATAGTCTTTGACCGGTCCGACGAACTGCGCCTTCACACCTTTGACCGGAAGCGAGACGCCAGCCTTTGCTGTCTTGATCGTCAACTTCTCGCGCTTAACCGCTAACAAGAAATCCTTGTAGGCTTGCGTCGTGTGCTTGACCTTCGGTGCGTAGACGCTCTTGACCTTGAACGAGTCGAGGACTTCATCAAGCCCCCCGATATGATCGGCATCCGGATGCGTCGAGATCAGTACCTCAATATCACCGACCTTCTGTTTCTTTAGATAGGCGACGAGTGCATCACCTTTCCCCTTGTTGCCACCATCGATGACGATATCCTCACCACTTGGCATCTTGATGTAAATCGCGTCACCTTGACCGACATCGATATAGTGGACCTTGATTTTCGGTGTCGCTGCCTCTGCACCTTGCAGTGGTCCGACGAGTAATCCAATACTTGCGAGCGCTAAGCTGGCACCCATCCATTTTCGTTTCATCTTTCATCGCTCCATTCCTGATTTGTAAGTTATCTTCAGTATACAGTGAATACCAGGAGAAAGTTGGTTATATTTCCCACCCACCTATTTTTATTGATAGGGTAGTATATATGTAAGTCCATACAAAAAACAGACCTTAACAGGTCTGCTTAGTAAAGTGTTTCTGCATGAAGTCTGTCAATCGATCGACGTCGATGAACCACGTTACGTGCTCGATCGAACCGTCCACTTCTCGTACGAATCGAAGCTGGGCATCAATCAATGTTACCTTATCTGGTACCTGTTTCTCCTTTGCTTGATCCATGACCTCAAACATCTCAATTATACTCATGTACTCCACCCCTAATCGTTTTGTTAAGCACAGCATAGAATGATTTTAGAGTCTGTACGAATTACCTTAGATAAGATAAGCGAAATGATATGTAAGATAACTGGGTCATTACGAAACAATGTACGATTAATTTTTCACACATAAAAAAAGAAACGACCTTTTGAAGATCGTTTCTGCCATAAAAATGATTAGTGTTTCCTACGCACATCGAATCAATAGAGATAAATAAGTACACCTACGATCAAAATGAACGGAACCAATAATATCTTACCGGTCCGGCTCAAAAAGCTCTTCTTTTCTTTTGTAAACAAGAAGTCGATCAATAAGAAAAGTCCAAATGCAATCGGTACGAGGTAGAGTAGAGGGGCATTTGTAAGTGCTGCACCTAATACATCAGTCGATCCGTCAAATTTCATATGTAGTTTCTCCTTTTTAGATATCCTCGCATACGACACATCATTCACGACCGAAGCACTAACGACGATCTCATACGTGGACAAGAATCTTTCCTTTAGTATGCCATTCCTTCCACTAAACCCTAACCTTTTATTTTTCTTTTTATAATTCTATGTAACGCTCCGTGCCCTCCGTCGCAAGGAACAGGAACGTAGAAATCCCTCGCGCAGGCGAGTCGCAGCTCTCGTTATCGGTTCGAAGCAGTGCGATGAGGATGTTGCTGTGTGCAGCCTACAACCTCACGCATGAGCTCGAAAGTCTTTATGTCGTCCGCATTACTATGGAAACATCAATCCTCTATCCATAGAACTCCGTCCATTCACTCACTTCTTCGCTCATCCATGCATTGCAAAACTTCTTCAATTCTGTCACAAAATAATTTTTCCAAAATATAACTTTGTATACAATTGTAAATTACATAAAATCGTTATATTATAAAAGGTAATAAAGTATTGTGAACGTATGAAGAGTAGAAATGCTTGTATCTGGAAAAGTATATTTATTTGCAACAATCCATGATGAGAAAATGGATTGGCACAACCCAGTTCCTGCTTATGGAGAAGTTCTTATTGAAGATGGCGAATATATTCAAACTGTAGTTGATACGTATGAAACTGCATTTGAGAATCAAACGATCTCACCTATCATGGGGAGACACGATGAACTCGAGTTAAAAGAATGATTTGTTGAGGAACAAGCCACTCAATAAGAACACTTAAACTTTTTTAAAAATAATCTTTATCAAAGGAGAGCGTTTTATGGGTAAATTTAAATGGATGGGTGTTTTAGTAGTATTGGTTGTTCTATTTTTTGTGTTTGACCCTTTTCGTGGGGAACCACCAAACCCCAAAGTAGAAGCACAAGGAAAAGATATTCCAACGGTTCAAGGATCATTTTGTTGGGATGGTCTATTGCGCAACCAATGTGTCGATAAAGTATATGTCGACGGACTCGATATGACGAAAAAAAGCAAACCAACTGTAGTATCCTCAAATAAAAAAATCGATATTTCGTTTGAAGACGAACCGGAATCTATTGAGATCGTTCGTTGGAAAGATAAGCAAGATGCTGAAAAAGTTACTTTAACTGGCGATGCCGTTACTGTCCCGAAAGAAACAGGAACGTATGCCTATGAAATCAAAGCAAAGTGGTCCAATGGTGACGGACAATTCGCTTTTTTGGTTAAAGTAGACTAACCCCCTCCCCTTTCCCCATACTTCCTCTTCTACCAACAGTCAATTGGCTGTTGGTTTTTTTTATTAATAACCAAGTATTTGTGATAAGACCTATATTTTAAATTAATTATTTCTATTTTTAAAACGCTCCGTGCCTTCCGTCGCAAGGAACAGAAACATAGAGATGCCTCGCGCAGGCGAGTCGCAGCTCTCGTTATCGGTCCGGCAGGAGGGCAGCGGTGCGATGAGGATGTTGCTGCGTGCAGCCTACAGCCTCACGCATGAGCCCGAAAGCTCTTCTTGAGTTATACAATCAGTAGAAAGAAGATCACTACCTATCTACAGGAGGATTGATTCACTTCAATCAACTATCTCTCCTCGAACCTTCATCCACTCCACTACTTGTCTCACTACTGCATCCTCTATCACACCCTTCTACATAGAAGAGACCAGATGTACTTTCTCACCCGCAGTGGATCCATCCACTGCGGGTCTCTCATTGCCCTTGGATTCGGGACGAATCCATTCCTTACTCGCTTGCGCTCTCTCAAAAGAAAAACGACATCGTTTTTCGTCCATGCTCTTGCGCGCGGACAGGACGGGGTTATCCCGTCCGTCTACGCTTATTGTTCCTTTACAAAACACCTTGTGCCTTCAAACTGACATATTCTTCTCCGGCACCGACGATGATGTGGTCAAGGAGCTGGATACCGACGATGCGTCCGACCTCGACGAGCCGTTCGGTCACCTCGATGTCTTCCCGTGATGGATGCGGGTCACCGCTCGGATGCTGGTGGCTGACGATGAGCGACGTCGCATTGTTGAGAATGGCGGATTTGAAGATTTCTCTAGGGTGGACGACGCTCGAGTTGATGCTACCGACGTGTGCCCGATGGACGGCAATGACGCGGTTCTTCGTATTGAGTAGGATGACGAGGAACACCTCACGGTCATCGTCCTGGATGAAGCGTCTCGCGACACAGAACGCGTCCTCTGGGGACGTGATGTGTGTCGTCTCGAGCGCGACGTCCGGTTCACGGACCTCTTGGCGGATACGGGTGATTTCAACGAGTGTAGTCAGTTTCATGGAAAAGCTCCTTTCGCGAGTGGGATGCAGTCCGACACGGTGCCGTCCTGTTGACGGGAACGTAGCGAGCGTCGCGAGACGGCGCAAGGGTGACCGCAGGGAAAGATCAAAAAAAGTGGACAGCGCACCGGGACGAAGGCTTCCGGAGCCCGCGAGCGAAAAGCTTGCTTTGAGCCAAAACGCGGAGGAAGACAAGGAACGGCAGCGGCTTTTTTTGATGACCCTTGCGCCGACGAGGAGCGAGCTAGAGTACGGAAACAGGACGGCTTGCGGTCTCTTTCCATCAGACAGAGCGGGGCCGCTCTGTTCCATGCTTTTATCTATGGGATCCTATCTGATTGAAAAAAAGAACACACCCTAACTCATGAAGTGAGATAGGGTGTGTTCATACACAAAAAAGAAAAAATATACCAAACTTCTATTAAATTCTTAATGTTTTCGCATTGATAGCTACGATGACCGTACTCAAACTCATCAAAACTGCTCCAATCGCTGGTGAAAGAATAATGCCGTATGGTGCTAAAATACCTGCAGCTAAAGGAATCGTAATGATATTGTAACCAGCTGCCCACCATAGATTCTGAATCATTTTATTATATGTTTTTTGCGATAGTTCGATGACAGATAAGACGTCCTTTGGATTACTTTTGACAAGGACAATATCAGCCGTTTCTACAGCTACATCTGTTCCACTACCAATCGCAATCCCTACATCCGCTTGTGCGAGAGCTGGTGCATCGTTAATTCCATCCCCTACCATCCCTACTTTTTTTCCTTCTGCTTGCACCTGTCTCACTTGACGTGACTTATCATCCGGTAATACTTCTGCGTACACTTGATCGATCTCAAGTTGGGAAGCGACCCACGAAGCGACTTTTTGATTATCCCCAGTCAGCATGATGGATTGAATCCCTTTCTCCTTTAATTCCTGTACAGTCTTCTTAGCTTCCTCGCGAACGAGGTCGGCAAGGGCGATCATACCGATTAATTCTGTGTCCTTTAAGACAAAGACGACCGTTTTCCCTTCTTCAGACAAATCTTCGAATGTCACTTCGTCGATTTCGAGTTGTTTGTCCCGTACGTATCGCGGACTAACGACGCGGACTTGCTTTCCTTCGACTGTTCCTTCCAATCCTATGCCTGTCATCGATCCAAATCCTGCGACCGATGGTAAATCAAGCTTTCGTCTTTGAACTTCAGTCAAGATCCCGCGAGCAAGTGGATGTTGCGACGACTGTTCGATGGCTCCTGCGAGTCGTAATACTTCTTCCTCACTTATACCTGTACTTGCCATCACATCCGTTACTCCAAAATTACCTTGCGTTAAAGTACCAGTCTTATCAAAGATAACCGCATCTAGTTTTCGTGCCTCTTCGAATTGTGTTCGATTTCGAATCAAAAGACCTCTTTTAGCGGAAAGTGCTGTAGAAACGGATACGACAAGAGGGGCTGCTAAACCAAGAGCGTGTGGACAAGAGATAACCATAACCGTTACCATGCGCTCGATTGCTGTACTAACCGAATATCCAAGTACAATCCAAATCACGAAAGTCAGAACACCTGCTCCCACCGCGAGATAAAAAAGAATTTTTGCTGCTCGATCAGCTAAGTTTTGAGTCCGTGATTTGGAAGATTGCGCTTCACTTACTAAGCCGATGACTTTTGAAAGGTAGGTGCCTTCACCAGTACCTGTCGTCTCGACTGTCAGACCACCTTCTTGATTGATAGAGCCAGCAATCACGGTGTCATTCTCCTGTTTATCTACCGGAAGTGATTCACCGGTAAGCATTGATTCGTCAATCGTTGTTGTTCCTTCGACGATTTTTCCGTCTACCGGTACCTGTTCTCCCGGCTTGATCCGAATGAGATCTCCTGCCTCTAATTCATTGACCGGCACCTCTTCAACCTTCCCATCCTTCACTCGATGCGCCACACTCGGAAGTAACTTTACTAATTCCTGCAACGCATTTGAGGCACCCATGATTGATTTCATTTCAATCCAATGCCCTAATAACATGATGTCGATCAAGGTCGCTAACTCCCAAAAGAAATCATGTCCTTGTCCGAAACCGAATATGATAGCGACACTATAGAAATAGGCTACACTAATCGCTAATGCAATCAACATCATCATTCCAGGATTTTTTTGGCGTATTTCATTAATACTACCTTTTAGGAAGGGCCATCCACCGTAGAAGTAGACAATTGTGGATAGCAAAAGCAAAACAACGTCGTCATATGGAAAGCTAATGTTGATACCCGACCATTCTTGAATCATTTTGGAAAGTAGCAGGATTGGAATGGTCAACATTAACGATACGAGAAATCTTTTCTTGAAGTCTCCGATCATTCCTTCATGTTCATGATGTGAAGCACTCATTTGTTGGTCTTCATGATGAGTATGTTCGTGATGGATATGGTGATTCATAAGAAAACCTCCTTTTACGTACTATATACCTGTATGGTGTATATAGAGAGATCATGACTATATAGAGCTACATCTCGTTTTTACTTCCAGTTAAACTTATATATATAAATATAAAATGTATTTTGACACACTAAAAAATAAAAATTATCATACAAGTATAGGATATATTTTAAAAAATGAGACCATTTGTTTGAATAGGACTATTTAGCGCCAAAATCACAAGTACTGAAACTTTAAAAAGAATTAAAGGACAAGTTCGAGGTAGACATCAAATGATTGATGACAATTCATGAATTAACTGAACTGATGAAGACTATGGTCAAATGAACGAATAGGTACTATCGTGAACAGACAAATGAGCTAATACAAAAAACGCAATTAAAAAGCTTTGTTTTATGCACCTACAAAATTATCTCTAAGGAGAATCCAATCGTGAAACTTAACATACTCTTAAAAAGCGTAAGTCTTATTAGCCTATCCCTGATTGCGGTCGGCTGTGCTCAATCCCCGATGAAGTCTTCTACTCCCAATCATTCAAAGGAGGTAGATCATGCGAAACATATGGGCGGTGACAAGATTGAAGAAACATCATCATCGTTGATACTTCCCACGTTTTTAAAAACTCAACCTGAAGATGTACGAAATGTTTATCAAGCTGTAGGGAAAAATCGTAAACTACTAGAGAAAATACCTTGCTATTGCGGTTGCGGTGAAACAGTCAATCATAAAAATAATTATGATTGCTTTATAGAAGAAAACGCGACGAATGGATCGGTGAAATGGACAAGTCACGGAACGACATGCAGCACCTGTCTCGAGATTGCTGTAAAGTCTATTTTGAAGCAACGGGACGGAGAATCGGTTAAAGATATTCGTTCTGCAATCGATTCTTCATATAAAGATGGATACTCGAAGCCGACACCGACTCCCTTATGATTTTTATGATGACACTTTTGCTCCTATAGTAAGAGTGTCATTTCGTTTCATTCTCACTCCAACGATATCCTCTCCCCCAAATTGTTTTCAGATGCCTATCGATCGGGTAATCTAACTCTCTTAACTTTTCTCTAATCATCTTAATATGAGAATCAACTGTCCTCGGATCCGATTCTGACGTATAAGACCAAACGAATTCATAAAGCTCTAGTCTGTTGAACAGCCTTCCAGGATGTTGAAGGAATAGTCGCAGTAATGCATGTGCTTTTGGTGTAAAGTCAATCGACTTGCCATCTAGTAAAATTAAATTGTTGCTCTCATCGAACGTAAGTCCGTGGTAGATAACGGGTTCTTTTGCTTTCCTTCTCATGACAGACCGAACTCTTGCTAAAAGTACGTCCCCGTTAAACGGCTTTGTGACATAATCTGTAGCTCCAGCATCTAGTCCTTTGACGATGGATTCAGCATCATTTAGAGCCGTTATCATGATGATAGGGACTTCCGGGTGAGAATCCGTTATTTTCTTACATACTTCGAATCCATCGTACATTGGCATCATTACATCCAATAAAATCAAATCGAAGGTTTCTTTTTTCACTTTCTCTAAAGCTTCGATCCCATCATTCGCCATACTACATTCATATCCTATTGGTTCTAGATAGAGTCTTAATAATTGCCTCATTCTTATTTCATCATCAACAATTAATATTTTATCCATCCTAGTCACCACCTCTTACATTAAAATTTTTTAATAATAAATGATTGTTAGTCTATTTCCTCATAAATTTCACGAACTTTCTATATAATCAATTCAACCTATAGAATGGAGTTGATTTTCATGAAAGTGTTTATGAAGAGTTTGATCGTTATCCTCTATGTATCCTTATTTTCTCTCACCATACTACTGGTCTATAAGGGTTATGAACTTTTTCATAACTAAGTATCTTAGTGCTTATAAATAATGAAAGAGCATCAGCTTTTTAGCTCATACCTTTTTCGGCATGGCGACATAGATGCTCCTTCATTTTTAACACTTCGCTTTAAGCAATTAATTTACGACAGACTTTTGCACATTCATTACAGGCCTCAGCGCACTTTTTACAATGATCATGATCATGTTTCGAACATTCGTCGGCACATCTTTCACAAATTTCAACACAGCTTCTTGCAAGAACATCAATATTGCTGCTGTTTCGAGAAATAGCTTGTACTAAAAGACTACAAATTTCAGAACAATCTCTGTCTAGACGTATACACTCTGCCATCGAAGAAACATGATGTTCACTCAAACACGCATCAAAGCATTCATTACAAGTCACTATACAGTTGTGTAGGGCACCTAAGATTTCTTGTTGTCCAGTATTCATTCTAAAATACCTCCATTTTCCGTCTTTTTTGACTTACACAAAGCCTATTTCCTTAGTTTGTGAAAAAAAGATGAAAACATTCACCTATTTTTTAGTCCACTTTCAACTGACCCATCATTCCGTTCTCTTCATGTTCAAGGATATGGCAATGGTACATGAATACCCCTTTTTCCTTGAAAGTCATCTGAATCTTAACTCGTTCATCTGGTTTTATAGCGATAGTGTCTTTTAGACCTGCTTCTTGATTATCCAGTTTCTGTCCGTTTCGCTCTAATACTTTGAATTGGACTCCATGAATGTGGAAGGGATGAGTCATTCCACCCATCATGTCTTTTTTATTATAGACCTCCCAAATTTCGGTTTCTCCTTGTTTCGCTTTAATATCGATTCTCTTCTCATCAAACTTTTTCCCATTGATTTCAACATTTTTGCCCATCCCGAAAAGAGTTAACTTTTGATTCACTGTAGACAAGGTCTTTAGCGGCTTTTCATATCCACTTTTCGGCGCCAATGCACTTAGGTTCGTCCCTTGTTTATCCTTCAGCTTGAAGTTAACGACCCTTACTCCATTCGTCTCAAATGAAACAGTCTCACCAATTTTTCTTTTTGAAAAGTCTACCAATACCTCTATACGTTCGCCTGGACTTAATTCAATTTTCTTTACGTTTTTCGGTTTTGAGATGTAACCACCATCATCAGCAATTTTTTTAAAGGATGAACCGTCAGATAGCTTCACTACGTAGTTACGTGCATTGGAGCCATTTATCAATCTGACTCTAAGTTGCGAATATTTTACGTTGAAATATGGATTAATCGTACCGTTTACGAGGAGGGTATCGCCTAAAGCCCCATCTGTTTTTTCTACATCAGCATATCCAAGGACATTCCTGTTTTTAACTTTTCGATCTTGAAGAATTAATGGAATATCATTTTCACCATATTTTTGAGGTAGCATCGTCTCTTTAGTTTTTTCATCTTTTACGTACAACAATCCTGCTAACCCCTTGTATACTTGTTCAGCAGTTTTCCCCATTGGATGTGGATGAAACCACAATGTCGATTCATCTTGCTTCACTTTAAACTTTACTACCTTCGTTTCACCAGCTTTCACGACTTGATGTGGTCCGCCATCTACGGATGATGGTACAACAAGACCGTGCCAATGGAATGTAGTCGCTTCTGATAAGCGATTCACCGTACGGATTGTTACCATTTTTCCTTTTTTCAATTCCACTACAGGACCTAAATAATTTCCGTTATATCCTAGAGTTTCAGTTTTTTTACCATCTCGGAAGAACTGTGTCTCCCCTTGTTTAGCGACAATCGTGTATTGAATGGAATTCTTGGTTTCACGATCGGATTTTAGCATCTTAGGGATGTTCAATCGTCGCTCTTTTTCTTCAGTTGATTTTAAATCGACACTCGCGCCATGTCCCATACCTTCCATCATAGTCTGATTTGTAGTAGTGTTCCCTCCATTCATCATAGATTTCATGTGCTGTTTGTTATTTGGCATAGTACCTCGGATAAAAAGTAAATACGAACCGCCCACTATAATCATGAGAGTAAAGATACCGATAGTTGCGATTAACCATCTTTTCTTCACATGGATCATTCCCTTCAATTAATTATTATCTTTAACTTAAAGAATGATTGTGAAAAAAATATGTCTTTCCACCCATGAATTTTATAGTTTTTTTCAATGTGTTACTTTTCTGCTCTCTGCAATGTTTCTGCAAATTTATGTGATAGAGTCTATGGAAAGCATAAAAAAACAATTGGAGGTAATTTTTATGAAATTAAAGAAAAAGATTTTTATGACAACTATGGCTGCTTCGCTTTCTTTAGCACTCGCTGCGTGCGGAAGCAATGGTGATGATTCTAAATCAACAGGAAGCATGGATAAAAATATGGACGGTATGGATCATTCGACGATGGACATGTCTGGATCGAAAGAGGTTCCGAAAGGGCTCCAAGAGGCTAAAAACCCTAAATTTAAAGTTGGCGACATGGCGATGATCAAAGAAGCACATATGGAAGGCATGAAAGGGGCCGAGGCTAAAATTGTAGGAGCTTATGATACTACTGCTTATAGCATTTCTTATGACCCTACAAATGGCGGGAAACGCGTCACGAATCATAAATGGATTATTCAAGAAGAGATTGTAGATGCCAAGTCATCTCCTTATGAAGTAGGCGATGAAGTAAAAGTAGACGCGGATCATATGAAAGGAATGAAGGATGCTACGGCCACTATCGACTCAGCTAAGCAAACAACAGTGTATATGATTGATTTCGAATCGACTACAGGTGAAGAAGTGAAAAATCATAAATGGGTGACTGAAGACGAACTATCTGCAGAATAAACGATAAACAAGAGAGGAACGGTTTTTTAACCGTGCCTCTCTTGTCTTATTTCTCCTTATTTAAGGAACCCACTTGTAACCAATTCCCCATACTGTGCGAAAGTGTTCTTCAATAGGAAACTCGAGTTTCCTAAGTTTTTCTCTTAAGTTTCTTACATGAGAGTCGACCGTTCGTTCATCTGTCCACTCATTTGCTAACCATAAACTTGAGAGCAGTTCCTCTCTTGAATAGACACGTTCTGGATTTTTTAATAACTTAGCAAGTAATGAAAATTCCTTTGGCGTGACTTTGACTAAATGATTATCATAATACAGCTCATGGGCGTCTTCATTTAAGATTAGACCCGACGATTCGATTTTTGATCCTGAAGAAACTGTAGTTCGTCTGAAAATCGATTGAATTCTTGCCTTCAATTCCGCCTCGTCGAACGGTTTCACAATGTAATCATCTGCTCCCAGTTGTAATCCTTTTACGATTTCTTCTTTTCCGTCGAGTGCTGTCAATAAAATGATTGGTACATTCGAAACTTCCCTTATCCTTTGACAGGTCTCAAAACCATCCATTAAAGGCATCATCACATCCAATATGATTAAGTCAGGCTCATCTACATCAATCAAGTTCAATATCTCTCTTCCGCTGTTCAGCTTAATACAGGTATAACTGTCTTGCAGATAGAGTTCAATCAGTTCTAACATTCGATTCTCATCATCTACCAAAGCAATGGTTCTCATCCTGGAATCCCCCTCAAGTCAATGACAACTTTCAGCCCGTTTTCTACATTAATAGCTACGATGGTCCCTTTGTGCGCTTCAACTATTTCTTTCGTGATAGCCAAACCGAGCCCAGTACCTCCTGTTTCACGATTTCGTGAAGAATCTACTCGATAAAAACGATCAAAAAGATACGGGAGTGATTGCTCATCCACACCACCACCTTCATCCGTAACTTCAATAAAGTTTTCATCAAGTTTTAAAAATACGCGTTTGTTCGCATGTGTATATTTTAGCGCGTTATCCAGTAAATTTAAGAGAACCTGATCAAATCTAGCTTGGTCTATCTCTTTGTAGATGGGAGTTTTATTAATTTGAAGAATTAATTTCACTTGTTTCTCCTCAAATTTAAAAATTATTCTTTCACTGATTTTTTTTAAGAAATCATTCATCTCTGTGATCTGAGGATCTATTTGAAAATGTGGCTCTTCCAATCTAGCAAGTTCAAACAAATCCTCAATCAGTTCTTGAAGTCTTTCGGATTCCTCATAGATAATATCTCCAAATCTCGATTCGTCTTTTTTGAGGAGTCCTGCATATCCTTTGATGTAGGTAATCGGCGTACGCAATTCATGTGTGATTGAAGTCAGAAATTGCTTTCTTGTATTTTGAATGTGACGTAAATCAACAGATAACTTAGTGATCGCTCGTGCTAAATCTCCTACTTCGTCGCTTCTCTCAGCTTCTCTGATTTTCAGCACCTCGCCTTTACTTAACTTTACCGTTGCCTCTTTCATTGATAAAAGTGGCTTTATAATGATATAACTCAAAAAATAAACACTTACTAATAGAAAAAGTACTAACAAGAATAGAGAGAACACTACTTGTTGTTTCAATTCCCCCATCAAATGCTGTATATACTTCGTCGGCTCTAACATGATTATTTGACCGCCATCTTCAATATTACTCACCGTCACTAAAAATTTGCCCTCTCTCCAATTACCTTCTACGATTCCATCCTTTTTTTGAATCCAATCCGGGTTCAAAAATTGTTCAGCGTCGTTAGATGAATCGACGACTTGATTATTTTTGTCTAAGATAATCACATCAGTCATCGCCTTTTCCTCCATTAAAACAACGTGTTCAACTGTTTGCTTGTCGAAGTTAGTGGAAAGAACATCTCGATGACTATTGCCTCTCTCTTGAAGGCTCTCCAGTTCACTTTCTACTTGTTGATGCTCAAGAATGTTGTATACAATAGCAGATGAGAGAATGAAAATCATGAGAATCCCGAAAAAATAAAATAACGTTATTTTAAATGAAAGTTTATTCATAAAGTACCTTTCTCATTTAAGATGATTACATATAAAAACAAACTGTTGAGATTTAGAAAAGAAAGTATTCTTCATTTAGGCGATACACAAAAGAGCTTTTATCATTTGATTCTTTTA
>NZ_JACSMY010000007.1:0-41557 GCF_018618875.1 Exiguobacterium sp. s46
CGAAAGTAGTTGGGGGCTTCCCCCTGTGAGGATAGGACGTTGCCAGGCACTTGACCGATCTGCAGATTGCAGGTCGGTCTTTTTGTGTAATCATTTTAGAGGAAAAGGAGTTTTTTCATGAAACACGAACTTCCTATTGTACATGCACTTCAACGCCATTTAGATCGAACGCCCATCTCATGGCATGTTCCTGGTCATAAGAATGGAACATTGACACCTCTTCCTGACTTCTTTAAATGGGACGTCACAGAATTACCTGGTCTAGATGATTTTCATCATCCGGAAGAGGCCATTGCAGACGCGATAGCTTTGCTGCAAAAAGTCTACGGTGCAAAAGCGAGTCATTTCCTTGTGAATGGTTCGACCGTTGGGATCTGGGCGATGCTTGCCGCTACAGCAGCAAGAGGAGAGCGTGTTTATGTACAGCGTAATTCCCATAAATCGGTGTTCAATGCGTTAGAATGGCTGGGGATCGAACCGATCTTTCTTGAACCAGACATCCATGAGGAAACGGGAATCAGTGGACATGTTTCACGTGAAACATTAAAGGAAGCGTTTACGAAATACCCAGGAGGAGTCGGCGTGTTTATCACTTCACCGACCTATTACGGGGAAGCTGCTGATATCACGTCACTCGTTCAGCTCACAGCGTCGCACGGGCTCCCTTTATTAGTGGATGAAGCACATGGTGCACACTTCGGTGAAGCATTTGGTGTACGCTCTGCATTTGAATTGGGAGCAACTGCTGTTGTCCAGTCTGCCCATAAAACACTTCCAGCACTGACGATGGGAGCATGGATGCATGAGCGATTTTCAGAAAAGATGAGAAGGAAATTACAGCGAGCACTTCAAGCGTTTCAGACTTCGAGTCCTTCATATTTACTGCTAGCTTCATTAGACTACGCCCGTTCCTATCGTGAACAATGGACAGTTAAGGGTATGTCAGAGGTTCAAGCTAGTCATGATGCATTCATCGAAGCACTTCAACGGTTCGATCATATGACGGTTCTGCGATTCGATGATTGGTCACGGATGACATTAACGTATGAGGGATATTCAGGAGATGCGTTGCTGCACGCGTTACGAGCTGTTCAACTCGATGCAGAATTTGCTTTAGGAGATCACGTCGTCTGTATTTTGCCACTTCGTCCGCTCACAAAGTCTGAGCAGAATGACTGGGTCCACCGTGTCGAACGAGCCATTCAAATGATGAAATCAGAAGGAATTCCTTTGAAAAGGTATATCGAGCAACCAATTATGGGTAAAATACAGGTATCTGCTTTAGCTTGTTCTTATGAACAGTTAGAACAAGCAACAGGTACGTTCCGTCAGCTGGATGAGTGTATCGGTCATGTTTCACTCGAAACGATTATTCCGTACCCGCCAGGCATTCCGTTGATTGTCAGAGGCGAACGCATTACGGCGGAACAGGTACTACGTTTACGACATTATCAAACCGTAGCCGTTCATTTGCAAGGGGGCGAACAATTGCAACGAGGAGCGTTACGCGTCATAGAGGAAGGGTTTGAAGGATGAAAGGTACGTTCATTACTGTCGAAGGACCAGATGGTGCCGGTAAAACGACACAACTACAATTGCTTAGTGATGTGTTAAAAGAAAAAGGCTATAACGTCATGACGACCCGTGAGCCAGGTGGCACACGCGTTGGGAACGAAATTCGTTCGTTGATTTTGAATCCTGATTTTGAAGAGATGAAAGAGATGACAGAAATTCTGTTGTATGCAGCGTCTCGTGCCCAGCATGTCGAGGAATTGATTCGACCGGCGTTAGAGGCAGGCACAATTGTTTTATGTGACCGATTCGTTGATGCGTCACTTGCGTATCAAGGGTATGGTCTTGGACATCCGATTGATCTCGTGCGTCAAATCAATGATTCTGCAACAGGTGGGTTAGCGCCAGACCGAACGTATTTATTTGATTTAACGGTAACGGATTCTAAAAAACGAATGATGGACCGGGGAGCACTTGATCGAATCGAGCAACGAGATGATGCGTTTCGTGCCCGCGTCTATGATGGTTTTCAGCAGATTGCGGCGTCGGATCCGGAACGGGTGCAGATCGTACAAGCCAATCGATCGATTGAAGCGATTCATCAGGACTTAGTGGAAGATGTCATTACGTATTTAGAAGAAAAGGAGAGATTCTCATGAAAATGGTCATTACGATCGTTCAAGATAAAGATAGCTTACGTTTGGCGGAAGCACTTGTCGAGCATGATTTCCGAGCAACGAAACTAGCAACGACAGGTGGTTTTCTTAAAGAAGGGAACACGACGTTCATGATTGGTGTACAGAGTGAGCGTCTCGATGATTTGTTGCGATTGATCAAAAAGAACTGTTCAAGCCGCGAACAGATGGTTTCTCCAATCTCACCAATGGGTGGTCATGCCGATTCTTATATCCCGTACCCTGTTGAAGTCCAGGTAGGCGGGGCGACGGTCTTCGTCTTACCAATCGAAGGGTTTCATCAATTCTGATGCAGACGTTTCATGAATTGGAACAGACACAATCGGTCATTTCGACGATTCTTCAAAATTCGTTACGAAACGATCGAATCAATCACGCTTATATCTTCACCGGAGACTATGAGCCGCTTCTACTTGAAGCGGCTCACTTGTTCGCGAAAAGCCTATTTTGTGAGGACCCGGTTGATGTAGAGCCGTGTGGTGTCTGTCGTAGCTGTCGGCGGATGGAAAGTGGCAACTTGGTCGATTATTATGAAATCGAACCAGATGGCGCGACCATCAAAAAAGAACAGATTCAACAATTGATGCATGATCTCTCACTCCGAGGACTCGAAGGCGATCGTCAGATTTATGTCATTACCCAGTCCCATAAGATGACTCCTCAGGCAGCAAACAGTTTACTGAAGTTCTTTGAGGAACCAGGAGAAGGAAAAGTGGCCTTATTGTTGACGAATCAACCCCAGCTCCTTTTACCGACGATTCGATCGCGGGGACAGTTATTAAGTTTTCGTCCGGCGGATCGTCAAATGATTGGCGAGGTTTTATCTGAAAAAACGGGACGGGACCACGAGTTGACGCAATTGGCAGCGCGTGTCTATCCAAAAGTCGAGGATGCAGAAGAAGCATTACTCGAAGACTGGTTTGTAAATGCGCGAGCGTCAGTGTTACAATTGATGGAGGAATTAGCGAATCGTCCGGCTGATTTACCGCTGTTCGTACAAGAGAAATGGATGGGACAATTCAAGAACCGTCAGGATGTCCGAATCGGTCTTGAACTCGTCACCTGTTTCTTCGAGGATGTCTTACGTCTGAAACTGAATCCGGCGTGGGAAGGTATGACCTATACGAATAGTAAACCCCAACTTGAACAGATGGGGTCTAAGAGCCAGACGACGATCACCCGCTGGTTGCAAGCTGTGCTTGCTGCAGTCCGACGGGTCGAAGCGAATGTTAATCCCCAATTAACAGTTGAGCGTCTCATGTTTGACTTACAGAAAGGGTAGAGCGACATGCTAGAAGTAGTAGGCGTTCGCTTTAAAGAAGCGGGCAAAATTTATTATTTTGCACCTGGACAAGAGTCATTATCACGAGGACAAGCAGTCATCGTTGAGACGGTACGGGGCATTGAATATGGCGAAGTGGTCATCGCCGATAAACAAATGGACGAAGAAGATGTGGTGTTGCCACTGAAATCCATTCTTCGAATTGCTGACGATAAGGATGCAATGATCGTCCGCGAAAATAAAGTCGCAGCGCTTGATGCGCATGCGGTATGTGTCGAAAAAATCCGTGAACATAAACTCGATATGAAATTGGTCGATGTCGAGTACACGTTTGACCGCAATAAGGTCATCTTCTACTTCACGGCAGAAGGACGTGTCGATTTCCGTGAGCTCGTCAAAGATTTAGCGGCTGTCTTCCGGACACGCATCGAACTCCGTCAAATCGGTGTTCGGGATGAAGCGAAGTTACTTGGAGGCATCGGTCCGTGTGGTCGTGTCTTATGTTGTTCATCTTTCCTTGGTGAGTTCGAACCGGTCTCGATCAAGATGGCAAAAGATCAAAACCTGTCGTTGAATCCGACGAAGATTTCAGGAGTATGTGGTCGTTTGATGTGCTGCTTGAAATATGAGAACGATACGTATGAAGAGATGCGCCGTGATTTGCCGGACTACGGAAAACGTTTGACGGTACCTGAAGGCGAAGGACGCGTCGTTGGCTTGAACATCCTCGATCAAGTCGTTCAAATCGAACTGAAGGATCGTTCCCGCGTCTTGACGTATTCGATGGAAGAACTATTATCCGTTGGTGCCGTAAAACCAAAACGACCAAAAGAATAACGGGGTGCATACGCGTGGAGAGAGTCGATAAAAAAGAAATCATTACGCGTGTCGATGCGATTGAGCAACAGATTCATTTGCTGACTGAGCATCTGAGCGTGTTAAAGGATCAGCTGGCTTACATGATGGAAGAGAACCAACATCTGTATCTGGAGAATCATCATCTTCGGGAAAAAGTCGAACGCGATGAACAACAGCCGGTCACGGAAGCGGAAGAAGCGGAAGCGGGCGTCGGTGCGGGCTACGATAATCTCGGACGATTGTACCAGGAAGGGTTCCACATCTGTAACTTGCATTATGGACAAGTACGAAAAGACGGCGATTGCCTCTTTTGCTTATCCATGTTAACGAAACATTGAGAGGCTGACTTCTACACGAGTCAGTCTTTTTTTCGGAAAGGAAGGCACGACATGTTTGAACTATTACCAGACGAACGACTTGATTATCTCTTAGGACAAGAAGGGAAAATCATTCAAAGTCCATCCGTCTTCTCGTATTCACTCGACGCGGCACTGCTCGCACGATTTGCGTGGGTCCCGATTCAACAGGGACGGATTGCCGATCTCTGTTCGGGAAACGGTGCGATTCCACTCTTTTTATCCTACCGGACGAAAGGGCAGATCACGGGTCTTGAAATTCAACCGAGACTAGCGGAGATGGCACGACGTAGCGTCAACTTGAATGAACTGAACAATCGGATTGAGATGATTGAAGGGGACGTCAAAGAGGCGGGTACGCGTCTTGGATACGGCATCTATGATGCTGTCACCTGTAATCCCCCTTATTTTTTAGCAAACGAGACATCGAACCAAAACCAAAGTGAACATTATACGATTGCAAGACATGAAGTCCTCTGTACACTCGAAGACTGTATTCGAGGTGCATCTGATTTGTTGAAACAAGGCGGGAAAGCAGCGTTCGTCCATCGACCGGAACGACTGCTTGATATCGTTACCTTGATGCGGACGTATCGCTTGGAACCGAAACGGATGCAGCTGATTTATCCGAAAGCAGGGAAGGAAGCAAACATGCTGTTGATCGAGGGGATCAAGGATGCAAAACCTGGACTGAAGGTGCTCCCCCCATTCATCGTCTATGAGGCGGACAACTCGTATGCGGCTCAGATGAAGGAACTGTTCGATGTCTGAGCATGCAGTCTATATCGTTCGTTGCCAAGATGATACGTATTATACGGGTTACGCGGTAGACGTCACGCAACGCATCGCGACACATAACGCAGGTAAGGGTGCGAAGTATACACGTGCCCGTCTACCGGTCGTCCTCGTTCATCAGGAGATATTCGCAACGAAGTCAGAGGCAATGAAGCGGGAATATGCGATTAAACAATTAACACGTTCACAAAAAGAACGGTTGATTCAAGGAGGAACCTCATGAAAGCGACGAGTAGCTATCAACAGCAAGGAGCCGGTCTCTATATCGTCCCGACACCAATCGGCAATTTAGAAGACATGACATATCGGGCAGTACGGATCTTACAGGAATCCGATATCGTCGCAGCAGAAGATACCCGGCAGACGATGAAACTGTTTCGACATTTTTCGATTGAGACGAAGCTTGTCAGTTATCATGAACACAATAAACAAACAAGCGGGGAACGACTCCTCGCTGATTTAGAAGCAGGAAAGCAAATCGCCCTCGTCTCCGATGCCGGTATGCCCGGTATCTCGGACCCGGGAAGCGACTTGATCCGCCAAGCGATTGCAGCAGACATTCCTGTCATCGTTCTTCCGGGTGCAAACGCTGCGTTGACCGCTCTTGTCGCGTCTGGTCTGTCGACAGAACGCTTTTTATATTACGGCTTTTTGCCACGGAAGAAAAAAGAACGTCGCGAAGCGTTGGAGCAATTGAAATACGAAACCGGAACGCTCGTCTTTTATGAAGCACCACATCGATTGAAAGAGATGTTACAAGGGATCGAGGAAGTACTCGGTGATCGCCAGGTGACGTTAGCCCGGGAATTAACAAAACGGTACGAGGAGTACATTCGGGGAAGCGTGAGTGAATTACGTGCTTGGGCAGCAGAAGACGTTCGAGGTGAGTTCGTCGTTCTTGTCGAAGGGTCAAATGAAGAACGACCTGATGCGGTCATTCAAGACAGTGATCCACTCGAGCAAATCCGTCGGTATATCGAAGAAGGCGAAAAGCCGAACGCGGCGTTGAAGCGTGTCGCAAAGGAACGGGGACTGGATCGTCAGGAACTATACCTTGCGTTTCACGAAGCAGATTAAAAAAAGGAAGCCCCGTCAGGAGCTTCCTTTTTTGCTTATTCGTTGCTTGCGTAATGACGATCGAGGAAATCTTTTAATTCAACGAGAACGCGTTGTGCGCCATCTGGTGAAAGAATCAATTTACCATCAGCCAATTTGAAGTTATCTTCTGATACTTCTCCTGTTACTTGGCAAGTCATGTTTGGTTTATATTTTTTAAGGATGATCTGTTCGTTGTCGACATAAATCTCGAGGGCATCCTTTTCTGCAATTTGAAGTGTACGGCGTAATTCGATTGGAATTACGACACGACCGAGCTCGTCTACTTTACGTACAATACCTGTTGATTTCATTTTGTTGTTCCTCCTTTGATGTCATGGATCTCTTTTTCTTTTGAAAAATCGTCAAAATTCGACATCGTTTCTATAGAATGTAGAATACTAGACTTTCCAAAAGTAGTCAACCAATCTGAATAGCTTGAAATCAAAATGTCATTTATTTCTCAAAAACACCATATTTGAAACGATTTATTAATACATTTTCCCTTTTTAAAGGAAATGAAACTATAGAGTGTGTTTTTTTGTAATTTGATGTCTGATGTCAAAAAATGTTTCGATTCGACAAAAAGTGAGTTTCGACATCAGTCCCGTAACAGCGTATAATAGCCTATAATGAAGATGGAAATCAGAGAACGGAGGAATAACATGGCAAAGACATTTTATATCACGACCCCGATTTATTATCCAAGTGCAAAACTACATATCGGTCACGCGTACACGACGGTGGCTGGAGATGCGATGGCACGGTACAAACGACTTCAAGGATTCGACGTCCGGTATTTGACAGGTAGCGATGAGCACGGTCAAAAGATCCAGGAAAAAGCAGCAGAAGCAGGGATTTCGGAACAGGCATTCGTCGACGGTGTCGTCGAACAGATTAAAGTCTTATGGGATCGTCTCGACATTTCGTACGATGATTATATCCGGACGACAGAACCACGTCACAAGAAAGTCGTCGAAAAAGTGTTCGAGACACTTCTTGAATCGGGCGATATCTATTTAGGTGAATACGAAGGTTGGTATTCGATTCCGGATGAGACGTACTATACGGAATCACAACTCGTCGACGGGAAGAGCCCTGACAGTGGACACCCGGTCGAACTCGTTCGCGAAGAATGTTACTTCTTCCGGATCAGTAAGTACGCGGACCGTCTGCTGGAGTACTTTGAAGCGAATCCGTCATTCATCTTGCCAGAATCACGTAAACACGAAATGATCAATAACTTCATTAAACCAGGTCTTCAAGACTTAGCGGTCTCACGGACGACATTCAACTGGGGTGTACAAGTCCCGTCGAATCCAAAACACGTCGTCTACGTCTGGATCGATGCGTTGACGAACTACATCTCGTCACTTGGTTATGGTACAGACGATCACGGTAACTTCGATAAGTACTGGCCAGCAGATGTCCATCTCGTCGGAAAAGAAATCGTTCGTTTCCACACGATCATCTGGCCCGCACTCTTGATGGCGCTTGACCTCCCATTACCGAAGAAAGTCTTCGCACATGGTTGGTTGTTGATGAAAGACGGAAAAATGTCGAAATCAAAAGGGAACGTCGTCGATCCGATTCCATTGACGGATCGCTACGGTCTCGACGCTCTTCGTTACTACCTCTTACGGGAAGTGCCATTCGGTTCGGACGGTATGTTCACACCTGAAGCATTCGTTGAGCGGATGAACTATGATTTAGCGAACGATCTCGGGAACTTACTTAACCGGACGATCGCGATGGTCACGAAATACTTTGATGGTGAGATCCCAGCCTATACAGGTAACGTGACACCGTTTGATGCGACTCTGTCGGATCTTGCAAAAGAAACGGTCACGAAAGTCGAAGCATCGATGGAACACATGGAATTCTCTGTCGTACTGTCGAATATTTGGCAATTGATCAGCCGTGCCAATAAATACATTGATGAGACACAACCGTGGGTGCTTGCAAAAGACGAATCCAAAACGGCGGAACTCGGTTCTGTCATGGTGCATCTCGTCGGCGTCTTGCGTCACGTGGCGATCATGTTACAACCGTTCATGACGCGTTCACCAAAAGAGATCTTCGCGCAACTGGGTCTCTCTGGACAAGCGATGGACTGGGCAGCGCTCGAGAAATTCGCAGACATCGCACCAGGAACGAAAGTCGGTACAGCGACACCAATCTTCCCACGTCTCGACGTCAAAGAAGAAGTCGAAGCAATCGTCGACATGATGCGTCAAGCTTCTGCAGCACGTGTTGAGGAAGTTGAAGAAGAAGACGAAGATATTCGTCCAGAAACGACAATCGATGTCTTTGACCAGATCGAATTACGTGTCGGTGAAGTCGTGACGGCTGAAAAGATCAAAAAAGCGAAAAAACTATTGAAGCTACAAGTCGATATGGGCAAAGAAACACGCCAAATCGTCTCTGGTATCGCTCAGTGGTATGAGCCGGAAGATTTAGTCGGACGAAAAGTCATTGTCGTGGCGAACTTAAAACCGGTCACGTTACGTGGCGAACTCTCACAAGGAATGGTCCTTGCTGCTGAAAAAGCAGGAAAACTTGAACTAGCGACGGTCCCGTCAACGATGGCGAACGGCGCAAGCGTAAAATAAAACCGATGCCTGTGGACTTCATGTCACAGGCATTTTTTTAAAGAAGGAGTCGAACAGCTATGTTAATCGATACACACACTCACTTGAATGCAGACCAATTTGCGGACGACGTCCACGAGACGATCGAGCGGGCACGCGCGAACGGTGTCTCACCTATGATCGTCGTCGGATTTGATCATAAGACGATTGATCGTGCGATGGAACTCGTCGAAGCGTACGATGATCTTTATGCGGTCATCGGCTGGCATCCCGTCGACTCGATTGATTTTGACGAGGAAGCGTACCAAAAGGTCGAACGGTTGATGGATCACGAAAAAGTCGTCGCGCTCGGAGAAATCGGGCTCGACTATCACTGGGATACGTCACCGAAAGATGTGCAGCAGGAAGCTTTCCGCAAACAGATCCGGCTCGCGAAGCAGAAAAAGAAACCGATCGTCATCCATAACCGGGAAGCGACAGAAGATACGTTACGGATCCTTGAAGAAGAGGATGCAAAAGAAGTCGGAGGGATTCTGCATAGCTACAGCATGAGTGCTGAATTATTACCACGATGCCTGGCGATGAACTTCTATATTTCACTCGGAGGTCCCGTTACGTTCAAGAATGCGAAGATGCCGAAACGTGTCGCGCAGGAAGTTCCGCTCGATCGTCTACTCGTTGAGACGGATTGTCCGTACCTGACACCAACACCGCACCGCGGTAAACGCAACGAACCGGCTTACGTCCGATTCGTCGCCGAAGAGATCGCGCAGCTCCGTGGCATGATGTATGCTGACGTCGAAGCAGCGACGACGGAAAATGCAAAACGGGTCTTCCGTTTGCCATGATGCGTTCGTTGACGTTCATTACGATCGGGTGCAGCCTGCTACTTGCGGCTGCGCTCGTCTATGGGATGATGGATCATCCACAAACCGTGACTGTCTTGATTGATGGTCAAGAACAGCAAATTGAAACGACAGCTGACTCTGTCTATGGAGCACTTGAAGAAGCCGGTATTACGACGCGTGACAATGATGTGATTGAACCGGCGCTCAGTGCCGACCTGCCGAAAAAACGATTAATCGTCATTCAGCGGGCGAAAGAAATCACGCTGATCATGGGGTATGGTGAGTCCCGTCGGGTTCGGACGCAGGCACGCCAAGTGAAGGATTTGCTTGCAGAACGCGGCATCAAAAAAGCGGAGACGGATGATATTTATCCGTCGTCTGACGCTGTGTTGACGAACGGAATGACCGTTCGGTACCGGGAAGCTTTTCCCGTTGATCTCGTCGTTGGTGGAAAAGCCCGACAAATCTACACGTATGAGACGTCAGTTCGGGAATTGTTAGCACGGGAAGGAATCCGTCTGCAAAAGGAAGACCGAGTCGCTCCGGATCCCGATACCCGCGTGACGGAAGGAACGTTGATCACGGTCAACACGACACGTCGTGCGACGTTGACGCAAGAACAGCTCGTGCCGTTTGAGATTGAAGAAGTCGAGGATCCAACTCTACCGGAAGGCGAACAACTCGTGACGGCATCAGGTCGTCCGGGTATCCGAACGAAAAAGTATCAATTGACGCTCGCTGACGGTCTCAGTAAAGAGAAAAAACTGATTGGTGATCAAGTGACGCAAAAACCGATCAAACAAGTCGTCAAAGTTGGAACCAAGCCGGTTGAGACACCTGTTGAAGCACCAGTCTTCAACGAAGAACAGGCGACGAATCCACTAGCTGAAACACCGAAAGCTGATGCAGATCTTGATTTTTCAAGTGCGAAGAGTTTGATGGTCGAAGCGACGGCGTATACGAACGACCCAGCTTCGAACGGCAGTCGTTTGTACAACGGACGTGCCTTGACCGCGACCGGGTATGACGTGACGGATACGATCACCTATCAAGGGATGCCGATCATCGCGGTTGATCCGAAAGTCATTCCGCTCGGAACGAAAGTCTACGTCGAAGGAGTGGGGCTTGCGATCGCTCTCGATACCGGTGGCGCCATCAAAGGCAATAAGATCGATGTCTTGGTCGACGGAGAACAAACAGCGAAGACGTTCGGTCGAAAACAACTGCAAGTCTGGGTCATTCCTAGTGCAACGGAAGCGGACATGTGACGCTTCCTTGTTTTTTTCGTGGAAACAGGTACAATTACGAGAGTGTTTGAAGAAGGTGGAGAGATCATGCGGAAACGCTTAAAAGAAGTCATCGTCGTCGAAGGACGAGATGATACGACACGATTACAAGAAGTCTTTGATGTCGATACAATTGAAACGAACGGCTCAGCCGTTAATGAACAAACGATGCAACGCATCGAGAAGGCACTGGAACGACGCGGTGTCATCATCTTCACGGACCCTGATTTTCCAGGAGATCGTATCCGTGCCCGAATCAATGAACGCGTACCAGGCTGTAAACACGCCTATCTTCCTCGTGCCCAAGCAAAAGATAAGCGAGGGAAAATTGGTGTGGAGCATGCCTCACCTGCCGCAATCGAAGAGGCGCTCGCTGCTGTCTATGAGACGGAAGAAGCACCGGTTGCCGAAGTGACACGTGAGATGATTCTAGCAGCCGATTTGATTGGTGGACCAGCAGCCTCGATCCGTCGTCGTCGTCTCGGTCAGATTCTTGCGATTGGTGAACCGAATGCAAAACAACTCGTCAAACGCGTCGCATCGATCCGAATCACGCAGGCGGAATGGGAAGCGGCATTGAAACAATTAGAGGAGGAAGAAGTTTGAAAGACATTGCTACATTGCACCGGACGAAAGAAATTTTAGCGAAACATGGCTTTTCGTTTAAAAAATCGTTGGGACAAAACTTTTTAATCGATTTAAACGTATTAGGAAACATCGTCGGGGCAGCTGGATTAACGCCTGAAAGCGGAGTACTCGAGATCGGACCAGGAATCGGCTCATTGACGGAACAATCGGCGAAACAGGCGAAAAAAGTCGTCGCTCTTGAAATCGATCAGCGGTTGCTACCGATTCTTGACGATACACTTTCACCGTATCCTCATACGAAGGTCATTCACGGCGATGCTCTTGAACTTGATCTTTCGACGATCGTCGCAGAAGAGTTCACGCAAGAAGGCATCACTGACATTGCCGTCGTCGCGAACCTCCCGTATTACGTCACGACACCGATCATCATGCGGATTCTCGAAGCGAAAGCACCGTTTCGGACGCTCGTCATGATGATTCAAAAGGAAGTCGCTGAACGAATCGGTGCAAAACCGGGCACGAAAGCATACGGTTCTCTATCGATCGCGATTCAGTATTATGCGGAAGCTGAAGTCTGCTTCACGGTTCCAAAACAAGTCTTCATTCCGGCACCAAATGTCGATTCAGCAGTCATCCGTTTGAACATTCGAAAAGAGCCGGCGGTACAGACACAGGATGAGGCATTATTCTTCGAAATCGTCCGAGCAAGTTTTGCACAACGCCGGAAAACGATTTTGAACAACTTGACGACACACTTCGGGAAGACGGAAAAGGCGGCGGTCGAAGCGGCATTGTTGGAAGCTGGAATCGAACCACGTCGTCGCGGAGAAACGCTCAGCCTGCAGGAATTCGCACAGTTAGCGGATGCACTTTTGCCAATTAAAAAACGTTGACGGATACGATTAGAACAGATATAATATTTTCCCCTTTCTAATATTTATTTAATATGCTATAATAAATATTAGTGAGGTGAAGCGTATGCCAAAGACGTTGAACGAAATCAGACATGTTTTCGAAACACATGTTGGTGAAAGACTGACGCTAAAAGCAAGCGGCGGTCGTAAAAAGGTCGTAACCCGAATCGGAACGCTCGTTGAGACGTATCCTTCGGTGTTTGTAGTCAAGCTAGACGCAGAGCGCCACAATGTCGAGCGAGTTTCTTATAGCTACGCCGACGTGCTAACAGACTCCGTACAAATCGAATTTGCGAATTCGTAAACTTACCTTCCGAAGCGGACAAAATGTTCGCTTCTTTTTTTGTGGAAAGGTTGATACAATTCCTACAGGAAACGAACTAGAGGAGGAACGGCACGATGACGATTATTGTAAAGGCTCCGGCCAAGATCAACCTAGTCCTGGATGCGACGGCAAAGCGCCCGGACGGCTATCACGATGTACATATGGTGATGACGACAGTCGATTTGGCAGACCGTCTAGAATTGACGGAGCTGCCGTCAGGAGAAATTCGAATGAATGCCCAGCATGCTTACGTTCCGAACGATGAACGTAATCTTGCGTATAAAGCAGCAGCGATCTTAAAAGAAAAATACGACGTCAAGACAGGGGTCGAAATCTTCTTAGAAAAACACATCCCGGTCGCAGCGGGACTTGCAGGTGGTTCTAGTGACGCAGCAGCGACATTACGTGGTTTGAACGAGTTATGGCAACTTGGCTTGACGCTGGAAGAGTTGGCGGAAGTCGGGGCAGCGGTTGGCTCTGACGTCCCATTTTGTGTCATGGGAGGAACGGCGATTGCAACGGGTCGCGGAGAGAAGCTAGAAAAACTTGTCTCACCACCCCCATGCTGGGTCGTTCTTGCTAAACCGACGATTGGTGTCTCGACGGCTGACGTCTATGGTGCCCTTGACTTGAACACGGCAAAACGTCCGAACGTCGAAGCGATGATCGATGCGGTGAAGGCGCAAGATTTCCAAGGCATTTGCCAGTCACTCGGTAATGTTCTCGAATCGGTCACGTTGCCGATGCACCCGGAAGTCGAGCAGATCAAGGAATTCATGGCGAGTTGTGGCGCAGAAGGCGTCTTGATGAGCGGAAGTGGTCCGACGGTCTTTGCGTTGACGGAACACGAGAATCGGGCACAACGTCTCTATAATGGATTACGCGGCTTTTGTAACGAAGTCTACGTCGTTCGTCTTTTAGGCGAAAACCATTGATAATATCCGTATGAAAATGATATATTCACTATTGAATATTCGGAATTACGGAGAGGTGGAACAAAACAAATGAAAATTCGGAGAAGTGGTCGATTGGTCGACATGACGCGGTACTTGCTTGACCATCCCCATCATCTCGTCTCATTGACGATTTTTGCAGAACGCTATAAATCGGCGAAATCGTCGATCAGTGAAGATTTAGATATCGTCAGCGAGATGTTAGAGCATGAGGGAACGGGTCGTCTCGTCACGGTACCAGGTGCTGCGGGTGGCGTCATGTTCATCCCGACGTGGAGCAGTAAGAAGGCGTTACCGTTCATCGACGATCTATGTGAACGTGTCGCACGTCCAGATCGACTGTTGCCAGGGGGATACCTTTATTTGACGGACTTACTCGGGGATCCGAAGATGGTCAAACAAATGGGGCAAGTGTTTGCATCTGTCTTTAGCCAAAAGAAAGTCGATGTCGTCATGACAATCGCGACGAAAGGGATTCCACTTGCTTATGCGGTCGCTGAGCAACTTGGTGTGCCGTTCGTCATCGTGCGTTCGGATAGTCGCGTGACAGAAGGTTCAACGGTCAGTATCAACTATGTCTCAGGGTCTTCAAAAGCGATTCGGACGATGGCACTTGCGCGTCGGAGTTTACCACGCGGGGCGAACGTCTTATTGATCGATGACTTCATGAAAGCCGGCGGAACGATTCGCGGAATGATGAGTCTCTTGAGCGAGTTCGAAGCAAAGGTCGCAGGTGTGGGTGTCTTGATCGAGGCAGAGGGTGCCGAGAAGAAGATGGTCAACGAATACGTTAGCTTAATGAAATTAGCGGACGTCGACGTCGATCTTGGTCAAATTCAAGTCAAGCGTGGAAACGTCGATCACTATTTCTCGGAAGCAGAGACTACCTGAAATTGACAGCCGCATGGATTGTAACTATACTGTAATTATCAAACTTTTGGAAATTATGCGTAAAAAGATTGGGAAAGACTAAACCTTTGTTTGTTTTAAGCCGTAAGTAGAAGTAGACAACGAAGAGTTGTGACAACGGTTAAAGGGGTGCGGACAAAATGAACGTTACGGACGTTAAAATTCGTCGCGTCGTGGCAGAGGGTCGAATGAAAGCACTTGCCTCTATTACGCTCGACCACGAATTCGTGGTACATGATTTGCGTGTGATCGAAGGGAACAGTGGTCTCTTCGTCGCCATGCCAAGCAAACGAACGCAAGAAGGTATCTTCCGGGATGTCGCTCATCCAATCAATGCATTAATGCGAAAAAAGGTCGAAGATTCAGTACTCGAAGCCTATGCGGCACGTGAGGATCAAGAAGAAGGTCTCGGTTACGAAGTCTCTTCTGCCCAAACGACAGATCAAGCATAAGAAAAAGACAGGTTTTCTCTTCTTGGGAAAACCTGTCTTTTTTCTCGTTTTTTCCTCGATTCCGCTTCGTCCCATCATTGAATAACGATGCCATTTTCGTTATAGTTGGAACGAGTGTACTATTTCAGAACGAAATCAACACTAATTTACGTGGAGGAGCGACAAGGATGAATCATTTCGCGGTAATTCTAGCAGCGGGTAAAGGAACTCGGATGAAATCGAAGCTTTACAAAGTACTTCACCCAGTCGCTGGGAAACCTATGGTACAGCACGTCGTCGATCAATTAGCGACGCTCGGCGTCAAGCGACAGGTCGTCATCGTCGGTCACGGTGCGGAATCCGTCAAAGAAGTGCTTGGCACATCGGTGGAATACGCACTTCAAAGTGAGCAGCTTGGCACAGGTCATGCTGTTCAAATGGCAGAACCCGTACTCGGGAACGAACAGGGAGCAACACTCGTCGTCTGTGGCGATACACCACTCTTGACGAGCGAGACACTGTCTTCATTGTTACAACATCATACGGATACGAACGCAAAAGTGACTGTCTTGACGGCACTCGCTGACGATCCGACAGGTTACGGACGAATCGTGCGTGGCGAAGATGGAAACGTCTCGAAAATCGTCGAGCACAAGGATGCGAATGCAGAAGAACTTGCACTTCGGGAAATCAATACCGGTACGTATGTATTTGATAACGAGATGTTGTTCGCAACGCTGAAGCAGGTCAAGAACGATAACGCGCAAGGTGAGTATTACTTACCAGATGTGATTGAGATTGCAAAAGCAGCAGGCGAAACAATCGCAGCGTACGCGGCACCTACGTTCGAAGAGACAATCGGTGTCAACGATCGCGTCGCACTTGCGCAAGCGGAAACATCGATGCGTAAGCGGACGAACGAGTACTGGATGCGTCAAGGTGTCTCGTTCGTTGATCCGTCTTCGACGTATATCGGACCGGACGTCACGATTGGTTCAGATACTGTTCTTTATCCGGGAACGCAATTACTCGGTCGCACGGTCATTGGTTCAGAATGTACGATTGGTCCGAACTCGGATATCCGCAATAGTGAAGTGGCAGATGGTGCCATTGTTCGTCAATCCGTCGTCACGGATAGCAAGATTGGTCCAGCGGCACAAGTCGGTCCATTCGCGCATTTACGTCAGCAAGCGGTTCTCGGTGCGAACACACGCGTCGGAAACTTTGTTGAGATCAAGAAATCAACATTTGGCGAAGGTAGCAAATCAGCACACCTGAGCTATGTCGGAGATGCGACGATCGGAGAGAACGTCAACCTCGGTTGTGGATCAATCACGGTCAACTACGATGGAAAAAATAAATTCCAGACGATCATTGAGGACGATGCTTTCATCGGCTGTAACGTCAACTTGATTGCACCGGTCACGGTCGGCAAGAATGCCCTTGTTGCTGCCGGATCAACCGTCACGGATGATGTGCCGGAAAACGGTCTCGCGATCGCACGGGAACGTCAAACGACGAAACCCGATTATCGTTAATTCATTACTTGTCGCTCTACTCGTCTAAACCCAAACAAATGGAGGCCACCTACACATGTCTACTGTCTTAGAACATGAAATTCGTATTTTCGCACTCAACTCGAACAAACCACTGGCAGAGGAAATCGCTAAAGTCATCGGAATCCCGGTCAGCGAAAGTTCAGTCAAACACTTCAGTGATGGCGAAATTTCGATGAACATCGAAGAAAGTGTCCGAGGGGATGATATTTACATCATTCAATCGACAAGCCAACCAGTCAACGAAAACCTGATGGAACTTCTCATCATGATCGATGCACTGAAACGGGCGTCTGCACGGACAATCAACGTCGTCATTCCATATTACGGTTATGCGCGTCAAGACCGCAAAGCACGTTCACGTGAGCCAATCACGGCGAAACTTGTTGCGAACTTGCTTGAAGTAGCAGGGGCGACACGCGTCGTGACGATGGATCTCCATGCAGCACAAATCCAAGGGTTCTTCGATATTCCAGTAGATCAATTGATGGGTGTACCGCTTCTCGCTTCATACTTCGAGAAAAAGAACATCGATCCAAACGAACTCGTCATCGTTTCTCCAGACCATGGCGGTGTCACACGGGCACGTAAATTAGCAGAACAATTAAAAGCACCGATCGCGATCATCGACAAACGCCGTCCGAAACCGAACGTCGCAGAAGTCATGAACATCGTCGGTCAAGTCGATGGCAAGATTGCCATCATCATCGATGACATCATCGATACAGCGGGTACGATCACACTTGCAGCGAACGCTTTGATTGAAAACGGAGCGAAACAAGTCTATGCATGTTGTACACACCCTGTTCTTTCGGGTCCAGCAATGGAACGGATCGAGAACTCAGCGATCGAAGAACTCGTCGTCTTGAACACGATCGACTTGACACAACGCGAATGTGCAAGCAAAATCAAACAAATCTCTGTGGCACGTTTGCTTGCAGAAGCAATCATCCGTGTACACGAACAGAAATCAATCAGCCCGCTCTTCAGCTGATTGCTTGATGCATACGAACGACGTGGTCCGGTTTATTGAAATCGGACCCTTGTTCGTTTACTTTTTTTAATAGAAATGAGGAATCGATATGAAATGTATCGTCGGATTAGGGAATCCTGGTGCGAAGTATGCGAATACGCGCCACAACATCGGTTTTCTTGCGATTGATGCCTTAGCGGAGAAGCACGGGATCAAGCTTTCAGAATCGAAGTTTAAAGCCCTCTTCGGAACGGGAATGATAAACGGAGAACGTGTCGTGCTCGTCAAGCCATTGACGTATATGAACTTATCAGGTGAAGCGGTGCGACCGTTACTTGATTTCTATAAAATCGCGGTCGAAGATGTGCTCGTCATCTATGACGATCTGGACTTGCCGCTTGAGAAACTACGGTTGCGTTCAAAAGGCAGTGCAGGCGGTCATAACGGCGTCAAGTCGTTGATCCAGCACCTCGGTACGCAGGAGATCAAGCGCCTTAAGCTCGGCGTCGGTCGACCACCGGCACCCATCCAAGTCATTGACTGGGTGTTAATGAATTTTTCGAAGGCGGAGCAAGGAAGTCTGCAACATGTACTCAATGCGTCTGTCGATGTAGCGACGGACTTCATAGACACACCGTTTCTCGCTTTGATGAATCGGTATAACTGAACGCAACGCTTTGGGGTTCCAAAGCGTTTTTGCTGTCGTGTTTTAGGAGGAAGAAGATGAAACAATTACAAGAACTCTTACTAGCGATTCCTGAAATCAAGACGGTTCGGGAACGTTTCCGGGACGGTGTCAACGCTCAGTTGATCACCGGTCTGATGAACAGTGGGAAAGCATTGTTCGTAGCCGGGATTTATCAGGAGACGAAACGTCGATTCGTACTCGTGACACATAATATGTTCCAAGCACAAAAACTGTACGATGATTTGATTGAACTCGTACCGGAAGAAGACGTCATGCTCTATCCGGTCGATGAGACGTTAGCAGCAGAACTTTCTTATGGCGCCAGTCCAGAACTGCGGGCGACGCGGATCGAGACCCGTCATCGTTTACTGACGACGGACGACGGAATTTTGATCATTCCGCTCGTCGGTTTACGTCGATATGTTCCGGATGCACAGACGTTCCTGTCACACGTCAAACAAGTGAAGCCGGGCGACATCTTATCGATTCCGGACTTCGTCCAGGATTTAGTCGATGCGGGGTACGAACGGACAGCGACGGTGACGACACCCGGTGAGTTTGCTGTTCGCGGAAGTATCATCGATATTTATCCGCTTACGGTCGAACGCCCATACCGGCTCGATCTATTCGACGAGGAAGTCGACTCAATCTATACATTCGATGCGGAGACACAACGTTCGCTCGGTGTCGTCGCAGAAGCATGTTTGATGCCAGCGGCGGAACACTTCGCGACGAAGGATCAGTTGAAGGACGCGGGTGAAAAAGTCCGTCGTCTTTATGAGGCGACGAAAGAGCGCGTCCAAAGTACGGAGGTCCTCGCGGCACTTGAAGAGGGAATCGCCTATGACGTCGAGTTGTTAGAAAACGGCGATCGTCCGAAACAGTTCGCGAAGTATGCACCGATCCTCTACACGTCGACGCTACGTCAAGACGTGAGGGGAAGCGTCTTGATCGTCGATGAAGTCGCACGGGTCGAAGAAGCGGCGGAAGTCCAGGATGCAGAGGAAGCAGAATGGATGGCGTCTCTCATTGAACGCGGACAAAGTGTCAGTGATTACGTCCTGTCCGTTCCGATGGCACATGTCTTTGAAGGACAACCATTGTTGTACCTCTCGCTCCTACCGACCCGCCGGAGTGGGGTACCGGAAAGTGCGGCAATCCATTTCAGCATCAAACCGATTGCACCGTTCCATGGTCAGATGGAACGCCTGAAGCAAGAAGTCGAGCGATATCGTCGCGCTGACATGTGGATGGTTTTCTTAGCGAGTAACCGAGAACGTGCCGAGCGGATGCGTCAGACATTATCCGATTATGGGGTCGAAGCCTCGATCGTAACGAAAGAAGGCATCACTCGTGGTCAACCCGCGATCCTGATTGGCGGAATCCATGGTGGATTCGAGATGACGAATGCGCGCCTCGTCGTCATCACGGAAGAAGAAGTCTTCAAGCAACCAGCGCGTCGCCGGAAGCAAACGACGAAGCTGACGAACGCTGAACGGATCAAGAGTTACCAAGAATTGAAGACAGGCGATTACGTCGTCCATATTCATCACGGGATTGGGCGGTACCACGGCATCAAGACGATTGATGTAGCCGGTAATCATCAGGATTATCTCCATCTCGTTTACGCGGGAGAGGACTCGTTGTATGTTCCTGTCGATCAGATCGACTTGATTCAAAAGTATGTCGGCGCTGAAGGAAAAGAGCCAAAGATCTATAAACTCGGTGGAACGGAATGGAAAAAGGTCAAAGCGAAGGTCCAGAAATCGGTCGAGGATATTGCTGATGAGTTGATCAAGCTCTATGCGGCTCGTGAAGCTGCCGTCGGTTTTGCGTTCCCAGAGGACGACGATAACATGCAAGCATTCGAGGCTTCGTTCCCGTATGAGGAAACGGTCGATCAATTGCGATCGATTGCTGAAATCAAGAAGGATATGGAACGTCCGCGTCCGATGGATCGTCTATTATGTGGCGACGTCGGGTATGGGAAAACGGAAGTTGCGATTCGAGCGGCGTTCAAAGCGGTCATGTCTGGAAAACAAGTCGCGTTACTCGTACCGACGACCGTCCTTGCGCAACAACACTACGAAACGATGCTTGAGCGATTCAGTGAATGGCCGATTCGTGTGTCGGTCATGAGCCGGTTCCGTTCGCCAGCAGAATTAAAGGCGACGAAACAAGGATTGAAAGAGGGAACGATCGATGTCGTCGTCGGGACACACCGTGTGCTGTCGAAAGACGTTCAGTTCGCTGATATCGGATTGTTGATCATTGATGAAGAGCAACGATTCGGCGTGAAACACAAAGAGCGTCTGAAACAGTTGAAGACGAACGTTGACGTCTTGACGTTGACGGCGACACCGATTCCACGGACATTGCACATGTCGATGATTGGGATCCGCGATCTCTCGGTCCTTGAGACCCCACCTGAAAACCGTTATCCGGTCCAGACGTATGTCATGGAATACGACGGAATCGTCATGCGAGAAGCACTTGAACGAGAACTTGGCCGGGGTGGACAAGCGTTCTTCCTGTATAACCGGGTCGAAGGCATCGAGCGAAAGGCAGAAGAGATTCGCGCGCTCGTACCGGAAGCACGGATTGTCACGGCGCACGGTCGGATGACGGAAACCGAACTCGAGAGTCAGTTGATCGCGTTCTTCGAAGGGGACGCGGATGTTCTTGTCAGTACGACGATCATCGAGACAGGAATCGACATTCCGAACGTCAATACGTTGATCGTTCATGACGCGGATCAAATGGGCTTATCGCAGCTGTATCAATTGCGCGGTCGTGTTGGTCGATCAAGTCGCGTTGCTTATTCGTACTTTACGTACCGTCCGCAAAAACGATTGACGGAAGTAGCAGAAAGTCGTCTACAGGCGATCAAGGAATTCACGGAGCTCGGTAGCGGCTTTAAGATCGCGATGCGCGACTTATCGATTCGTGGTGCCGGAAACTTACTCGGTTCCCAACAATCGGGCTTCATCGACTCCGTTGGTTTCGATCTTTATTCGCAGATGCTCGCAGAAGCGGTTGAAGAACGCAAAGAACGGATGAAAGGTAAAAAACGCGTCCAGAAATTCGTACCTGAGTTCACGTTCAGTCTTGATGCGTATATTCCATCACACTACATGACGGACTCCGAGCTGAAAATCGAGTTTTATAAACGCTTGAAATATGTCGATACCGTCGACAGTCTCGAACAACTCGAAACAGAGATGCTTGAGCGATTCGGTGAGTTCCCTGATGAGGTTGCGCGTTTAATCCAATTGACACGGATGCGGATTTTTGCCGAGCGGGCGCGTGTCGAACGCGTCAAACAAACCGATCCTAAAATCGAGATCGTCTTGTCGCTTCAAGCAACACAGCAGCTTGACGTGGCGGACTTCGTCAAGTGGACCGTTCCGCTTGGACGTGGTCTAGGGATGGGACAACAAGAACAGAAACTCGTCTTGACCCTGAACCGGAATAAACAGTCGACGCAACAGATGACGATGCAGGCAGAACAGTTGCTAGCAGAGCTTGATCGTCGGCTCGTCGCACGATGAATAGACGAACGATTGCGCAAGGCGCAGCACTGCTTGCAATCTCTAGTTATATCTCGAAACTGCTCAGCTTTTTTTACCGGATTCCGTATCAGAACCTCGCCGGTGATTTCGGATTGTACGTCTATCAGACGGTCTATCCCTTATTCGCGATAGCGGCAGCGCTTGGAATTTATGCGCTGCCCGTCATCGTGGCGAAGTTGACGCTTTACCACCCGGATGAGAAACGAGAAGTCCTTTGGTCGATTTTTTATGTCTTACTTGCGATGACGGTCTTTTTTGGTCTGCTCGGATGGTGGATTGCCCCGACACTCGCGGGCTGGTTTGGGGACGACAAACTCGTTGTTCCGTTGCGAGCCGTCACGTGTACATTTTATTTACTACCGGTGATTGCCGTTCTTAGAGGCATGTTTCAAGCAGATCTCGAGATGCGACCGACGGCTGTATCCCAAGTCTCTGAAAATGCCGTCCGTGTCGGACTTTTGTTGCTCGTGACCTATATCGGCGTCTCGATGCAGGCGGACCCCTACTGGATTGGTGCCAGTGCCCATCTGACAGCGATCGGTGGCAGCATCGTTTCGTTATTCGTCCTGTTACGTTTTGCGAAAGGGAAGATCGGTCGTCCTGTGTTTTCAGGTATTCACGTACGTCGGGTCGGGAAAGTGCTCGTGACAAGCGGGGTGGCGGTCAGTATCGCCTCACTTGCCTTGTTACTAATGCAATTGATCGATGGATTGACGTTCGTCAATCTGCTTGGTAATACGACGGAGACGAAAATTGAAAAAGGGGTGCTCGACCGTGGGTATCCGTTACTGCAATTCGCGATTCTCTTTGCGACATCGATGAGTCTTGCGAGTGTTCCGTCCTTATCAACCGCATATCGAAAGCATGATCCGCAGATGATGCGTCAACAACTCGAGACATTACTCCGTTCCGGTCTATTGATTGCCGCTGCAGCGACAATCGGACTAATGGGTGTGATGCGTCCGCTCAATATTGCGTTATATCAAGATGACCAGGGAACAGCAGGGTTGATTTGGCTCGCGGCGACGGCATTTGCCGCTTCGATTGCGATGATGATCATCTCTTGTCTCCAGTCGGTCGATGCTGAAAAATATGCGCTCGTTGGTGTTCTTGTCGGATTAGGGGCGAAGCTCGTTCTGAATCTCTATTTCATTCCCCGATATGGTATGATCGGGGCGGGTATGGCGACATTTGGCGGTTTTGCCGTCATGGCGACAGCACAATGGATTCTATTGAACCGGAAGTTCGGTCGCGTATCGGCAGGAAACGCGTTCTACCGACGACTGGTCTTACCTGTGCTCGCCATGAGTGTGTTTCTGTATCTGATCGAAACGTTCTTTCAGCTGTTTGAGCTTGAGACACGAATCGGTGCGGCACTCGAAGTCGGCGTCCTTGTCATCGGTGGTGCTATCATTTATGGCAGTATGGCATTACGCGTCCGTGCATTAACAGAACAAGAGTGGGCGCTATTGCCTTTAGGAGATAAGTTATATCAGATGTACCAACGTAGGAGGAGTATATGACACACCGAATCACGATCGTCGGCCTTGGCGTCGGCGAACTCGAACAATTGCCGTTTGGCATCTATCGATTATTAAAAAACACGACACAGCCTGTCTATTTACGGACAATGGATCATCCAGTCGTTTCAGAACTCGCAGCAGAGGGAATGAACTTTACATCATTTGACTCGGTTTACGAACGACATAGTCGGTTTGAAGACGTATACACAGAAATCGTTGAGGAATTGCTTCGCCTCTCAAAGACGACGGACATCATCTATGCCGTCCCAGGTCATCCACTGGTCGCTGAGAGTACCGTCCAACAGTTATTAGAGCGGACGGACGCGGTCGACGTTGTAGGCGGACAAAGTTTTCTTGATCCGATGTTCGCGGCGCTTGGTGTGGATCCGATTGAAGGATTCCAGTTGCTTGATGCGACGGCGTTTGCCGTTGATGAAGCACAGATCCGTCAACATCTGCTGATTGGACAAGTCTATGATGCGCTCGTCGCCGGTGACTTAAAGGTTCAGCTGATGGAACGTTATCCGGACGAACATCTTGTCACTTTGGTCACGGCAGCGGGTACAAGCAAACAAACTGTCCAAAGCGTGCCGTTATATGAACTCGATCATGTGACGACGCTCAGTAACCTGACGACAGTCTACGTGCCACCAGTCACGGATGAGCAGACGTTGAACCGTGACTTCGCGACATTAAAAGAGATCATCGCGCGATTACGTGGTGAAGGTGGTTGCCCATGGGATCAAGAGCAGACACATGAGTCTTTAAAACGTCATTTAATCGAAGAATCTTACGAATTACTGGAAGCAATCGACCTTCAGGACGATAACTTAATGATAGAAGAGCTAGGAGACGTCCTTTTACAGGTCATGCTCCACGCACAAATTGGTCTAGATGAAGGGTATTTCGACATTCGAGATGTCATCGGAAGCGTCAGTGATAAGATGATTCGTCGTCATCCACACGTCTTCGGAGAAACGATTGTCGATTCTTCAGCCGACGTCGTTTCAAACTGGCAAGACATCAAAGCACAAGAAAAACCGGAGCGAACTTCCTTGCTCGATGGCGTAACAAAAGGAGCACCTGCCTTGATGCGCGCAGAAGATATTCAAAAGAAAGTGGCGAAAGTCGGTTTTGAATGGAGTGACGTCGAGGGTGCACTTGAAAAAGTAATCGAAGAGTTACGTGAATTGAAGGAAGCCGCACCAGAAGAACGACTAGGTGAATTCGGAGACGTTCTGTTTTCGATGACACTCGTCGGGAAATACCTTGGTCTCTCGGCAGAAGAGGGGCTACAACAGACGAATGATAAATTCATCCGTCGCTTTACGCGAATGGAACAGCTAGCGGATCGACCGCTCATTGAGATGACGCTTGAAGAGCAAGATTCACTCTGGCATCAAGCGAAGCAGGAGGAACAGTCATGAGACTTGATAAATTTTTAAAAGTATCGCGTCTGATCAAACGACGGACGCTTGCAAAAGAAGTAGCGGATCAAGGTCGGATTACGATCAATGGTAATGTGGCGAAAGCAAGTAGCACGGTAGCAGCGGGTGACGAGATGACGATCCGGTTCGGAAACAAGATTGTCACGGTTGCGATTTCGAGCATTAAAGAACATGCCAAAAAAGAAGAAGCGTCTGATATGTATGAGATCATCCGTGAAGAAAAGGTGAATTCCGAAGAATCGATGTAATTTACCGGAAAAAGGAAGTATACTAAAGAGTGTCAGGGATGACCACTCAGAAAGAGGAGGGATGATATGCCAACACCGCTCGAATCAGGGCGTCCAGCGCCAAAGATCAAGCCGCTCAATGACCGTAAGAAGCAGTTGAGTCAGAATGCCATCGAAAACCGTCGACGCCTCAAAAATCGCTTTTTCCTGTGTCTGACCGTCTTTTTGCTCATCTTTTCCCTCATGGGGTGGTCATACATGGAAAAACGGCAATTGATCGCTGAACAAAAGCAGTCGTTTCAAGTCGCTGAACAAGAGCAGACGAAAGCGAAAAAAGAGACCGCCCGTCTGAAGGAAGAAATCAATCGTCTCAATGATAAAGAGTATGTAGCGAACTTAGCTCGGAGCGAGTTGCTCTATTCGAAAAAAGGGGAAACGATCTTCTACTTTTCACCGGAAGACTAATTGAAGGTTGCCGATTGATTGAAAAAAGAATGAATCACTCGTATAATAAGAAACGAATCAACTAAAAAGGAGCAATACAATTTATGTCGATTGAAGTAGGCAGCAAAGTGCAAGGGAAAGTAACAGGCATCACGAATTTCGGAGCGTTCGTTGAGTTACCAACAGGGAAAACTGGTCTTGTTCACATCAGTGAAGTGGCAGATTCTTACGTTAAAGACATCAATGATGTGTTGACGGTTGGTCAAGAAATCACCGTCAAAGTCTTAAGTGTTGAAAACGATGGTAAGATCGGTCTTTCCATCAAAAAAGCCGTCGATCGTCCAGAAGGCGAACGTCCTCGTCCTGCACGTCAGTTCGACCGTGGACCACGTCCAGCAGGACAAGATCGTGGACCACGTTCGTTCGATAACAAAGGACCACGTGGAGGCGGTAACCGTGGAGGCTTCAACAAAGGCGGCCGTGGTACACCACCACCGCGCAAAGAACAATCGTTCGATACGCTGATGTCTAGTTTCCTGAAAGATAGTGAAGATCGTCTTGCTACATTGAAACGTCAAACGGATTCAAAACGTGGCGGACGCGGCGCAAAACGTCAATAACTTGCTGACCTGTTCTTTATAAGAATAGAGATGGAATGACGCCGTTCATTCCATCTTTTATTTTTTTGAAATTATTTTTAGAAAAAGCGTTGACTTTCATTTGACCTGCCCGTATTATAGAAAATGTGCTTAAGACGCACGAGTTAAAATATGGCGGTGTAGCTCAGCTGGCTAGAGCGTACGGTTCATACCCGTGAGGTCGTGGGTTCGACTCCCTCCGCCGCTACCATATTTTTTGGCCCGTTGGTCAAGCGGTTAAGACACCGCCCTTTCACGGCGGTAACACGGGTTCGAATCCCGTACGGGTCATTCTCAAAAGCTATCTCTATTATATAGAGATAGCTTTTTTTAGGTTTTGATGGAAAGGGGTGAAGTCGTTATGGAAGGTGTGCCGTTCGAACCACTTTTAGTAGGTGTGTCGGGAGGTTGTGATTCGATGGTCCTCGTTGATCGCTTGTACAAAGAAGGCTACGATATCGCGATTGCGCATGTGCATCATGGATTACGAGAAGCGTCCGACGAAGAAGCGCGCTTTATTAAGGAGTGGGCAACGGCCCGAAAGATATCCTTTTTCATGACACGTTTAGAATGGACCGGACGTACGAGCTCTCAAGCAGCTTGTCGCGAAGAGAGATATGCGTTTTTTGAACGAATCATGGAAGAGACCGGGCGTTCGCGTCTGATTCTCGCTCATCATCAAGACGATCAAATTGAGACGCTACTCATTCAGCTCATTCGTGGAGAAGCGCAGGTTGATGGTATTCCCGTCGTTCGTCCATTTGGTAACGGTTGGTTGCATCGCCCGTTGCTACATGAATCGAAGCAAACATTACTCGAGTATGCGCTGCAACATGAAGTCCCGTGGCGAGAAGATGCGTCAAATGCAGAAACTACTTATTTGCGTAATCAAATCCGGCATACGATTGTGCCGCCACTTCGAGAAATTCGGCCAGAGTTTGAACAAGCAACAGCAGCGGCAGCACATGCGCGACAGCAAATCATGCGTGAGCAGGCGACATTCGTCGCGACCTATCTCGACCGGTGCAAGGAAGCAAACGGAATTCCGATAGCACGTATTTTAGAATTACCGACGGATTTACAGCGGCTTGTCTTGCCGACACTAACGAAAGAAACGTTTTCTTCAGAAACGATTCGTCACTTCATCATGTGGCTTCGGGTGGATAAGGGCTCGGACGAAGTGTATTATGGAAACTGGAGGATGCGACGTGCATATGGCTTTTTGATGCAGGATCGTGTGATACGGTCAATGAATGACGATTTACCGTTTCAAGTAGGGGAGAATTTGGGAACGTATCATTATGGTGAACAAATGGTTCGCTTCTCAATCGGAAACCAAGGTATCCCGCTGGACGCGATTACGTTCCCGTTGACGGTGCGTCCGCCACGTCCAGGAGATCGGATTCAGCTTGCTGTGGGTTCGAAAAAAGTCAGTCGAATTCTGATTGATGCTAAGGTTCCACGTTATCTCCGAGAACAGGTTCCGGTCGTCGTCGATGCAAATGGAGTGATTTTAGCCGTCATTGGACATCGAATTGCAATATTCGGGTCATTTGAACTCCTCGCAAAATCTTATTTAATGATAGAATGGTAATGTAGTGTTTATTATGGAGGAGGAATACCTAGCATGACCTTGATGAACGATATGGAAAAAGTACTGATTTCAGAAGAAGAGATCCAAAATAAAGTGGGCGAACTCGCCGGCGAATTGACAGCGGATTATCACGATCGTTTTCCGTTGCTTGTGTGTGTCTTAAAAGGCGCAATGCCTTTCATGTCTGATCTTGTGAAAAAGATGGATATGCACCTTGAAATGGACTTCATGGACGTTTCAACGTATCACGGTGGGACAACATCAACAGGTGAAGTCAAGATTGAAAAAGATTTGAACACATCGGTAGAAGGACGCGACATCTTGATTGTCGAAGATATCATCGACAGCGGATTGACGCTTGGCTACCTCGTCGACCTCTTCAAGTACCGGAAAGCGAAGTCCGTTAAGATCGTGACGTTGCTCGACAAACCAACAGGACGGAAGAATGACTTGCACGCAGATTACAGCGGCTTCGTCATTCCACACGAATTCGTCGTCGGTTATGGTCTGGATTACGAAGAGAAATACCGTAACCTTCCGTATGTAGGTGTCTTGAAACCTGCAGTCTACGGCGGCTAATTATTTTTAATCTCGTCTGTCCCATGATAAGATGAAACCAATTACAAAGCGCGCCCTGTCGCGCCAGGATTCGTATTCATCCACTAGAAAAACGAGATGGATGCGGAGAGGAGGCATAAGATGAACCGAGCAGTGAAGAATACCCTCGTGTTTGGGGTCATTTTTCTAGCTTTGATCTTGTTTCTGCAATACTTGCAGAGTCCAGTGAACAAAAGCAAAGAAATCAATTACACACAGTTTGTCGAGTCTGTTGAAAAAGGTGAAATCAAGACGGCTACCTTCCAATATGAAGGGCAGACGTATAATGTGACAGGAGATTTGCGTGAAAAAGATTCGACGTATGAGACGGTCGTACCGGCTGTTGATACGGAACTAACGGATCTCTATACGCAACTCAGAAGCCAAGGAGTCAAATTGGACTTCAAGGCAGCAGAAACGAATGGTGGTTGGATCGCGTTACTGACGACGATCGTTCCATTCATCATCATCTTCATCCTCTTCTTCTTCTTGATTAATCAAGCACAAGGTGGCGGTGGTGGCGGTCGCGTCATGAACTTCGGGAAATCGAAGGCACGCCTCTATGATACAGAGAAGAAAAAGATCACGTTTGATGATGTAGCCGGCGCAGACGAAGAGAAACAAGAACTCGTCGAAGTCGTTGAATTCTTGAAAGATCCGCGTAAATTCGCGAAACTCGGTGCCCGTATTCCGAAAGGGGTCCTCCTCGTAGGTCCTCCAGGTACAGGTAAGACGTTGCTCGCACGTGCCGCAGCTGGTGAAGCTGGCGTACCATTCTTCTCGATTTCAGGTTCTGACTTCGTTGAGATGTTCGTCGGTGTCGGGGCATCACGTGTCCGTGACTTGTTCGAAAACGCGAAGAAAAATGCACCATGTATCATCTTCATCGATGAAATCGATGCTGTTGGTCGTCAACGGGGCGCAGGTCTCGGTGGTGGACACGATGAGCGTGAGCAAACATTGAACCAACTTCTCGTCGAGATGGATGGATTCAGTGAAAACGAAGGTATCATCATGATCGCAGCAACGAACCGTGCTGATATTCTTGACCCAGCCTTACTCCGTCCAGGTCGTTTTGACCGTCAAATCACGGTTGATCGTCCAGATGTCGTCGGTCGTGAAGCAGTCTTGAAAGTTCACGCACGGAACAAACCGCTCGATTCGACGGTTGATTTGAAAGCTATCGCACAGCGGACACCTGGATTCTCAGGTGCGGATCTTGAGAACCTTCTGAATGAAGCAGCACTTGTTGCAGCACGTTCAGACCGTGATAAAGTCTCGATCGTTGATCTCGAAGAAGCGATTGACCGCGTCATCGCGGGACCAGCGAAGAAGAGCCGGATCATCTCGCCGAAAGAGAAAAAAATTGTCGCATGGCACGAAGCTGGACATACGATCATCGGTGTCACGCTCGACGATGCGGATGAAGTACACAAGGTAACGATCGTTCCTCGCGGAAACGCGGGCGGATATGTCGTCATGTTGCCAAAAGAAGATCGTTACTTCATGACGAAGCCGGAACTCGAAGATAAGATTACTGGATTGCTCGGTGGTCGCGTCGCAGAGGACATCGTCTTCGGAGAAGTCTCGACTGGGGCAAGCAATGACTTCCAGCGTGCGACAGGTCTTGCACGGAAAATGGTCATGGAGTTCGGGATGAGTGAAAAACTCGGACCACTTCAATTCGGATCAGGTCAAAGCGGTAACGTCTTCCTCGGCCGTGATTTCCAAAACGAACAGAATTACTCGGATGCAATCGCACACGAGATCGATACGGAAATCCAAGCGATCATCAACCGCTGTTACCAAAAAGCGAAAGATATCCTGACTGAGAAACGCGATCAGCTCGACTTGATTGCAACGACGTTGCTTGAAGTCGAAACACTCGATCAAAAACAAATTCACCATCTCCTAGAGACGGGCGAATACAAAAAACATGAACCAGAAGCAACGACTCCAAAAGCAGAAGAGAAAGCACCGGAATCGACAGATGCAACTGTTGATCAACCGACGCAGTCTCCAACGCAAATGGGTTCAGTCGTTGACGAAGGGAAAAATGTAGATACGGATACACCAGACACGCCGCGTCGCGACGATCAAGTGTAAACGGATGGAACGGATTCGATCTCGCATCGAATCCGTTCTTTTTTGTGGCAGACCGAGCGAATACACATCGGTAGGTGTGACCATATGAGCATGGTATAATCACAACGTATATTATTCCGATCGTGAAACAACGGAATATAGAAGCATGAAAATCGAGAAGAAGCGGGGAAATAAGCAAATGATTTTAGTCATCGATGTCGGAAATACGAATATCGTCTTAGGTGTCTATCAGGGACAAGAGTTGATTGAGCATTGGCGGATTGCGACAGACCGGACACGGACGACGGACGAATACGGTATGCTCGTCAAAGCGTTGTTCCGTGACGCAGAGCTAAACGTGGAAGAAATCGAGGGAATCGTGTTATCATCTGTCGTACCCCCCGTCGTGTTTCCACTAGAAAATATGTGTGTGCGTTACTTTAAACGCCGTCCGTTCTTGATTGGACCAGGAATCAAGACAGGACTGGATTTAAAAGTCGATAATCCACGGGAAGTGGGAGCCGATCGAATCGTCAACGCAGTAGCGGCGACGGCGAAATACGAGGGACCGATGATCATCGTCGATTTCGGAACAGCGACGACGTATTGTTACATCGATGCACAAAAACGGTATTACGGCGGCATCATCTCACCCGGTGTGATGGTTGCAACCGAGGCACTCTATAATAAGGCAGCAAAATTGCCGCGAATCGAAATCGCGAAACCGCAGTCAGCCATCGGACGGAATACGATCCATGCGATGCAGTCGGGGACCTATTTCGGATATGTGGCACAGGTGGACGGACTCGTTCACCGGATGAAAGAAGAAATGGGAGAAGCGAAGGTCATTGCGACCGGCGGCTTAGCCCGATTAATCAGCGAGGAATCCACGATGATTGAGGTCGTCGATCCATTCTTGACGTTAGATGGATTACGGATTATCTACGAACGAAATAAGTGAGGGAATCAAGATGAAACGTGAAGAATTATTAGCACAATTAAAAGATGACTATTTAGTACGGGCGTTAGGCTTCAATGGAGAAGTCCGTGCGTTTGCAATTCGTTCGACGAAGACGGTCTATGAAGCACAACTGCGCCACCAGACGACACCTGTCGTCACAGCAGCGCTCGGTCGGACACTGACGATCGGTGCAATGATGGGTACGATGCAAAAAGGCGATACACGTGTCACATTAAAAGTCGAAGGCGATGGACCGATTGGGAAAATCATCGTCGATGCCGACGCAAAAGGTGTCGTACGTGGATATGTGAGTCGTCCCCGCGTCGAGATGGATACGTATGTCAATGCAGATGGTCTGACGAAACTAAAAGTCGGTGAAGCGGTCGGTCGCGGAAACATCTCTGTCATCAAAGACCTCGGGTTGCGTGACTTCGTCGGTGGTCAATCGCCGATTCAAACAGGTGAGATCAGCGAAGACTTCACGTATTACTTCGCTGTATCGGAACAAAGCCCATCGGTCGTTGGGGCTGGCGTTCTCGTTTATCCAGAAGACGAATCAGTCATCGCAGCAGGTGGCTTGATCGTTCAATTGATGCCAGGTGCATCGGAAGAGACGATTGCAGCACTCGAAAAACGTGTTGGAGCCCTAAAACCGATCTCGATTCTCGTCGGTGAGGAAAAAACACCAGAAGAAATGTTAGAACTCGTTCTCGGTGACTACGAACATCTTGATACGATTCCAGTATCATTCGAATGTACGTGTGACCGTGACAAATTAGCGACAGCGATCATCGCCCTTGGACCAGATGAGATTCAAGCGATGATTGATGAAGATGGTGGTGCGGAAGCTGTTTGTCACTTCTGTTCAGAGCATTATCACTATGATGTTCCAGAATTAGAGGAACTTCGCGAAAAATCACTCGAAAGAGCATAAGAGGGATCTAATATGGGGAATGTACAACCTAAGTACTTGTGGATGTTGATCTTCATCTTAATGTTGACGAATTTCATGACCGGTGCTTACGCTTTCATGGGTGAGCTCCCAAAGGTCGATTCTCCTAAAATCGTTCAAGACAGCATCGGTGGTCCGCTCGAGGATGTCGTCGCCGAAGTCGGTGATGAGAAAATCACGCGCGCGATGGTCTATCAGACGATGCGAACGGAACAGGAAAAACAGACGATTGATCGTTTGATTCAAGAAGCGGTCGAACGCCAGACGAAGGATGGAAAAAAGCCGGAAGTCAAACGCTTTGATTGACAGATTTCATCCAATCCGCTGATAATTAGTTTATCGGATTACTTGGAATTCAAGCGGTTCACTAATGAGGAGGAATGGTCATGCGTATTGCGAATTCAGTATTAGATTTAGTCGGTCGGACCCCGATCGTCAAGTTACATCATCTAACGGGTCCTGAGGATGCAGATGTGTATCTGAAATTGGAGTACATGAACCCTGGATCAAGCGTAAAAGACCGGATCGCGCTATCTATGATTGAGGCCGCAGAAGAAGCGGGTCAACTCAAAGAAGGAGACACGATCATCGAGCCGACGAGTGGAAACACAGGGATCGGACTAGCGATGGTCGCTTCGGCGAAAGGATACCGCGCCATCCTCGTCATGCCGGAAACGATGAGCATGGAGCGCCGGACGTTGCTTCGCGCCTATGGTGCGGAATTGATTCTGACTCCGGGTCCTGAAGGGATGAAGGGTGCGATCGCTCGCGCGACAGCGGAAGCGGAAGAACACGGTTACTTCATGCCGCAACAATTCAATAACGGTGCCAATCCAGTCGTCCATGAAAAAACGACAGGTCCTGAAATCGTCGAAGCGTTCGAAGGCATGCAACTCGATGCGTTCATCGCGGGAATTGGAACGGGCGGAACGATCACCGGTGCTGGTAAAGTGTTACGTGATGCTTTCCAAGGTATTGAAATCATTGCCGTCGAACCAACGGATTCACCGGTCTTATCAGGTGGTAAACCGGGACCGCACAAACTGCAAGGAATCGGTGCTGGATTCGTGCCGTCGATTCTCGATACAGAGATTTATGATGGTGTCGAGCAAATCACGACGGAAGAAGCATTCGATCACGCACGCCGAGCAGCGAAGACGAATGGTGTCTTAGGTGGTATCTCGTCAGGTGCTGCGATTGCAGCGGCGCTCAAGACAGCGAAACGTCTCGGTAAAGGGAAAAACGTTCTCGCAATCATTCCTTCGAATGGAGAGCGGTACTTAAGTACACCGCTGTATCAAATCGAGGAAGAAGCAGACCAATCGAAGTAATCAACTGGACGTACACGGAAGTCATTCGGCTTCCGTGTACTTTTTTGCGTATAATGAGAGCAGAATAGTGTGAAGTGAGGGACGCGTATGCGACAGACGAAATACAAAGCAGTACCATGGACGAAAGAACAATTCTACAATCGATATGTTGAACAGACGAATGGCACAACGGGACACGTCTGGCTCGAAAGCGGTCGAATCGGCCGGTATACGATGGCGGCGACTCGTCCTGTCGGATACGTCCGGACAAAAGACGGAACGACGACGATTGAGACAGATGGAAAAGTCGAGACATCGACGGCGAATCCGTTTGATGTACTCGAACAGCTCCGCGTCGACCGTGAATCAGTCCGACCGGATGGAATGCCACCGTTCTTTGGTGGATTTGCCGGTTACGTCAGTTATGATGCCGTCCGTTATTTAGAAAAGTTACCGGAGCGAGCGATGGATGATTTGCAAACACCCGATCTGTCATTTTACTGGTACGATGAAGTCGCCGTGTTTGATGAGGAGACGAAGCAGTTGTTCATTGCCGTGACGCGAGACACGGCAGAGGAAGCGGAGCGGATCCTTGAAGAAGAAGTCGCGCGCTGGTGCATCGAGACGACCGCACCTCAGTTTACAGCGACCGGTTCATCCGGTGAGCGGGAACGAGCCTTCGGACAGGAGGCGTTCATGACAGCGGCACACCGGATTAAATCCTATATTGAGGACGGTGACGTCTTCCAAGTTAATTTGTCCGTCCGTCAACAAGAGCCGCTAGGGACGACAGCGGAACATTTGTATGATGTATTACGACAAGTCAATCCTTCTCCATACATGGGTTACTTTGTGGATGAAGATTTAACACTCGTGTCCGCCTCACCCGAGTTGCTCGTCGAAAAAATCGGTGATGCGTTAGCGACACGTCCAATTGCCGGAACACGACCGCGCGGGAAGGATGAAGCGGAGGATTTACGACTTGCGAAAACCTTACTCGATAATGAAAAAGAACGGGCAGAGCATGTGATGCTCGTTGATTTAGAGCGAAATGATTTAGGGCGCGTCAGTCGTTATGGTACGGTTCATGTCGATGAGCTGATGGTGATCGAGAAATACTCGCACGTACAACACATCGTCTCAAACGTCAGAGGGGAAGTAGCTCCGGAACACTCGGGGAGTCAGGTGCTCGCTGCGATGTTCCCAGGTGGTACGATCACTGGAGCACCAAAAATCCGGACGATGGAAATCATTGAAGAACTGGAACCGGTCCGGCGCGGTATCTACACCGGGTCGCTTGGCTTCATCAGTTGGGCGGATGATGTCATCTTCAACATCTTGATCCGGACACTCGTTGCAAAAGACGGGATGGCATATGTCCAAGCAGGTGCTGGAGTCGTCACGGACTCGGACGCAGCACGTGAATACGAAGAGTCACTCAGTAAAGCCAAAGCGTTATGGGTGACCAAAGAAACAGCGGAGGGAACGCAATGATTGTATTGATTGATAACTATGATTCCTTTACGTACAACTTAGTCCAGTATTTTGGCGAACTCGGACAAGACATCCGGGTATTTCGCAACGACGCGATTACCCTTGCGGAAATCGAAGCGTTGCAACCGGATCATCTGGTCATCTCGCCGGGTCCTTGTACGCCGAATGAAGCGGGGATCAGTTTAGAAGCGATTGCTTATTTTGCTGGGAAGGTGCCGATACTAGGGGTCTGCTTAGGTCATCAAGCGATTGGGCAAGTATTCGGTGGTAAAGTCGTCCGCGCGAAGGAATTGATGCACGGAAAAGTCTCGCCACTGACGCATGACGGACAAGGTATCTTTGAACGGATCCCACAATCGACACCGGTGACACGTTACCACTCGCTCGTCGTTGAACGCGAGACATTCCCGGAAGTGCTCGAAGTGACGGCGGAAGCCGGTGGAGAGATCATGGCACTCCGTCACCGGACGTTGCCGATTCTCGGTGTCCAGTTCCATCCGGAAGCGATTTTGACGCGAGACGGGAAGCAGATGTTAAAAAATTTCTTGGAGTTGACGCATTATGTATCTCTGGCATGACGGGACCATTAAACGAGAAGAAGAAGTACGCATCTCCCCGCTCGATCACGGATTCGTCTACGGGATGGGTGTATTCGAGACGTTTCGGACCTATAACGGACATCCGTTTTTGTTCGATGATCATATTGAACGCTTACGGATGAGTTGTGTCGCACTCGGAATCCAGCTAGCATATGACCGGGAAACCTTGCGGCAAGCGATCCAAGATTTATATGCAGCATATGGGGCGAACGATTTATATATTCGGTTGAACGTCTCAGCCGGTCCACGCGAGATCGGTTTATCAATCGATCCTTACGATACGCCGACCGTGTTGATCTATGCGAAACCAATCGCTCCGCGAAAACGGGCGGAACGTGCACTCGAGACGATTCGTTTACCGCGCAGTACGCCGGAGACGACTTACCGCTTGAAGTCACATCATTACATGAACAATCTAGTGGCGAAACGCCAATTGTTCAATCCGGAAGCAGAAGGGCTGTTTTTAACGAAGGAAGGTCATGTCTGTGAGGGCATTACGTCAAACATCTTTTGGCGTTACGGAAGTACATGGTATACGTCACCGCTTGAAACCGGTGCACTGAACGGGATTACCCGTCAGTTTCTCATGCAACATGTACCGGTCGAAGAACGCTTGGCTTATTTACCGCAGCTCGAAGAAGCAGATGAGATCATCTATACGAATTCCGTTCAGGAAGCGGTCGCGATTTCGTCACTTGACGGACGCCCTTTCCCTGGAATCAACGGAACAGGATATGCACAAATCATGACGCTGTTCGATCAATCCGTCGAACATGTGACGACAAGGAGAGAACAACGATGACTTACATCATGGGTATCTTGAACGTGACACCGGACTCCTTTTCGGACGGTGGACAATATGTCGATGTCGAGCAAGCGATGCGGCAAGCGCGTCAGCTCGTCGCGGATGGAGCAGATGCGATCGATGTCGGTGGAGAGTCGACACGGCCGGGTGCAGCGTTCGTATCAGTCGAAGAAGAACTCGCCCGTGTTTTACCGATCATCAAGCGCATCAAACGAGAGCTGAACGTACTGGTGTCGATCGATACGTACAAACCTGTCGTCGCAGAGGCTGCTATTGAAGCGGGAGCGGACATCATCAACGATGTTTGGGGCTCGAAGTGGGGCGATCGTTCGATGGTCAACGTTGCTGCGCAGTATAAAGTACCCATCATTTTGATGCATAACCGGGAGACGGCGCATGGGACAGATATGCTGGCAGAAGTTCGAGCTGACCTTGAGGAATCAATTCGGTTAGCAAAACAGGCAGGCGTGGCGGAAGAGCACATTTGGCTCGACCCGGGGATTGGATTCATGAAGACGCATAAAGAGAACTTGTACCTGATGCGTCATCTATCGATCGTAACGGACTTCGGGTATCCGGTTTTACTCGGGACATCCCGTAAATCGATGATTGGTCTCGCGCTTGGATTACCGACAGAAGAACGACTCGAAGGAACGATTGCGACGGTTTGCTATGGGATTCAACAAGGATGTGACTGGATGCGTGTGCATGACGTCAAAGAAGTCAAACGGGCAGCGCAGATGATGGACATCATGTTGGCTGCGACGAAGGGGGAATAACGGTGGATCGAATTCATGTAACAGGAATGCGTTTTTATGGGTACCACGGTGTATTCGCAGAAGAGACAAAACTCGGTCAACGATTCAATGTCGACTTATCGATCGGACTTGCATTGGCAGAAGCCGGTCGGACGGATGATTTGACGAAAAGTGTCAATTACGCCGAATTGTATGAAGCGACGAAACGTGTCGTCGAAGGAGAACCGCTCCAACTCGTCGAAGCCTTGGCGGACCGTATTGCAAAAGCAGTATTTGCGTTAGACGAACGAATTCAAGAAGCGTCGATCAAGGTCATCAAACCGGATCCGCCGATTGCCGGTCATTATGAACATGTGGCGGTCGAGATCAATCGCCTTCGGGAGGACTATGCATGAAGGAAGCTTACATTGCACTCGGCTCGAACATCGGCGATAAGGCGGCTCACTTAAGAGCAGCGATTGCTCGCCTGAGAGCGTTACCGTCTGTTCATGATGTGAAGGCCTCTTCCATTTATGAGACGGTACCTGTCGGATATCTCGAGCAGGATTTATTCTATAATATGGTCGTCGCAATTCAAACGACGGATGAGGCATCTGTCTTACTTAGACGACTGCAGGAAATTGAACAGCTAGAAGGACGCGAGCGTCTGTTCAAAAATGGACCACGAACGCTTGACTTAGATATTTTGCTATATGAGGAAGAACGCATTGATCTCGAAGGATTAACCGTTCCGCATCCGCGGATGCAAGAGCGGGCATTCGTCCTCGCACCATTACGTGAACTCGCAGCAACATGCGTCATACCCGGTCTTGGACAAAGTGTCGAGCAGTTGTATCAGCAGTTACCAGAGACAGAACGAAACGGTGTACGACGGTTAGGTGGGCTTTTAGAAGCGGAGGAACAATAATGGAATTTAACATTGGTGATGTCAAACTGAAGAATCAAGTCATCTTGGCACCGATGGCAGGCGTCTGTAATCCGGCGTTTCGGTTAATTGCAAAGGAATTCGGTGCGGGACTCGTCTGTGCGGAGATGGTCAGCGATAAAGGGATCTTGTACGAGAATGAACGGACGCTACAGATGCTGTACGTGGATGAGCGGGAAAAACCGCTCAGCCTTCAAATCTATGGCGGTTCAAAAGAGACACTCGTTCAAGCGGCACGATATGTCGAAGCGAACACGAATGCCGATATCATTGACATCAACATGGGCTGTCCGGTCCCGAAAGTCACGAAAAGTGATGCTGGAGCGAAATGGTTGCTTGATCCGGATAAGGTATATGAGATGGTCCATGCGGTGACGCAAGCGATCGATAAACCCGTTACTGTTAAGATGCGGACCGGCTGGGACAGTCATCACATCTATTGTGTCGATAATGTCAAAGCGGCAGAAGCGGGTGGTGCGAAAGCCGTTGCTATCCACGGGCGGACACGTTCGCAAAAGTATGAAGGGGTCGCAGACTGGAACATCATTGGCGAAGCGAAAAAAGCGGTCAACATTCCGATCATCGGAAATGGAGATGTTCAGACGCCGCAAGATGCAAAACGGATGATTGATGAGATCGGCGTCGACGGTGTCATGATCGGACGGGCAGCTCTCGGGAACCCGTGGATGTTGTATCAGACGATCCAGTATCTCGAATCAGGAACGCTTCCGGCAGAACCGACGGCGCGTGAGAAGATTGATATCTGTCTCTTACACGCAACACGACTAGTCGCGCTAAAGGGAGAAGAACTCGCCGTACGCGAAATGCGGACACACGTCGCCTGGTATTTGAAAGGAATGAAGGGGAACGGTCGCGTTCGCAATGCGTTATTCAATATCGACACACACGCAGGACTCGTCGAACTGTTACAGCAGTACTTGCAGACACTCGAAGCAGACGTAGCATATGCCTAACAGGTAAAGTATAGTCGGACAGAGTCGTTTTGTGTTACGCTAGTTGCATTGAAGATGAGCGTATCGGTTTTCTAAAAGGGCTGTCGGTCATTCCGACAGCTTTTTATTCGAGAGAATCGTCGTGAACCATTATTAAAAGGAGTGAAGACAGTGAGTCAGGATATGGAAATGAACGATCAAATGCAGGTGCGTCTCGGTAAGATGAACGCCATGCGTGAACAAGGTCTCGATCCATTCGGCGCACGTTTTGAACGTTCGACGGATACTGAGAGCATTCGTGCATCATTTGGTGAACATACAAAAGAAGAATTGGCTGAACTGAAACCGGAAGTTGCCATCGCGGGGCGTGTCATGACGACACGTCGTAAAGGGAAGGTTGGCTTTACGAATGTTCAGGATGTGCAAGGTCAAATTCAGTTGTATGTCCGTAAAGATGACGTCGGCGAAGAGGCGTATGAGATCTATAAGACATGTGACTTAGGCGACATCGTCGGAATTCAAGGATATGTGTTCAAGACGAATGTTGGTGAACTCTCTGTTCACGTCACAGCATTTACGTTATTAACGAAAGCATTACGTCCGCTTCCGGATAAATATCACGGATTAAAAGATATCGAGCAACGCTACCGTCAGCGTTACCTCGACCTCATTACGAACCAAGAATCACGTGAGACATTCATCGCGCGGAGTAAAGTCATTCGTGGAATTCGTCAATATCTCGATAACCTCGGATACTTGGAAGTTGAAACACCAATGTTGCACACGATTGCGGGTGGAGCATCGGCTCGTCCGTTCATCACGCATCATAATGCACTCGACATGACGCTTTACATGCGGATTGCGATCGAGCTCCATTTGAAACGTTTGATCGTCGGTGGACTTGAGAAAGTCTACGAAATCGGTCGCGTGTTCCGTAATGAAGGAATCTCAACACGCCATAACCCAGAGTTTACGATGATCGAACTCTATGAAGCGTATGCGGATTATAAAGACATCATGAACTTAACAGAGAACCTGATCGCTCACGTCGCACAAGAAGTACTCGGTACGACACAAGTCACTTACGGAGAAGACGTCATTGATCTATCTGTCGGTTGGAAACGAGCACACATGGTCGATCTCGTTAAAGAAGCGACAGGTGTCGACTTCTTTGAACAGATTTCAAACGAACGTGCCCTCGAACTAGCACATGAACACGGTGTTGAAGTTCAGTCACACATGACGACGGGACATATCTTGAATGAGTTCTTTGAACAAAAAGTAGAAGAAACACTCGTTCAACCAACATTCGTCTATGGTCATCCTGTTGAAGTGTCACCGCTTGCGAAGAAAAATCCAGAGGATCCACGCTTTACGGATCGCTTTGAATTATTCATCGTCCGTCGTGAGCATGCGAATGCCTTCACGGAATTGAACGATCCAATCGATCAACGTGAACGCTTCGAAGCACAACTCGTCGAAAAAGAAGCAGGAAACGATGAAGCACATGAAATGGATACAGACTTCATTGAAGCACTCGAGTACGGTATGCCGCCAACGGGTGGTCTTGGGATCGGGATCGATCGTCTCGTCATGTTGTTGACGAATGCGCCATCGATTCGTGATGTATTACTCTTCCCAACGATGCGTCACCAACAAAATTAATGAGTGGAGCTCCGTTCTTTCTATACTGTATAGAAGGAATGGAGCATTCTTTTTGAAGTCAACACAGGGATAAACGAGTCGAAAAACGGGTAAATAAAAGTTTTTAAATGTTTTTCTAATAAAATGCTTGTAGGATTCAAAAAGCCATGGTATATTACTTCTTGTGCCGCGAATGGTCGTGACACACAAAAATAAATATCAAAAAAGTTGTTGACAATCGGGTTGATAACTTGTTAAGATATTAAAGTCGCTGAAAACGACACGACGAACTTTGAAAACTGAACGATGAGGCAAAAATCGTATTCTACGGAATACAAAAACGAATGAAGCGCAAGCTTCGTCAATCGTGACT
>NZ_JACSMY010000008.1:0-7931 GCF_018618875.1 Exiguobacterium sp. s46
CGAAAGTAGTTGGGGGCTTCCCCCTGTGAGGATAGGACGTTGCCAGGCACTTGACCGATCTGCAGATTGCAGGTCGGTCTTTTTGTGTTATGTGAAACTTCAGACTGTTCTGATTATTGGTCGAGTCATTGACATGACACCCTCTGCTTGTTACCATAACATCAATATTCTTTTATAAAAGAGAAAGCGAGTGGATAACATGTGGGAGAACAAATTTGCTAAAGAGGGTTTGACGTTTGATGACGTCTTACTCGTACCCCGTCGTTCGAGTGTCTTGCCGCGCGACGTTGATTTATCTGTCACGCTATGTGAAGGGATCACACTTAATATTCCGTTGATCAGTGCTGGGATGGATACCGTCACAGAAGCACCGATGGCAATCGCAATGGCACGTCAAGGTGGTCTTGGTGTCATTCATAAGAATATGTCAATGGAAGAACAAGCAGAACATGTCGATCGCGTCAAACGTTCTGAAAATGGTGTCATCACGAATCCGTTCTATTTGACGCCAGAGCGTCAAGTTTACGATGCTGAGTATTTGATGAGTAAGTACCGCATCTCTGGTGTTCCAATCGTTAATAACGAAACAGAGCGTAAATTAGTAGGGATTTTGACGAACCGTGATCTTCGTTTCGTCAAGGATTACTCGACTGTCATTGAAACGGTGATGACGACAGAAGAACTCGTGACAGCAAAAGTTGGTACGTCCCTTGCTGAAGCAGAACAGATTCTCCACAAACATCGCATCGAAAAGTTACCACTCGTTGATGAGAACGGTGTATTAAAAGGGTTAATCACGACAAAGGATATCGAAAAAGTCGAACAGTATCCACATGCTGCGAAAGATCAGTTCGGACGTTTACTCGTCGCAGCAGCTGTCGGCGTAACGAAAGACGCTTCGACGCGCGCGAAGTTCCTTGTCGATGCAGGTGTCGATGCACTCGTCGTCGATACGGCACACGGTCACTCAGAAGGTGTTCTTCTCAAAGTACGTGAACTTCGTGAAGAATATCCAAACTTACCAATCATTGCGGGTAACGTTGCGACGGCAGAAGCAACACGCGATTTGATTGAAGCCGGTGCATCTGTCATCAAAGTTGGTATCGGACCTGGTTCGATCTGTACGACACGTGTTGTCGCAGGCGTCGGTGTACCACAAATCACAGCCGTCTTCGATTGTGCGACAGAAGCACGGAAACATGGTGTCTCGATCATCGCTGACGGTGGCATCAAGTATTCTGGCGATATCGTAAAAGCACTTGCTGCTGGCGGTCACGCTGTCATGCTCGGAAGCTTACTTGCAGGAGTAGAAGAGAGCCCAGGTGAGATGGAAATCTACCAAGGACGTCAATTCAAGACGTACCGTGGTATGGGTTCTGAAGCATCGATGAAACGCGGTAGCCAAGATCGTTACTTCCAAGAAGCAGACAAGAAGTTCGTTCCAGAAGGAATCGAAGGACGTGTCGCTTACCGTGGTAAACTCGGCGATTCGGTGTACCAACTCGTTGGTGGTATTCGTTCAGGTATGGGATACTGTGGCGCTGCAACGTTAGAAGAATTGCGTGAAGAGACACAGTTCATCCGTATGACGGGAGCTGGCTTGCAAGAGAGCCACCCGCACGATATTCAAATTACAAAAGAAGCATCGAACTATACACGTCAGTAAACAAAAGCCTCGTCTTTCTCTAGTAGAAAGGCGAGGCTTTTTTCATGATGATTTATGCAAATCCCACGCGTCCATCAACAATCGTAATCCTTCCATCAACTCTTGCTCAGAGAGACTCGCAAATCCAAGTACGATTTGAGGCGTATCGGAGAGAAGCGGTAACTGGGCATATTGAGAAAGACCATATACTTGGATGCCTTGTTGTTGTGCCCGCTTTACTAGCTCCGGCTCCGTCATCCCGTTCGCTACGGAAACAACGACATGGAGTCCCGCACTTTCGCCGGTCAATCGTAAGGCAGGAATCCGGCGAAGTGATTGGATTAAGACGTCGAGCTTGCGACGATAGACTTTACGCATCCGGTTGAGATGTCGTTCAAAGTCGCCCTCTTTCATGAAGCGCGTCAAGATCGTTTGATCGAAGCGCGAGACACTACAGGTATAGTGTGATAGTTCTGTTTGATACCGAGCGCGTAAGACTTCGGGTAAGACCATATAACCGATTCGTAGGGAAGGCATGAGTGATTTTGAGAAAGTACTCATGTAAATGACACGATTGCTGTCCATGTTGTGTAAAGATGGGATCGATTTACCGCTGTAGCGGAATTCGCTATCATAGTCGTCTTCGATGATAAAACGGGTTGGATCCATCGCCGCCCAGTTTAACAACTGATGTCTTCGGTTGACGGATAAGATGCTACCGGACGGAAATTGATGTGCCGGTGTGACATACATGACATCGACGTTTGATTCCTGTAAGTGATCAATCCGTAATCCATTCGCATCAACACGAATCGGTTCAATCATGCGTTCATGATTTTCAAGTAATAGGCGTGTCGTATGATAACCGGGATCCTCGATACCGTACGTGACGTCGCGTCCCAGTAAGAAGAGGACGAGCGGCAACAATTGCTCGACACCTGAACCGACGACGATTTGTTCAGGAGAACAGACGACACCACGAGAATGATAAAGATAGGTCGCAATCTCTTCGCGTAACGCTAGATCGCCTTGTGGATGACCGAGTGAGACAAGTAGGTGGTGATCGGTATCGATGATATCTTTGGCATACTTTCGCCAACGGGCGAACGGGAAAGAGATCCCTTCAATCTTACTTGGATGAAAATCATACGTGATGATCGGTTTTTCTTTAGTCACACGTGGTTCGATGACGGGTGAAGTTTTGACGTAAGCGAGTTCCTCATAGGCAAGAACGAAGTAACCTTTACGTGAGATGGATTCGACATATCCTTCTGCGACGAGTTGTTGGTAAGCAAGCTCAATCGTCGTTTGACTTAAGTTCAAAAATTGACCGAGTTTTCGTTTGGATGGTAATTTCGTGCCGTATGCTAAACGACCGGCAATGATTTCATTTCGGATCTGTTGATAAAGCTGTTCATAAAGTGGTTTTTCCTGGTTGCGCGTGAGTTGAAATGATAGCATGTCCATCTCGTCTGACTCCTTCTTTGTAAACTGACCTGTTGAAATCATCATAAACTGATACTTTTAAAAGTGTCAACGTTCCGTATACTAAAGGAGTGAAAGTCAACCAAGGGGGAATGGATATGGAACGTCAACAAGGAACGGATCGTGTCAAACGTGGAATGGCTGAAATGCAAAAGGGTGGCGTCATCATGGATGTCGTCAATGCGGAACAAGCGAAGATTGCGGAAGCAGCAGGTGCTGTTGCAGTCATGGCACTTGAACGTGTTCCGTCTGATATTCGTCGTGACGGAGGCGTCGCACGAATGGCAGATCCGTTGATTACGGAAGAAGTACTCGGAGCGGTCTCAATTCCCGTCATGGCAAAATGCCGGATTGGTCATATCGTCGAAGCACGTGTTCTCGAATCGATGGGGGTCGATTTCATCGATGAGAGTGAGGTCCTGACTCCGGCAGATGAACAATATCATTTACTGAAGTCAGAGTTCACTGTGCCGTTCGTCTGTGGCGCACGTGATCTTGGGGAAGCCGCTCGTCGCATCGCAGAAGGAGCAGCGATGATTCGGACGAAAGGCGAGCCTGGGACTGGGAACGTCGTCGAAGCTGTTCGCCATATGCGACAAATTCAAGCACAATTGAATCAGATTTTACATGTCAGTCCAGATGAATTGATGACATTTGCGAAAGAATGGGGTGCTCCGTACGAAGTATTACGTGATATTCGGACACAGGGACGTCTACCGGTCGTCAACTTTGCAGCCGGTGGAGTCGCGACACCAGCTGATGCCGCACTCATGATGCACCTAGGGGCAGATGGTGTCTTCGTCGGATCGGGGATCTTTAAATCAGAACACCCAGAACGTGTCGCTCGAGCGATTGTCGAAGCCGTTACGTACAAAGATGATTTTGAACGGATCGCGTCTTTATCCAAAGGACTCGGAACAGCAATGAAAGGAATCGATGTCACATCGATGCCGTTTGAGGAACGGATGGCGACACGCGGATGGTAATTGGTATTCTTGATGTTCAAGGTGCGGTCCGTGAACATCGACAGCAACTTGAAGATCTTGGTGTCGATGTCGTTCTCGTCAAACAAGTGAGCGATCTCGATGGACTCGATGGACTCGTCTTACCAGGAGGCGAATCGACCGCGATGCGTCGATTGATCGAACGCTATGAATTACTGGAACCGCTTCGGGAAAAAGCGACGACGTTACCGATGTTCGGAACATGTGCTGGAATGATTCTACTCGCAACCGCTGTCGAAGCAGGTCAGAGTCATCTCAACGCGATTTCGATGACGGTCCGTCGAAATGCCTTCGGTCGACAAATCGATTCATTTGAAGGATTGCTACCGGTTGAAGGAATTGAAGAGCCGATCGAAGCAGTGTTCATTCGAGCGCCATTGATTCTGTCTGTTGGGGAAGGAACACGAGTGATTGCGAAAGTCGAAGACCAGATCGTTGCCGTCGAGACATCATTACACCTCGCGTGTTCGTTTCACCCTGAATTGACAGAGGACGATCGCTTGCATCGCTATTTTTTACAAAAAATCAAACAGCGGCAGTCCGTCCGTTCATAAAGCGTGGAAGCATCTGACAGGTTCTACTGTCAGGTGCTTCTTTTGTGCTACACTATTCGTAAAACGAATGATTGAGTGAAGGAGAGACACGATGAAACGAATTTTACTACTCTGTTTAAGTGTGCTCCTAGTCGTAGGATTTCCTACAGCGGGACAAGCAGCACCTTCGATTCAAGCAGAGTCTTACATAATGGCCGATGCGGTCACAGGAAAAATCCTCCTTCAATCGGAAGCGGATGTTTCGTTGCCCCCTGCTTCGATGACGAAGCTGATGACGCTCTACCTCGTCAGACGACAAATCGAATTGAAAAAACTGACGTGGGACCAAAAAATCACGCCGAGTGCAAAAGTGTTAAAGCTTGCGAAGACGTCCGGAATCGCGCGTGTTCCAGTTAAAGCTAAAACATACACGGTTCGCGAGATGTATAATGCGGCGTTCATCAAATCGGCCAATGATGCAGCAGTCATGCTAGCCGAAACTGTCGCCGGTTCAGAAGCGACGTTCGTTGAAAAGATGAATGAGACAGCAAAACAGTTCGGAATGAACGACACGGAGTATGCGAATGCCTCTGGTCTAGATGCTGTCGATGCAACCCTTCCAGGAACGAATTTGATGACAGCGACCGATATCGCCTTACTCGTCATTCGCTACATCAAGGATTACCCGGATGCACTGGATGTGACGAACAAAACACAGATGAAACTTGATGGAGAGGTATTAAATAACTCGAATAAGATGCTGACGAAGGAAAAATTCGCATATGCCGGCATGCGGGGGATGAAGACCGGAACGACTGATTTAGCCGGTTATTGCTTCGCTAGTGTGACGACGCGGGATAATATGACGCTTGTCACGGTCGTCATGCGAACGGATTCCGATCAAGCCCGTTTCAAGGAAACGAAAAAGCTACTCGACTATGGTTTTGCGACGTTTGAGCCATTGACGTATTACGGAAAAGGGGAACGGATCAAAGACGTTCTTCCGATTAAAGGGGCAACCGTCCGAAAGCTAGACGTCGTCACGGACGGTTCGTTATACGTTACGGTCTTAAAACAAGCGGAGACGCGGGAACCACGGTTCGACTTCTCCAAAACAACGGCTCCCGTAACGAAACAAGAAGTCGTTGGGACGGTGCAGGTCGCGGACGATGGGATCTATCTACCAGGATTTGAGACACCCCGCGTGAATTTATATAGCGCAACTGCGGTTCCACTTGCGAGTGTTCCGACACGTCTCGTCCGTGCTTGGACAGCGTGGTCGAAGCAAATTGAACAAGCGATTCAACAATCGACTCTTGTCAACTTCCAAGGCGATGGTGTAAAGTAAGACTAATCTCATAAAGATGCTATGAACGGACCAAGTAGATGTATCGATACTGTTAAGAGAGCTAGTGGGTGGTGTGAACTAGTCAGATCGATGGATTGAATCGAGCCGGATCGCACACCTTGCGAACAAGGTGCGGGTACGCCCGTTATCGCGTCTTAAGTTGGCTAGATGTGTCTAGCAATGAGGGTGGCAACGCGGATCCAGGTGATTCGTCCCTTTTCGGTAGGAATACCGGAAAGAGACGAGTCGCCTTTTTTTATGACATAAAGGAGGAATTACAGATGATTGATATTAAACGATTACGCCAAGATTTTGACGCCATTCAAGAAAAGTTAGCGCACCGAGGAGAGGACTTGACGGACATGAACCGTTTCCTCGCACTTGATGAGAAACGCCGAGAACTAATTGCGCGGACAGAAGTATTGAAAGCAGAACGAAATGAAGCAACGAAAAAAATCGCTGAACTGAAGCGCAATAAAGAAAATGCGGATGAAGCGATCGCTGCGATGCGTAGTGTTGGAGACGAGATCAAGACGCTTGACGACGAGTTACGCGATGTTGAAGCGACATTGAACCAACTGCTCCTCGGTATTCCAAACATTCCACATGACAGCGTACCGGTCGGTTCTTCTGAAGACGATAACGTCGTCTTACGTGAAGTCGGTGACAAACCAGCGTTTGACTTCGAAGCGGTCCCGCACTGGGATTTGATGGAGCAATTAAAAATCGTCGATGTCGAGCGTGCCGGAAAAGTAACAGGTAGCCGTTTCGTCTTTTACCGCGGAGCGGGGGCACGTCTTGAGCGGGCATTGATCAACTTCATGATGGATCTTCACCAAGATCAGCATGGCTACACAGAAATCTTGCCACCACTCATGGTCAACCGTGACTCTATGACAGGAACAGGACAATTGCCGAAGTTCGAAGAGGATGCCTTTAAGATTGAAGAGACGAACTACTTCCTCGTACCGACAGCAGAAGTTCCGGTGACGAACATGCACCGTGAAGAAATCCTAACAGCAGATCAGTTACCGATCGGCTATGCGGCATATAGCCAATGTTTCCGTTCAGAAGCTGGTTCTGCCGGACGCGATACACGCGGTTTGATCCGTCAGCACCAATTCAATAAAGTTGAACTCGTTCGTTTCGTCAAACCAGAAGAATCTTACGAGCAGCTCGAATTGTTAACAGGACAAGCGGAAACAGTCTTGAAAAAGCTAAAACTTCCGTATCAAGTATTGAGCATGTGTACAGCTGATCTCGGATTCACGGCTGCGAAGAAATACGACATCGAGGTCTGGATGCCAAGCCAAGGCGTCTACCGTGAAATCTCTTCTTGTTCAAACTTTGAAGATTTCCAAGCACGCCGGGCGCAGATTCGTTTCCGCCGCGAAGCGAACGCAAAACCAGAATTCGTTCACACGTTAAACGGTTCTGCCCTTGCAGTCGGTCGGACAGTTGCTGCGATCTTAGAGAACTACCAGCAAGCGGATGGATCAGTTGTTATTCCAGAAGTGCTTCGTCCATACATGGGTGGTCTTGAAGTGATTCAAGCTTAAGTCAGAAGGGGGAGTAATCCCCCTTTCTGTATTTTAAAAAGTTTTTTTAGAAAAGGTCTTTACACGTTAAAAGGCAGATGCTATCATAATTAATGTCAGGAAAACAGACAGGTCATCATTGATCTTGTAAGAAGTACGGAGGCGTACTCAAGTGGTTTAAGAGAACGGTCTTGAAAACCGTCAGGCGGCGAAAGCCGTGCGTGGGTTCGAATCCCACCGCCTCCTCCATTTTTATTTTTTTGACAACGACATGCACGTTTTATAGCTTGGAGGCGTACTCAAGTGGTTTAAGAGAACGGTCTTGAAAACCGTCAGGCGGCGAAAGCCGTGCGTGGGTTCGAATCCCACCGCCTCCTC
>NZ_JACSMY010000008.1:8031-14214 GCF_018618875.1 Exiguobacterium sp. s46
CACTTCTTTTTTTTTACCCAAAAATAAATATAATCATGGAGTCGTACCCAAGTCCGGCTGAAGGGGACGGACTCGAAATCCGTTAGGGGTCGCAAGGCTCGCGTGGGTTCGAATCCCACCGACTCCGCTTTTTATGAAGCATCTCAATTCTGAGGTGCTTTTTTGTTGCATCGATTTCTTCGTGCGTGCTATGGTTGCCTACGTGAAAAATGAAGAAGAGGTGGACGAAATGAACGAACAAACAAAAGAATCGTTGCTTTCGCATTATGCGATGACGATAACATATGTAAAAGACTTAGAACAGATTTCAGACGAGACGTGGCGGACGTCGTATGCAGAAGGTAAATGGACGATTGCTGAGATCATCGGTCACTTATCACCATGGGATCGCTTCATGGTCGCAGAGCGCATCCCGTACTTGCTCGCGGGTGAACCATTCCGTGTCGCACCAGATAGCCAAGCCGTCAATGAAGAAGCGGCGAAAATGAGCCGTGAGCAGCAACGGATCTTGACGATTGATGAGTTTTTAGTCAGCCGTGACTTGTTGCGCCGTGCAGTCGAATTGATTCCGGAAGAACGTCTGCAGGACAAGGCCGTCATTAAAGGCAAAGAATTAACGATCGGTCAGTTCCTCGGAGCAATGGCTCAACATGATCTACACCATATGGAACAAATCAATCAAGTGATTGGATAAAGAGTAGGAGATGCGAAACGCATCTCCTTTTTTTGCGCAAAAAAAGATCCGCCTAAGAGGCAGATCTGATCAGTTAGCGTGTATTTGCAATACGAGCAACTTCAAGCTGCTTTTCAATCTTCGCGAGAATCCGGTCGATGGATTCTGGCTCGTTCAGTAAGTCGTATTCGTCGATCGACAAACGAAGTACCGGGCAGATCGTGAAGTTATTGATCCAGTTCGTATAGCGCTCGTACATCTCTTCCCAATATTCGATTGGTGTCTGTTGCTCCATCTCACGTCCGCGAAGACGAATTCGTTCTAGTACTTGTTCGAACGAACCTTCAAGATAGATCAAAAGATCCGGATGCGGGAAGAATGGTGTCATGACCATTGCGTCAAACAAACTTGAATATGTCTCGTAATCTGTTGGAGACATCGTTCCTTTTTCGAAATGCATCTTAGCAAAGATCCCTGTGTCTTCATAGATCGAACGATCTTGGATGAAACCACCACCGTATTGGAAAATCCGCTTTTGCTCCTTGAAGCGTTCAGCGAGGAAATAGATTTGGAGGTGGAAGCTCCAACGCTCGAAATCATGATAGAATTTATCCAAGTAAGGGTTCGTATCGACTTTTTCGAGTGACGTCCGGAAACCAAGGGCATCTGCTAATCCGTTTGTGATCGTTGATTTACCGATCCCGACCATACCGCCGATCGTAATGACGGCATCTGCCGGGATGTTGTATTGTTCGCGTAGCTTCAAGTTCATGCGTGGTTCGCTCCTTCATATAATTCGTTCCGGATCGTCGTCAAGACGTACTCGAGATCTTCCGGCCGCTTGACGAAGTCGAGTGCATCCCCGTCGAAACGGATGATTTTGACTTCCGGATGTTTGGCTTGGTATTCCGTGACGAATGTCTCGTAATCCTCGGCTAATTGTTCGAGATAGGCACGTGACATGTTTTCTTCGATTTCTCGTCCGCGCAGCGCAACACGTTTCATCAAGGTGTCGATGCTTGCGTTCAAGTAGATGACAGCATCCGGTTTCGGCATGTCTGTCGTCAGGATCGAATAGATTTGTTCGTACTTCTCAAGATGCTCTACCTTCAGAGAGCGGTGTGCAAAAATCAAGTTCTTAAAGATATGGTAATCAGCAACGACAGAGCGTTGTTTACTGAGGTAATGACGTTCGATATCATCGAGTTGTTTGAAGCGATTGCACAAGAAGAACATTTCCGTCTGGAAGCTCCATTCTTCGATATCTTCATAGAACTTTCCAAGAAAGGGATTTTCTTCGACGATTTCGCGTAACATAGAAAAAGAGAAATGGTGACTGATGGCGTTCGCAAGTGATGTTTTGCCTACACCAATCGGTCCTTCAACCGTTATGAACATATACAATGACCCTCCGTTCAGCAAAGTGCAATTTATATTTTAGCACAAAGAAGTACGACTTGCTGAAGTTTCAAAAGGAGAATTTTTTTAGAGTGAGGAGTATCATCGATGGAACGACAGGAACACTATATGCGCCTTGCGATCGAAGAGGCGAAAAAGGCAGAAGCGATCGGTGAAGTTCCGATCGGATGTGTCATCGTCAAAGACGATGAAGTCATCGCGACGGGCTACAATCACCGGGAAACGGATCAACAAGCGACGGCACATGCCGAGTTGATCGCGATTGAGGAAGCGTGCCGAAAACTCGGTAATTGGCGACTGGAAGGATGCGAGTTATACGTGACACTCGAACCGTGTCCGATGTGTGCAGGGGCCATCATGCTGTCACGAATCGAACATGTCATCTTTGGTGCCGTTGATCCGAAAGGTGGATGTTGTGGAACACTGATGAACCTGGTGCAAGACGATCGGTTCAATCATGTCTCAGAGCTGACGAGCGGTATATTAGAAAAAGAGTGTGGGGAGATGCTAACGACGTTCTTTCGGGAACTACGTGCGAAAAAGAAAGCACGAAAGCGGGCAATGGGTTGCATCACACCAGATGAAACAGTATAATGAAAAAGCACTGAAACAAGGTGCCACTAAAAATCGATAAACCATTTGCCGTGCTAGGTGGGGATGTAGCGGTTCCCTGTCACTCGCAATCCGCTATAGCGAGACTGAATTCCATGTCGAGGGATATGATTGGTGTGGTCTGCCTCACGTAAGTAGCGTTGACGTTTGAGTCCTACGCAACAGATACCCATGAACCAGGTCAGGTCCGGAAGGAAGCAGCCTTAAGTGGTGCTCTCTGTGTGTTGTAGGGGTGCTTGGACTGAGCAGGCTGCGTGAGTAACGCATGTTGAACATATTTCAGAATATGGTGCGCGGCAGTTTAATTTTTAAAGACAAGTCTACAGCCGGTTTCGGTTGTAGACTTTTTTAGGTAAAATAGAATGAGGAACTTAAAAAGAGGAGGCGCAAACTTGGCCTATCAAGCACTATACCGCGTGTACCGTCCGCAACGATTCGACGAAGTCGTTGGGCAAGCGCATATCACCCGTACGATCCAAAATGCATTGATGGAGGGACGGATGTCCCACGCCTATCTATTTTCGGGTCCTCGTGGAACAGGAAAGACGAGTCTTGCCAAAATCATCGCTAAAGCGATCAACTGTGAGCATGCTCCGGTCAAAGAACCGTGTAATACGTGCCCGACGTGTCTTGCGATTACAGAAGGATCAAGCCCGGACGTCTTCGAAATCGATGCGGCTTCCAATAACGGCGTAGATGAGATTCGGGAAATCCGGGATAAAGTCAAATATCCCCCTTCAGAAGCAGCCTATAAAGTCTATATCATTGATGAAGTGCATATGTTGTCGACAGGTGCCTTTAATGCCTTGCTCAAAACACTAGAAGAACCGCCGGCGCACGCCATCTTCATCTTAGCAACGACTGAACCACATAAAATCCCGGCGACGATCATCTCGCGTTGCCAACGTTTCGATGTGAAGCGGCATGAAGTCGATCAACTCGTAGAGCGGATGCAATATATCTTAAACGATCAATCGATCGAGTATTCGGATACAGCATTACGATTGATCGCTCGAGCGGCAGATGGTGGTATGCGTGATGCGCTGAGTCTACTCGACCAAGCGGTTGCTTTTTCGAACGGTGATCTAAACGATGCAGCTGTTCTTGAAGTGACAGGGGCAGTAGAAGATGAAGCGTTATTGAATATTGCCCGTGCCTTACATGAACATCAAGTCGATCAGTTGTTACAGACGCTTGAAACGATGCAACGAGCGGGGAAAGATCTAAAACGTTTCGTTGAGGATCTCGTCTTCTTTTACCGAGACACGTTGTTGTTGAAAGCCTCGCCTACAGCTGTCGATTTGCTAGAGCGTGCACGCCCGACGGATGAGTTCAAACAATTCGTTGAATCGATTGAAGCGGAGACGTGCTTTACGATCATTGATCAGTTACATGACTGCCAACAACAGATGCGGTTGACGAATCATCCGCGAGTCCTCGTTGAGATTGCCTTCATTCAAATTGCGGAACAAGGGAGAACAACGGGACAGATCGTCCAATCGTTGCAACAGGAAGTCCGCGAAATGAAAGAACAGATGCACCAATGGAAGTCGAATGGTGTTCCAGCACAAGAAGCGGCTGCACCACAAGCACAGCCGAAGCGAAAACAAGGACGACCAACCGTTCGAATCGCCAAAGAGCGGATTCGTCAAATGTTAGGACGAGCAGAGAAAGCCCAGTTGCGCGAGATTCAAGAACGCTGGGATCACATCTTAAAATGGATTTTAAAAGAAGATGGCCCCATCTACTCGTTACTCCATGAGAGTAAACCGGTTCTTTGTTCAGCGGATACGTTGCTGATTGAATTCGATGACGGTAAAGGATGGCACTTTGAGCAGGTCATGACGAATGAACGAACACGTTTCGTGATTGAAGAAGCGTTGTATGAAGTATGTGGCGTCAAACGCGAAATTTTAGCGATTCTCTCAAAGGATTGGCATGAACTGAAGGCAGAGTTTGTTGCTAAGCGAAATAGTAGTAGTATAGAAGAGAAGGAAACAAAACAAGAATCGGAGAGCGATCAGTTATTGTCCGAGACGCTTGGTCGTTTTGGTGATATCGTAGAGTTCGAAGATTAAATTCGAGGAGGAATACAGATGCGCGGAATGGGAAACATGAACAATATGATGAAACAGATGCAGAAGATGCAAAAGGATATGGCGAAAGCACAAGAAGAACTAAAAGACTTAACAGTGACAGGTACAGCAGGAGGAGAAATGGTCTCAGTCGTCGCTGATGGTCATAAAAATATCGTAGATGTCATCATTAAAGAAGAAGTCGTTGATCCAGATGATGTTGAAATGATTCAAGATCTCGTCTTAGCTGCAACGAACGATGCTTTGAAGAAGGTCGATGAACTCGTAGCAAGTAAAATGGGGAAATTCACACAAGGTATGAATCTGCCGGGAATGTTTTAATTCGTAGGAGGAAACCACTTGCAATATCCTGAAGCGATTAGTCGTTTGATCGAAAGTTTTACGAAACTGCCGGGGATTGGTCCGAAGACAGCAGTTCGTCTAGCGTTTCATGTCCTTGATATGGAAGAGGACGATGTCTTGATGTTCGGAAAAGCATTGGTCAGTGCGAAGCGCGACATTGCCTACTGTAGTGTCTGCGGGAATATCACGGATCAAGATCCTTGTTATGTATGTACAGATAAACACCGAAACCGTACGATTGTCTGTGTCGTCCAAGATTCAAGGGATGTCATTGCAATGGAAAAGATGCGAGATTACCAAGGGTTGTATCATGTCTTGCATGGAGCGATCAGTCCAATGGAAGGAATCGGTCCAGAGGATATCAATGTATCTAGCCTACTGACACGTCTTCAAGCGGACGAAGCGATTACGGAAGTCATCTTAGCAACCAATCCGAATATCGAAGGAGAAGCGACAGCGATGTATCTATCGCGTCTCTTAAAACCGACGGGTATTCGGATCACTCGAATTGCCCATGGTCTTCCGGTTGGTGGAGATCTTGAATACGCAGATGAAGTGACGTTATCTCGTGCAATGGAGGGACGTCGCGAACTATGAGTTGGTTTCGAAAGAAGATTCGCAGTGAGTACGACCAGCGTTTGTTAGAAGAATTAGCAAAAGCAAAAGAAGATTATTTGATGAAGCGTCATCTCTTAGAAATCAGCTATGATGACTACGGTGATTTAGAAGCACAAATGAAGTTAGCGGAATCACTGTATTTCTTCTATATAAGCGAAGCAAAAAGAAGACGCGTCTCATTGATGATGAAGTAAACCGCAGCCATTCTTGTCTGCGGTTTTTACATGCTCTAAAAAAACTATAAGTTATTTTAATAAAGTAGTTGCGCATGTCTAATTATCGTGATATATTAATTCATGTCCTTAAGAGGACGAGCGCTTACGGCAAACAAGTAAAAAACAATTTCAAAAAAGTTGTTGACTTCTTGTTTCAGACTTGGTATTCTAATTGAGTCGCCAAAACAGGCGCGGACGAACTTTGAAA
>NZ_JACSMY010000009.1:0-12553 GCF_018618875.1 Exiguobacterium sp. s46
GAAACTCGTTCGGAAATCATTTACACTTTGAGATTCATAAAAACAGTTATAAATACAGCAGTTATTCTGCAGCGAATAGTGTCAACCCAATGAACTATTTGTAACCTAAAAAAAAATAGAAAAGATTAGACTGACCTAGCTATATGAGACACTAATAAAAATACCTTGATTAGGCTACCGCCACACCATATTTTATCGGTGTGAGGTAGCCTAATTTTTCTTGGATACGTTCTTCGTTGTAGTAAGTTAAGTAATTATTCACCCGCTCACGCACTTCATAGTCGCTTAACGAGTTGAACTTGACGTACTGGAACACCTCAGACTTCAAGTTCGAATGAAACGATTCGATTACCGCATTATCCCAACAGTTGCCTCTTCGAGACATGCTGCTCGTCAGATACTTCCTCTTTACGAAATCTTGAAAGGCATATGATGTATAGACACTTCCTTGATCTGAATGGATGATAACCCCTTCGGGATTGTTCCGACTCTCCAACGCCATCCTTAACGTATCGATGACGAGGGGCGTCTGGTGATGATCGTATAGCTTATAGGCAACAATCTCATTGTTGAATAGGTCGATGATCGTGGAGAGGTACTTCGTCGTGCCCCCGTATTGGATGTAGGTGATGTCCGTCACCCACTTCTTATTCGGTCTACTGGCAGTGAAGTCTCGCTTGAGAAGGTCAGGGGCGATGACGATACTCTCACCCCGAGACTTCCATTTTCGTTTGGGTTTGATCCGACACTGAAGATGGTGCTTCTTCATGATTCTCTGTACGGTGTTTCGGTTTGCTGCCAATTCATAGGTTTGTTCTAACAGGGCCTTTATCTTTCGATGTCCATATCGATACTTTGTAAGCTTACATACTGCGACGATTGTTTGCTCTAGCACCGAAGGGTGCTTCACCGGTTCTCTGGTCCAACGGTAATAGGTTGCCCGCGGAACGTCTATCACACGTAGGATTGTCGTGACTGTATATTTGCTCCTCAGGAGCTCTACAACCTTTAGGACTACTTCTTTCTCAACTCTCTTTCGATCTCCATGAATTTTTTTAAGATTTCGTTCTCCGTCTTCAGGTGGGATAGTTGACGCTCTTTCTTGTCATCCTCGCTGGCGGAATCAGGACCGAGTCCGTAGGTGTACTGCTTCCCGATCGGTTGGCCGAATCGATAGATTTCATTGGACCGATACCATCTCATCCATGTGTGAATCTGGGATTCATTTTTGATTCCGTGTTTCTCCATAATCTCTCTAGTCGTCAACTCACAACTTAGTTTGTCTCTCACCACTGCCCACTTCACTTCACTTCACTTCACTTGAATATACGTTTTTGCCCACGCAAAAACACCTCCGATGCCAGCACTTTTTTAAAGTGGACCACTGCGAAGGTGTTTTTATATTGTCTCAAAAATTTAGGTTAGCCCAAAGTTAGATTTTTTTATGTCCAATTTTTATGGGGCAGTTCACAAGAATTTGAGCTTTTTCATAGAATTAAATGATTTTTCTAAGGTGTTTAACTGTCTCTATCAACTTTTGTACAGCTAGCGATATATTTTATACGTCTTTTATTGGCGAGAGACGCCGCTTGATTTCGTTGATAGACAAGTAAAGCGTATAATTCCCGTATTCAAGAATCGAATTTAGAAAGAGATTCAGTTCTTCCTGAGATGTCACTTTTATTTTTAGATGGTAACATCCTTCTCCTGATACACGATGGGCTTCCACTACTTCTTGGCGCTCGTTTAGAAATTGAATAAACTTCTCATGATTGGACGTTTTCATAATGCTTACAATATTGAAACCGATGAAGAAGATATTCGTTATTCATGATTCATCACACATGTGAAATATTTCGCTGAACGCTTTTATGCTGGAAAAATATTGAATGAAGAATCCGATCAACTATTTGAACAGATTGCGAACATCTACCCAAAGGCCATGAATGGTTCATTCAAAGTATGGGCCTACCTTAAACAGTTGCACGGTGTGACAATTCCTAATGAGGAACTAGCTTATCTAGCCGTTCATATTCATCGACTGACAACTAATATGGATTTGAATAAACAATAACTTTCTTAATTACCTGGTTCTTTTTGACGAAGACCAGGTTTTTTCTATACTGAACAAAAAAATATCCATTTTTTATAATCGAGCAGCTATAGGCCGCATGACATATGTGTGTTTTTCACCACTGATTCGATTTCTTTAGGTCGGCGTGACGGGCTCCTTTAATAACTTTTTCAGAAAAGATAAAAGGAAAGAACAACTTTGCTCTTTCCTACAATTTCTAGCCCAGTGTTAGTAATTATTTATACATCGCACGTCTTCATGCTTGGTTTGGGGATGACAGGGTTTCTGTGGTTCGGATTCCGCTACAATCCAACGCCCTCGGCTGAATTGAATCCAAAGGACGATCGCCTTAAAGATGATGTCTAGACCGATGGCGATCCACACTCCTGCAATGCCCATCTGCATCTGAATCGCCAATACATATACTGCCCCAGTCCGGATCACCCACATACCGATCGTGGTCAGATACATTGGAAACTTCGTATTGTTCGCTCCTTGGAATCCACCGGTCAATACAAGGACGACTGCTAGGAAAGGCTGGAAGACCGCTGCTATTTTTAACGCGACATCGATGTCTTTGATGACTTGGGGATCGTCGGTGAAAAGTGAACCTGCCCATCCTCCGAAGAAGAATAAGACGACCCCGAATAAGGACATGAAGCCCATCGCCATGAACGTGCTCAATCTGGCATATTCTTTGGCGGTCTCGTGGTCTCCCGCTCCGACGTTGCGACCGACGAGAATGGTTGCTGCTGTCGCGAAACCATATGCCAACATATAAGAGAACACCTCTAGATTCCCTGCAATTTGATGCGCGGCGAAGGTGTTCGTCCCGAGTACCACGATGAATCCGAAATACACGATCTGTCCGGCTCTCATGATCAATCGCTCGATAGCCGCCGGGCTTCCAAGGTTCATGAGCTCCAACTGGTGTTCGAGATCCGGTCTCCAGAAATCTTTCCTGAAGGCGATCACTTCCGTCTTACGAATATAGTTCATCAATAAGAGCGTCCCGACGAGCCGGGCGATGACGGTAGCGAGTGCCGCTCCGACGAGACCAAGTTCGGGGATGATCCAAAAACCGAAAATCAACATATAGTCGAGCACAATATTGACGACATTGATGACGATGCTCACCTTCATCGGTGATTTTGTATCTCCCGCACCTCGTAAGATACTACTGAGCACAAACATCAATGCCATCACGATCGATGGGATCCCGACAATTTTGAAGTAGGTGCTACCAGCTTCTAAAACGTCATTCTCCACCCCCATCAACCGCAGGAGAGGCTCAGCGAAAAATAGCGTCACGACCCCAAAGGTCACCCCGACCACGACAGATAGGACGATGGCCTGCTGCGCGATATGTCTCGCGCGCTCGATTCGTTCTGCGCCTAAGTTATTGGCGACATAAACGTTTACTGCCACACCGATTGCCATAAAGACAGCAAAGTAGATGGCGAGGATGGCATTCGTCACTCCTACCGCTGACACTTCTGCTAGGCCGATTCTTGAGACGAACAGCGTATCGACAAATCCGAGCAACGTTTGGAAAAAATTCTCGGCAACCGCTGGTAACGCGAGTAGAAGGATGAATTTCATCTTGGTTTTTCGATCACCATGAGTGTCCAGCCGCTCACTTTCTATCATCTGAGTCCTCTCCTTCGAAAATTATGCTTACAACGATTACAGGAAAGCGACCCAACGAGGAACCATGGGTCGCTCATGGTCAATCTGAGACACGAATGACGAAAGGATAGGTGTGCACAGTCCCATGGAACTGGAATTCGGCCCAGACCTTGTATAGGCCAGGTTTATGGAAGACCGTCTCAAATTCCGTCGTATCATGAGAAGAAGGATGCACATGGATAAACTGTTCTCCGGCTTCATCCAAGATGACGACATGACCAAGTGCTCCAAGGTATGGCTCCGGGTTACTTTCTTTGGTGTCATAGCTGAAGACAGTCGGGACATGCGCTTTTAAAGAGTCAATCGACAGCTCGACGGTATGACCTTCAATCGTCTTCGTCAGACGCTCATCCACTTTAAGTGACGATTCGATAGAGGAAGAGGACTGATGATCAATCTGTAAGTGAACCGGCTTCACTTGATATGCCAGTCCCTTAGGCTGAATATCCACGAAGAGTTTATACGCCCCTGCCTCAAGTTGGACGGGGTGCTCGAATCGACCCTCACCCTTTTTAAACGGATGGAGGTGTCGGTACTCAGTTAGGTCTTCGTTCACGAGAATCAAATGGAATTCCTTTTCATGGCTGACTTCGAGTTCCGGGGCTTGCTGATGTTGATCCTTTAACTCGATACTGATTTTCCCGAATTCATATTTAGCTTCTACAGACACTTCATTTCCCGTCAAGTTCTTCATATGATGATGTCCATGGTCTTTCACGTTTAACACTCCTTTGTGTAGTCCTTGATCGCACCGTCACTCGACCTCCATTACTTGCAGCAAGAACAACCGATTTTAACGGTCGCCTCCGTTACCTCGTAGCCAGTCTCTTGAATTGCGGTTTCAATCTCAGAAAGTGTGAGTTGGCTTTCATCGAACGTCACGTCCACCTCTCCCGCCGAAAGATTGACCTTCACTGATTCAATACCCGCTAACTTTCCAACGTGTCCTTCAATCTTATTGATACAAGATCCACAAGACATACCCGCTACCTGAAATGTTGATTTTTTCATTATATGTTCCTCCTGATTATTTAATTACCATACATGGGTAGGGTGTAAAAGTATCGATTTTTTTACACCCTCGCCACCTTATGTTCGTGTCCCTCATTGCGCGACACGCTTTCAACAGGTTCTGAGAGTGAGCTATCGTTGCTTATCGTAGCAATGTTAGAATCTCTTCTTTGTTGTTCTCGAAGCCAACAAAGTACTTCACTACTCTTCTTTTTCTGAGCATCCCTTTTTTGTAGAAGACAAACAGTGGTACGATTCGATTCCCTGATATCGCTACCATTTCTTGTTCAAGGTCAAGGTTCGCACCCACATCTTTGTTCACATAAAGGACTGAGGTTGTTTTTAAATATTTTTTGGCATCCTGACAATCTGAACACGTCGGACGCGTGTAAAGCTCGAGCTGTAGGGCTGTATCCATCCCACTCCCTCCTTTTATTTGATCATCGAAGGCTTGAATCGTTTTAAACGGAGTGCGTTCACCAGGACCGAGACTGAGCTTAAACTCATGGCCGCTCCGGCAAGTATCGGGTTCAACAAGGGCCCGCCGAGTAGATAAACAATCCCCATCGCAAACGGGATACCCATGACATTATAGGCAAATGCCCAAAACAGGTTCTGTTTGATGTTGCGGATGGTTGACTTGCTCAATTCGACAGCTGTAGGTACATCCATCAAATCGCTTCGCATCAAGACGATGTCTGCAGATTCGATCGCAACGTCAGTACCCGAACCGATCGCGATTCCGATGTCTGCTTGGGCCAAGGCTGGTGCGTCATTGATTCCATCACCGACCATTGCGACCTTCTTCCCTTCGGCCTGTAACTTCTTCACTTCGTTCGCTTTATCTTCAGGTAACACTTCACTCAGTACCCGATCGATCCCGACCTGTCTCGCAATCGCCATGGCCGTACCTTTGTTGTCTCCGGTGATCATGGCTACTTCGATACCCATTCGTTGAAGTTTCTGAATGGCTTTACGACTGTTTTCTTTGACGGTGTCTGCGACAGCGATGATCCCTGCGATTTGTTGGTCAATCGCGATATACATCGGCGTCTTGCCTTGGTGTGCGAGTTTGTCTGAAGCGCCTTCAAGGACATCCAGTGAGATGCCGCGGTCTTTCATCAATTTTCTGTTTCCGGCAAGCAAGACTTTTCCGTCGATCAGGACTTCGATCCCGTGCCCTGGGATGGCTTCAAAACGATCGATATCCATGACACGCATCATTCTGTCCTCTGCCGCTCTTACGATTGCTTCGCCCAATGGATGTTCAGACCCTTTTTCAGCGCAAGCGGTCAAGCGTAACAACTCATCTTCTTGATGTCCATTCACTGTCACGATATCTGTCACTTTCGGTTTTCCTTCAGTGATCGTCCCTGTCTTGTCGAACACGATCGTCTGGACTTTATGGGTCGTCTCCAAGGCGCCGCCACTCTTGATCAACACACCATTCTCAGCACCTTTGCCCGTACCCACCATGATTGCTGTTGGTGTGGCCAAACCTAGTGCACAAGGGCAGGCGATGACCAGTACTGAAATCGTGATCGTCAAGGCGAAGAGGCCGGTCTGACCGCCTAAATACCATGCAATTCCTGAAAGGATCGCGACGACGATGACAATCGGTACAAAGTATCCGGAGATGATATCGGCCAGTTTTGCGATAGGAGCTCGAGAGCCCTGTGCATCCTCGACCAATTTGATGATTTGAGATAGCGCCGTATCCTTACCGACTTTCGTGGCTCGGTATTGGATGATCCCGTTCTTGTTGATGCTGGCACCGATGACTTGAGCACCCACATTTTTTTCAACAGGGATACTTTCACCGGTCAGCATGGATTCGTCTACAGACGTATTACCTGATAGAACCACGCCATCCACCGGAATCTTCTCACCAGGCTTTACGATAATCGTGTCGCCGACGATGACTTCGTCGATTGATACTTCTAACTCTTGTCCGTTGCGGACGACCTTTGCCGTCTTAGGTGCCAGTCCCATCAATTTTTCAATCGCTTCGGATGTTTTACCCATCGACCGGACTTCAAGATATTTACCTAATGTGATCAGCGTGAGAATGACTGCGGCTGTCTCATAGTAGAGGCTATTCACGTATCCCTCATAACCTGAGAGGATAGCCATGGTGGCACCGACGCTATAGAAGAAGGCTGCGCTCGTCCCTAGGGCGACAAGTGAATCCATATTCGGATGCCCTCGGAACAATGTCTTAAATCCGACGGAGAAGAATTTCCATCCGAACAACATCACTGGGATGGTCATCATGAGCTGCAAGACAGCGAACAATTCTGGGTTCATCGTTGGATGCAATGCCATCGGTAGGGGTAGGCCGATCATATGCCCCATCGCCACATAGAGTAATGGAATCGTGAAAATCGCCGACCCTACAAATCGGTTCCACATCGATTGAATTTTTTTCAGTTTCTTTTCTTTCTCTGTATCTTGACTATCCGCTGATTCTTGATCTTCTCTTGCCTCATATCCGGCGTTTGCCACCACTCGGATGACATCTGATACAGTCACCAGCTGAGGATCATATCGAATAACTAATTTTTCTGTCGCCAAGTTCACATTCGACTCAGTCACACCCACCATTTTCCTCGTGGCCTTCTCAATCGTCTGCACACACGAGGCACAAGTCATCCCTGTGATGACAAATGATCTTTGCTCGGTCTCGGTTGAGGCCTTGTAGCCAGCCTTCTCGACGGTCGTCTGAATATCCAGCGGCGAGATTTTCGTCTCATCGTAATGAATGCTCAATTTCCCAGTCGCTAGGTTGACGTTGGAGGTCACTACGCCAGGCAATTTTTTTGTTGCTTTTTCAACTGTCTGAACGCAGGACGCACAGGTCATCCCTTCCACGGCAAATGTCTTACTCTCCATATCGTCTTACCTCCATTATTATTGGGCTGATTCGACTTCGTAACCAACCTCGCCCACAACTTCTTTAAATTCATTCACATCTAGTCGTGTTTCATCGTACTTCACTTTTGCAATGCCTTTCTTTAAGTTGACTTTCGCACTTTCAACCCCATTCAGACCTTCAAGTGCTGACTCGACTTTGTTGACACAATGAGCGCATGACATACCTTTAATCGTTAAAATCGTTTTTTTCATCTTGAATCTCCTCCTATTCACTACCTTCTTGACATCATTTCAAACTCAATGTCTGGATCCACAGGAATGGTCCTGACATCTGCATTGACCCGGGGTACAGGTGCATGGAATGTCCTCCACCGCTTCACTTTCCTTCATCTCAAGGATTTTTTTGAGATTCTCGATATCCTGTACACTCAGTGTCGCCTGTGTGATCATCGTTCCGATTGTGTTACCGACATCCCTTTCACAGATATGATCGAGTAGATCGTGTAACGTCTCTCTGATGACGTCACCTTCAACGACGTTCGCGGAGTAGATGAATTTCTTCCCCTCGGCCTCGGTTGAGAGCATCCCTTTTTTCACGAGCCTTCCAATGAATGTCTTCGTCGTCGCAGGCTTCCAGCTCATCTTCTTTTCCAATACCTCGATGATTTCTTTACTGGTCACGTGCTTTTGGGCCCAAACGACACGCATGACTTCCCATTCTGAATCCGTGATTTGTTTTTCGACATGTTCAGCCATTTGTCTAACCTCCAATTTTAAGTTTACAATCGTAAACGTTTTATTTGTTTTCAGTTTACAATCGTAAACGTCGACTGTCAACCATTATGTTTTTGGGTTCGCTATTCAGTCTTCATTGGCTATATTCTTGTCTAGAAAACGCATCTGGATATCCTTCAGCAACGCTTTCAAATAGTAGTGCGAGCTGACGGCATCCCGGGCACCAATCGGCGGTGAACTTTAAGACTACAGGCTGCGTAGAGTGATTAACCATTTGCAAATCAGATAATTGAAATTTCGAAAGCATTTTTTCTCCTCTCTTTTCGTTTACGTTTGTAATCGATTTAAATTTACAACTGTAAACGTTATTTGTCAATCTATATATTCGTGTCCATTTTGTATGTTTCTTTAAGCTTATTGTTTCTCTCAAAACACTAATTCGATTCGTACTTAGTTGGGTCGTATTTATTTTGAACTCATACAGCTTTAAATTGTTAACTACTGTCATCTCTTATATGATGTAATAAAACAAAGTAGGAATTGTCTTAAGCGTTTTGTTGCTTAGTCGCTAGGATTAAATAGATGATTCGACTACTAGCTTACTATTGAGACATTCTCATAAGTAAAAAGTGTAGGAAGGTATACATTTCGACGTCGAAATGTATACCTTCCTACACCACAAAGTGCCAGTTTATGAGTGATTTTTTTTATAACAACTTGTATTTAAATGATTTAAATATAGGAACTACATATGCTGTATACAAAATAATAACCAAATGAGGGATTAGAATTGGAATCAAACGAGACCAAGGTGACGTCATTCCGCGTGTCACAAGAAGTGAAAGAACATATTCAGCGTTTAATGGAGCAACGTCAAATATCAACCAACCAATTATTCGAGCAATTAATATCATTGGCCGATAAACAGTCACCGGACCCCTTAGTCGTCAAGGAGAACGAATCACTCGAAGCAGCACTGAATCAAGTGCTTGCCCTGTTCAATGAACGAGCCACTCGACTAGAAACGCAACAAAAAGAACATGAGCGAATCAACGCGCGATATAAAAATACCATTCATGACCTTGAACAAAGCGTAATTGCAGAAGCTGAACGACTCCAAGAGGAGTATGAGCGAAAGGTGTCGTCACATGAAATTGCACTCACTCAATTACAAGATCAAATCAACATGTCCGCACGAAGAAGTTCATTCTCAAGCTCCATTTGCTGGATACGGCGCTTAAGCTTCTCTTCTTCGCTTAGTTCGTCCTCTGGCTTCGTACGCCCACGGCGGTCCACGAGCGCCTCTGCCCCGCCCGTGTCATACTTTTTGATCCAGCCATAGACCTGGGCATAGGACACCTGAAATTGTTCCGCGGTCTGCTGGTAGTTGCGTCCATTCTCCAAACAATATTTCACGATCTCAAGGCGCTCTTCGAATGTAGTTTTTCTTCCTTTTGTCATAGCTCGATCCATCCCTTTTCTCGAATCTGTTAACTCGCTATGACTAGTATACTTCTTAATCCATTTACGAAGAACAGACCAATCACTGATCTGATACTTGGAGAGTACCTCCATTCTAGTGAACCCATCGAGATAGTCGCGGACGGCCGCGATTTTCAGTTCCTTGGTGTAAGATTTCCATGCCTTCGATTCCTTCAACGCATCGATCCCACCGGTATCGAATTTCACTTTCCACACCTGGAGGGTGTTCCTAGAGACGCCATGAGCCTCCATGATTTCTTTCCAAGTATATGTTTCTTCTTCCATCATGCGCAGCGCACTCAATTTTTGTTCGATCGTATGCCGACTTCTCGCCATAAAAAACACTCCCCAATAGAATAAACAGATTTGTTATTTCATCTGTCTACCTATTGGGGAGCATATCAATGTGGGCAGCGGGGCTTGGCGTTATTCTGTTATGCTGATACCATTTGGAACACCTTTCACTTCGATCGTTTCGATTACCTTGTTTTGCCCTTTGTCGATGATTGACACTGTATCTTCAAACATATTGGTTACATATACTTTCTTATTGTCCGGACTGGTTACGACTCCGTGCGCCCCTTTTCCGGTTATAATTTCAGCAGTTGCTTTCCTTAAGGCAAGTTCAATCACTGTGACGGAGTTAGATGGAGCGTCTTTTGTACCCTGGTTTGCCACATAGGCAAATTCATCATTTACATCAACATAAACCTGTGCCGGACCCACGCCAACTTCGATTTTTTCAACCTTTTCAGTCTCAAGGTCCACTACAGCCAACGCATTTTCAGCATTTAAAGTGGCCACAAGGGTTTTTCCATCCGATGTGACACCTGCAGTAACGGGAACTGCACCGACTTTGATCCGTTTTTCTTCCTTCATCGTTTCTAGGTTCACCACACTGACTGTGTCTTCTCCCATGTTCGCAATATAAGCCTTCTGGCTATCGGCTGAAATCCTGAATCCATGAGGGCCTATTCCTGTCTCTACCGTATTGACAACCTCGTAGCTTGCCATATCTATGACAGAAATATTGTTATCCTCATTATTCGTCACGACCGCAAAGTTCCCGTTCTCAGTAAATACGATGTGGGCAGGGTGATTTCCTACTTCAACTTCCTTGATTAGTTCATCACTTTCCACATCAAAGAAAAGCGCTTTTCCACTATTCCCCTCTCCGTGGCCGCCCTCTTCTTCATGGCTTTCATCCTCTTCGTCATGGCCGCCTGTTTCCGGTACAAGGGTTGCACCAATGATTTTTCCATCTGGAGATACTTGGACATTATGAACAGAACCTTCCAGCTCAATCGTATTTATAATTGTGTTGGTTGCGGCGTCAATTTTGGAAATGCTTCCACCTTCATTTGCAGTATAATAATATTGGGCAGCTGTTTTCCCAGCCATTTCTTCAGTATTCTCCCCTTCTTGCTTCTCATTTTCTCCCACTGCTGCAACAAGCTCCTTTTTGTTGGGGCCTTCATCAACTGCATTGTTGCCTGAACTACACCCTGCTAGTACAACTCCCAGAACTCCCAGCATTAATAGAAAAGACGGTTTGTCAAATTAAGTGCAACACTTCTTCCGTGAAGACCTCGTATGCAGTTTTCCAGTTGAGACATTTTCGCGGTCTCCCATTGATCCAGGCGAGCGCTTGAGCGAGTTCAGAACGACTGACCTTTCCGAAATCTGTCCCCTTCGGGAAAAATTCACGGAGAAGACCATTGGCGTTCTCGTTACTCCCACGCTGCCAAGAAGAATACGGATCCGCAAAATACATCGGTACGCCTAACGTGTCACGAATTCGTTCATGACAGCTAAACTCTTTTCCACGATCTGTCGTCGCAGTTTGGAACGTTCCCAACGGGAAGTAAAGATGCAATGCTTGAATCGCAGACTCTATCGATTGAGCGGACCGATCTTCCATCGGTACAGCGAGATAAAAACGGCTCTTTCGCTCGACGAACGTTGCGACACAGGCTTTGGATTTCCCTCTACCCGAGACAACAGTATCAAGCTCCCAATGTCCGAACGTTTGGCGCCCTTTGACGTCAGACGGACGTTTACTGATTGGCAGTCCGACGTTAAAGCGTCCACGCGTCTCACGTGGTTTCTGACGCTTTCCCTTTTGTCGAAGGAGTCCAGAATCGGCCTCGACGAGGCCCGTATAGATCCAGCGATAAATGGTCTTGAACGAGAGTCCTTCTTCTTGGAATAATCGTCCGGCAATCTGTTCAGGGGACCATGTCTCGCGTAACTTTTCGAGGATACGGACTCCTTTTTCGAGCGTAAACTTCGTCCGTGCACCGCACTTCTTTTTGCGTTCCACATAACGCTGGTCAGCACAGGAAGCATCATAGTAAGGATTTCGTTTCAATTCTCGTGAAATCGTAGAAGGTTGACGCCCCAGGCGTCCAGCAATCTTTCGGACAGAGAAACCCAACTCGAGATACGTCTCTATTTTGACTCTTTCTGATGTGGTAAGATGAACATAGCTCATAACGAATCCTCCGTTGAATTTTGTGTGGTAACTCTATTCTACACGAGGCCGTTATGGGTTTTTTTGTGTTTTCAGCTAGGTGTTGCACTTAATATTACAATTCGTCATATAAAAACAAACTGTTGAGATTTAGAAAAGAAAGTATTCTTCATTTAGGCGATACACAAAAGAGCTTTTATCATTTGATTCTTTTA
>NZ_JACSMY010000010.1:0-1353 GCF_018618875.1 Exiguobacterium sp. s46
GCATCTGCTAGAACAAGGCCTCGACCGATTAGTATCACTCAGCTCCACATGTCGCCATGCTTCCACCCGTGACCTATCTACCTCATCGTCTCTGAGGGGTCTTTCTTGATTACTCAAAGGGAAATCTCATCTTGGAGGGGGCTTCATGCTTAGATGCTTTCAGCATTTATCCCGTCCGCACGTAGCTACCCAGCGATGCTCCTGGCGGAACAACTGGTACACCAGCGGTGCGTCCATCCCGGTCCTCTCGTACTAAGGACAGCTCTCCTCAAATTTCCTGCGCCCACGACGGATAGGGACCGAACTGTCTCACGACGTTCTGAACCCAGCTCGCGTACCGCTTTAATGGGCGAACAGCCCAACCCTTGGGACCTACTCCAGCCCCAGGATGCGATGAGCCGACATCGAGGTGCCAAACCTCCCCGTCGATGTGGACTCTTGGGGGAGATCAGCCTGTTATCCCCAGGGTAGCTTTTATCCGTTGAGCGATGGCCCTTCCATGCGGAACCACCGGATCACTAAGCCCGACTTTCGTCCCTGCTCGACTTGTAGGTCTCGCAGTCAAGCTCCCTTCTGCCTTTGCGCTCTACGAATGATTTCCAACCATTCTGAGGGAACCTTTGGGCGCCTCCGTTACTGTTTAGGAGGCGACCGCCCCAGTCAAACTACCCGCCTGACACGGTCCTCCAGCCGGATCACGGCTGCGAGTTAGAGACTCTATGCATGAAGGGCGGTATCCCAAGGGTGACTCCTCCGAAGCTGGCGCTCCGGGCTCGACGTCTCCCGCCTATCCTGTACATCATGCACAAAGCCTCAATATCAGGCTGTAGTAAAGCTCCATGGGGTCTTTCCGTCCTGTCGCGGGTAACCTGCATCTTCACAGGTACTATGATTTCACCGGGTCTCTCGTTGAGACAGTGCCCAAATCGTTACGCCTTTCGTGCGGGTCGGAACTTACCCGACAAGGAATTTCGCTACCTTAGGACCGTTATAGTTACGGCCGCCGTTTACTGGGGCTTCGGTTCAAAGCTTCGCTTGCGCTAACCCATCCCCTTAACCTTCCAGCACCGGGCAGGCGTCAGCCCCTATACGTCATCTTGCGATTTAGCAGAGACCTGTGTTTTTGCTAAACAGTCGTTTGGGCCTATTCACTGCGGCTCTACTCATGTAGAGCGTCCCTTCTCCCGAAGTTACGGGACCATTTTGCCGAGTTCCTTAACGAGAGTTATCCCGCGCGTCTTAGAATTCTCATCTCGCCTACCTGTGTCGGTTTACGGTACTGGCGCCTTCCCCCTCACTAGAGGCTTTTCTTGGCAGTGTGAAATCGTGACCTACGTCCCTACGGGACTCCGC
>NZ_JACSMY010000010.1:1453-3033 GCF_018618875.1 Exiguobacterium sp. s46
TGCCTGACGGATTTGCCAATCAGACGGTCTTGAAACTTGCACATGCACTTCCATCCGCATGCGTCACTATCCTCCTGCGTCCCCCCATTGTTCAAACGGTGGATCGGCGGTACAGGAATATCAACCTGTTATCCATCGCCTACGCCTTTCGGCCTCGGCTTAGGTCCAGACTAACCCTGAGCGGACGAGCCTTCCTCAGGAAACCTTGGGCTTTCGACGGAGGGGATTCTCACCCCTCTTTTCGCTACTCACACCGGCATTCTCACTTCCAAACGCTCCACTGCTCCTTCCGGTACAGCTTCACAGCGGTTTGGAACGCTCCCCTACCATTCCTTACGGAATCCGCAGCTTCGGTGGTATGTTTAGCCCCGTTACATTTTCGGCGCGGCGCCACTCGACTAGTGAGCTATTACGCACTCTTTGAATGGTGGCTGCTTCTAAGCCAACATCCTAGCTGTCTAGGCAGCGCCACATCCTTTTCCACTTAACATACACTTTGGGACCTTAGCTGGCGGTCTGGGCTGTTTCCCTCTTGACTACGGATCTTATCACTCGCAGTCTGACTCCCGAGTATAAGTTGCTGGCATTCGGAGTTTAACTGAATTCGGTAACCCTGTGGGGGCCCCTAGTCCAATCAGTGCTCTACCTCCAGAACTCTCAACCTCGAGGCTAGCCCTAAAGCTATTTCGGGGAGAACCAGCTATCTCCAGGTTCGATTGGCATTTCACCGCTACCCACACCTCATCCCCGCACTTTTCAACGTGCGTGGGTTCGGACCTCCAGTCAGTGTTACCTGACCTTCATCCTGGACATGGGTAGATCACCTGGTTTCGGGTCTACGACAACGCACTGAACGCCCTGTTCAGACTCGCTTTCGCTACGGCTCCGCCTCATCGGCTTAACCTCGCGCGTTATCGTAACTCGCCGGTTCATTCTACAAAAGGCACGCCATCACCCGTTAACGGGCTCTGACTACTTGTAGGCATACGGTTTCAGGATCTATTTCACTCCCCTTCCGGGGTGCTTTTCACCTTTCCCTCACGGTACTGGTTCACTATCGGTCACTAGGGAGTATTTAGCCTTGGGAGATGGTCCTCCCGGATTCCGACGGGGTTTCACGTGTCCCGCCGTACTCAGGATCCACTCTGGAGGGAAAACAGTTTCAGCTACAGGGCTGTCACCTTCTTCGGCCGACCTTTCCAGGTCCTTCACCTACTGTCTTCCTTTTTGACTCCGTATAGAGTGTCCTACAACCCCGAAGAGCATGCTCTCCGGTTTGGGCTGTTCCCGTTTCGCTCGCCGCTACTCAGGGAATCGCATTTGCTTTCTCTTCCTCCGGGTACTTAGATGTTTCAGTTCCCCGGGTCTGCCTCACGCTACGCTATGTATTCACGTAACATGTCCCATCCCATTACAGATGGTGGGTTCCCCCATTCGGAAATCTTCGGATCAAAGCATACTTACTGCTCCCCGAAGCATATCGCTGTTCGTCGCGTCCTTCATCGGCTCCTAGTGCCAAGGCATCCACCGTACGCCCTTCATACCTTGATCTAGCGTTGGTATTCTAAGAACACACGTCT